>NZ_AEKT01000028.1 GCF_000193635.1 Weissella cibaria KACC 11862 | reverse complement strand
TAGTAACGTAACGACGTCGTAGTGTGGTGCGTTTTTAGTTAGATGTTGTATGAGCCGATGAAGTTCGGCATAAAGTTGACTTCATCAACCGTTTCAATTTGGACGTTCTTACCTGGTGCGGGCGCTGCCACATATTGACCGCCTCCAATGTAAATCGCAACGTGCCATGAAGCCCCATGACCACCCCAGAATAATAAATCACCCGGTTGTGCAACCGCCATTACGTCAGCCTTGGTTCGAACATCAGTTGTTGCCACGTAAGATTCTTCCGAAACTGTGTAAGAAGGCAATGATAAGCCAGCATCTTGGTATACCCAGGCAGCTAAGCCAGAGCAATCAAAACCGGCAGGTGTTTTACCACCCCAAACGTAAGTAATACCCTGCCCGGCGTACTTCAAGGCGGCTGTCACAATCGTTTGGCGCTGGGTAGCCGTTAAACTACCACTAACTACGTCTGTTTCGTCACCTGGATTAACTGGCAACACGGCAGTTGGCGTTGCGCTTGGCACCGTGTTATCCACCGTCGTGTCAACCGGTGTCGTTGGTGCAACTGAACTAGCGACTGCAGATGATCCCGCTGCAGACGATGACGCTGCAACTGAAGTTGACGTCGACGTGTCTGTCGCGCTCGAAACCACAATCGTTGGCGCTGACGATGGCATTGACGGTGTCTCCACGACAATATCCTCACCCATGGCATCTGCAACTTCCGCAGCTAAGGCCGTCTGATAATCGTCAGCTGTCACTTCTGATACAGATGTTGCGGCATCTGAAGCAATCGTAACCGGCGATGTCACTTCAGACACCGGCGCCGTGTCGCGTGGGACGAAAATAATTTGACCGACTTGCAACATCGTTAAATCAACGTCTGGATTAAGCGCGATAATTGTCTCGACCGGTACACCGATTGTTGTTGCAATGTTCCCTAATGTATCACCGTCTTGAACTGTATAGCGTGTTGCATCAGCCGGACTGGCAGTTGCCGTGGTTGCTTCTGAAACCACAGCCTGCTCGGCCGGCGTGGCTGGTGCACTTGATACCATTGTGCTAGTTTCAGAGGCACTTGGTGCCGTGTAAACATATGATGCAGTCACCGGCGCCGTTGACTGCAAAACGTCATCTGCCACAGACAATGACGTTGGCGTATCTACCTCGCTAGTTGCTGCAATCTCTGCATGACTGTTGGTTTCAAGTACTGGTGCCAATGATGGTTCAACCGGAATTTCATCTGCCACAGCTTCAAATTGTGGCGTAGTTGACGTTGACTGTGCCCTAACAATATCTGACTTCTTCGTAACGCCTCGGTGCGCCGACTTTAATTTTTCAGCATCATTGGCTGTCGACACCCGCTTAACGTGCTTGGTGTCCTGCGTCATATTAGCTAGTTGATCAACGGCTGCTTGAACCATTGGTACTTGTGTCGTCGCAACCACACCTAAGGCGCCCGCGACCCCTGCGATAATTGCTTTTGTTGGTGTTTGTCCCATACAAACAACTCCTCCCGTGAAAAATGACTTTATTTACTTACTAAAAATAAAATAATTAAGAAACTCTTAAATAATTTTTGTACGTATCTATCATACCGTATTTCAAGCGCCATTTTTACGAACAAACGTTCTGTTCGGGAACTCTTCACATTTTCACCAACCAGCATTATCAAGATGCAATTTATATTGGTTAGTTCACCCTACAGTACGTAACATCTGTCACACCCAGTCGCACTCATTGCTACAATAAAAAAGCGCCTACCCAAGCAAACCTGTCACAGGATCGCTTACATGGAGACGCTTAGCAATATACCAACTACATATTAGTTAACATATTTTTGGTTATTAACAATTTACAAAAAAATCACTTTTTAAAGACTAATCCGTTACTGCAAAGGGAACATACGTGCGGCTTTTACCGCACGATGCCACCCTTGGTAAGCTGATTTCATTTCCGTTTGACGATCAGCCATTGGTTGCTTGATATCAGATGCAGTAACATCTGGCAATTGTGCCAAATTCTCCCAGAAGCCAACCCCAAGTCCAGCCAAATAAGCAGCACCAAGGGCCGTTGTTTCAAGTTGTTCTGGACGTCGCACCGGCACGTTAATTAAATCTGCTTGGAATTGATGCAAATAATCATTAGCTGCAGCGCCACCATCAATCACCAAATTAGCAACCTTCAAGTTCGTGTCTTGCTCCATGGCTTCCAACACATCACGCGTTTGATAAGCTAAGGACTCGAGTGTGGCGCGGACAACATCCCCCTTGCTCGTGGCACGGGTCAAACCAAACATGGCCCCACGTGTATTTTGGTCCCAGTAAGGCGCACCAAGGCCCGTGAAGGCCGGCACTAAGAAAATTGGTTCTGGATGTTGCTCACGTGCTAACGTCGCTAAGTCAGCCGTTTCCTTGGCACTATTAATCAATTCTAGGCCATCACGTAACCACTGAATCGCCGCCCCGGCAATAAAGACAGACCCTTCTAATGCATAGGTAACTTCTCCATTCAAGCTGTAGCCAATGGTTGTCAACAAACCATGCTGCGACGTTGAAATGTCCGTGCCAGTGTTCATCACAATAAATGAACCCGTCCCAAAGGTATTCTTCACATCCCCTGGTGTAAACGCCTTATGACCAAAGAGCGCTGCTTGTTGGTCACCGGCAATACCAGCAATTGGCACTTGAATACCGAAAAAGGCATAATCAGCCGTATACCCAAACAATCCCGAAGAGTCTTTCACATCTGGCAACATGCTTGCTGGAATATTAAACTTCTCTAACAACTCCGTATCCCATGATAGGGTGTGGATGTTAAACAGCATCGTGCGTGAGGCATTTGAATAGTCCGTTGCATGCACAGCCCCATTCGTCAGCTTATACAATAGCCAAGAATCGATTGTCCCAAACAACAAATCGCCCGCTTCAGCTCGGTCGCGAGCACCCGGCACATTGTCGAGCAACCACATAATCTTCGTGGCTGAGAAATAGGCGTCAATCCACAAACCTGTCTTCTCATAAACAAAATCAGTTAATCCGGCTGCTTTTAACGATTCAGCAATCGCATCACTTTGCTTTGATTGCCACACAACGGCTGGTGCAATTGGTTCACCCGTAAATCGATCCCAAATAACCGTTGTTTCACGTTGGTTTGTTAGACCGATACCGGCAACTTTATAAGGTGGCACATTGGCCTGAATCACCACTTCAGCCATCACTTGACGCGCATGGTCCCAAATAATCTCCGCATCGTGTTCAACCCAGCCTGGTTGCTTAAAAATTTGTGGCAACTCTTTTTGTGCTGTTGCCACGGCCTTACCATCTGCGTCAAACAAAATCGCGCGAGTACTTGTCGTCCCTTGATCCAACGCCATAATATATTGATCAGCCATACATAGCTCCTAATTATCGTTTTATATCTAACATATTCCCAACAATATGCGAAAAAAGAGGAGTGGTATTTAAATACCACTCCTCTTATTGTACGCAATTACTTTTCAGAACGCAAAGTACCACCGTCCATAAAACGGTCCGCACGCATTTCGTTCACAATCACCTTAATCGCCTCACGTGGGGCACCAGTGTTCTTTTCAACTGCTGCCGTAATATCAGCCATCATTCCCTTTAGTTGCTCATCTGAGCGACCTTCAACCAGTTCTACGTGTACAAAAGGCATTATTCTTTCCTCGTCTCTTCTTTATTACTTATTTAATAGCTTATCAGCCTCGGCATCCAAATTCAATGCATCCGTAATTTGTGCCTGTGCGGCTAACCGTTCACGCCTGATTTGGCTTTGCAAATCTTCGTTCCAGAAATTGTTCGATACGTTAACCGTGTTAACAATATTAATAAAGGCGTCTGGGTCTACTGATTTCGTCAAACGTTCCATTTCAGTCAACTCATACCGTGACAATACCATCATCAGCGTTGAGTTCGGCTCACGCGTGTAGGCACCAACAGATGGCAGAATCGTAATACCGCGAATCAAATCTTCTTGCAAGGCCTTGGTCACTTCGTCGGCTCGACGGGTGACGATAAAGGCCGTCAGCTTTTGGTGACGGGTGTGAATCGAATCAACAGCCACTGACGTCGCGTAGATACCAATGATTGTGTACATGGCATTTTGCCAACCAATGAATGAACCCGCAATAACCACGACAAACCCATTAATAAAGAGATTGATAAATCCAATCGACTTTCCGGTTGTCTTCTGTACAATCATGGCAACAATATCCATACCACCAGTTGAGAAGCCCAACTTAAAAGTGATACCAATTGCCACACCCAATAGCAATCCACCAAACAAGCCAGCCAGAATTGGCTCATGTGCCACTAACGTCTGTTTCGGTAAGACAATCTGCATAAACGACGCGAAGAAATTATTCAAAAATGATAGGATCGTAAATTCGCGTCCTGCATAAATCCATCCGGCAATTGCAAGCGGAATATTAACCGCCATGATAATCGCACCAACTTCAACATGAATGCCGAAAACTGCTTTAAAGAATAAACTAAGCAGTTGTGCAACTCCATTAAATCCACCAGAGAAGATGTTATTTGGAATGAAGAAATTATTCATTGAAATCGCCACCAATACTGATGCCGTTACAAATACAATGGCCTTCAAACCATACTCACGTACACGTGCTAATGTCACAAGTGCCGCCTCCTTTTATGTCTTTTCAAAGCGGCCGTTGGATACCCAAATTTCCACTTTATTTCGTCCCTATATTATCACACACATTTTACACTTACACCACAGCAAATGTCAGGTTTTCTCACTAGTTACGCGCAACAAGAAAGCAACCCCTAATCAACCAAAAAACTCCCCTCTATCCAGTCATAAAACCAAACAGAGGGGAGCTTATTATTTAATCATTTAATGATGCTAAGTAACGAATACTCTTTTCCTCATCAAAGTCCTTTTCAGACTTTGAAATAACGATTGATGCAGCTGAATTACCAACAACGTTAACAACCGTTCGGCCCATATCAACCAATCGGTCAATACCAGCAATGAATGCCAAGCCTTGCACCGGCACGCCAATCGTTGACACCGTGGCCAGCAAGACAACGAATGAGGCACCTGGTACACCAGCCATTCCCTTTGAGGTAATCATCAAGACCACCAGCAAAGTCAACTGATGTTCAATCGTCAAGTGAATGCCATAAGCCTGTGCCATGAATAATGCACCCAGCGCTTGATAAATAGCCGATCCATCTAGGTTAAACGTGTACCCCGTTGGCACAACGAATGATACAACACCTTGGCTAACCCCGAACTTTTCCATCTTTGACACAATACGTGGCAACGTTGCTTCTGATGAGGCCGTTGTAAAAGCCAAGATAATCTCTTCTTTTAATACCTTAATCAAGGTAAAGACGTTGACACCAAAGATGTGCAACACCGCACCCAAAACAACCAAAATAAAGAAAATCATCGTTGCATAGGCAATAAAGATAAAGAAGCCTAATGATCCAAGTGAGCTAACCCCCATCTGAGCTACCGTCGCCCCAATCAATGCACCGACACCAATTGGTGCAACTTGCATGACCCAGTTTGTGACTTTAAACATCACTTCAGCAACCGCATCCAAAAAGTCGATAATGATTTGTCCCTTTGGCCCAATGGCAGCCGTTCCTAATCCAAAGAAAACAGAGAAGAAAATAACCTGCAACATCTTATCATTGGCCAACGATCCGAAGAAGTTCGTTGGAATAATGTCCATAACTGTCGACCAGACACCATGGTCACCCGCCGCTTTGGCCGTCGACAAGTACGAACTGATGTTAGATGCTTGCAAATTATGAATATCCACATGCGCCCCTGGTTGGAACACATTTCCGGCAATCATACCAATTAAAATCGCCACAGTTGATAACAATTCAAAGTAGATAATTGTTTTACCACCGATGCGGCCTAATTTATGCATGTCACCCATCTTCGCAATTCCGGCGGTCAAACTTGTCAAAACAATTGGTAACACGACCATTTGAATTAGACCGATGAACATCGTCCCGATATTTTGCATCGCGGTAATCGCCGTCTTATTTTGATAGAAGATAACACCCAAAATAATACCAACGACAAGGCCAAACAAGATGCGCCAACCGAGACCAACACTATGCTTTTCTTTCTTGGTCTTTTTTTCAACCATGAATACTCTACCTATCCCTAACTTTTAAAAATAACACTTGTTCTAGTTTACACTATTTCATAATAAAAAAAAGACTTATTTATGAGTCGAACGCTCATAAATTAATCATTATCTAATGAAACGTTTTACCTAAATAACAGAAAAAGGCTGATTCCAAATGGAATCAGCCTTTTCGAAGCTTAATGACGAAATGTCATTAGGCACGGCGTGCTTCGCGGATACGAGCAGCCTTACCGTGCAATGCACGCAAGTAGTACAACTTAGCGCGACGTACACGACCGTGACGAGTCACTTCAATCTTATCAACACGTGGTGAGTGCAATGGGAAAGTACGCTCAACACCAACACCGTTAGAAATCTTACGAACAGTGTAAGTAGCTTGGATACCAGTACCCTTACGCTTGATAACAACACCTTCAAACAATTGCACACGCTCACGTGAACCTTCAACGATTCGAGCGTATACACGAACTGAATCACCGGCACGGAACTCAGGAATGTCCGTACGCAATTGATCAGCAACCAACTTTTCTAGCAAAGCGTTTTGACGCATATCAAATCTCCTAGTCGATAATCGATACACCACCCGGCCAGCGGATTATCGGGTTTATTTTTGGTGAATAAAACACCAGAAATAATAATATCATCTCTGGTGTTTATAAACAAGTCTTTATATTTCGTTTGCTTCTTCCGCTTTGATTTCCTTTAACAACTGACGCTCTTCTTTAGTAAAGTCATAATCAGTTAGCAAATCAGGCCGGCGCAAGTATGTCCGCCGCAATGCTTCTTTGCGCTTCCATGTCGCAATGTTAGCGTGGTGCCCTGACATCAAGACATCTGGCACCTTCATCCCCCGGAAATCAGCCGGCCGCGTATACTGTGGGTACTCCAATAAGCCCGTTGAAAACGAATCATCAACGGCTGACATTTGGTCACCCAAAGCCTCATCAAGCAAGCGCACCGTCGCATCAATCACGACCATCGCCCCCAGTTCACCACCAGTAAGCACAAAATCACCCAACGAAATTTCGTCAGTCACAAGATTACGAATTCGTTCATCATAGCCCTCGTAGTGACCAGCGATAAAGGTCAAGTGTTCTTCTTGGGCTAATTCTTCAGCCATCGCTTGATTGAAGGTTTTACCAGCCGGATCCATTAGAATCACACGCCCACGTGAACCAGCTTCCGCCTCAATCGCATCCATTGCGTCAAAGATTGGCTGTGGCATCAGCAACATGCCTTGGCCGCCACCGTAAATTTCATCATCAACCTTGTTGTGCTTATTATCAGTATAATCGCGAAAGTAAGTGACCTGAAAGTCAACTAGGCCCCGTTCAATCGTTTTACCAATAATTGATTCACGCATCGGCGTAAACATATTTGGGAATAGACTTAATACATCAATGCGCATGGTTAAATTTCCTCTAACATATCAACCTTGGCTACCCCAGCATCCAAGTCGATTTCCGTGACAACATTTTCAATATATGGAATGAACAAATCATCCTGGCCCTTAGCCTTAACCACCCACACATCATTGGCAGGCAATTCCATAATTTCAGCAACCTTGCCCAAAACTTGACCAGTTGCATTATCAATGACATCTAAGCCCACAATTTCATGGTAGTAAAATTCATCTTCTGCTAAATCTTGTAGTGCCTCTTCAGGCACCATCAAATCGTGCGTCTTGTATTGCTCAACCAAATTGATATTTTGCAAATCCTTAAATGACAACAACACAAATTGCTTGTGATTACGCACCGTTGCAATCTCAACTTCAACAGGTGACTTGCCATCAATAATCAACTTATTTCCCTTTGCAAAACGCTCTTCTGGAAAGTCAGTCGTGGCGATGACACGGACTTCACCACGAATGCCGTGGGTGTTCACAATTGTGCCTACTTTATACAAAGCCATATTTTTTGTATCCTCTTAAGTTTATTCAGTTTCACGCGTATCGTGAAAAATTTCAGTTAATTTGCTAACTTCTAGTATACCGTAAATATTGTCCCAACTAAACAAGAATTATCTGAGTAACTTTGATACACTTAAGGCATCAAGATTGGGGGATAAAAACATGAGTATTACTGTCTATATGGTTCGACACGGGCAAACCTATTTAAACAAATATCGACGCATGCAAGGCTGGACAAATGCACCGCTAACCGAAAAAGGAATAGCGGACGGCCAGGCAGCCGGCGAACGGTTACGCTATGTGCATTTTGATGGGGCCTATTCGTCTGATTTAGCGCGGGCCGCTGAGACAGCGCGGTTTGTTTTAGACGCGAACCTCACCTCAGACAGCCAAGACTTGGTCGAGTTACCCGACTTCCGAGAACAATTTTTCGGTTCGTTCGATGGTCTGACAGGGGTTGAAGCTGGTGAAGCCCTCGCCGGCGTACTTGGCTTACCTGCCGATACAACCTATGGCGATTTAATCGGATCACTTGACGGTGATCAACTGATGGATGCCTTTCGTCAAGCTGACCCAGCCGGGGACGCTGAAGATAGCCAGATGTTCTGGTCGCGCCTAAATAACGGGTTAGACACCTTGCTAACAAAGCATCAAGATGGTGATCGCGTTCTACTAGTCGTCCATGGAATCTTACTGATTAATTTGGTTAATCGCTTTGCCGGGGATGCTTACAAGGGTATTGAACCAGAAAACGGTTCCATTACGACTTGGCAACTTGATGAAAACGGTTTGCAGCTGGAAACCTTCAACGATACAACCGCTGAATGGTAACAAAAAAAGAAGCACCGCGGTGCTTCTTTTTTATGCCTAAACATCATCGTCGTCATGATGTTTGGGGTGCGCTTGGTCTGCTTTGTATGACTGATACGCTTTATAGCTCAAATAACCTACGATAATGATCGCAAGTGCTAATAAAATTCGGAAGATAAAGAAACCCATGCTTAGTTCCCCTTCGCATCAACCATCGCATCATTCGTTTGCACCGTTACCCAGCCGTGCTTCAAACGTGCTTGCGCTTCCATGTAGGCAATCGTTTGGTCATTAATTGACGCGTTAATTTTATTATTTGCTTCCGCTTCAGCATTCGCTGCTGTAATCTTGGCATCGGCGTCAGCCTTAGCCTGCGTTTCCTTCGTCTTAGCTTCTAGTTCGGCCTTCTTATTATCTTGACCAGCCTTAATAATGTCATCAATTGACTTTTGGGTTTGTTCATCAATTGACGGCGTTCCAAATGACAAATCTTCGACAACAAAGCCGTATGGTTCAGCGGCTTGTTGGAAACTCTTCAAAATACCAGCTTGCGCCTTAGTTGAATCTGTTCCAACCACTTCGAGCAACGTAAACTTTGCCATTGATTCACGTGAGGCCTTTTGCAATTTTTGCGCTAGCCAGCCGGTTTCAATGGCATGGATATCTGCAGAACCGAACTTCTTATAGATTGCCACCGCTTTCGATGGATCAACGTGGTATGAATAACTAATTTTGACGTCCGTTTTCTTACCATCCGATGTTGCCACTGCAACTCGTTGCTTAATCGATTGTGTCTTAATCGGATACTGCGTGACATAGTCTAGTCCCACGAAGTGAATCCCTTGTGACAATGCCTTATCACGGACACCGCCAGAAATCGCATACCGAATCCCGACATTTCCATTTTCCACGCGATCAAAAAACTTGAACCCACCCAAGATGGCTAAAATGACAACAACAACCCCTAATCCAATAAACTTAACCTGTTTACCCATGCAACCCCCCCGTATTATTTATGATAAAAGAAATTTTTAGTTACAAGAAACAGTTTATCGTACTTTTGCAGTCCTGAACAGAGGAAAAAAATAAGTCGTTACAACCAACTTGGCTATAACGACTTCATCTTGTTACTTTTTAAATTCACGGCGCGCTTGCACCCGCGCGACAATTATCGAGGCTGCAATCGCCACCACCAATAAACTCACAATCACAATTAACGAAGCTATGTTTGAGATTTCGAATGACCACCCAAACATATTACCACCTTCATTAATCAACATCTTCGCGCCGATAAATGCCAGCACAATTGCCAACGCATACTTAATGTAACGGAACATCGGCAATAATTTCGATAAGGCAAAGTATAGCGAACGTAGCCCCATGATGGCGAAAATGTTCGACGTCACGACGATAAACGTATCCGTCGTCACTGCTAAAACCGCTGGAATTGAATCAACAGCAAACAATAAATCTGAGGCTTCGATAAAAATCAAAGCGATTAAAAATTGTGTTGCATACCGTTTGCCATTTTCCTTCACGATAAAATGAGGCTCGGTAACGTCATCCTTAATCGGCAAAACCTTGCGTAGCCACTTAATAATTGGGCTGTCATCCAAATTTTGATTGGCCTCTTTTTCAAACAGCATTTTCAGCCCCGTATAAACCAAGAAAATACCGAAAATATACATTAGCCACTCAAAACGATGCAGCAAGGCCGCCCCACCTAAAATAAAGAGCACACGCATCACCAAGGCACCGAAGACACCCCAGAACAAAATCCGGTGTTGGTACTTTGATGCGATGCCAAAAAAGCTAAAGACCAAGATGAAGATAAACAAATTATCTACACTTAGTGATTCTTCCAATAGATATCCCGTTACGAAATCTATCGCATGATTAGCCCCTGCAAATAGCCAAATACCAACGGCAAAGACAAAGGCCAACCCTACCCAGATACCAGTCATTAATAACGACTTTTTGAATGATGGTGTCACATTTTCTTTATTAAAGACACCCAAATCCAGCGCCAGCATGACCACCACAAAGGCAAAAAATGCGACCCAGATCCATAAACTAACTTCCATGAATGTTTAGCTTCTTTCTATTAAGGTTAATAGACATAACCCGTCTACTTTCAATATGCAATGATAGTCATCTCAGTCACAAAATGCAAACACTAGCCCTAGTTCGTAACGCGACTATAACCATTTCACCGCAGAAAAAAGAGCCAACCCGGATAGGTTGGCTCTTTTAAGAAATTCAAAACTGAATACCCAAATTACTTTGAGAACTTAGCTTCGTGGAACTTCTTCATGATGCCTGCGTTAGACAACAAGTTCTTTACAGTATCTGATGGTTGAGCACCGTTGTTCAACCATGACAATACCAATTCTTCGTTCAACTTAACTTCGGCAGGCTCAACCAATGGGTTGTACGTACCAACAGTTTCGATGAATCGACCATCACGTGGTGAACGTGAGTCAGCAACTACCACACGGTAGAATGGGCGCTTCTTTGAACCCATGCGCTTCAAACGAATCTTAACAGCCATGTTTATTTTCCTCCAGTTGTTTTTCTACAAGTAATAATATACCAAATAACCAACTGCCTGTAAAGTGTTTTTCCTTTACACGTTGAAAATTATTCAAATGCAACGTTTTTAGCGGGGTTTTGGTATATTATCGCTCACATAAGTTTATATTTTAGCGCATTCCTAACAAAAACAAAACCAGAATGACGAATTCTGGTTTTGCTAAGTTAGTTTAATTTGTTCACATAGTTGTTTATAGGCCACCGTCTGATGTAAGTTTTGGTAAGCTTGACCAACATTGACTTTAGTCGTTTCTTTTGTGATTGGATTATAAACCAATCGATCGTAACCGGAAATAATGGACACGACTGCTAACACCTCATCCGTGGCTGCAATCATAACATCGGTATCACCATTTCCCTGCCCCCTTATAATCAGAGTTTGACCGATTGGTAGTTCGATATCACTCGCTAACATAATCAAAGCCATACGCTCTTCAACCGTTAAATGGGTAATAGCCGGATCAGCCGTCATCTTACTGACTTGACTCATCGTAGCTGATTGCGTCGTTTGATTTTTGGCGTGCTGGCGAGCCTGTTCAGATGCTGTACGTGATGCTGAAATTTCTTTGGCAACCGATAACGAACGGGCCACCGCCGCATCTTCAACTTGACGCTGATGTGTCCAAACTTGCATCGTCAGTGCCACACCTAATAAACCAATAATAAAACCAAAACCGGTAAACGTCAGTATCCGCTTATGTCGTTGTCTCATTAAGCGCCTACCTCCATCTTACTCAGCTACAACTGGTTCCGCAGTAACCTTCGTCGTCGACACAGTCGTGACGATATGCGTATCCCGTTGCGCGAGCGACTGTTCGGCGTTAGCTGTCGTCTCCAACGCCGTAACTAAACCTGCTAACAAAAGCAACCCAAAAACCAATACCAACAACTTTGCCGTGATGCGTGTTCGCTTCATTCTCGTTACTCGTGATTCCATACGTCATATCCTCCTTAAATGTGTCCTTTTCTTATTGTTACATTTAGTTTACAACAAGTTATCGAATATTACTTTAAACAAAAGTTAAGGTCACGTCAAGAATATATGAAGTTTTGAAAACGCTTACAGAAAAAAGAACTCACTCACTGTTCGTACCAAAGTTTTCCAACAGCAAATGAGTTCCTCTTATGGACAAAGAGCCCGAACAAGTCACCGTCGCGACTATTCAGGCTCTTTGCATATTGTGATCACAACAAGTGAAACGCCCCCGTGCACAGGCTTGTTTCGATGCTAGCAGGTGATCGATGGTTATATTATGGCGGGTTAACTTGAGGAATTTGTTAAAAATCTGTAAATTAAAAACGCCATTCACAATCGAATGACGCTTTTAAGCTTATTTTTGCTTACGCTTCGCTAACATTTGTTCACGGAGCATTGCAACTTTATCGGCCTTTGACACAGCACCTTTCTTTTCTGACTGGTACTTAACGTTCATAGCCTTTGTCTTATCATCTAGTAAATAACGACCCATAATTTTAACGACGCTTCTTCTTGTTTTTTTGAATCTTGCGAGCCATTTGCTTCATCGCCATGTTAGCCATCTTGCCTTTAATACCGCCGCCCATTCCAGGGAAGCCACCAGGCATACCGGGCATGTTGCCACCACCCATCGCATTCATCATTTGCTCCATACCGCCCATGTTACCATTCATCATCCCGCTCATCATCTTCTTCATCTCGTTGAATTGCTTGATCATGCGGTTAACTTCGACAATTGGACGTCCGGCACCCGCTGCCAAACGGCGACGGCGTGACGGATTCAGCAAATCTGGATTTTCACGTTCGGCTGGTGTCATTGACATCACAATGGCCTTCAAATGGGCCATATCCTTTGGATCAACCTTAACGTTAGCCAAGGCTGGATTATTTGCCATCCCTGGAATCATCTTCAATAAATCTTCAATTGGGCCCATATTTTGTACTTGGTCCATTTGATCAATGAAGTCATTGAAGTCAAATGTGTTTGACTTCATCTTTTCCATCGTCTCAGCAGCTTGCTTCTCATCAAAGTCCTTTTGGGCCTTCTCAATCAACGTTAGCAAGTCACCCATACCCAAGATACGGCTAGCCATACGGTCTGGATAGAAAATATCCAAATCCGTCATCTTTTCACCTTGTCCGACGAACTTAATTGGCTTACCCGTTACAGCACGAATTGACAAAGCTGCTCCACCACGGGTATCACCATCCAACTTAGTCAGGACGACACCGGTAACGTCTAACCGCTCATTAAAGCCTTCAGCCGTTTCAACAGCGTTTTGTCCAGTCATGGCATCGACAACCAGTAGGATTTCATCTGGTTGTGCAATTTCCTTAACATCAGCCAATTCTTGCATTAAGGCTTCGTCAATTTGTAGACGACCAGCCGCGTCAATGAAGACATAGTCTGACTTCAATTCCGCTGCCTTAGCTAACCCTTGGCGAACAATATCACGTGGGTCTGCATCAGTCCCCATCTCAAAGACCGGCACATCAATTTGCTCACCCAATGTCTTCAACTGATCAATGGCCGCTGGACGATAAACGTCGGCCGCAATCATCAATGGTCGGGCGTTCTGCTCAGACTTCAACTTCAAGGCCAGCTTACCAGCCGTCGTCGTCTTACCAGCACCTTGCAAACCAACCATCATGATAACCGTTGGAATCTTGTCAGAAACGTTCAATGGCACCTCTGACTCACCCATCATCGCCGTCAATTCATCGTTAACGATTGAGACGATTTGTTGGGCAGGATTCAATCCTTCCAACACCTTGGCACCAGCCGCCTTTTCACGAACGTTACGGACAAAGTCCTTAACAACCGTAAAGTTAACGTCGGCTTCCAACAATGCCAAACGAATCTCACGCATCGTCTCGCGTAAGTCCGCATCTGTCACCTTCCCCTTACGACGCAACCCGCTCAATGCGTTTTGCAATCGCTCAGTCAAACCTTCAAAGGCCATGCTTTACTCCTCTTCTAATGTCACCAGACGTTCAGCTAATCGCGTTAGCTCAGCGTCATTGGGATACTTTTCTTGAATATAATCATTTAATTGTGCGGCCACACTTTGTCGTTGCAAATAATCTGCAAACAAGTGGAGCTTTGCTTCGTAATCTTCCAATAACTGGGTACTACGCTTTAAATTATCATACACGGCTTGGCGTGATACCTCAAATTCTTCGGCAATTTCGCCAAGTGAGTAATCATCCGCGTAGTACAATTGCAAGTAATCATTTTGCTTTGACGTCAGTAACGGTTGATAGAAATCAAACAAGGCATTCAAGCGCGTGTTTTTCTCTAATTCCATTACTTGTCATCTCCAATCAATAGGCTACCAAACAAGCTCTTAGCGAAATCATCCGCATCAAATGGCTGTAAGTCACCAACCTGTTCACCCAAACCAACCCACTTAACTGGCAGGTGTAGCTCGTTACGAATTGGCAAGATAATACCACCCTTGGCAGTTCCGTCAAGTTTCGTCAAAACAATTCCCGTCACATCTGTCGAGTCCTTAAACAGACGTGCTTGTTGGAGCGCGTTCTGACCAGTAGTTGCATCCAAAGCCAACAACACTTCCTGCGGTTCGTTTGGCAGCTCACGCGTAATAATACGCTTCATCTTCGCCAATTCTTGCATCAAATTAACATTATTTTGCAAACGGCCAGCCGTATCGACGAAGAGAATATCCGCGTTAGTTTCAATCGCCGTCTTCACACCGTCATAGACCACCGATGCTGGGTCAGCGTTAGCAGCGCCAGCCACAACCGGAATACCATTGCGCTCACCCCAGGCTTGCAATTGTTGCGTGGCACCGGCACGGAACGTGTCCGCCGCCGCTAGCACAACCTGCTTACCTTCAGCCTTGTATCGTGCTGACATCTTACCGATTGTCGTTGTCTTACCAACCCCATTAACCCCAACAAACAAAATCACTGTTGGTCCCTCAGGTGCAAAATGCATTGACGCATCTTCGTTAACGCCTTGGCTACGGTAGTGTTCAACCAACTTATCAATAATGACGCGTGAAATGTCAGCCTTGCTTTTCGCATTTTGTAGCTTAACTTCATTGCGCAACTCATCCGTTAATTGCAACGCTGTTTGCGCGCCAACATCGGCACCAATCAGTGTTTCTTCAAGTTCTTCAAAGAAATCCTCATCAACTGAGCGGAAGTTCGCCATAAACGCATTCCAACGTTCAGACCACGTCTTCCGTGTTTTCGTCAAACCTTCATCCAAGTTCGTCTCTGATGTTACCGCTGTTTCTGTTTCTGTTTCTGTTTCTGTTTCTGTTTCTGTTTCTGTTTCTACAGTCTCAACAACTTCAGCAACTGGTGCAACGTCCTCGGCAGCGATATGGCTTGGTACTTGAATTTCAACTGCCTCACCAGGTGTTGGTTGTAACACTTCCGCGGCGAGAACTGTTGGTTCAACAGGT
The DNA here is from genome assembly GCF_000193635.1 of Weissella cibaria KACC 11862. Classification (GTDB taxonomy): domain Bacteria; phylum Bacillota; class Bacilli; order Lactobacillales; family Lactobacillaceae; genus Weissella; species Weissella cibaria. The sequence goes on along the minus strand of NZ_AEKT01000028.1, from coordinate 100,283 downwards.
GCCTCGCTATTTTCCCATGTCTGTGGGTAAAGCACTTCCACAACAACCTTTGGCGCTGCTGGCTTTTTCTTAAAAAAATCAAACAATCCCATTGTTTTATCCCCATTAATTTTCTGATGTCATCTCATCGAGTGCCATCAAGTTTACTGAAACCATCGTTGAAACACCTGGTTCTTGCATTGTCACCCCATACAGAACGTCGGCATTTGTCATTGTTCCCTTACGGTGCGTAATTACAATAAACTGTGTCCGATCATTCACATCATGCAAATAACGTGAGAATCGATCAACGTTCGCTTCATCCAACGCCGCTTCAGTCTCATCAAGTACCGCAAATGGTACGGGCCGGACCTCCAAAATAGCAAAAAGCAAGCTGATTGCTGTCAACGCCTTTTCACCACCCGACAACAAACTCATTTGTTGGAATTTTTTGCCAGGTGGCTGGGCCTTAATATCAACCCCAGTTGTTAGCAAATTCGTCGGATCCGTCAGTTCTAACTTTGCCTGACCGCCCCCAAACATCTTAACGAAAATGCCAGCAAAATGTTCTGCAACAGCGTCAAACGTTTCCTTGAAGCGGGTTTCGACTTCTTCATCCATTTCCGACATCGTTTGGCGTAAGTTATCCCGGGCCGCAACCAGGTCATCTTGTTGCTGCGTCAAGAAATCAAAACGTTCTTTCACTTCCACATATTCATCAATCGCCGTTAAATTAACGTTGCCAATTTCTGACAAAGTCACCTTCAACGCCTGTAATTCCGTTCGGATATCTGCAATTGGCATTACCGACAGCTGCGACTTGGCGTATTCGAACGACGTATCATATGTTTCTTCCAAAGTCCGTTCACCGGCTTGAATGGCACTACGTAATTCACCCTGTCGACCGCTCAAACGGCTCAAATTTGTCATCGCTTCAGTTTGTGCTTCTTGCGCTTGCACAAGCTCGCCTTCAGCTAAGGCGATTTCTTGTCGCAATTCCTCTAACTCAGTTGCCAAATCTGTCAACTCGTCTTCGGTTGCTTCCTTATCCGCCAACGTACCAGTTAAGTCGTTAGCCAGTCGTTGTTGGACATCACCCTGATCCGCCGTCAAATCAGTCATCTGCTGCTGATAAGCTGCTAAGCGCTGTTCTTCCGCCTGAATTTGTTCCACAACATCTTCGTGACGAACAGAAGCCGCTTGCACATTAGCTTGAGCTGTGGCGAGTTGTGCTTGCAAAGCCGTCAATTCTTGATCAACTGTCGCCATTTTGTCGCTCAACGTCGTTTGCTCAGCCAATAAACTCGTTAACTGGGCCTGCTGGGCTGCTTGTTGCTCAGACAACGTCGCAATGTCGTGCTGATTGTCAGCCACCAATGACGCATGGTCAACCGTACCTGATGATGACACACTGAATTCATATGTTAAGGCCGACTTTTCTTTTTGTGCTTGGGCCAAGCGTTCTTCAGCCACCTGTAATTGTGCCGTCGCTGCCTGTGCCGCTTCATTAGCCACTAATACCTGATCTTGTGCCTCGCCAAAGGCCGTCGTTGTTGCTTTCAGTTCGTCATCTAACTCACGAACCTGTCGTTCCAACTGTTCCGTCTGCGTGTGCAACGTCGCAACCTGTGCCGTCAATGATTCTACTTCACTTTGTTGTGACAACAAACCATTACCTTGATTACGACTGGCACCACCAGTCATCGACCCACCTGCGTTCATGACTTGCCCATCAAGGGTCACAATCCGAACGCGATGTTGTAAGGCGCGCGCCATGGGCACAGCCTCATCCATGTTCGTGACAATGACAGTTGTCCCGAGCAAACTTTGTACAACAGGGCGATACGCACTATCTGTCTTCACTAAATCTGCTGCGACACCAACAAAGCCAGCTTGGCCTTGGGCAGTCTGAATTTGTGCCGGTTGCAACTCACGCTTACGAATCGTTGTTAATGGCAAAAATGTCACACGTCCCAAACGGTGCTGCGTCAAATAACTAATCGCCGTCTTACCAACTTGTTCATCCGCAACAACCACGTTTTGTAAAGCACCACCCAACGCCGTTTCGATGGCCGTTTGATGCGTTGACGCAACTGAAATTAACTCAGCCAGTACACCGTGAATGCCGGGAAAATTCTCTTTGGCCTTCATGAGGTTACGCACACCTTGGAAATAACCCTCATAATTTTCAGATAGACGACTCAACGACTGCAAACGCGTTGACAGTCGCTGATCCTCTTCCATCTTGCTAAACCATTCTTGGCGGCGGGCTTGACTTTGTTCCTCTAACTGTTTACCCAACTGTTGCAAGCGCGTAAATTCAGCTTGCGCACTCGCCAAAGTGGCCGTCGTTTCAGCTACGGCGGTTTGTGCCGTTGCGACCGTGGCTTCGGCATTAGTCATTTGTAACGTTAATTGATTCTGACGTTGCGCCAACCGCTCGCTCTCAGCGTCATTCCGCTCATTTTCTTGCGCTAAGAATTGCTGTTGATTTTTAGCGGTCGTTAACAATTGCATCGTCTCAACTAAGGTTGCCCGTAATTGTTCAATATCCGTCGTTACCTGAGTCAACTGTTGGCGGGGGTGTGACGCCTGTAACGTCGCAATGTTGGCTTCTAGTGTTGTTACCTGGTCAGCCGCCGCCGTCATCGTTTCCTGACGGTTCGCCGCCGTTACGCGTAGTTCCGTCAAGCGATCTTCAACTTGGGCCAATTGTGCTTCCAGTTCACGGGTCACATTTGATCGATTGGTAGAACGCTCAGCCTGCAATTTTTGTTCCCCAACCAATTGTTCCGCACGCGTCGTCAATCGCAATAATTCAGCTTGTGCTTGTTGCTGCTTTTCTTCAGCTTCCGTCCGAGCTTGCTTCATCGCTGCTAACGCGTCAGTATGCGTCTTAACCGATTCCGCATGTGTTTCATTCTCATCCTCAGCCCGACTTAATTGGGCCTTGATATCTGCTTGCTCAGTGTACCAGTCCGTTAATTCCAAGACTAAGCGTGATTGATCTAACTGATCAAACCGTGCTTTGGTCGTCAAATACGTCTGTGCCTTTGCCGATTGCTCAGCTAATGGGGTCACGCGATTTTCCAACTCGTACAAAATATCTTGCACCCGGTTTAAGTTATCTTGCACACCAGTCAGCTCTTTTTCAGCCTTGTCCTTATTTTGTTTATACTTATAAACCCCAGCCACATCTTCAATGATTGACCGACGCTCCTCTGGTTTCGCACTGAAGATACTTTCAACACGCCCTTGTGAAATAATTGAAAAGCTTTCGCGTCCCAACCCAGAATCCATAAACAATTCATGAATATCTTTCAAGCGAACCGTTGTCCCATTAATTTGGTACTTTGAATCGCCATTCCGATATAAGGCACGCGTAATCCGAATCTCAGAGTAGTCGGAGTTCAAATAACGATCGGTATTATCGAATGTGATTGAAACTTCAGCGCGATTCAGTGGCGCACGCTGTGATGTCCCGCCGAAAATCACGTCCGACATTTTGTCACCACGTAGCCCTTTGGCGGATTGTTCACCCATTACCCAGCGAATGGCTTCGATAATATTTGATTTACCGGAACCATTTGGTCCTACAACTCCAGTGATACCTGGCATAAATTCTATCTTGGTGCGATCAGCAAATGACTTAAAGCCGCTAATCTCCAATGTTTTTAGTTTCATACCAATTCCCTAGTTTTTCGTCAATGTTTGGTATGCTGCCCGTGCAGCTACCTTTTCTGCTTCCTTTGTTGATTTTCCTTCGCCTGTTGCCAATACTTGATCATTCACGGCAACCTGCACTGTAAAAATTTGTTCATTATTTTCGACAGGTCGCTCGCCTAACTTGGTGTACGTAATTTTGACACTACCATGACGTTGCAAGTGCTCCTGCAATTTTGATTTGTAATCCACGAAACGATCGTAGAATCCTTCATCAATCTTGTTAAACATGATGTCACCTAGGAAATGCATCACGACATCTTGACCTTGATCCAAGAATAATGCACCGATAAATGCTTCCCATAAGTCTTCTAACAGTGAATCACGATTACGGGCGCCCGATAATTCCTCACCACGGCCCAATTGCACATATTGATCGAGATGCAACTCACGTGACAAAGCTGCAAACGCCCGGGTTTGGACCATCGAAATCCGCAACTCTGTCAATCGACCTTCATCCCACTCTGGGTAACGCTTAAATAGATAGACGGCGGTTGATTGTTGCATCACGGCGTCACCTAAAAATTCAAGACGTTGGTAATCATTTCCCGTGTAGTTTGGATGTTCATTAATATAATTGGCTTGCGTTAATGCCTCCTCCAACAATGACACATCGTTAAAGTGGATATTATAGGATAATGCAAGTTCTGCTTGTAGTTGTTTAAACATAAGACTTCCTTTCTAGATATACTGTTTAATTATACCAGAGAAAACCGTGTTATATTACGGTTCTTCAGAGTTTGTTAACCAGCGCACGCAAATTTTCCCAACACACAAAAATCCCAGCAACTGCTAAACCACGATGGCTACATTGCTGGGATTTATGATTAATTTTTAACTATTAGTTAAACGCGTGCGGCAATATAATCTACCGTGTCGTTGATGGTAATCAACTTTTCAGCGTCTTCGTCAGAGATTTCTGCACCAAATTCGTCTTCCATCTCCAATACCAATTCAACAAAATCAATTGAATCGGCATCGATGTCTGTCAAAAAGTTTAATTCACCAGTCACCTTAGCTGGGTCCAACTCAAAGTGGTCCGCAACTAGTTCAATGACCTTGTTTAAGATTTCTTGTCGTTCCATGATTCCGTTTCCTATTCGAATATTTAACTCTACCTAGTTTAACGCTATTCAGCGGCGCCGTCCACATCATTCTCTGGACGTGCAGCCAAATCTTCCTTGTGATCGGCAACAAACGCTTGCACCTTGGCCACCAAATCAGCTTCTAGCATTGTGTGAATTTGCTTCATCGTGTTTGCAACTGCATCTGGTCCAGCAGAACCGTGCGTCTTAACAACCGGTGCGTTAACCCCGATAACAACGGCGCCACCGTGCTGTGAGTAGTCCAACTTTGCTTGAACGCCCTTCAACGCAGGCTTCAACATCGCACCAGCCATCTTTGTCTTAAGACTACCATTCATAATCGTATCCTTAAGCAACTTCAACAATGACAAGGCCGTTCCTTCAATTGACTTCAACGTGGCATTCCCTGAGAAACCATCGGCAATCACAACATCAGCAGGTCCTTGCAAAACTTCACGTGCTTCAACATTACCCACGAAGTTCAACAAATTGTGTTCAGAACCATAACGCAACAATTGGTGCGCTTCCTTGTGGACTTGGTCACCCTTGTCTTCTTCAGTTCCGTTGTTCAACAACCCAACACGTGGGGCATCATAACCCAAGATCTCGTGTGCGTAGAATGAACCCAAAATACCGTATTGGTACAAGTGTGCCGGACGATTTTCCGCATTGGCACCCATATCCATCATCACGAAAGCATCGTGCGGACCATCAAACGCTGGCAAAGCCGTCATCAAAGCTGGACGATCAATTCCCTTGATTCGGCCAACAATGAAGATACCGGCAGCCAACAAGGCACCCGTGTTCCCGGCTGAGAAAATGGCATCCGCGTCACCGTTCTTAACCGCTTGCGCGGCCAAAACTAATGAACTTTGCTTCTTGCGACGAATTGACTTCACTGGCTCATCAGCCATCGCAATGACTTCATCTGCTTGCACCAAAGTCAAGCGCTCTTCATTCTTAACGAAAGGCTTCACCTTGTCCAATTGACCAAACAACAAAAACTCTGTGTCAGGCATTTGGTCACGCGCTAGCTCAACACCAGCAACGATTGCTTCTGGGGCGTTATCCCCTCCCATTGCATCAATGGCAATCTTAAACATAATTACATTTCCTCTCGGATTCAAAAAATAACTTAAATAAATGCTAGAACAAATCTAACATACTTTTAGGACTGGGTAAAAGTAAAAGGCGCCAATTTTTTAATCAAAATTACGATAACGAGCCATGGTTTCTGACAGCATATCCGCCAGTGGTGCTAGCTCAGGGTCTTTGTCCCAATCCGGTTTTGACACAATTTCAATGGCTTCTTCTTGCGCCACCGTCATCATCGCCAAATCCGCAATCGGGTCACCGACGCGGAACTCTGGCACACCAGACTGACGATTGCCTAAGATGTCACCGGCACCACGTAACTCCAAATCCTTTTGTGCCAAGACAAATCCGTCCGTCGTGGCAACCATTGCTTCCATGCGATCAATACCATATTGCGTCTTTGGATCACTAATTAAGAACGTATAGGATTGGCGACTTCCTCGACCAACACGACCACGCAATTGGTGAAGTTGTGATAGTCCAAAACGATCAGCATCCAAAATAAGCATCACCGTCGAATTTGGCACATCCACACCGACTTCAATAACCGTTGTAGAAACTAACACTTGGAACTCATTTGCCTTAAAAGCCGCCATGACATCTTCTTTTTCTTGATTCGATAGCCGACCATGTAACAAACCGACCCGATACGTGGGTGCGAAATATTCCGACAACTCAGCATAGACAGCTTCGGCATTTTGGACATCGAGTGTTTCGGACTCCTCAATCAACGGCGTCACAACGTATGCCTGCGCGCCTTCCTGGAGTTGGGACCTAATAAAGGCAATTGTTTTTTCCATCTCATTACTACGCAACCAATACGTCTTAATTTGTTTACGACCGGCTGGTAATTGATCAATGATCGACACGTCCATTTCGCCGTACGCTGTGATAGCTAACGTTCGTGGAATTGGCGTGGCTGTCATCGCTAAGATATCCGGATTCATACCGATTTCTCGAAGTGTCGCGCGCTGCTGCACACCGAACCGATGCTGCTCATCGATAACCGCTAACCCAAGATTACGGAACGCAATATCAGGTTGAATCAACGCATGTGTGCCAATCAAAATATCCACTTCGCCGTTTGCAACATCTTCCAAAATTTGGCGTCGAGCCGCTGTTTTTGTTGAACCCGTTAACAACTCAACTCGCACTTTATCTGGATCAAAAAAGTTGCCAATTGTTTTAGCGTGTTGCTGGGCCAAAATTTCAGTTGGGGCCATTAAAGTTGCCTGCATCCCAGCGGTAATGGCGGCATACATGGCCAACGCAGCCACAACCGTTTTTCCAGACCCTACATCTCCTTGCAAAAGACGATTCATATGAATTGGGCGTCGCATGTCACGCACGATTTCATTCACGACGCGTTTTTGCGCATCCGTGAGTTCAAACGGCAATGTGGCAATAAACGCCTTCAATTCATCATTGTTGAAATTAATTGACCGACCACGATTATCACGATCCATTGACTTAATCACTTGCAGACGCATTTGAAAAACGAAAAATTCCTCAAACGACGCGCTACGCCGTGCTTCGGTCGCAACTTGGCCATCCGTTGGTGCATGCATCCCAAAGACTGTATCGTGGTGGTTCATCAACTTATAACGTGTTCGTAAATAAGCAGGCACGATATCCGTCCGTAACAGTTCGCCATACTTGCCCAATGCTTGAATAATTAAATCTTTAATTGTCTTTGCTTTGATTTCTTTTGAAGATGGATAAACGGCTTCCATCTCATCATCGCCATTTCGCGACATTAACTTAATGCCAGACATGCCTTGCCGTGTCTTGTCGTAGGTACCGTGGACGGCCACTTCCTGACCAAGCTCCAAGTTTTTCCCTACCCATGGTTGATTAAAAAATGACACCATAATCGTGTCATGTTCCACTGTCAACCGGAAACTAGTCCGTGTTTTCTTATACCCGAAGCGATTAACCACGGGTGGTGACGTGATAACGCCCTTAAACGTTACCTTCTCACCGTCTTGCGTTTCAGCAGGCGTTTTCATCGCTAAGTCGTTATAGCGCATTGGATAGTAGCCGAGTAAGTCATCGATTGTGTAGATACCAAGTTTATTGAGTGCTTGAACCCGCTTTGGTCCAACACCATCGAGATCATCGACTAAATCTAATAAACTAGCCAAGTTAAACACCTCCCTTTCTGAGGTATCATTATAACGCAAAATTAGGTTTTACTGAACAAAAATAACGTGTACTTTGGTTTGTGGTGGCGGTCGACGCGTTGCGTCGGGACATGGTGGGCGGGGCGTGACTACGGCAAAGATTGGTCGGGGTAAACTCCGCCGGCGCGATCACCGGCTAGCGCCCAAATAATTGTGCGAAGAGTCAAGGTCCGTAACGTCTTATCTAACCGGCGGTCGGCCAAACTTGTGAGTTCACCCCGACCAATCGCTACGTCACACCCCACCCACCATGCCAGCAATCAAGATATTCTCGGTTTGCTTGATAGTCATTGTTGGCCTTATGCCATCACACCACAGAACATTGACATTCGAAGATTATAGAGAACCACTCGGTTGCTCGTGCGATAGCACGACCCGCACTAAAAAACACCGACCAATAAGTCGGTGTTTCTATTAGCCTAGATATCGTAAAATTTCGATGTCTTGTGTATCAAAAATATCTTGGCAGGCTTTGGTTAAGTAATCTGTTTCGTTCGCATAGAGTTTGCCGTCATAGAGAAAGCTCAGGCTGACTGGTTGTTGACTGTCGCCATCATAGTTATAAAGCTTCTTCACCGACTTACCATTATTTTGGGTTAAACGAATCATGATGGTGCGCAAGCGTTCGTCACGAATCCAGCGCTTAATAACCGCTGCCCGTTCGCCAACCAAGTCAAATTGCCAGTTAGAGCCAGCCACCATGTATTTAATGGCGCGGACCGTTTGTTTCTGCCAATCGATTAATTGCAACGTGGCAATTTCTTGCCCCATATCCGTCACTCGTAACTCACCCTGTGGCGTATAAGACATGGCATAATCCGGTGCAAACGGCAACTCATTCAACGTGGTCGCTGGGCGTTGACGCGCCCCAGCGACTCGGTACAGTACGTATTCACCGGCTTGCCGTGCCACATACTGTTCATCCTCCGTGACGTTCACAATCTGCACGTGGTGGTAGCGCCGCTTCAACTGGTTAAACGTCTCAATCACATGGTCTGTTTTTTCATTAATCAGCATTATTTTCATCGCAATGCTCCAATTCTGCAATTAAGTCTGCCCACTTGGCTGTAATGTGTGGCGCATCATACTGCGTCGCCTGTTGTCGTGCTGCCTCACTAGCTTGCTCGCGCCAGTGGCGATCAGCCAGACCCATCACTAACGCATTCGCTAACAGGTCAACCCGACCATCTGATACCAACTTGCCTCCCTTACCAATCACAGCGCGCGGACCGTAATCAATATCGTATGACACAACTGGCGTGCCAGCGGCTAACGCTTCAAGTAACGTCCGACCAAAGCCTTCCGTGCGAGAAGTGAACACCGTCAATTGGCCAGTCTGGAAGGTCGCGACCGCATCCGTTGTTGGCCCATTAAATGTAATGTAATTAGACGCATGGGCATCCGTGACTTGTTTTTGCAGTTGCGTGTAATAAGCTTGGTCTGTAATTGTGCCATACAGTTGCAAATTGATATCGCGATTTTGTTGATGGGCCTGCACCACCGCTGCGATCATATCCTCAACCCGTTTAATGCGATCGAATCTAGTCACGACCACCACTGACATAGCTCGGCGGTCTGCCAGAGCCGTCACTGACTTAGGCACGTTAATCGACGCGGGGGCAATATCTGCTGTCCGACACTGCCATTCCGTCTGGACATCAACAGCCTGATTGTGGGTCCCGGTAACAATCCAATCAAATTGACGCGAACGTAGTAAATTGCGGAACCCGACTAAAATTTGATGTTGACCAACGTGATGGTCAGCATGAATATAGGCGACCTTTGCCACTGCATTGCTTACCCCAAGATAGGCTTGCGTCATTTCTTCTTCCAGCACATCGGCATAAATAACGCTCGGTTCCTGGGCCGTTATTTCCTGCAAAAACTGACGAACCAAAGCCGTGAAACTCATCACCTGCAACTGGCCGGCTTGCCAAAAATGAACTTGGGCCACTTTATTTTGTTGATATAACAGCCGGATTCGCTCGGAACCATCAGTGTTATAAAGAATGGCCACCCGCCGCGAAACCGTCTTATTATCCAGGCCATAATAAATTTCACCAACCAGGCGATCACTTTGATTAAACACACGGTCAACCAATGTCACCTGCTGATGATCATGTAGTCTTTCAACCCGCACACCGCCAGCAATTGCATCCCCCTGATAATACGCCATCATATTTAAATGGGTTGCCTCTAAATCCGGGGCAACCGCCTGCCAAATGTCATTGTATTGTGGATTGTAGTCAAACGTGACCAATCGCACATTTTTCTGCAATGCTTTGAACACACGCACGCGTTCAGTCACAGCATACGATCGGCCGCTCTGTCCTCGACCAAAAAACTCCATTAAAAATAAGTGTTGCATTAGAACCTCCCCGTTTGTTCAAACGCTTTCTTTAAGTATAACAACAAAACGTGGGCTTTTTTTGAAGGATTCCTAGTAAAAAACGAGAGTGGGTCAAATGGCGTTATATTAAGGGTTCAGCCTTTCGGAACACGTTTAAAAGCCGCCAATCCTCCGATTTTAAATCGGGAGATTGGCGGCTTTTGAGGATGAGACAGAGACTTCTGTCCCAGCCTCGTCTATTTATCTTAACTAACGATCTTCATGATGCTTCGTCGTCTCATCTGATTCATCCTTGCGCTTACGACGCTTGAACAAACCGAGGAACAAACCAAACAACATAGCCAATCCGGTTGCTTTGGCCCCTTCTTGGTCATCCTGACCTGTATAAGGCAAAACACCTGAATGCTTGGTTGGCGTTTCATTCGCCACATCTGTCGGTTCAGTCGTTGCAGCCGACGACGCTGTGTAGGCTAATGATCCACCACTCTTTGTCAATTGACTGGCTGCGCTAACTTCAGCAGTTGGCAAAACTACATCGCTATCTAGCACAACATCGTCACTAACTGGTGCTTGATGATCGACAGCAACTGCTGAATCGCTTGGCGCTGGTGTCGCATCATCTGGCGTTACCTGGTCAGTCACAATCTGAACATACGTAATTGGCGTATCTTGAGTTGGGTCTGCAACCGCAGGTGGCCAATAACCCTGACGCGGATCATTTGGATCTACCGGTTGTAATGGCTTACCATCCGGACCAACTGGGACATAACCTGGTACGTGTGGCAAAACCGGACTACCAGGTTCACCTGGTGTGAGAATACCGCTTGGGTCATTTGGATTCGTGACATAATCAACCGGTACGCCTCCTGGCACCTGTGGTACATATGAGCCAACCGCGTGATAACGAACCGTCTCGACCCAGTCACCTTGACCAGCTTGAACCGTTGCTGATGCAACCGTTGGGCGATCGACAATGTAACCCGCTAGACGTGGTGACGTAATGGCTGCCATCTCAGCTGACTGAATCGATTGCCATGGACCATACGTGACTTGTCCGGTCACCAGGTCAACTGTTGCCGTTCGTGTAAACGTAACAGTTTGCGTTTGCGCTTCTGCAACAGTCTGCCCAGCATCATTCAAGTAACGTACAATTCGCTCCACTTCATCAGTCAAGTTGGCCTTATCCGTACCTGCCGGCCACTTTGGACCGGTCGGATTATTCGGATCGATTGGCGTGCCTGGTACGCCAGGGTGATTTGGATCAACCGTTGTCGTACCGTGAGCTAGCGTTACCACAAAGGTTTGGTTATGGGCGGAATCGGCATCAAATGTCATACCGCCTGCTGGATAACCATCCCGTACTAGGACATACCCTTGTGCCAGATAACCCGCAATTTGATTAGTCGTCGTATAAGTCGACTTGCTATAACTATCACCGGTCAATTGTTCGACGTGTAGCACCTGCTTCGTATTTTGATCGATGAAGTTAACCGTTGCACGTTGCTGGTCAACCCGATAAACAATCGTTGTATCAGTCGTTGGATCATTTGGCACAGTCGGTGGCCAGTAACCCTGGCTTGGATCCTTTGGGTCAACTGGCTGTAGTGGCGTCCCATCTGGACCTTGTGGCGTAAAGCCTGGTACATATGGGATGACTGGATAACCTGGTGAATTTGGATCAGCCGTCTTCGTTGGGTCATCCGGATCATTTGGATACGTCACATCAGCCGGTGTCTTAACCCCCGGTACTTGTGGCACACTTGGTACCCAAGAACCAAGTTGACGATAAACAACTTGCTGGATGTCATCTTCACTGGTTTCATCCATATCAGCTACTTCTTCGACCACCAATCGGTCAGCGATATAGCCTGGAATAACTGGCGAGGTCTTCGCATCAAACTTATCATCGCCGTTCACTGCCTGCCAATCAGAGTAAACAATCGGACTCGCCGTGGCAGCACGTGCCAGACGGGCTTGTGGTTGCGCACTCTGCTGTGCAGCGATGACGTTAATCGTAATCGTCCGTGTGAAGACAACCTGATCAGTAACCGTCTTAGCCGCTGTTGAACCATCCTTTTCATAAATATACGTAATCGTTTGGTTCACTTCTTCACGCAAATCTGCTGCCGTTACGCCATCTGGCCAAACTGGCGGCTGTGGCCAAGTTGGTGAATCGGGATCATCCGGATCGACCGGCGTACCCGGCTCACCAAGTGGATCTGGGAACGTTGGCGAATCAGGATCGTTCGGATCAATCAAATCACCTGGTTGGTAAATTGGCTCACCTGGTACCTTTGGATCATCTGGTGTAACCGTGATTGTCGCGCCTTCGAAATGAACTTCAAAGGCCTGATCAACTGACTCATCACGATCAAACGTAAAGTGACTTGGGTACCCATTGCTTACTAACATCATACCAGCCAACTTGTAAACCATAATGCGGTTATAAGGTGAGTACGAACTCGTTTCCGCCGAACCACCCATAATCGTATCAACCGCCAAAATGCGACCAGTTTCATCATCAATATACGTAATCGTCGCCGTTTGCTTATTGGCCGTGTAGGTAATCGTCGTGTCTTCAGTTGGCGTCTCGCTTGGCGCTGGTGGCCAGTAACCTGCACTTGGGTTGTTTGGATCCACTGGTTGCAACGGACCATCTGGACCTTGCGGCGTAAAGCCGGGTACATACGGCATCGTTGGATTATCAGGTGTTCCCGGTGTGGCTGGATTATCCTCACCCGGCGTATCCGTTGTGGTTGGATCATCGGGGTTATTTGGATAATCAATTGGCGTGCTTGGCACATCCGTTACACCACTTGGGAATGCTGGTACGTACTGACCAATTGGTGCGTACACGACCTTTTCTGACATATCCGCTGACGTTGCCGTCAAATCACTCAAAGCAGCGACCGTTTGGCGATCAGCCACATAACCAGCAATTACCGGCGAATCAACGGCATCCATTGACGTTACCGTCGTTGGCTCCCACGCACTATACGTGTATGCACCGGTTACCGTATCAAGGGTCGCCGTGCGCGTAAAGTGAATGGTTTCCTTAACCGCTGTCGCCATCGCCTTGCCAGCTTGATCCACATACGTAATCGTCCGCGTCACTGACTCATTCAAATCAGTTGACTTCAAACCGTCTGGATACTTTGTTCCATCAGGGTTATCCGGATTAATTGGCGTGCCTGGCGTCTTTGGATCGTTGGGGTTAATCGTTTGCGAACCGTGCGTTAAGGTTACCGTATAAGCTTGCGTGACCGCCGTATCACGATCAAATGTGAAGTTCGTTGGGTAGCCATCTGAAACCAACTCATAACCGCTCGCCAGGTAAGCTGCCAATCGGTTAGCCGTTGTGTAGGCATGCGATTCATCCGAGCCCCCCTTAATGTGGTCGACACCTAATATCTCATTTGTCACCGCATCAACATACGTAATTGTGGCTGCTTGTTCATCCGCCGTGTAGGTGATTGTCGTGTCAGTCGTTGGGTCACTTGGCAAAGTTGGTGGCCAGTAACCTGAACTTGGGTTAGCTGGATCAACTGGTTGCAATGGGCCATCTGGTCCTTGTGGCGTAAAGCCTGGCACGAACGGCAAGGTTGGATTAGCTGGGTCACCTGGATCATTTTCATTTTCCGGTCCAGGTGCCAGAGGCTCCGTTGGATCATTTGGATCGTTTGGATACGTCATCGGATCACTTGGTACATCGGTCGTGCCCGATGGGAACGATGGTACCCATTGGCCCATCTGGTTGTACACAACCGTAATTGTTGTGTCCGCATCCTTAGCGGCAATCCCCGTCACTTCAGCAATCGTCTGCTTATCCGCAACATACCCGGTAATCACTGGTGACGTCACCGCGTCAAAGGTCGTATCACCATTGCTTGCAATCCAATCACCGTACGTCACCTCGCCCGTTACCGCATCAACTGTCGCAGTACGACTGAACGTTACCGTATCTGTTGCATCATCCGCTGCCGTTGTACCGTCCGCATACGTGTACGTGATGGTTTGGGTCACAGACTCATTCAAATCAGCTGTTTCCACACCGGCTGGGTACGTTGGCGTTGGTGTCTCACCAGGGTTAACTGGATAAGTTGGGCTCGTTGGATCATCCGGATCAACTGGACCACCCGGCGTGAAGATTGGTGAACTTGGCGTCTTTGGATCATTTGGATCAACTGTGATGACAGCGTGTTCCAAAATGACCTCATACGTTTGGTCATAATCATCTTCACGATCGAAGGTGAAGTTGGCACCTGGATAACCATCGGAAACCAAGACATAACCGGCTGCCTCGTACGCGGCAATCTTATCAGCCGTCGTGTAGGTTGATGACTCATCAGAGTGACCCGTAATCGGATCCAGTGCCAATTGCTTACCAGTTGTCTTGTCAATGTAGGCAATCGTTGCTTGCTGCTCATTCGCCACATACGTAATCGTCGTATCTTGGGTCGGATCAGTCGGCGTTGCTGGTGGCACGTAGCCCTTACTTGGGTCACTTGGATCAACCGGTTGCAATGGACCATCTGGGCCTTGTGGCGTGAAACCTGGTACATCCGGAATGACCGGATAATTTGGCGCCGTTAGATCAGCTGGTTGCGTTGGATCAGCTGGGTCATTTGGATACGTCATCGGATCCGTTGGTACATCAGTCGTACCAGCTGGATATGATGGTACCCATTGTCCCATCGCCGTGTAAATGACAACTGGATCCGTATCAGCATCAGTCGCCTTAATGCCCGTTACCTCAGCCAACGTCTGCTTATCCGCAACATAGCCAGTAATCACTGGTGAAACAACCGCATCAAACGTGGTATCACTATTTGCTGCAATCCACTCACCATACGTTACCGCTCCCGTGACCGGATCAAGCGTCGCCGTACGGCTAAACGTTACCGTGTCCGTCTTTGGATTACTTGCCTCTTGACCGTCGGCGTACACGTACGTGATGGTTTGCGTGACTGATTCATTCAAATCAGTTTCAGTCAAACCAGCTGGGTACGTTGGCGTCGCTGGCCAAGTTGGACCGCTTGGGTTATCTGGGTCGAGTGGGTCACCTGGATTGCCTGGTTCTTCTGGGTACGTTGGGCTATCTGGGTCACTCGGATCGACCGGATCACCTGGGTTGTAAATCGGCTGACTCGGCGTCTTCGGATCACTTGGCGTAATCGTAATCGTTGCGTGCTTCAAGTGCACTTCATACGCTTGCGTCTGACTGTCATCACGGTCAAACGTGAAGTCAGTTGGATAACCATCAGAAACGAGCGTGTAACCTTGGGCCAAGTAAGCTTGAATGCGCTCAGCCGTGGTATACGTTGACGTTGCATCAGATACACCCGTAATCGTGTCAACTGTCAAGTCCGTCTTCGTCGTATCATCGATAAACGTAATCGTAGCTATTTGCTCATTGGCAACGTAATTAATTGTCGTGTCTTCACCTGGATTGTCCGTCGGTGTTGCCGGTGGCACATAACCCTTGCTTGGATCAGTCGGATCAACTGGTTGCAATGGACCATCCGGTCCTGCTGGCGTAAAGCCTGGTACGTATGGGATGACTGGATAATCTGGCGCACCCGGTTCAAGCGGTTGCGTTGGATCATCCGGATTGTTTGGATACGTAATTGGATCCGTTGGCACACTTGGTGTATTCGCTGGGAACGACGGTACCCATTGTCCCATTTGCTTATACGTGACCTTAACGTTTTCATCCCCACTATCAGCTGTCAAACCTGCCGTTTCATCAACTTGGGTCAAATCTGCATAATAGCCAGTAATCACCGGCGATTCAACCGCATCAAAGGTTGTATCACCATTCGTCGCAACCCAATCACCATAGGTCACAGTTCCCGTCACTACGTCATACTCAGCCGTACGCGTGAACTGGACGTTATCCGTCACCGTCTTCGCAGCTTCACTTCCATCCTCGTAAACATACGTAATCGTCCGATCAACCGTCTCATTCAAATCAGTCGTCTTCAAACCATCAGGATACGTTGGTGTCGCTGGCCAAGTTGGGCCACTTGGGTTATTTGGATCGATTGGCTCGCCTGGCGTACCAGGTTCAGCAGGATATGTTGGACCATCTGGATCATCCGGATCAACTGGGTCACCTGGTGTGTAAACCGGTGAACTTGGTGTCTTCGGATCATCTGGGTCAACCGTAATCGTCGCGTGCTTCAAATGAACTTCGAAGGCTTGCGTCGTATCATCATCCGTGTCGAACACGAAGTCAGCTGGCCAACCATCATTCACGAGACTGTAACCTTGCGCTTGCAAAGCTGCAATCCGATCAGCCGTCGTGTATGTCGTCGTGCCATCAGATTGGCCGGTAATGTCATCCATGACAATCGTTTGTTGCGTATTGTCATCAATATACGTAATTGTTGCATGTTGCTCATTCGCAACGTAACGCACTTCAATCGACGTATCTGCATCTGTTGCCGCAACGCCGGTCGCTTCCGCAACTGACGCGCGGTTTGCCGTGTATCCAGCAATCGTTGGTGATGTCACCTCATCAAAGGTGGTATCACTATCAGCCGCAATCCATTCACCATACGTAATCTCGCCACTAACCGTATCAAGCGTCGCCGTACGCGTAAACGTCAACGTTTCCGTTGCTGTTGTCGCAGCTTCTGAACCATCACGGTCGTATACATAAGTGACTTCACGCGTAACCGTTTGATTCAAATCATCATGCGTCAAACCGGCTGGATAAGTCGGCGTGGCTGGCCAAGTTGGGCCACTTGGATTATCTGGATCAATTGGTTCACCTGGCGTACCAGGTTGTTCAGGATACGTAGGGCTTGATGGATCACTTGGGTCCACCGGATCACCCGGCGTAAAGATTGGTGAGCTTGGCGTCTTTGGATCATCTGGCGTAATCGTTTGCGTAATACGCTCAAGTTGTACGATGTACGCTTGATCAGTTGCCGTATCACGATCGAACGTGAATTTCGTACCTGGATAACCATCAGCGACCAAACGGTAACCTTGTTGCTCATACATCGCAATACGTTGTGCAGTGGTGTATGAACTTGTTTCATCAGAATGACCAGCAATCGTATCAACCGACAAATCAGTATCAGTCGTCACATCGTGGTACGTAATCGTTGCCTTTTGTTCATCCGCAACATAAGTCACAACCGTATCACCACCTGGGTTATCGGTTGGTGTTGCTGGTGGCCAATAACCACCTTCCGGCGAACCTGGTGTTACCGGTTCAAGTGGCGTGCCATCTGGACCTTGTGGCGTAAAGCCTGGTACATATGGCATTGTTGGATTATCTGGCGTTCCTGGTACATTCGTATTTGAATCACCTGGTTCAAGTGGCGTATCAGCATGAGCTGGGTCATTTGGATACGTCGTTGGATCAGATGGCACGTTTTCAGTGCCGGCTGGGAATGATGGTACCCATTGTCCCATTGGCTTGTAGACAACTTGGACGTTTTCATCCCCCGTTGTTGCCGTCAAACCAGTGGTTTCAGCAACAACTTCCTTATCAGCATAGTAACCAGTCTTAACTGGTGAGTTCACTGCGTCAAACGTTGTGTCACCACCAGTTGCAACCCACGCACCGTAAGTGACTTCACCCGTCACCGCATCAACTGTCGCCGTGCGTGTGAAGCTAACCTTGTCCGTTGCCTCTGCAAAGACCGTTTCGCCCTTGTCGTCAACATACGTAATCGTGCGGTTAACTGTCTCGTTCAAGTCGGTCGTCGTCACGCCATCTGGGTACGTTGGCACCGCTGGCCAAGTTGGCCCACTTGGATTATCCGGATCAATTGGGTCTCCAGGCGTACCTGGTTCCGCTGGATACGTTGGACTCTCTGGGTCACTTGGATCAACCGGGTCACCCGGTGTGTAAATTGGCGTTGATGGGTTCTTTGGATCATCTGGCGTCACGGTAATCGCAGCGTGCTTCAAGTGAACCTCGAACGTTTCAACGTTGCCATCGACACGGTCAAACGCAAAGTCGGCTGGATAGTCATCACTGACCAACGTGTAACCTTGGGCGTAGTAAGCAGCCAAACGGTCCGCCGTCGTATACGTCGACTTCTCATCCGAGACACCATCGATATCATCAGTTGCCAATGTCGTGCCGGTTGTATCATCAATGAAGACAATTCGCGCAGTTTGTTCATTAGCTGTATAGGTAATATCTTGGCTCTGCTTAGGATCATCCGGAATAACCGGTGGCCAGTATCCTTCGCTTGGATTGCTTGGGTTAACTGGCTCCAACGGCTGACCATCCGGTCCTTGTGGCGTAAAGCCAGGCACGTATGGCAAGGTTGGATTGTCGGTCGTGCCAGGATCGGCCGGATTATCCGGACCAGGATCCGCTGGATTCGTTGGGTCATCCGGGTTGTTTGGATAGTTGATTGGGTCACTTGGGACATTCTCGGTTCCCGGTGGGAAATGTGGCACCCATTGACCAACCGCTGTATACGTTACAACCACTGATGTTGGCTCAGTCGCACCATTGACGTCCACAAATTCAACCGACGCCTTGTCTGCCATGTAGCCGACAATCATTGGCGAATCAACTTGCTGCCAATCGACGTCATCGCCAACTGCCGTCCACTCGCCATATGTGACCGCTCCCGTCACGGCGTTAACCGTGGCCGTCCGTTCAAAGACAACATTGTCCGTCACTGTTGTCTCAGCTTCAGAACCATCCTCATAAACATACGTCACTGTCCGTGTGACCGTCTTGTTCAAATCTTGTGCCGTCACCCCAGCTGGATACGTTGGCGTCGCTGGCCACGTTGGTCCGCTTGGATTATTTGGATCAATCGGATCACCTGGCGTACCAGGTTCCTCAGGATACGTTGGGCTTGATGGATCACTTGGGTCCACCGGATCACCCGGCGTAAAGATTGGGTCACTAGGATTCTTTGGATCATCCGGCGTCACAACCACCGTTGCTTGCTTTAACGTGACCGTGAAGTCTTGTGACTTGGCCGTATCACTGTCGAACATAAAGTCAGTTGGATAGTCATCCGATACCAGAACATATCCCATCGCCTCATATTGCTTAATGCGGTCGGCAGTTACGTACGTGCCCGGCTCATCTGACTTACCAGCCAGTGAATCAACCACTAGCGTTTCACCTGTTGTCTGATCAACATACGTTACCGAACCAACTTGATCAGCTGGTACGTAGGTAATCACCGTATCGTCACCCGGATTAGTTGGGTTTGGTGGCAAGTAGCCTGACGATGGGTTGCTTGGATCAGCCGGTGTTAACGGCTCACCATCTGGCCCTTCTGGCGTGTAACCTGGCACGTAAGGTAACGTTGGGTTCTCTGGCGTACCTGGTTCGCTTGGATTCTCAGCCGGATCCGTTGGTACCGTTGGATCACTTGGATCATTTGGATAATCAATTGGATCCGTCGGTGCACTTGGCGTCGTGGCTGGGAATGATGGCACCCATTGTCCCAGCTTCTTGTACGTCACAGTCTCAGTCACATCATCGTCTGTCGCTGCAACTGTCACCGCGGTACTGTATGCCTTGTCAGCATAGTAACCATCAACAACTGGCGACTTATAGGTATCCAACAAATCGTCATCATCAACCGCTACCCAATCTGAATACGTCACCTCACCCGTCACTGTGTCTAGCGTTGCCGTGCGCGTAAAGTGCACCGCATCCCTGTGTGGGTCGTGAGCAACCGTCGTACCATCTTCGTAAACATAGTTAACCGTCAAGTTAACCGTTTGATTCAAATCTTCAGCCGTCAATCCCGCTGGGTATGTTGGTGTCTCCGGCCAAGTTGGGCCACTTGGGTTTGCCGGATCAATTGGCTCACCTGGCGTACCTGGTTCGGCTGGATACGTTGGGCTTGATGGATCACTTGGGTCCACCGGCTCACCTGGCGTAAAGATTGGGTCATTTGGCGTGCGTGGGTCATCTGGTGTAATCACCAAAACCGTGCGCTTCAAATGCACCTCGAACTTTTGTTCCGTTGCGTCATCACGATCGAATTGGAACTCATCCTCTGGGAAGTCATTTGAAACCAACGTGTATCCTTGTGCTTCGTAAGACTTAATGCGGTCAGCTGTTGTATACGTTGATGTATCGCTTGATTCACCAGCAATCGTATCAACTGCCAATTCAAGGCCTGTGTCATCATCAATATACGTAATCCGAGCTGCTTGATCGTTGGCAACATAGTGAATAACCGTGTTATCACCCGGCTTATCCGCTGGTGTCTCTGGTGGCCAGTAACCCGCACTTGGATTATCTGGATCAACCGGCGTCAACGGCGTCCCATCTGGTCCTTCCGGTGTATAACCTGGCACATATGGCAACGTTGGGTTGGCCGGCGTACCTGGATCGTTTGGATTGTCCTCACCCGGCTCTAGCGGCGCCGTTGGGTCACTTGGGTTGTTTGGATAATCAATTGGATCACTCGGCACATTCTCATCATCGGCTGATGGTGGGAATGATGGCACCCATTGACCAAGCTTGGTATACGTGATTGCAACAGTTTTATCGTCGGCCATCGCGTCAACGTTTGTCTCTTCGTCAACCAGTAGTTGACTAGCCACGTAACCCGAAATCAACGGCGAATCAACCTTATCAAGGGTTGAATCAGTCGTCTGCCAATTACCATACGTCACCGCCCCAGTCACCGCATTAACTGTCGCTGTACGACTGTACGTCAACGTTTCAGTAACCGTTTCAGATGCCTTTTCGCCATTACTTGCATACGTGTACGTAATCGTACGCGTAACTGTCTGGTTCAAATCATCCTTGGTGACACCACTTGGGTACGTTGGCGTTGCTGGCCATGTCGGACCACTTGGATTATCTGGATCAACCGGTGTCCCTGGGTCGCCTGGTGTATCAGGTACCGTCGGTCCATCTGGCTGATCCGGATAAACGGGGTCACCTGGCGTGTATGGGCTTTCTGGATATGTTGGACTGCTTGGGTCATTCGGATCAACTGGGTCACCTGGCGTAAAGATATCTGTTCCCGAGTCCTTTGGATCATTCGGCTCAACCGTAATCGTGACTTGCTTCAAGTGCACTGTGAACGGTTGGTCTTCATCATCAACACGGTCATAAACCACACCATCCATTGGATAATCATCACTCACAAGGACATATCCGGCACGTTCGTACGTCGCAATGTCAGTTGCTGTACGATAGGCATCCGTTTTGTCCGACTTACCCGTCAAATCAACAACTTGCAGCGTATCACCCGTCGTATCGTCAATGAACGTCACGGTCGCCTTTTGCTCATTCGCTGTGTAGGTAATCGTCGTGTCGCCACCCGGATTATCGGTTGGCGTTTTCGGTGGCCAGTAACCCGCACTTGGATTGTCTGGGTCAACTGGCTCCAAAGGCGTGCCATCTGGACCTTGTGGCGTAAAGCCAGGCACATATGGCACCGTTGGATTATCTGTGTCACCTGGCGTATCTGGCGTTCCTTGACCTGGTTCCAAAGGATTACCCGGATTATCTGGGTCATTTGGGTACGTAATTGGATCACTTGGCACATTTTCAGTACCTTCAGGGAATACCGGTACGTACTGTCCCATTGGGTAGTACGTCACCATGTAACTACGATCAAAATCGCCTGGTGCAATCGTTACCGCCAAAATATCTGAGATATCAGCATAGTAACCTTCCTTCACTGGACTCGGCGTCTCTGGCCAGTCATCATCACCAGCCGTCACCACCCAGTCCGTCGTTGAAATTTGCTCGCCAGTTACCGCATCCAGTGTAATTGACCGTTCGAACGTCACTGTACGTGTGACATCTGGAAAGACTTCATCCCCATTAGCATACTGATAACTAATAACGCCATTAACCGTTTGCTTAACGCCATCAATATCCGTCCCTACTGGCCAAGTGGGCGTATCTGGCACATCTGGATACATTGGGCTACCGGGGTCACCTGGGTTGTCCGGCGTTACGACAACCGTCCCGTGGTCCAGGTAAACCTTGGCAAATTGCGTCACGTTATCCGCGTTATCATACTTCCCTTCAGTTGCTGTTGCATCTTGCTTAACTAAAACGTAACCTCGCGCAGCATAATCTGACAAGGTATTTGTATAGGCCGCGTTCGTTGTACCGGTTAACGTTTGTTGGAGTTCAGTCACTTCGACTTCAGCGCCTGTTGAAATATCGACGTACACAACCACCAGCGTTTGGGGATGCGCCACGTAATAAATCGGCGTGTCTGCAGCTGCGTTATCCGGCACCGTTGGTGGGTAGTAACCCTTCGTCACATCATTTGGATCAATTTGCTCCAATGGAATGCTGCTACCGTCAGTCGTTGGTGTATACCCTGGGATATATGGTACCGGCACTTCAACATAGTTTGGATCATCACGCGTCCAAACCTTTGACGCGTCATTTGGGTCATTTGGATAGACACGCGTCTTCAACTGCTCCTCTTCAGGTAAATCAGGAACATGTGGAATCCAAGAACCCAGCTTCGTGTAGGTAACAGTTTCTTCACGGTTGGCATCGTTATAGTCCACAGCGTCACCAGCAACTGAACCTTCACTAGCAAAATAACCATCAATCACTGGCGTTTGCACATCGTCAAAGTTTTGCGACTCAGCTGGCCATACAATGGACAGCACTTCACCAGTGACTGCGTCATAGGTAACCGAGGCCGTAAAATTCTTTTCCTGTACGCTATCAGGCTTAGCTTCGGTTTGATCTGTTTCATAAACGTAATGCACTGTTGAAGTCACCGTTGATGTATAACTATCGTGGTTCGGATCGTTCTCACGACCCCCATCAACAACCACCGTACCGTGTGTCAAGTGAACCAAGTAAACCTGGGTCTTTGAATCATCACGATCATACGTTCCGGCGGACGCCCCAGCATCGGCGGAAACAAATGTATAACCAAGGGCTGCATAATCAGCGAGTGTGTTTGTATACGCCTGGTCAGTCTCTCCTGAGAATGTTTGCCGTAAATCAGGCACTTCCAAGTTGGTTGTGTCATCGATATACCGAACAATAATTTGTTGTGTATTCCGCGTGTAATTAATCGTCGTATCGCCAGTTGGATCTGTCGGTGCTGGTGGAATATAACCAGCTGATGGATTTTCTGGATCAACCGGCTTTAGTGGCGTACCATCTGGTCCTGCCGGCGTATAACCTGGTACATATGGAATCACTGGATCATCTGGTTCAGCCGGATCGTGTGGCGTTTCATTGTCCGTTGGATTATTCGGATCGTTTGGATATTGAATTGGATCACTCGGCACATTTTCAGTATTCGGTGGGAAACTTGGCGTCCAGCTTCCCATTGGCTTGTATGTCACCGTATACGTCGTGTCTGTATCAGTGTGGTCAATATTATCCGCATCGACTTGCGTCACATCTGCTACATACCCTGTAATGACCGGACTCTTAACCGTTGCAAATGTGGCCGCATCATTTGGCCATTCAACCGAAACCGGTACATTTGAGTCAACCTTATAGGTCACTGTCGCAGTGAACGTATGCCTCATAATGCGATCTGGCACAGGATCTCCGTTTGCATCGACCATCTGGTTACCAGCTTGGTCGACGTAATGAATCGTGCGCGTCACTGTCTTCGTATAATCGCTTTGGTTTGGATCATCGTCCTTACCACCTGGGACAGATTCAGTTCCAATTGCCAAAATAACATTAAAGACTTGCGTCTCGTCATCGTCAGCATCAAATACACCACTTTCAGCACCCGCATCCTTAGACACCAGCACATATGATTGGTCTGGATTATTTTCGTAATCCCACAATTCATGCGTATAAGCTGCATTCGATTTACCCGTGAACGATTCTGACTTAACCGTTGTACGAGTTCCGTCGTCAGCGACATAAATATAGTTAACTGTCACCGTCTGTTCGTTGGCATGATAAACAATGGTTGTATCAGCCGTCGGATCTGTTGGCACATCTGGTGGCAAATAACCACCGCTTGGGTCATTTGGATTGACTGGCGTCAGTGGTCCATTTGGTCCTTCTGGTGTATAACCTGGCACATATGGTACAACCGGCACCGATGGATTTGACCGATCAGGTTGCGTTGGATCGTTAGGATCATTGGGATACGTAATATCTGATGGTGGATTATCTGGTGTCGTATCTGGGAAGCTTGGCGTCCAAGCTCCCAATGCCTTATACGTCACAATTGCCGCAATTCCTGCGGATGTGTAGGTGACGGTTGCCGCCCCGGCCTCTAGTTTGTCCGCAATATACCCCTGAATAACCGGTGACTCTACGTCATCAAACGTGTACGTCTCCGTCTCCCACGTAACCGCCAGTTCCTCACCGGTTACGGCATCATACGTAACAGTGGCCAAGAATTCCGTCGTGCGTACATTAGCGCTCGCGGCATTGGTACCATCCTCAAAGCGATAACGCACTGTTGACCTAACCGTCCAGCGCGCATTGCCTTCCTTACCACCTTCTACATCTACGGTGTTGTGCTTCAAGTAAACATAGTAAGTTTGATCCGTGGCTGTATCATTATCAAATGTTCCTGCCGTTGCTCCGGCATCTTGCGCCACAATGACATATCCACTTTGTGAAACAGACCCGAGCGCATTTGTATAGGTCTTACCTGTCGCACCGTTAACGGTTTGCACCCAATCCGTGATTTCAGTACCATCGGCCGCTGTCCAACCCGTTTCCTTGGTTGACCCGTTGACGTCGATATAACGTACCTTAACCGTTTGTGTGTCCGCGACTAAGGTAATTGTCATCGTCTGCAAACTGCTATCTGTCGCACTCAAACTGTTGTTCGTCGTATCATACGTTCCCGAAACAGTTGTACCAGAAAGTGTCATTGCCGGCGAACCGGTAGTCGTCGTTTTTGTTGTGTCGATATGGTAACCAGCAGGAATACTACTTGCAATATCGCTTGATAATGATTCACCTGTTTTACCTGTCAGATTAACATTAGCCGGCGCTGTTGTACCATCCGCCATCACAAACTTAATTTGCGCCTGCTGCGTGTCCTTCACATAGTACAGGACAATCGCATCAGCAGCAGAATCGGTCAATGCCGTACCGCTTTTTGATGTACCCGCCGTGGCATTGTACTTTGTTGCCGCACTTTCACTTGGCAAAGCATAAGTACCATCGGTCTTCTTGGCCGACTGTAAAGCACCACCGTTCAGGGTAAATCCGACGTATGTATACCCTGGCACGTTTGTATTTATTTTGCTCCAATCGTTATTTGGCGATGCCGTCGTTTTCACACCAATCTGTCCACCGGTCACACCTTGTAGGGCTGAATTAGTTTGACCGGCAGTCGCATTATTATAATTTGAGATACCAGCCGTATTGGCAATCGCTGTTGAATTAGCTAACGAGAACGTTCCATCGGCATTTTGCACCGCAGTTTGGAGACCAACTGTGGCCAATTGTGGCGCCGCGACATAGTAAAATTTAACGCCTGATTCACTAGGCAGCAACGGTTGAATATAACCGCCCAAATTACCAAGTCCCGTACCACCAAATCCTAAGAAACTACCGCCGTCAATCGAACCATTTCGATCTTCATCGGCCCAATCTGGTGTTGAAATAACTGCGTTCGCATTGCCAAAAGCGTCTGTAGCTGACAATGTGTACTTACCATCACTTGTCTTGTACAAATCACCGGTGATTTTAGCGTACGACATCCCACTCGTAGTTGGCTGCGATGTTGCTGCCACAACACTTGTTGCCCCAGTTGTCGCGTTTGTCGCCAAATAGAATGTCAACGGTTTATCAGGAATGGTGTACGTATTCACCAAATTAGGTGAGACGGTCGTTGCACCGGCCGTCTGCATCGTAAATGTGATGACATTCGTGTTCCCACTCCACGTAATTTGGGTCATTGACGTGACATTACCATTGGCATCCACCGCCGGCCAATAAATGATTACCGTGTAATTAGCTGGATTAGTTTGGTTGGTAAATTTACGAATAACTGCATCTTTTGGCACTGCAGATACGTCAAATCCATAGGCCCGGACCAGTGCCAAATTGAATGGATTATTCGGGTCCATAATGGCTGACTTAGAACGCGAATCAGCAATCGTATAGACATCCGTACTCATGTTGGTAAACGCACCCGTAACCGTCTGCTTCGTAGTCGTCCCACTGCCACTCGTTGTTGTACTTTTTTGCGATGATACTTGTGTTAATGATGGTACCAGTTGGTAGCCAGGTAGGACATCTGATGTGATGGTAAATTCATCATCATAACCGCCACCAGTTCCACCAATTAATTGGTTAACCTTGGCATCTGCCCCTTCGCCTGCACTTGGATTTTCCGGAATACGATCTGTCGTACGCGTATATGTCCCATCGCCGTTATCAATGGCATAGTAATAGTTTGCATCCGCTGCTTTCGCAAAGACATTGATACCGGTCATTCGCCAATTCGTATTTGTTGTTGACCCATCTCTTCGACCACTCGTAACCTCGTAGTCTCCAGTACCATTGGTTATATTGTTTTTAAATGTTGTTCCCCCAACAATCAACGTGCCACCGCTGGCAACATACTGACGACCCGTAATCCCGCTATCGTTATAACTCGTCAACATCACAGTACTTCCAGAAACGACCTTTTGGCTCCACGGATCACTAGTAACGTTTCGTGCCACACCAACTAACCACTTCGTTCCTGTCGTATCGGTGAAACCACCTGCATAGTAATAGAACGTCAACAAATTCGTATCTTTTTGGAAATATGTTGGCAAGTTTGAACTATTTGCGACTGAATCTCCGGCTGGTAAAGTCTGTCCCTGCGTACGACGCCATGCTTCAGAAGCAACCGCCCAATCCAAGCCGTTTGTTTCAGCCCACACCCGAATGTCATCGTGATCAACTGAATCAAACGTTGCACTAGCCTCGGTTGAATCGGGCCAATAGACAATCACCGTACCGTTATCATTCATCACTTCAGTTGCAGGTAGCAAATTGAACGCATCTTTGTTAAACATGTCAAACGTCGCTTGCTGCGCCTCAGTTAATCCCGTCGTGGTGTCTTTCGCTTGTTCACCAGCTTGCAGGAATGAAATCACCATTCTGTTACGCACAGCATAGGCTTTCAGGGCATCCATATCAATACTGTTCAAATTATAAACAGCTGGTAAATTAATCCACAAATACTTGTCGGCATACGTGACTGTGACCGTACTACTCAAGCCATAATCTGCGCCTGTAAAACTTTCCTTGTTAGGCACCGTAATCGGCGTGTCAATTGACACGGTCACACCCGCTGGCGCCGTGGTCGTTGCTTCTGGTTCATCACCTAAAACAGTCGCCGTTGGGGCGTTCGTTTCTCCTAATACAGTCGCATTTTGATCACTGGCCGTCTCAGATGACCCTGTGGCAACTGACGTGGCCTCTGAAGACGCTTCACTAGTTGCCTGCCCTGCATCGGTCGACGAAGCATCGCTATCCGTCGCTTCAGTCGTAACGTCGACGCTGGTTGCTTCATCTTGATCCCCCGTTGTTTCATCAGTCACGTCACCCGTTGTCGATTCAGTCGGCGTCACCGTATTTTCATCTTGGTTTGAAACTGTTTCAGTTGGTAGTACCTCATCAGTTTGAACCGCATCCGAATCTGACACAGAATCGACTGTTGCTTCTGCAGTTTCGGCTGGTTGATTCTCATCATTAATTGCTGTTGTCGTCGCTGTACTAGGTGTTGACGTCGCTGATTCCGCCACCTCTGAAACTGTCGATGGAGTAAGCGTAGTGTCACTATCGGCAACCGATTCAGCTTCTGTAACTGGCGCTTCTGCAACCACCGTCGTCGGCGTCACTGTCGTTGAAACTGTCTCCGTTGGCGTCTCAACCACATTGTCAGTTGACGATTCAACCGTTGCCGTCTCCTCAGCAGGTACAACAATTGGGTCAGCCGGCGTTTCTGCCACGGCGGTTGTCTCTTCACCTTCAGTTGGGCTTGACGTCGTACCACTATCGTTAACCATCGTTGGATCACTTGGATTAGTTGGTATTGGTTGGTATTGGTTGGCCCGTTTCATCATCTAGGCCATCACCGTCAACATCTCGATTATCTGAATCTGTATTTTGACTGTCATCTTCGCCTGTTTTCGTTGATGTTGGATCAATATCCGTCGTCGTTGGATCTTCTGCTGCCATGGCTTGGCCGGTTGCACCAGCACCTAAGCCCATCGCCACAATTAAAGAGGTTGTGCCGTACCGCAACCATTGCTTATTCTTCTTCTTTTTATACGTTGTATTTTCTATCGCCATAGACTTTTATCCTCACTTCCAGTCTACTTCTCTGTGTTTCCCCGTTACGTAC
Organism: Weissella cibaria KACC 11862; assembly: GCF_000193635.1. GTDB lineage: Bacteria > Bacillota > Bacilli > Lactobacillales > Lactobacillaceae > Weissella > Weissella cibaria. The sequence continues at coordinate 71,581 of NZ_AEKT01000028.1, read as the reverse complement.
AACCAAAATGCATACTCTGGCCATCTTCTGCATTGTATCGATAAAATGCACCCAATCCACGGCAACGTTACGATTAATCCCCCAACATTTTCCGACGAACTATTTGTGCTTTTGCTTAAATTTTAACCATTTACTCATTTTTATGCTCGAATAAGCCCTCATTTGGGGATAGGTGTGATTTTTGTGCAAAAAAACGCCAACACATTCGAACTAGCGAACGTGTTGGCGTTTTTCATATTTACATTAAATTATTCAACTGACATCAAGATTGGGTAAAGTGGTTGGCCACCATCGTGGATTTCAAATTCCAAATCCTCATCAAGTACCAAGCCAGCTTCTTCAAGCTTGTTTGCGTCATCCTCAGTTGCTTCTTGACCGTAGTAAACCGTCACAAGCTCTGAATCGTCGTCAATCATCTTGCCCAGCAATTCAACCGCAGCTTGATGGATATCAGCATCTGGTACTGCCACGACGATTTCACCATCGAACAAACCAATTGCATCACCAGCATGAATCTCCAAGCCATTAAGCGTCGTGTCACGAACAGACGTCGTCACGGCACCAGACTTAACATCACCCAAGGCTGCTGTCATCGCTTCAGCATTGTCGTCAAGCGTTCCTTCTGGGTTGTAGCCCAAAACCAACGCCGTCAAACCTTGTTGAATCGTACGCGTACGAACAACCTTAACTGGCACGTCTGCGATTTCAACTGCTTGATCTGCTGCCATAAAGATATTGCTATCGTTTGGCAAAATCAACGCTTCCTTCGCACCGCTATCCTTAACCGCATTAACCAAGTCTTGCGTTGAAGGTGCTTGCTCAGAATCAATCACAACCGTTGCTCCTGAAGAAGCAAACAATTCCTTAATTCCTGCACCAGCCGCCGTTGTGATAACTGCCAAATCTACAGCAGGCTTTTCAGCCGCTGCTGCAGCATCAGCTTCACGTTGGGCTTCAGCTGCGGCAGCCGCCTCAGCTTGTTGGTCACGCATGTTATCAACCTTAACCTTACGCAATGAACCGAAGTGCGTTCCCCAGTTAATCACTTCACCAGGGTCTTCAGTGTGCACGTGCACCTTAACAACTTCGTCATCGTTGATAACCAACAATGAGTCACCCATTTCAGCTAGGTGTTGGTAGAATGTATCATAATCAAATTCCTGATCATAGGTCGTTCCCTTGGCGATATCCACCATGATTTCCGTGCAGTAACCATAAGTGATATCTTCAGGGTTCAAATCACCTTGTACACCGGCATTGTGCAAAGCCATTACCATGGCATCCAAAGCCGCATTATCAATTTCAGTCGTCACTTCTTCACCAGACAAAACTGTGTAGAAGGCTTCCAAAACAATTACAAGACCCTGTCCACCTGAATCAACAACCCCCACTTCTTTCAAAACGGGCAATAAGTCAGGTGTTGATGCCAAAGCCTTTTCCGCTGCATCCAACGTTGCCTTCATCACAACAACTGCATCGTCAGACTCCTTAGCCGTCCGATTAGCGGCCGCAGCGGCTTCACGGATAACAGTTAGGATAGTTCCTTCGGTTGGCTTCATAACGGCCTTATACGCCGTCTCAGCACCGCCCATCAAGGCGTCAGCCAAATCACGGGCTGTCAAAGTTTCCTTATCAGCAATCTTTCCGGCAAAACCGCGGAAAATTTGAGACAAGATAACACCTGAGTTACCACGAGCACCCATCAACAAGCCCTTCGACGTTGCTTGCGCCAAAGCACCCAAGTGGGTATCCGTTTCATTACGTTCGTACTCGGCACCACTGGCCATTGACAACGTCATGTTTGTTCCCGTATCACCATCAGGTACTGGGAACACATTTAATTTATTAATCTTTTCCGCGTTATTCTTCAGCGCATCGGCTGCCGCGTTGATCATCTTACCAAACTCGACGTTGGTAATCGTCGTTACAACTTCCACAGTTCTCAACTCCTTATAACTAGGTTTTAGTCGCCTAGCATGCGCACACCTTGTACCGTCACATTTACTTCACTAGCCACGATACCGAGCATGACATTCAAATCGTTTTTTACACGCGCTTGCACGCTCTTTGAAATTTCAGAAATCTTCATACCATACCCGACAATAATGTGAACATCAACTGCCACACCATTCTCTTGTTGGCGAACGACAACTCCCTTAGCGAAGTTATCGCCATTCAAAATTTGGTTGACCCCATCGCGAAGTGGGTTTTGGCTGGCCATACCAACAACACCATAGTTATCAGTAGCTGCACCCCCAACAATCGTCGCAATGACATCATTTTCGATCTCAATCGCACCTTGCGTTGTTTGAATCTTAACTGCCATCTGTATGACCTCCGTATAAAACTATTTCTATTTTACCATAGGATAGGCCAGAAACAGTTTTTTTGAAGAACTTGTTTACTTTTCAACAAGTCCCGTAAAAAAGAAAAAAGCCACCGTAGACGGTAGCTTTATCTATTAAACACGCTCAATTGAACCGTTCTTCAAACCAGCCTTCAAAGTACGAGCTGACAAGTACACCTTCTTAGGTGCTGAACCGTTAATCTTAACCGTCACCTTTTGCAAGTTTGGCTTCCAGCTACGACGGCTTGAGTTAAGGGCGTGTGAACGTTGGTTACCGAAGCGAGTACGCTTTCCGTTGACTGCATCAACTGCCATATGTTTACCCTCCAATCTTAAGCTCTTTAATTCAGTGCTTTTATTTACTTGAACAATAATATCAAACCCTTACCAGTTGTGCAAGGGTTTTGTGTAAAGTATTTTTACTTTACACGAATATCACAAGGTGATATTTTGGCAAACCCCCGACTTAGTCGCTTGTCTGCCCATTTAAGTCACGACTTTGAATCACCGCAACCATGCCGGAAGTAAATTCGAAATGATTCACCTCACCCGCAAATTCGTTTGACGAAAATGAAAAGGGGTTCCCTGACCAATCCGTCAAACGATATTTTTCATCAACTAACGTTAGCCCCGTGACTGGTGTCAGTGGCATAAACCCTAGATAGGTCATCCCCAGTGTATGCGTAATTGTGTGCTGGCCTGGCAGATAAAACGAAATTTCATTTGTCCGATCAATGAGCACAATTTTGGTTGCTAACGTTTGAAAACGTGGTTGCGTAAAAATCCAAATATTTGACAGTAACTGATCGATCCGGCCACCAGTGGCCCCGTATATTTCAATGCGGTCCGGCTGATAGTCTTGTTCAATCAGTGATAGTAACAGCTCTGTGTCCGTCTCATCCTTTTCAGGTTGTGCACTCACGACCCGTGGCAACTTCGCCAAGGTCGTTTCACGTTCAGTCGCTGTCATCGAATCAAAGTCGCCCACTGTTAGTAGTGGCACTTGATTCATGGCTAATAATCGTAATGCGCCTCGGTCAGCCGCTGCCCATGGGCCGTCTAACTGACCTGCGTGCAACGCATCCGGCCACTCAGATAGTGGGCCCCCGACTAACACACGCATCCGTTTCATTAGTCTGACGTTACTTCCTTCAAACGCGCAATCTTAGCCGCTGGGTCAACCTTGTCAAAGACATATGAACCAGCAACTGCAACGGTTGCACCGGCTTCATAAGCTAACTTGGTCGTCTCATCATTAGCACCACCATCGATTTCAATATCGAAGTCGTAGCCCTTTTCACGCTTAATTTCAGCCAAACGGGCAATCTTCTCCAACGTCTCTGGCAAGAACTTTTGACCACCGAAACCAGGGTTAACCGTCATGACCAAAACTTGATCAACCATGTGCAAAACCGGCTCAATTGCCGCAACTGAAGTACCAGGGTTAATAACAACCTCAGCCTTAATACCGTGGTTCTTAATTTGTTGCAAAGCACGGTGAATGTGTGGCGTGGCCTCATAGTGGACACCAATAATGTCTGAACCAGCCTCTGCAAATACGTCAATGTAACGTTCTGGTTGTTCTACCATCAAGTGAACATCCAAAACCATGTTGGTCACTGGGCGCAAGGCTTTTACCCAAGCTGGACCGTATGAGATAGATGGCACAAACATCCCATCCATCACGTCGATGTGAACAAATTCCGCACCTGCAGCTTCAATCAACTCAATATCCTTTTGCAAGTTGATGTAATCTGCAGACAAAATTGAAGGTGCTACCTTAATCGTCATGTCTAAACCTCTTTTGTCTAATCTCAAAAATTAGTGTTTCTTGTCATGTTTATTATAAACCGGGCGTCGGCCTTCAATCAAATCGTAAAATAGCTTGTAGTTATCATAACGAGATTGCATGATTGTACCGGCTTCCAAAGCATCCTTCACAGCGCAACCTGGCTCGTTTAAGTGCACGCACCCACGGAAGCGGCAGTTAGGGGCTAAGGCATTAAATTCACGGAAGTAATGTGTTAAATCACGCGCTTCCATGTCAAAGACTTCAAAAGCTGAGAATCCTGGCGTATCCGCGACAAAGCCACCAAACAGTTGCACAAGCCCAACCTGGCGGGTTGTGTGGCGACCACGGCTCAAAGCTTGCGACACCTCACCAGTGGCTAAATCTAGCTCTGGGGCCAAATGATTCAACAGGGTGCTTTTTCCAGCCCCAGTTTGTCCCATCACGACCGATAATTTATCAGCTAACAAGTCCTTCACTGCCAGCAAACTTGGTTCATCAAACGCAACCGCTGGCAAAATCACTTGGTAACCAGCCGCACGGTACCCGTCTGCAACTTTAATCATGTCAGCCATTTCTGTGGCGTTTAACAAATCCGTTTTTGTGAAGTAAATGACCGGTTCAATGTCTTTCTCTTCCAACGCAACCAATTGACGATCAAGCAAATTGCTTGACCAATCGGGCATTTTGACCGCCGTCACCACAATTGCTTGATCAACGTTTGCAACTGGTGGCCGTACTAAACTGTTTTCACGTTCATCGATATCCAAGATATAACCTTCATCCTTGGTCTCGGCACTGAACGTTACCCAATCACCAACGAGGGGCTTCATATCGCGCTTGCGGAAATTACCACGTGCACGAGTTCGAAAAAGTTCACCCTCGTCAGTCAGGACATCATAAAAGCCAGCCAAGGCTAATTGAATTTGTCCATGATAATCTGCCATATTTTCTCCTATTTAATTTGAGCTACTCTTGCTACTTGTCGCTGATGACTTGCTACTTGAACTGCTTGCTGGCGTACTCGTAGAGCTGCTTGGCACACTATCGTCACCGTCAACAGATGAGGCTGGCGTATTAGAGGTGTCCTTGGCAGCTTCTTTTGCGGCCTCTGAGGCAGCTTTAGATGATTCCTTTGCAGACAATGAGGCTGCTTCAGAATCGGCAATTGATTGCGACTCCGCTATCGATGCAGAGACACTTGATTCACGGGCTGCTTCGCTAGCAGCCTTTGCTTCAGGATTTTCACCCTTTGATAGGGTGACCATCAGCATATCGTTCGTCGTAATTTTTGATCCCGGCGTAATCGATTGTGATACCACTTCATCTACCGCAATGCTATCTGAATACACTGAATTGTACGTCACGGAAATACCGTTTTCAGCAGCCCAGGAAGCCACTTCTGAGCGGTCCTTGCCACTAAAATCAGGTACCGCATAGCGTTTTGGTCCAGTCGACACCTTAAAGCGAACTGTTGTCTCGCCTGGAATAACCCGGTCTTCAGCATCTAGATTCTGCGAAATAATATATCCCGCCGGAATTGAACTATTAGCTGTTTCAGTCTGTTCAACCGTAAAGCCCTTCGCCTTCAACTTGTCAGCCACCGTCGTATACTTCTCGTTGACGTAATCGCCGAAGCGGACTTTCGCAGGCCCTTTGGACACAATCAGGTCAACTTCGGCACCTGCCTTGATACTTTTGCCACGGGCTGGCGTTGTTCGAACCACCTTACCGCGATCAATTGTGCTCGAGCTGGTCGTTGTCACATCCCCGACTTCCAATTTAAGACGTTCCAAAGCCTGTGAAGCATTGGCTTGCGTCATCCCACTAACATCTGGCACCCGCACCAATGCTGGTCGCGTTGCCCCGTAGACACCTAACCCAATCACTAAGGCTGCGACAATGCCCAAGGTTACCCAGATCCACCGCCACTTCGACTTAGGATTATCGGGGGTTACAGCCGTTGGTTCAGCTGTAACCGCTGATGACGTCGCCGCCTCACTAGCAGCTTCCGTACTTGCCATCTCATGAATCGGCGCCAATGGAATAACCTTTGTCACCGTATCATCAACGGCTTCATTCGGATCTTCCCACCGCGCTTCATTAACCCGATTGGGAGATAATGCGGTTGCTAAATCAGCTGCCATCTCATGCGCCGAGGCATACCGACTCATCGGATTTTTTGCTGTCGCTTTCAAAATAACATTTTCAAGCGCTTGTGGCATGCGTGGATCGATATCCCGGATTGACGGCATCGGCTCTTGCGTATGCTTAACCGCAACGGCAACCGCTGTTTCCCCATCAAATGGCACATGCCCAGTCAGCATCTCAAACAGCATAACCCCCAATGAATAAATGTCACTGCGGACAGTTGCTACCTCACCCTTAACTTGCTCTGGCGCCATGTAGTGAACCGAACCAATCGCTGTGTTCGTTTGCGTCATACCAAATGACGTTTGCGCACGTGCAATCCCGAAATCAGTAATTTTAGCCTCACCATTTTGATTAATCAAAATATTTTGCGGCTTTAAATCTCGGTGGACAATGCCAGCTTTGTGCGCTTCACCAACCCCTGCCAGAATTTCACTCATGATGTCGATGACACGTGTCACTGGAATTGGTTGTCGTTCAGCAATATACCGCTTCAAATCCATACCGGAAACGTATTCACTCACCAAATATTGCGACCCGCCATCTTCACCATAGTCATAAACCTGAATGATATTCGGATGGATTAACGCCGACGTTGCCGCAATTTCATTTTCAAACCGTCTGCGCACTGACTCGTTATCACGCATATCTAAGCGCATTAACTTCAATGACACATCCCGATCCAAAATAATATCGTGTGCCCGATAAACATTGGCCATACCACCTTCACCCAGTGGTTCAATAATGCGGTAACGATCGCCAATTAGTTGATTAATCTGCATTTAGCGATCCTCACTTTCTTGTTGGCCAATTAGAACAGTCACATTATCAGACCCACCCGCGTCATTCGTTTGGGCAATAAGTGACGCCACCGCATCTGTCAAATTATCAGATGCTAAAATTGTTGCCAATACTTTGGCATCCGAGACGTGTTTCGGCATGCCATCTGTTGTTAATACTAATAAATCACCTGGCCGAGTTGCAAATTCAAATACATCCGGATTCGCTTCTTCAGTCACACCCAATTGTCGTGTAATCACATGACGCCCCGGGTGTGCAACTGCCTCATCGGCTGTAATGGCACCACGTTGCAATAGTTCGCTAGCTAAATTGTGATCAACCGTGAGTTGTCGCATTTCGTCATCACGAATTAAGTAGGCACGTGAGTCACCTAAATTCGCAATCACAACTTGTTCAGCCAAGATAACGGCCACAACCAGTGTTGTCGCCATACCACGCAGTGTCCGGTAACGATTTGCTTTTTTTAAAATTGTTTCATTCTCTTGTGCCGTTTGCTGGAGCATCCAATCTTTGGCCGCCCAAATATCGTGAACATCAGTTTGTTGCCATTCATTACCAATATGTGAAACCGCCATTGTCGCCGCAACATCTCCACCGTTTTCACCACCAACACCGTCTGCGACAATCGCTAATTGCGCCCCTGTTTGGTTAATAAAAACACCCACGTAATCCTGATTGTCGGCACGAACACGTCCAGTATCGGACGCATACGCAATTTTCATAAGGTTGCCTTCCTTTCAGTTGTTACCGTCTGATTTTTAAGCTTTCTTTTGCAACGTTGCAATAAAGAAACCATCTGACTCGAAATCATCTGGGAACATGTGCACCATCCCACGATCATCTTGCGCCTCAAGATCATACGCCGTGTACGTTGGTACTAACTCAAAGTCAGGGTGTTCAGCCAAGAATTGATCAACCACATCTTCGTTTTCTGATTGCAGAATCGTGCAAGTACCATAGACCATGCGGCCACCAGCCTTCAACTTAGGTGCGGCCGCTTCCAGGATACCTAATTGAATCTTCTGCAAGCTTAAACTATCTGCCATTGTTTTGTCATAGCGAATTTCAGGCTTACGACGTAGCAAGCCAAATCCCGAACAAGGCGCATCAACCAAAATGCGATCAAATTGTTCATCCGCAAAGGCTTCATCTACCTTGCGAGCATCCAATGTGCGCGCATGAACACGGTCGGCCACATGAAGGCGTTCTGCGTTCTGATTAATCAAACCAACCTTATGATCATGAATATCTAAAGCCTCGACAATACCACCTTCAGTTGCGTTCAAGTATGTCGCAATTTGCGTCGTCTTACCACCAGGTGCAGCGGCAGCATCAAGCACTTGCATGTCAGGATGGATATCCAAACTTGGCGCCATCAGCATGGCTGATTCATCTTGTAAGGTAACCAAGCCATCTTTAAATGCTTGCGAGCTTGCAACGTGACCGCCCGACAACAACAAGGCATCTGGCGTAACCTTAGACGGCGTAACCGTAAAGCCTTCTGCCTCCAAAATGTCCGTGGCTTCAGCGACTGTTGTGACAGCCAAATTAACCCGGGCGGATTGGGCTGGCGCATCGTTAATCGCCATTGCAATCCGTGATGCCTTTTCCCAACCTAATTCCGTCGTTAATTGATTAATCAACCACTCTGGCAATGATGCCTCGATTGACAAACGTTCAACCTTATCAGTAATTTCATCAAATGAGCGGACACCTTCACGATCGATTGCGTGTAGGACACCTGTCACAAACTTGCGGACGCCATCGTGACCACGACGCTTAGCGATATTGATTGCCTCATCAAAGATTGCATGTGTCGGAACCTTGTCCAAGAACTTCATTTGGAAAAGTGAGATGTATAGCAACTCACGTACCCAGGCGTCCAACTTTTCAGGCTTTTTCACGAATGGCGTCAACCAGTATTCCAACGTCATCCGGCGCTGAATTACCCCGTAAACCATCGTGGTCATCAAGTGCACATCGCGCTCATCTAATTCCGCTTGCTTGACCGTATTATTTAATTGCAAATTTGAGTACGCGCCATTGCGAATTTTTTCCAACGTGCGGACTGCCATGGCACGCGCATTATGTAGTTCCCATTCAGCGACCTTATTGCTAGTTCCCTTGCTCATCGGTAATCACCATCTCTCCTTCTTCAAACTTAGCGTGACCATTCAAGTACGCCGTCACGGTCATCTTAGGCTTACCCGCCGGTTGTAACTCATCAATCGCAATAATGTGACCATCACCAGCTGCCAACCACAAATCATGCTTGCCCTTTTTAACAACTGTTCCGGCAGGCGCATCGGTCGTTTCATCAACCAAGTGTGTTTGTTGAATCTTTGTCCGGACCCCGTTAATCGTCGTGTGCGCGATTGGGAATGGATACAAGCCACGCACGTGATTATGAATCTCGCGCGCAGAACGAGTAAAGTCTAACACCTCTTGTTCTGGCGTAATGTTTGGTGAGAACGTGACATCATCCTCATTCTGTGGCTCAGGCGTCACGTTCCCAGCAATTAAGTCTGGCAACGTTTGCAACAACAAATCACGTCCCAACAGGCTTAACTTATCGAACAACGTTCCTGTATTATCATCATCCAAAATCGGCAACGTCGCCCGCGAAATAACATCGCCGGCGTCCATGGCCTTAATCATATACATAATTGAGACACCTGTTTCAGCATCACCATTCAAGACAGCGTAGTGAATTGGTGCGCCACCGCGGTACTTTGGTAGCAATGACGCGTGCACATTGATGGCTGCAATTTGCGCTGCTTGCAACAACTTGGTTGGCAAGAACTGCCCATAAGCTGCCGTAATCAACAAATCCGGCGCCATCGCAATAACCTCGGCCATTTCTTCTGAACCAGATAACTTTTCTGGTTGCAACACGCGAATACCTGCAGCAACTGCCGCTTCCTTAACCGGTGTTGGCGTCAATACACGCTTACGACCAACCGGCCGGTCAGGCTGTGTCATAACCGCCAAGACATCATAGTTATCGTCGGCAATCAACGCATTCAAAATTGGTACTGAAAAATTCGGTGTTCCCATAAATACAATTTTCGTTGTCATGTTCCTGCTCCTCTTTTTTGCCTATGTATGGTCGCTATCGCTAGCGACCGTTAGTTTAAATAAAGTTGACTGGGTCACGATCAATTGTCAGCACAACCCCTTGCTTTTGCAAACGTTGACCGGCTGAAACTAGCTCTGTTAACGCCGCTTCCAAACCATCATCGTGCTTAAATTTAATGACCATTCGATAATAGTACTTGTTTTTCAAACGGGTAATCGCACCCGTTGACGGTCCCAACAACACAGAATCAGACGCAAGATGCTTCTTCAACCAGTTAGCGGTTTGATACGCAACTTTAGCAGCCTCATCCTGGCGTTCATGCGCGATTTTAATCTGAACTGTGTAATAATATGGGGCATATTGCCATGTGTGGCGCAAGTTCATTTCTTGCCGGTAAAATGCTTCGTAATCTTGGGTTTTCGCTAATTGAATAGCGTAGTGATCTGGATTGAAGGTCTGAATCACCACTTCCCCTTCTTTATCAGCACGACCGGCACGACCAGCCACCTGCGTTAGCAACTGGAACGTTCGTTCAGAAGCGCGATAATCCGGTAGGCCCAAGGTTGTATCGGCATTCAGTACACCCACCAACGTGACATCTGGAAAATCAAGTCCCTTCGCAATCATCTGCGTTCCCAGCAAGATATCAGCTTTTTTGTCGCCAAAATCTGCCAACATCTTGTCCGTTGCTCCTTTACGACGAGTCGTATCAACATCCATACGAATAATGCGCGCATCCGGCATCATACGTTGTAACTCTTCTTCAACCTTTTGCGTCCCCGTTCCATAAGGGCGAATGCGGTCAGAACCACAGTTTGCACAAGTTGTTGGAATAGGTTCGCTATAGCCGCAGTAGTGGCACTCCAACCGTCCCGTGTCTTTGTGAACCGTCATCGCCAAGTCACAGTTCACGCAACGTGGCACGTAACCACAATTGCGACACATCATAAAATTAGCGTACCCACGCCGGTTAAGCATCAAGACACTCTGCTCATTCTTATCAAGTCGGTCACGCAATTGATCAAGCATCTGTGGTGAGAAAATATCATCACCTCCCGCCTTCATCGCTTCACGCATATCAACGACTTCTGCTTTAGGCAGTGGATTATGCAGCGCACGCTCTGTCAATGTTAGTAGCGTATACACTCCCCGTTGTGCACGGGCACGACTTTCAAGTGACGGGGTGGCTGATCCCAACACAAGTGTTGCCCCATGTCGTTCTGCCCGCCATTGTGCAACGTCACGGGCGTGGTAACGTGGATTTTCATCCTGCTTGTAGGTCGGCTCGTGCTCCTCATCAATTACAATTAGGCCAATGTTTTCCAAGGGTGCGAAAATAGCTGACCGCGCCCCAACCACAACATTAACCTCGTGCCGTTCAACGCGACGCCACTCATCATAACGTTCACCTTCGGACAAGCCTGAATGCATAACAGCAACATCATCTCCAAACCGGCCTTTGACGCGACGCACCATTTGCGGTGTTAACGTTATTTCCGGTACCAGCATAATTGCCGTCTTTCCCTGTTGCAGGGTCCGCGCAATCGCTTGCAAATACACTTCTGTTTTACCAGACCCCGTAATCCCTTCGAGCAAGAACGTCTTCGTCTGGGCCTCACCTAAACTAGCCGCAATTGCGGTATAAGCTGTTTCCTGTTCTGGATTCAACGTCAATGGTGATGTTGGTTCAATCGGACTGCTCAATCGTGGCAACCGATACTCTTCAATCTCCGCCCGTTCAATCCAACCTTGTTCAGCAGCTTTTTTGATCGTTGGATAGTCCAATCCCTGGCTATCCAATACCGTTTTTATTGGGACAAATTCCTGAGGCGCTGTCATCAAATAAGTCAAAAAACGGGCTTGTTTAACCGCTGTCTTCCGCAAATTTTGACGTAAGTCATCATACTCACTGGCTGACAATAGTGGCTTCATCGCCAAAACAGTTTTGGCGGTCGCTCGATTATCAACCACGTACCCGACTTGTAAAACACCCGCTCGTTGCAGACGTTGTAATTTCGGCAATAATTCTGGCGCGATTTCCGTTTCGTTGAACGGTATCTCTGAGCGATCAGCAAACAGCACTTGCACATCCGGCTCGTTAGCTAGGCCATTTGGCGCAACTAACTGGAAGGTCTTTGAGTACTTAGCACGCATGACGTTTGGTAACATGGTTTGCAAGACACTGATGCGAAATGCAAAATTGGTTTCAGCCAACCACTGGCCTAAATCAAGTAATTCTTCGTTTAAAACTGGTTCAAGTTCGACAACACTTTCAATTGTCTTCAACTCAGTTGCTTCTTTAACAGCCGTAACAAAGCCAACTACAAAACCTTGAATCAAACGATTACCACGACCAAACGGTACAACCACGCGCATCCCCACGGCTAAAACCTCGGTCAATGCTTCTGGGACAGCATACGTGTATGGTTGATTCGTTTGCATCGTTGGCACATCAACAATCACTTGTGCATACATTTAAATATTTCCTTTCGTTAGACTCTATGTTCAAAAAGTATAAATTCGTACACTTTATTTTACCAAACTTAGGCAAATACCCCTAATTATGCCAGTAACGTTTTAAAGTTCCTTTGTGATTGTCGCAGCCAACACCGATAAATAAAAAAAGTTACGTACGATTCCTCATACGTAACTTTTGTATCGTTTCATTTGTTTACTTGTTATTCTTCAACAATTCAACGTCGCGTGCAATCATAATTTCTTCATCGGTTGCAACCTTCAACACCTTAACGGCTGAATCATCAGTAGAAATAATCATTTCATCATCACGTTGCTTGTTTTGTTCTTCATTCATCTTAATACCCATGAAGTTCAAACGGCTGATGATTTCTGAACGCAAGTCATCGGCATTTTCACCGATACCAGCAGTAAAGACGATTGCATCAATACCTTCAAGCTCCATGTAGTATTGACCGATGTAACGAACAACACGATCAACGAACATTTGGATAGCCAATTCAGCGTGTTCGTTTGTCTCACGAACAGCCTTCAAGTCACGCATGTCAGCTGACAACGTTGAGACACCAAGCAAACCTGACTTCTTGTTCAAGATGTTCAACATTTCATCGTTCGTCAAACCTTCACGCTCTTGGATGTAGTAAACCAAAGATGGGTCCACATCACCTGAACGAGTTGCCATCATAACACCAGCCAATGGCGTGAAGCCCATTGAAGTATCGTATGACTTACCATTCTTGATGGCCGTAATTGAAGCACCAGCTCCCAAGTGAAGCGTGATAATCTTCAAGTCTTCAAGAGGCTTGTTCAAAATTTCTGCCGTGCGGGCAGCCACGTAACGGTGTGATGTTCCGTGGGCACCATACTTACGAGCACCGTACTTCGTGTAGTACTCATATGGCAAACCGTACAAGTAGTTCTTGCGTGGCATTGTTTGGTGGAACGCTGTGTCGAACACAGCGACTGAAGTTGCGTTAGGCAACAACTTTTGGAAGACACGGATTCCCATAGCGTTAGCTGGGTTGTGCAAAGGCGCATAAGCAGCCAAACGGTCAATCTTTTCCAAAACATCATCGTCAACAACGACTGAGTGGTTAAACCATTCTCCACCCGCAACCACACGGTGACCAACACCTGTGATTTCGCTCAAGTCAGCAATAACGTTGTTTTCCTTCAATTGTTCCAACAACAAGTTAATGGCAGCCTCGTGGTTGTCGATGTCTTGAATCAATTCAATCTTTTCACCATTGTACTTCAACGTAAAGATTGAATCGCTCAAACCGATTCGTTCAACTTGTCCCTTTGCAATTACCTGCTCAGCTGGCATCTCAATCAATTGAAACTTCAATGATGAAGAGCCGGCGTTAATCGCCATAGTCTTAGCCATGTATACTTGTCTCCTCTTTTCCAAAACTGGAATTTGCTCAATATCTTTAAATAGTATAGCACAAAATTTACTGACTGAATTGTCAAATGTTTCACACACGTATCACGTGTGACACTATGCGTGGCGTAATGCGTTTGCCGTCATCCAAGCCGTAATTTCTGACACAAAATTCTTATTTTCTGCCACATTTGTCAATTCAGGCGTCCGCGCTAGCATAACGGGGGTTGCTTGGACAGCATCCCCACCTGATCGTTGCAAAACCAAGATAGCCTTGGCAGCCTTCTCATTAGTAAAGAGCTTTTCTGGGAATTGGAGTAGCGCTTGGAAGAAAACGTCTGAGCCTTGCAAATACTTCAAGATATTAGCCGCTTGCTCTGATTCGAACAAATTAGCCGGTACAATCAACGCCGCCAAACCACCTGGACGCAGTGCCTTAATGGCTTGCTCAATTAGCAAGTGGTGTACGTATGTCAGTCCGTCATCAGCTTGCGTCGTAAAATCAGTCGGCACAGCTGATGGATAATAGCCAACTGGTAAGTCTGCTATCACAACATCTTGATTCACAGCTGGTTGATCAGCGACTGCATCCGCCAAAGTTAGTTGCCAATCTAAGCCGAGCAAAGCGGCCATACCTGAGGCAATCGTCAACATCGTATCGTCGTTTTCAACCCCACTCGCTGTCATTTCATTCTTTTGTTGTCCCAAAACTTGCGCCACCGTTGCAAGCAAATTACCTGAACCGACCGTCAAATCAGTTACCTTTACTGGCTCACCTGCAGTCACAAATTGTTCAACGACAAAGCCTACCCACATACCAATGGCATCCGGCGTTACTTGATAGTTTGCTTGCAACCCATCTTCACGCATCGTTGCCACAAGCAATAGTTGTAGTACCTGACGCTTTAGTTCTGGGGTCATACCATCAAAATCAGCCGCTTGGATGTCAGCTAGGATATTTGCCTGATCCGTCGCTGAAAGCGTTGCCCATTCATCATCATCTTGCCCGAGCATCAACTCAAACACAATCACAAGCGCTTCAATTGCAGCCATGTCTAATGTTTCAACAAGCTTATTTTGTGCGGCTTGTAGTTGCTTAACCGCCTTCTCAATCGTTTCAAACATGTCTTTACCTCGTTTTTTCTGCTCCTTCCAGTGTAGCTAGTTTTTTAGTAAGTGACAAGGAAAGAGGCCGTTGAATTCACTTCGGAATAATGACCTGCCGATTCCAGTCGACCAAGACATACTCATGGCACTTGGAGGTTGCAATAATGCGTGGATACGGTTGCGGTGACTTACCTCGTTCTTCAGGTGTCTGGCGCACATAAGCTAACGCCTGGCACTTACCCTGCCAATAAAACAGCTCAGCCCGGCGCAACTGTTGCGCGTGTGACTGCATCACACACCAGCCAGTCAGTGCCACCACCAGCACCCCACTCACCCCCAACGTGTGCCCCAAAATATGCCCTGATCGTGTCCGTTTCAATACAAAGTCACCTCCTCATAAACTTTTTGGCCTGTCGTACAGAAGATCGTAATACCAATGCGCCGGTCACTAAGACGTTGAAATTTCGCTTGTTTGACCTGATTTAACAACACAATCTGTCCGCTTTGCATCGTCGTCACAACCAAACGTTGGCGCTTAACTAGGAGTAGGTAGTCCTGTTGTTTCGTTTGACTTCGCAGGCGAACCACATCCGCATGGCACGTCACCAATTGGTAGGCAGCATCTGGCGATTCTAAAATAATCAAGGCCCGTAAAACGCGTTGCGTTGTCATTGTTTGCACCGCTTGTGTTTGCGTTTGACGCATCATTCGAGTGCCAATCGTTATTAGGGAACCAAACATGATAATAATACTTAAGGCGACCAATGTTTCTGCTAAGGTGAATGCTTTTCTTTTAACCACGCTCGAAGTTCCTGTTTGTATGTTTGTTTAACAGCTATGATTTGGGCTTCTTCTTGTTGTCGTTGTACGTGATAGTAACGTACTGTCATCATAATTAAGGTTGTTGTACTGATTAAAATTAGCGCAGCCACCAATGCCTCAGCAAGAATCGTCCCGTTACGTTTGCAACTCATAGGTACCCCCACCAAATTGAAACACCAAGCGCACCGGTTTTGGGCGGTCTGCATGCCAAATCATGATTGTCGCTGGTTTCACATAATGGCGTCGACACTCAACCATGCGATATCGTGCTACCCAGCCTGCCGGTAGGGGCACTCGTTGATTATCCACAAACACGGCATCGCCTTGCGCAATCACGGCAAAGGCTTGTCCCATATACAGTTGCCGTTGACGGGCCTTTTCATACGCCAAATCGAACTGTTGTTCAAACGTCACCCAGGCGTCCGCAGACTTGCTGGGCAACAACTGCTGTCCTGATAGACCAACCACACTGACAATGCATAACACCACGACCGTTTCAATTAATGTAAACGCGGCCCGCTTATTTTGCACGGAACACCTGGCTATCCTTAATGTCAATTCCCGCAGCTTTGGCCTGTTTTACCTGATCTGCGGACAAGTACTGATTCGTTTGTAAATCACCGAAATTAGCGACCTTATCTGGATTTTCGCTCAAGTAAAGATCTACCTGCGTTTGAATCGTTTGTACCAGAGCCGTTTGTTGCTTCTGTTCAGCGAACTTACGCACGTTATTCACATTGGGCAAGACCAATAAGATCAATAGACCAATAATAAAAATTGTTGTCACAACTTCAATCAACGTAAATCCGCGACGCTTTGTGTGCTTTACCATGTCATTAATTCCCCCATATTTCGATACATCGGTAACAACATAATGCCGTATAACCCGATAACAATTAGACCAATCACCGCAAAACATACCGGTTGAATAATCATTAAATAACGTTGTACTTGTCGTTCTAATAGTTCAAATTTACGTTGCGCTAAAATTTGAAAATCTTCACCAATTGCTTGTTCTGATTTTCCTTTTGCAAAAAGATGCTGACATTCCGGCGGTAATAATGGCATCGACTGAATAACTTGCCGTAAATCTTGGCCTTCTCGTAAGCCCCGTTCTGCTTGCGTGCCCAATAGTCGCATTAATTCTGGACTATCCGCTGTTGCACTCCGCTTGACGATTGTCGCCAAACCAATCCCACTCGTCAAAAGTAACCCCAATTGCAAACTCATCTGATATCCGATAGACAGCTGCACCAGTGAGCCGATGAATGGCACCCGCTGTAACAGCTGTAGTCGTTGCAGCCAATTACGTCGACGCCATATTCGTCCACCAAGCCAACTAACAACACAACAGGTTAAAACACTCACGCTTAAACCAACGCCCCAGTGCGACAGCTGTGGCACTGTTGCACCCATCTGCTGTAATTGAGGCAATAGATACGTACAAAATAGCCCCATTAAGCCCGCTAACATCACCAGTAGCACAACTGGATAGAGTAGTAATTGGCGGAGCTTCTGACTTTGTCTCAACCGACGATGTTCCCGTCGACCAATTTCCATCACCAGTTGCGATAGCCGCCCATGGACACTAGCAAAAGCCAATTCACGCGCAATTTCGCGACGCACATACGGTGCCAGTAGCTGATGTAGTGGTTGACCTTGATGCAACCCAGCCACAATTGCGATTAGTGCCAGCCGTTGTTTGGGTAAAACACCTTGCACGGTCATCAACGCCCGTTCTAACGCATACCCGTTCGCAATCAGTTGGCCAAGCAATTCAAAAAAATCAGCTTGCGTTTTCAACGGCCACTGCTGCTTCTTCATCCCTCACCTCCTGGAGTAATGTCACTAATTCGTCCCCCTGCGCAACTTGCAAATCAGCCATTGGTCCGTGTGTGTCATGCACCATTGTTTGGTAACCCAAGCCAATCAAAACTTGGCGAAGAATGGCCGCTGGTATACCGAATGCCCGCAGCCGGTACCAAATGCCAGCTATTGACATGGCATGAACGGTACTTAAAATTAAATGACCGCTCAAGGCCGCTTCAACAACAATGTGCGCCGTTTCGGCATCCCGAATCTCACCAATAATCATCACATCCGGATGGTGACGCAATGCCAATCGTAGCAAGGTCGCATAATCCATTTCTGCGTCACGATTAACCTGTAATTGTAGGTACTCACTCTGCACAATTTCCACCGGATCTTCGATTGTCAAAATCATCTGATTTTGAAGTACCTGTCCCGCCAGGTAATGCAATGTCGTCGTTTTACCGGCGCCCATTTGCCCAGCAATTAAGACTAACCCCTGTCGACGCGCTAACGTGGCCGTGAGTTCAGCCACAGGCGTCGTCTCTACCCATCGAATTTGGCGGTCGGTGGCCGCCACGATTAACCGAACGACCACTGACTCCCGATTTAGAAAATCACCAACACTAGATACCCGCAAATGAAGTGGTCGGTCACCCGCTTGATAAGTCCACCGTCCCAATTGCGGGCGCCGCATTTCACTGATGTCCATCTGTGCCTCAAATTTAATGTGGCGAATTAAAGCTGCCCCTACCGATGCTGTTAACACGTCCAATGGAACAATCCCGTCCGCCGTATAACAAGACACCTGATACCCGTCTTGTTTCGGCATAATGTAAATATCACTTGCTTGGTGTTGTGCTGCCTCGAAAATGGCGTTACTAAATACCGCTTGAATTGTCGTCATGTCTTACTTCCTCACAACTAATAAAGAGGCACGGTTGTACAATTTGTCCAAAAGTCATCAAAATAATTTTTTAATTCACAAAAAAACGCTCTTGCAACCAAGAAAACCAGTCGCAAGAGCGTTTCAAAAATTTTTTAATTAACTGCTAACGAGATGAAGTTCAACAAGAACAAAATCGTCACAATCCACAAGATTGGACTAATTTCAGCAAACTTCCGCTTCACACTCTTAATGACAACGAAGAAAATAAAGCCAGCCGCAATACCATACGAAATTGAGTATGAGAAGGCCATGAATGCTGACGTGAAGAAGGCGGGAATCGCAATTTCAATATCATCCCACTCGATTGCCTTAAACTCATTCATCATCATGATACCAACAACGATTAGAATTGGTGCAGTTGCTGCCGTTGGAATCACATTAACCAGCGGTGCCGCAATAATTGCAAGCAAGAAACCAATTGCAACGACGACTGATGTCAAACCAGTACGTCCACCCGCCTTAATGCCGGCTGACGCTTCAATGAACGTCGTTGTATTTGAGGTACCAAAGATACCAGCAAACATCGTCGCAAATGTATCTGCAACCAACCCGCGGTCCATCTTTGACTTAAAGCCCTTACCTTCGTAGAACTCCTTCTGGTCAGCTTCAGAGAAAATACCAGTCGTCATACCTGTACCAATGAACGTGCCAATGGCGTCAAACAAACCTGACAAGCCCATTGAGAATACTGTTAATACAACAATCAAAATGTGCTTTGGTGACGTAAACATTGACCAAAGGCCGTCTGGACCAAGTGCTTGACCAAAGATACCACCAAAGTCCTTAAACGTTGATGTAAATGAGGCCATGGCGTCAATGTGCGTATTCGTTACGCCCATTGGAATACCAATAATCGTCGTGATGAAGACTGACAATAAGAAGGCCCCCGGCACGTTGGCGACCACCAACAATACCAAAACCACCAAACCGATTAGTCCCAACAAGACAGCTGGCTGACTAAACGTGGCAATTTCTGGCGTCGTGCTACCGTTTGCCGTAATACTTTCAATTACCTTGGCCCCACCACCTGTAAATGGCTTGTTGTTCAAGGTTAAAATGTTTTGCGGGTCAACTAAGAAATTTAAGAAGCCGGCATTCTTAAGCCCAATATAGGCGATAAACAGCCCAATACCTGCTGCGATGGCGTGCTTAAGTTGATCCGGAATTGCTTTAACAATGGCTGATCGAATCTTCGTCAAGGTGATAATCACATCAACTAGACCAACCAAGAAGACCATTCCCAATGCTTGCTTCCATGTGTACCCCAAACCAAAGACAATCGTGTAGGTAAACATGGCTTGCATACCGATTGACGGTGCCAACGCGTAAGGCAAGTTTGCAAACAGTCCAGTGATTAAAGTACCGACAACGGCTGTCAAAATTGTTGCTAAGAAAACACCTTGACTTGGCATCCCCGTCAAAGACAACACTGACGGATTCAAGAAAATGATATACCCCATTGCCACAAAAGTTGTAATTCCGGCAATGATTTCTGTCCGCACATTTGTGTGATTGTCAGACAGTTTGAAAAATCGTTCTAACATGTACCCATTTCACTCCTAATAAAAAATTCCGCATCATCGACGGTTTCGCACAATGATACGGAAAAACAAACGACGCCAAGATAAAAAAATATCCCGGCGTCGTTAACGGTATCATCGCAGTCGCAATGATACCCAATTCCGAGTCTGTGGCAAAACACGTTAACGACTCAACTATTAATAATTGTTTATAACTTTATCGCTTTTTGTTCACAGCGTCAACAGTTATGTTTGGTAACAAAAAAAGAGACGGGAAATCCACGTCTCTTTTTTAACGAAAACTACTCAGCAGTCGTAAAGACAGCTTGAACGTCATCGTTTTCTTCAAGTTCATCAACCAAGCTAGCCAATGATGCTTGCTTATCCTCAGGCACTGCCATTGGGTTTTGAGCAACCATTGTTACTTCATCGTTGACCAACGTGTAACCCTTTGCTTCCAAAGCGTCACGTACTTCAGGGAATGACTTCGCATCCGTGTAGATTTCGAATTGGTCATCGTAAGTCTTCATGTCTTCGGCACCAGCCTCCAACATGTCTTCGAACAATTGATCCTCATCAATATCGTTATCTTCGTTACGCTCGATTTCGATGTAACCCTTACGATCGAATTGGAATGAAACTGATCCAGTCGTTCCCAATTCACCACCGAAGTGCTTGAACGTTGAACGAACTGAGGCAGCCGTACGGTTAATGTTATCAGTCAACGCTTGGACCAAAACAGCTACACCAGCTGGTCCGTAACCTTCGTACGTCAACTCTTGGTAGTTAGCGCCACCGGCACCAGAAGCCTTATCCAAGGCACGTTGGATGTTATCCTTTGGCATGTTAGCTGCCTTAGCCTTGTCGATAACCAAACGCAAACCTGCGTTTGAATCTGGATCTACACCACCAGCCTTAGCTGCCGTGTACAAATCGCGGGCAAGCTTTTGGAAGATCTTACCACGCTTTGCGTCTTGGGCGTTCTTACGTCCTTGAATGTTATGCCACTTACTGTGTCCTGACATTTCAGAAACCCCTTTTCATTCGAAAATTTATCGATTAATTTTATCACACATTGTCTGTGCTTGACTAGTAGAATTATAGCATATTCTCAGCTGACATAAAGTCATACGGCGTCAAATCAGCCATGCCAATATTGGGATCAATTGTTTCGGCGGTAATTTGTGCAATTGTTAGGATATCATCCTCGGTGTCGGCAACTGCCTGAACAATTTCATTGACTGCCGGCGAATCATCGATCGTATTCTCTTCATCAACTACTTCCGCCGTTGGATCAACTGCCAGTGGCTGTTGATTTAGAGCTGCTATTGAGGCATGGTCATCTGGCGTTTCAGGTAGTTGTCCCGCTTCGGCTTGTTGCAACCGTTCCTGCAAAGTCGTCTGCCGATTAACGCCTTCCGTCACAGCCGCACGCTGATAGGCACTCACATCCCCAATCAACACCAATGACTCACTTGCTCGTGTTAATCCCGTATACAGCAAATTACGTTGTAACATGCGGGAGAACGCATTAACCAAAGGCATAATAACTAACTTATACTCGGCACCTTGTGCCTTGTGAATGGTCGTTGCATAGGCCAACGTCAATTGATTCCAGTTCTGGCGCGTATACTCAACTTCCCCTGTGTCAAAAGCCACCGTAATGTTATCCGTATTATCTTCATTCGCCTTATCCTTGGCCAACATAATACTAGTAATATATCCAATGTCACCGTTAAAGACATTGTGTTCCGGATCATTTGCCGTCTGCATCACTTTATCACCGACGCGGAAACTAAACGCCAAGTCACCTAATTTAATATTGATTTCCCGCTTTTTAGGGGTCATCGGATTGAAAATTTCTTGGGCAACTGCATTCAAATTATGCACGCCCGCTGGTGTTTTATACATCGGTGCCAAAATCTGCATATCTGCGACCGAATTGCCTTTTTCTTTCCAACTCGTTGCAATCTGCTCAATTAGTCGTGGTACTTGCGTCGTTTGTGCTGGAAAGAATGAGCGATCTGGTTGGCGCACCGTAAAATCTTCTGGCAACTGACCGGCACGAATGGCACTCGCCAACGCAATGATTGTTGACCCTTTACCCTGCCGGTGAATCGTCTCCAACTCACGGTAATTCAGCAAGCCACTAGCTAATAAGTCATAAAAGACGCGACCGGGTCCAACAGACGGCAACTGGTCTTTGTCCCCAACCAGAATAACTTGCATGCCGCCCGGGATACCGCGTAATAGCAAATCAAACAACTGCGTATCCACCATCGACATCTCATCAATGACTAACAAGCGACCTGACAACTCTTCGATATCAATCTCATCCAAGTCTTCACGACCATTAATCCCCAATAAGCGGTGAATCGTCGACGCAGGCATCCCAGTTGATTCCGAGAGACGCTTCGCTGCCCGGCCGGTTGGCGCGGCCAGACGAATACTGGTCTCAATCTCATCCCATTTCATTCCTTCGGCTTGCAGTAGCTTCTTTAAAGTTGCCACAACCCCATTAATAATGGTTGTTTTACCAGTCCCTGGTCCACCCGTTAAAATAAACAAATTACTGGTTAACGCGGCAATCATCGCTTCTCGTTGGACATCATCATATGGAAACGGATTCTCTTCTTCCACTTCGGTCAGGTACTGCACGACATCTTTGCGGGCATACTCACCCGCTTTGCGTTGCGTTAGGCGTACTAACTTCTGTGCAATTTCGCGCTCTGCTTCAAACAACGCTTTTACATATAAGTTTTGTCCGTCAGCAATAACCACGCCATCTGAAGTAAGGGTCAACAGCGCCCGCTTAATTAAAGCCACATCCACGCGGGCATTCTGCGCCCGTTCCAAAATTTGTTGTGTTGCCTGCAATAACGCTTCAACTTGCATGTACGTATCACCAGACTCGAACGTTGCTTGGTTAATTGCCGCAATAACGCCCGCCTGAATGCGACGGGCGTCCAAGGCATCGATACCTTGTTGGGCAGCCAAACGATCAATACGGGCAAATGATACGCCATCAATATCAATCACCATTTGGTAGGGATTTGTCTTTAAAATTTGCAGTGTCTGTTGCTGATACTTTTGATAAATGGCCGTTGCCAACGCCGACCCAAAGCCGTAATCATTTAGCGCGATAATCGCCCGTTCCATGCCATCAGATTGTTGTAACTGATTCACAATGACTTCTTGCAGCTTCGTTGAAATCCCAGTTTGTGTCAAGACAGCTGGATCTTCTAGGATCAAATCCACCGCTTCGATACCGAGTTCATCAACAATCTTTGTGGCCGTTGATTTACCAACCCCCGGAAATTGATCACCTGACAAATAGGCGACTAAACCTGACGTCGTACTGGCTGCTTGTCGTTGATAATTTTGCGCTGCAAACTGCGTGCCATAACGGGCATGCGTTGTTAACCGACCCTTAAATTCATAACTGGCGCCAATTTGAATATCACCAAAGCTACCAGTAACCGTAATTTCAGTATCATCATAGTCAAAATTCAGGTCAGCAACTTCAACAATCATGACTTTATAAAATGAATCCTGAGCCGCGAAAAGAATATTCTTAACTTGGCCGGAAACAGTGGGTTGCTCATCCGTTGGATTTGGGCCGTCGAACAAACTAGTCTGATTCTCCATCTAATCGGCTCCCTGATAGTAATTGGACGATTTCATCTAATCGTTGTGCTTGTGCCTGATAACGTTGTAAATCAATCATTTGGGCCGTCGCCAACCATTGATTGTCTTGATCGCCCTTGGCCGTTGCCACAACCCCACGACCAAAATTGGCCTCGAAATTCATCGGATCAACGTGGATTGCTGCATCAAAAGCTTCAGCTGCTTTTGATTCATGTTGCAAGCCTAGCCAGATGTTACCTAATAATACTTGCGCACCAGTGTCTTCTGGCTGTTGCTCAACAGCTGTCAAAGCATATACCAATGCCTTTTGGAATTGGTTTTGAGCATACCATCCTTGTGCCTGCATCACAGTTGCATCATGCAAAATAGCCAAATCAGTAATTTTACCAAAGAAATCATTTGCCCGTTGATAATCACCCGCCACGTAATACACATTACCCGTCGCGTACAGCAAGTTTTGCAAAGCTTCATCATTCGCTTGGAAGAGTCCCAAACTCTTTAGGGCCAAATCCTCTGCTTCAATCAAGTTTTCAGTTGCAACCAAAACAGCTACCAAGTCTGCATAGGCTTGCCAGTTATTTGGGTTAGCGTTAATTTCGGCGACCAAGCGTGCCATATCCGCTTGTGCTGCATTTTCTGGTTGCGTCATCTCTCTAGTTCCTTCTTCGCTTAAATTGTATTTGAGGCATCACTGCTGACACCCAAATAACTTGTATCGTTTCGTGATAATTCGGTAAATGTTTTACCGTCCGCCGTCTCTAAAATTGAGGTACTGGTGTTCCCTAAGCCCCCACGCGCGCGTAAGTCGGCCAATGGAATCCCTGTCAAACCACCCATACCGGTCGTTAAGGCCGCGCCGTGACTAAAGAAAACCAGATTAACCCCTTCGCCACCGTATTCAGTTACCGCTGTTTCGACTGCCTGGCGGAAACGTGCTTGCACACTTTCAAATGATTCCGCCCCTGGCACCTGCGCGGCGTCAAACTTTTCTGGGTGATTGCGCGAAGCATCGTACATGTCATACCAGCCAGCTTGGGCATCCGCAAACGTCTTGCCTTCCCAGACACCAAACGAAAACTCCTTCAATCCATCCATAAACGTTAGCTCGGGCTTTTCATCTAAAAGGGCTAGTGTTTCTTCAGCTGTAATGCGTGCTCGCTTGATTGGACTAGCAAAAGCGTGCGCAAATTTTACATCGTGTAAGTGACGGCCCAGCATCTTAATTTGGTCGTATGATTCTGGTAACAGTGGTGAATCACCACCTGCTCCTTGAAAACGCCCTTCGGCATTCCATTCTGTTTTACCGTGGCGGATGAAGTATAGCTTCGTCATGCTTTGGTCTCCTTGTCTTGAATTCGTTATGTATGTTAGTTAGTGTTGTGTGTCGACGCGTTGCGTCGAGTGGCTGGGGGCTTCTTTTGTCCCGCTAAACGAGGTGTGTCAAAATAGTGGCGGGCGGAGTCCACGGCTTTGCCGCGTACACCTTTACCCCTGGTAGCACTAAGCGGCAAAACCGCTAAGTGCTACTGCCACATATTTAGCCACTCCTCGTTCTATACGCGGGGCGCCCCCAGCCACAGCAGCCGAGAGATGCTAGACCGTTAAAGATTTTCATCTATTCACAAAAAAATGGACGAACAGTTTACCCTGATGTCTTGTGGCTGATGAAAATCGAACAATTATAGTCTTGCTTGGCTGCTGCGTTTGGCCCCACCACGTGTTTAGACACGTGCACTAGAAGGGGCCAAACACTCCGGCCGTCAGGACGGACACAAACCACCAAACTATATACCTTCCATTATAGACGTAAAAACGCCGAGAGACAAAATCTCTCGGCGTTTTCTGTTATCGATATTATTTTTGTTTAATCGTGAATTACTCCAAACCTTCAGTCAAAGCCTCAGGGAAGTTTTCGCGAACGATTTGTGCTTCGTGTGCTGACAACATTGGGAAGTCAGGATCAGCACCCAAATCAGTGTGGTACATACGATCACGTGGTGACTCTTCACCTTCTGCGTGAGCTACCGCAATCTTGTAACCATCAAAGTCAGTTGCATCATCAGCTTCATCAGCTGATGCTACGTGCAATTGAGAAACAAGCAACAAGACGCGAACATCTTGTCCCAATGAATCCAACCAAGCCTTTTGATCATCAGTCAAGAACAACGTTACCGCTGCTTCGGCTGGCTTACCAATCAACTTCGCATCACGGGCAACTTCCAAGGCCTTGTTAACGGCATCGCGCAACGTCATGAATTCTGACCACTTAGCCATCAATTCGTCAGCGTTAGCAATATCTGCAACAGCTGGCATCTCAGTCAAGTAAGCAAAGTCGCCTTCTTCGTGCTCAAGATACTCAAAGATTTCTTCAGCCGTGTGTGGCAAGATTGGCAACAACAACTTGTCCAAGTCTACCAAGACCTTGTACAAGACCGTTTGCAATGAACGACGAGCGTGTCCCTTTGGCGCTTCAACATACAAGATGTCCTTGGCGAAGTCCAAGTAGAACGCTGACAAGTCAACGTTAATAAAGTTGATAACCAACTTGTTGACTGCTTGGAAGTCATACACGTCGTAGGCAGCCTTGATGTCAGCAACCAACTTGTTAAAGCGGGCGTAGAAGTATTGGTCAGCTGCGACCAAATCATCGAAGGCAATTGTATCAGCCTTTGGATCAAAGTCAGCTGTGTTAGCCAGCAAGAAACGCATCGTGTTACGGATCTTACGGTATGTCTCAGACGTTTGTGACAACAAGTCCATTGATACACGAACATCGGCTGATGAATCAACTGACGTTACCCACAAACGGATAATTTCAGCACCCATCTCCTTCACCACTTCGTTAGGTGAAATGATGTTACCCAATGACTTAGACATCTTCTCACCATTTCCGTCCAAGACAAATCCTTGTGACAAGACTGACTTGTATGGTGCCTTACCCGTTACAGCAACACCTGTGATCAATGATGAGTTGAACC
Organism: Weissella cibaria KACC 11862; assembly: GCF_000193635.1. GTDB lineage: Bacteria > Bacillota > Bacilli > Lactobacillales > Lactobacillaceae > Weissella > Weissella cibaria. The sequence continues at coordinate 44,722 of NZ_AEKT01000028.1, read as the reverse complement.
ATCCACGGTATTGGTCAGAGCCTTCCAAAACCAAATCTTCTGGGAAGCTTAGGTTTGGACGCGTGGCCATGACACCTTGGTGTGAAGTTCCTGAATCGAACCAAACGTCCATGATGTCCGTTTCCTTGGTAAATTCGCCATTTGGTGAGTGCTCGTTTGAGTAACCTTCTGGCAACAAGTCCTTGGCCTCACGTTCGAACCAAACGTTTGAACCATGCTCGGCTACCAATTCAGCGATGTGGTCGATGATTTCAGGGTCAACAATTGCCGTACCATCTTCAGCGTAGAAGATTGGCAATGGCACACCCCAAACACGTTGACGTGAGATAACCCAGTCGCCACGGTCGCGGATCATGTTGTACAAACGCTTCTTACCCCATTCTGGTTGGAACTTAACATCGTCCAATGCATCCAAAATGTCTTGACGGAAGCTATCGATCGAAGCAAACCATTGTGGCACCGCACGGAAGATAACTGGCTTCTTAGTACGCCAGTCAAATGGGTAGCTGTGCACAACTGGTTCGTGCAAGATCAACGCATCAGCTTCTTCAAGCTTTTGCAATGATACCTTGTCAGCATCTTGGTAGAAGACACCTTCAAAGTCAGGACCAGCTTCGGCCGTCATCTTACCTTGGTCATCAACGTTCATGATAACTGGCATGTTGTAACGTTGACCGGTAGCAAAGTCATCTTCACCAAATCCTGGGGCCGTGTGAACCGCACCAGTACCGGCATCAGCCGTCACATAATCAGCATTAACAACCAAAATCTCACGGTCCATGAATGGGTGCTCAGTTGTCGCCATTTCAAGTTCCTTACCAGTAAAGGTTGCGACAACTTCGTACTCGTCCCAGCCGAACTTAGGCGCAACGGCACCCAACAAAGCTGAAGCAACGATGTACTTCTTGTCTGAACCCTTTGGTTGAATTTGTGAATATTCGAAATCAGCGTTCAAAGCCAAAGCTTGTGAAGCTGGTACCGTCCAAGGTGTCGTCGTCCAGGCGATGAAGTACGTGTCGTTATCCAACAAGCCCTTACCGTCCTTAACGCGCTCTGAGAAGAACGCCGTGTCTGACTCAATGTCGTGGTATTCGATTTCAGCCATTGCCAAAGCAGACTCTGATGACCATGACCAGAAGACAGGCTTCTTACCACGGTAGATCAAGTTCTTCTTGGCCATCTCACCGAAGACGCGCAATTGGGCAGCTTCGAATTCAGGCAACAACGTCAAGTATGGGTTATCCCAGTCAGCTGAAATTCCCAAACGCTTGAAGTCGGCCATTTGCGTCTTAACTTGCTTACGTGCAAATTCTTCGGCCATCTTACGCCAGATAACTGGGCCAACCGCCTTACGATCCTTACCAGCCTTCGTCAATTGTTGTTCAATTGGCAAACCGTGCGTATCCCAACCAGGGACAAATGGTGCGTAGAAACCATTCATTGACTTGTAACGAACGATGATATCCTTAGAAATCTTGTTCATGGCGTGTCCGATGTGAATGTTTCCGTTAGCATATGGAGGGCCATCGTGAAGCATAAATGATGGCTTACCTTCGTTCATCTTTTGACGTTGCTCATAGACCTTATTCTCGAACCAGATGTTTTCACGTTGTAGCTCAGTTTGTGGTAGGTTACCACGCATTGGGAACTTCGTCTTTCCTAGGTTCAAGGTTTGCTTCATCTTCATAAAAGCGCAATCCTTTCTGTTCAATCCAAGTGCTACCGCGTTGACATGCGGCTTACCCTGAAACTAAAAAATCCCGCACCGGCTATCACTAGCCAATGCGGGACGTCATGTCAACGTGGTACCACCCGAATTCACGGCAAACTGCCGCCTCTTCTGTGTATTTGATTAAAAAACTTTCTTGCTGATAAGCAAAGTGCGTCACCATCCTAGACTCTCACCGGGTTAATTCTAGGTCGCTGTTTGGAATACACCTTACCGTTTGGTCAAGAAACCATGTTTACATGATAACGAAAAATTAGTCCTTATTCAAGAAGTTTCCGTTGCTTTCTGCTGATTCAGGGAAGATAACAACCGTTTCTACTTCTGAACTTTCAGCGGCTGCTGATGTTGGTGCAACCGGTGCAGATGATGCTGATGGCACTTGGTTAGCGGCTGGCTTTTGGAACGCAGCCCAATCATCAGTCTTAACCAAATCCATTTGTGCCTGCAATAGACCTTCAATCTTGGCCTTAAAGGCACCCATGTCCTTGTCCAAAGCATCCTTTTCAGCAACCAACTTTTCGTTCTTAGCTTGTGACTCAGTCAACAAAGCATTGGCCTTCGCGTTAGCTTCCATAACAATCTTTTGTGCTTCAGCTTGAGCTTGTTGCAACGTTGCTTCAGCTTCAGCCTCTGTTTGCTTCTTCAAACGATCAGCGGCTTCTTGCGCAATCAAAATTGATGAATTAACAGATTGCTTCATCTCTTCAACTTGCTTAGCGTTTGCATCTGCTTCAGCCAATTGCGTCTTCAACGTTTGATTCTCTTGCATCATACCATCGTAATCAGTTACGATACGGTCCAAAAATTCTGAAACTTCGGCCTTATCGTACCATTTGTTACTTTTTGTTGTGAATTCCTTCGCGTGAATCTCTTGTGGGGTCAATGCCATGTGCTTTCTCCAATCTATTTCTTCATCACAGCGAGTGACACTCGCCATTTATCTTTTTTTGTCATGCCATTCTCGGCAACTAATTTCAGTCGACCAAAGTGGCGGACGGAAACCAAATCATTTACCGCTAGGACAAAGTCTGGACGGTCCACGTCAGTCCAGTTTACACGAACTTGACCACGTTCAACCAACTCTTTTGCATGCGTCCTAGAGACATTATACCCATTAGCTACCAGTGTATCTAGTCGTAAGGACGAAACCGTTGTGTCAATTTCAGTCCATTCTTCGATTGGAGCACTAATATCTGTCAATGAGGCCGTCTCAAAACGTACTTTTGTCTTACCGATATGATCCATAGTGGTTTGAATGTAGGTCGCCATTGGCACCGTCGTCAAAAAGTGCCACGTTCCCTCTTCACCACTAATAATATCACCGATACTGTCACGTGTAATGCCATTATTCATCAACGTGCCCAAAATGGTACTGTGATGTAATTCAGCAAACTTTTGTGGATAATTAATTGCAATCACGGCAAGTTCAAAATCACTTTGCTGAATATCATAATACGCAGGCGCGATAACTGTTCGAGCGCTTTCGGCATCAGCATAACCACCTTCATGTTGCCATTTTAAGTCGTCGTGCTGGTTAACTAGCGTCTCAATAATATATCTCTGCCTCGGGTTTAAAAAATTCGTCAGGACTGGACGATACTCATCCAGAGCCTGACGAATTAAGCCTTGCGCTACATCAAGAAACGCGGCTTCACTCGGGCGGAAATGCTGTGCTACATTATCTGCCATATCGTTTCTTCTTTTATATCATTCGTGCAATTGCTTGCAATCCAACTTGAGCTGCTTGCAAAAGCAATAACCCGGCCAAAGGTGTGAAATCAATAAATCCCGTGCGTGGAATAAAACGACGTAGTGGATCTAAAATAAATCCGGCAATCATGCCCAAAAATTGACCCAGCGCAGATTGTTGTGCACCTGGCAACCAAGACATCAAGACCCAGATAAGAATCACAAATTCCAAGGCTCGTAGAATCAGACTCAAAAGTAAAAAGATTGCAACCATATTATCACCTATTAATTGAACTGTTGTCCTAAGTTTTGTGAGATGGTACCAGAGATTTCGAAATTATGTGGGGTTGCCAGGAAAATGCGCTCACCAACACGTTCGATAATACCATCAACCGCAAATGCCGTTCCACCAAGGTAGTCCAGCACACGCTTACCAGTATTCTCGTCAATCGATCCAAGGTTAACAATCACCGCTTCGCCCGCCAACAATTGTGTGGCAATCGTTTGGGCATCTGCATATGTGCGTGGCTCGTACAATGCGATTTTTGACGTTTCGCTTCGTGAGCCATCCATATTCAAAACATTAGGACGACGGGCAGCAGTCGGACGGGTCGCATTTGAAGTCGCTGTTGGTGCAGCAGACCCTTGTGCAGTGTCCTCAGCATATTGCTCTTCAGGTACCTCTTCTTCGTAGTAGTTATCTACCCCGAAGAATTCCTTGAACTTAAATGCCATTGTCAGTCTCCTTACTTATCGCCGCGCTTCATCCAGTTAAAGTAAGCAGGACGCTCGATTTCCTCTTCTGCTGCCGTTTGCTCTGGGGCTGCTTGAGGTTGTACAGGTTCAACAGGTGCAGCTTGTTGTTGCGCTGGTTGTTGTTGTACAGGCTGTTCTGGCTTAACATTCCAATCCGCAAACGGATCTGTGTTAACTGGTTGTTGTGGTTGTACAGGTGCCGTTTGTTGTGGCTGGACCGGTTGTTGCACTGGTTGTTCCGTCACTGCTTCAAAAGGGCTCGCTGTATTCACCGTACCAAGATTAATTTCAGGACGTGGCGTTGCTGGACGATCGATACCAGTCGCAATGACTGTCACAACCAAATCCCCCTCCATTTCCATGTCAATCGTTGTTCCAAAGATGATGTCAACATCGGTTCCGGCAGCTTGAGCAATCGTTTCTGAAGCTTCTTGCGCTTCGAACAAAGACATGTCTGCGCCACCCTTAACAGAAAGCAAGACATTCGTTGCGCCCTCAATCTTAGCTTCCAACAAAGGTGAAGCAATGGCCTTACGCGTCGCCTCAGCGGCACGGTTTTCACCAGATGCTGAACCAATACCCATCAAAGCAGTTCCTTGACCAGCCATGGCAGTCTTCACATCAGCAAAGTCCAAGTTGATGATACCAGGCTTGGTAATCAAATCTGAGATACCAGACACACCTTGCAACAACACATCATCGACCATCTTAAAGGCTTCCATAATTGGCGCCTTCTTATCGACGATTTGAAGCAAGTTGTTGTTAGCAATCACGATCAACGTATCAACGTTTTCCTTCAACTTTGCTAATCCTTCAGCGGCTGACTTACCACGCTTTGGACCTTCAAATGAGAATGGACGTGTTACAACACCAATCGTCAAAGCACCTGAGTCCTTCGCAATCTTAGCAATAACTGGCGCAGCACCGGTACCAGTACCACCGCCCATTCCTGCCGTAACAAAGACCATGTCTGCACCAGCAAGCGCTTCGGCAAGTTCTTGTTCACTTTCCTTTGCGGCCGCTTCACCAACTTCTGGACGGGCACCAGCACCAAGTCCACGAGTTGCCTTTGTTCCGATTTGAATTTTATTTTCAGCTGCTGAACGCTCAAGTGCTTGGGCATCAGTGTTTGCAACGATGAATTCAACACCTTCAACACCATCGCTCACCATTTGGTTAACGGCGTTTCCACCACCGCCACCGACACCGATGACCTTAATCGTTGCGCCGTACTCTTGGTTCATATCCATTTGGAAATCCATAACGAGCTCCTTTTTCTACTCTGTATTTCTTTTATAATTAGTCGAAAAATTCCTTGAAGAAATTCCGAATTGGATTTTGCTTCTTTGGACTTTCATCGTTTTCTACTGACGTTTGCTCGTATTCTGATGCATCAACTGGTTCTGCCGTTTGTGGTTGAACTGCTTGCATCGCTTGCCGTGGCTCAGGTTGTACCGGCGTTGACATAACCTGACGCCCAAGGGTTGGTTGACCTAACACCGTCAATGGCAAATCATACAAAGCTTCCTTCACAATCAATTGTACCGGTGTTTGTTGCGCCGCATAGTGCACGATTGCCCATGCCCCTGCATAGCCAGGATGACGCAAGCCAATATCACTTGGTACAAATGACTTTACCTGAACCTGATAAGCTGCCTTAACAGCCTCTGGTGCACCTCGCAATGCGGCACCCCCACCGGTTACCACAACGCCACCAGGCAAATCAAATGCGCCAACTAAGTTTAGCTTTTCACCAAGCTTATCCAGAATTTGCATCAAGCGTGCCTCGATAATTTGTGCAACCATTAATTCAGATACTTGTTCAGGCGTCTCAGCCCCAACTTTTTGAATAACCAGTTTGTTATCTGCATTTGCCATTTCTGACAATGCCAAACCAGCATCCAACTTCAACATGTCTGCATCGTGTAAGCCAATTTCCAATACAGCGCTAATATCGCGAGAAATATTCTCGCTTCCCGCTGGGAAGGTAGTCAAAAACTTCAGCTGATTGTCATGGACAACGGTTGCTGTTGTTTGACCAGCACCCATGTCCATTAGAATCGTCCCAAATTCTTGTTGGCCCTCTGCTAGTACCGTCTTGCTATATGCAAGTGGCGCTAACACAAAATCACGTAGCTGCAACCCAGCCTTGGCAATTGCCATCCGCAAATTCGTCAGGATGTTCCGGGGAGCTGTATAGGCGACCCCCTTCATTTCCAAACGCATCCCGACCATATCGTTAGGATCTTGAATGCCATCAAAGTCATCAACGATGAACTCCGTTGGCAACAGCTCCACAACTTCTCGATCAGCCGGTAATTGAATTTTAATTGCCTGTTTCACAGCCGCAGCAACATCAGCATATGAAATATGCTGACTATCTTTAACTGTTACCATGCCACTGACATGTTGAATTTGAATGTTATTTGCCGGCAAACTCGCAACAACTTCTGTCACAGGGACGTCAGTCTGCTCATTTACCTGTGCAATTGCTTGTCGAATGTCGTTAGCAGTAGCATCAATATCAACAACGATACCGCGCTTTACGCCATGAGCAACTGAACGACCAACTGCAACGATATTAGCTTGTTGGTCTCGAACATCTGCAGCTAACACTTTAATGGTGCTCGTCCCGACATCGAGACCAACAATCAAACCATGGTTGGCCATCTTAATTCCTCCTTTGACTGCCAAACGATGTTGTTTAAATAAATAAAGTAGACTGGTCACGTTGGGGCTAAATAGCGCCCGACGTGACCAATTCCGCTCTATCCGGTCGCCCTTTGCGCAACATTTTTGACTGAAATCAAAAATCTTAGGCTAATTGCTACCGGGATAAACAATTCTTTAAAAATAATACCATACTTTCAGGTGTTTCTTCCATACTTTCAAGCAGGTTTTCTTACTGATACGGCGTGAAATACGCCCCCACTTGTAGGTCAGCCTGACCTGGTTTGTCTAATTGCGCAACCATGCCTGGATAGTACCGCAATTTTTTCGATAAATCATCAGCACTAATTAAGACCTGATTACCGTCATTCATGTACAACTTCAGGCGTTGTGCATTCTGGGCATCTGGTGACCAAACAATCTCCGAGACCGCATGACGAAGTGGCGTTGATAACTTACCGAATTCAGACAACGTCAGCTTTAGTTGTTTACCTGACGTAAAGCCGTCATACAATGGCAGCCCCCCGACTGGGTGCGAGGCCGAACCGTGCTTAAGCATGGTTCCGTTTGCCAAAATTGGGTAATAACGACTGCCTGCCTTCACGTAGCCAACCTGGACAATTTCTTTAACTTTCACTTCAACCGTATTTGTCCCAACCAATCGCAACTTTAAATTAGCAACCTGTGGATCATTTTTCTGCGCTAATTTATTAAAATAAGCACTTTGATGTACGGTCGAAAACAGCGGTTGCCCAAGTTGCAATCCAGCCGCCTTTAAGACCGCCTTGTCAGACAAATCTTGGGTGCCGACAACATTGAACTTCTGAATCTGACCAAAAGGCGAGATAAAGTAGCCTAAGAATGCCGCCGCGACGCCCAGAACAGCAAGTGATTTTAATGTACTTCGTTCGTGTTGATATAATCGCCGTGCCGATGGATCGAATCGTGGCTTAGCCCGCAATAAGTTCGCCTCAACATCATCGTCATCATAACCATTTGCCGAAAAATTAGTGGCTTCGGCAACTTCGTCGGCACCACTTTTACCAGTGCGTCGTGTTGGTAACGATGACCAATCCTCCTCGGATAGCAACGCATCCAAATGTGCTTGAATATCTGACGAAGACTTATCATTTTGAGTAGTTTTATCGGCCATCATTACCTCCTTTCATCACGTAACACCCTGGCATTTTCAGCTACATTAGTTTTTAATAACTGACTTAATCAACTTGATAAATTGGTCAGCTGCATCTGGGACACCCAACGTTGTCGCTGCTGTCGCCATCGCTTGACGTTCACCTTGATTCGTCATCAATTGATCAATTGTGCCAAACAACGTCGTACCCGTTAGCGATTCTTCGGTAATCATTTCCGCTGCACCAGCTTCAACCAAGCTACGCGCGTTCTTAGTTTGGTGATCATTCGTAACGTACGGACTTGGAATCAAAATCATTGGCTTACCCAATGCCGTTTGTTCAGCTAGACTAGTCGCACCAGCCCGGCCAACAACCAAATCAACCGCTGGCATCAACTGTGGCATGTTCCCAATATAAGGCACCACCGCAACGTTCGCAGCCGCAGTCACGCCAGCTGCTTGCATGTCCGCTTGCACTTCATCAAAGCGCTTGCCACCAGTTACAAAAATAACTTGGTAGGGCCGATCAGCGAACTTCGGTAAGGCTGCCACCATGGCTTTGTTCAGCTTCAGCGCACCTTGCGACCCACCAAAAATCAATACCGTTGGCACGGTTGCTGATAGGTTCAAGTCGGCCCAATTGAAGCTGCCTTCACCATCGACGACTTCTTGGGCGCGGGGATTACCAACCACCGTTGCCAATCCGGGCTTAAACGCTGGAATAGCTGCCGGAAAGGCAACTCCCACCTTGGTCACTTTACGTGCCAAGAACTTATTAGTGACACCAACAACTGAATTTTGTTCGTGAATGACCGTTGGAATCTGTAGTTGCTGAGCCGCGTACAACACCGGCCCTGATACGTATCCGCCCGTGCCAACAACGACGTCTGGCTTAAAGTCCAGTAGCATCTGCTTAGCCTTACGTGTCGCGCTTAAGAACAGGTAAATCGTTTTAAAATTATCCACTGACAGTGACCGCTTAAATCCCTGAACGGCCAACGCCTTAAAGTCAAAACCTGCATCAGGTACGATAGTCTTCTCTAACCCACGTTCGCCACCAATGTAGAGTACCTCAGTACTTGGATCTTGCTTTTTTAATTGCTTAACAGTGGCCAAGGCCGGATAGATGTGTCCACCAGTACCACCACCAGATACAACAATACGCATAATTGTTAATTCCTCTTTATTAATCTTTCGTAGCGTGTGCTTGGACAGCCGCTACAAATAAATCACCACGGGTTTCAAAGTTTGGGAATTGATCCCATGAAGCCGCAGCTGGCGATAGCAAGACGATATCACCAGGTTCACTGAGTTCAAAGGCTGGCGCAACCGCCGCTGGGGCATCCGTTGCGTGTACGACAGGAATCGCCAACGCCTCACCGACTGCCGCAACCTTGTCTGCTGTTTGACCAAAGACAATCAATGCCTTGACGTGCGCCTTCATCGCTTGTAGTAAACGCATCTGATCATCGCCACGGTCTAAACCACCCGCTAGCAACACAACAGGTGCTGTAAAACCAGACAAAGCCATTTCAGTTGCTTCAATATCTGTCGCCTTAGAATCATTATATACTTGGCGTCCGTCAAACGTACCAACAAACTGCAAACGGTGTTCAACCCCCGTGAAGCGTCGCAACGCCTCAGCAATATCGTTAGTTGGCACATGACGCAACTTACCGACTGCGATTGCTACCAGTGCATTTTCTACGTTATGATCACCCGGCACGCCAAGCTCAGCTGCAGCCATGACCAACTCGCCTTGATAGTATAACTGACCATCATGCTCGTAGGCGCCATCTTCACTGTTATCCAATCTTGAGACTGGTACAACAGTTGCAGCGGTTTGCTGCGCTAATTCACGCCACTCAGCGCGATCGTAATTAATCACTAAATAGTCATCCGCCGTTTGATTTTTGGTAATGCCCATTTTAGCAGCAACGTAATTTTCACGTGAGCCGTGGTAATCCAAATGCGATGCAAAAATATTCGTAATAATCGCAATATTAGGCTTGGCTTCAGGCATCCCCATCAATTGGAATGATGATAATTCAGTGACCAAAGTATCTGTGTCACGTAAACTAGGTGCCACTTCACTTACCGGTGTCCCAATATTACCAGCAACAACAATTTGATGATCAGACGTTGCTTGCGTACGCAATACAGCTGCAATCATCTCGGTCGTCGTTGTTTTACCATTCGAACCGGTTAAGGCAATCCATTCACCACGAATGTACTTTTGTGCCACAGCAACTTCAACCACAATTGGAATCCCTGCATCTTTGGCTGCCACCAGAACTGGAATCGTGTATGGAATACCTGGATTTTTAACAACTAAGTCAACACCAGTTAACAATGCCGTTGTTTGTTCCGTTGTAAACGTCGCCCCACGCGCTTGTAGCGCCACAACGTCCTCGTTTGTCACATCCATCTTTGGGTCTGAAACCGTCACTTGCGCACCTTCGTTTAATAACAACGACGCAACGGCTGCTCCAGAACGTGCAAAGCCAATTACCAAAACATGCTTATTCATGATCAGATCCCCTTATATAAAATATGTACACGGGCAAGCCCGCAGTGCATTTTGCTGTTAACAAAATGCGATATGTCAGCGTTTCCGCTTTAATTAAATAGTTATTTACTTAAACAAGATAAAGTATAGAATGGCAACAATCAAGCCCACTGCCCAGAAGAACGAGTCCACTTGCCATTCATTCCAAGGCTTATCAGTGTTACCCGTCAAGCCACCCTTTTCGAAGCTGTGGTGAATCGGCGTCATCAAGAAGACACGCTTCTTGAAAAAGTGATAACTCGTTACTTGAATCATAACGGTTAACGTCTCAACCATAAAGACAAAGCCAATCAAAATCAATGACCATTCTCGGTGAAGGACTAATGCGTTCATTGCCAGTCCAGCCCCCAACGCTAGGGAACCCGTATCCCCCATGAAGATTGTTGCTGGGTAATGGTTAAAGACCAAGAAGCCCAACAAAGCACCAATCATCAAGGCGTCTAACAAAACCATACTCATATCACCTTGCATCAAGGCGATAATTAGATAAGCGACATAAGCAATAATGGCCGTTCCAGATGCTAAACCATCTAACCCGTCTGTCAGATTTGTCGCATTAGACCACCCAACAAGCCAAAAAATAGTAAACAAGGCATAGACCACGACACTATTGATTTCACCCAAACCAAATGGCAAGGCAAGCACAAAATCAAATTTACCCAAGTAAAGCACCAACATTGCTAGTAAAGCAGCAACGATTTGTGCTGTCAGTTTTGGCAAGAAACGGAAACCTTCATCACGGTGATTGAAGATTTTGATACTGTCATCAAAACCACCGACCAAAGCAAACACAATAATGGCAATTAGCGTTGCCCAACCAGTTGGCGCTGCGTGACCAGTTGCTAATGCGAGAATCACGAATCCCAACACAACAACCGGGATAAACCCAGCCCCACCCATCGTGGGTGTACCGGCTTTGGCCGCGTGATCAGGACCATTTCCTCCTGTACGCATCACCAGCTGTTGCACCTTAATCTTCTTAAACCAATCTCGCAAACGGGGCACTACTAGCACCGTTGCAATTAGACCCACTAATAAGCCTAGTAACAAAGTCGTCATCTCGACGTCTCCTCTCAATCATTAATCTCTAATTTGTTTTGGGTTCCTTAAATTCAACTGTAATGTCGTGATACCCATCCGCTAACTTGGTATCAGGCAAAATCGATTGCGTGCTAACGAAGCCGTCGCCCTTGATGACAACATTAATGTCCGCTAACTTAGCCCACGCTAACACATCACTCTTTGCCCAGCCACCCATATCTGGCACAGCAATATCATGACCCGTATTTAAGAATACCCGTTGGCCAACCAGTGACTTCTGCCCGCCAATTGGGCTTTGTGATTTAACCGTTTTGCCATCGCCCATGACAATTGGGGTCAAATTAGCGGCGGTCACTTCACGTTTTGCTTCGGCAGTTGAACCACCGACAACCGTTGGAATTTTCACCTCTTGATCCGCACTAACAACCACCTTATTATCATCTTCTGACATTTGCAAGGCTTGTTGCATCACGCTGACGAACACGTCAGACATATCAGTTGCAATATTCGCAGTGTTTCGTTGTGGCTCTTTCGTGACCACATACATCAAGTAACGTGGGTTCTTAGCAGGCGCCATTCCCATCCAGGAATGAATCTCGTGCGTATTGTCCCCCGGTGCTGAATAACCAGTTGCTGTGGCAACTTGTGCCGTACCAGACTTACCAGTTGTTTTAACCCCTGGGATAGCATACATCTTACCGAGACCGTACTCGGAATAAATAACATCCTCTAATTGTTCACGGGTCGCTTTAGCTGTTGATGCCTTAATTGGCTTAGCAACAACTTCACGCTTGGCTTGATAAACCACTTTTTTGGTATTTGGGTCAACAATTTTCTCAACAACATGCGGTTTCAATTCTTCACCGTTACCAGCAATGGCAGAGTAAGCCTGCATCATCTGCAATGGTGTAATTGAAATTGCTTGTCCGAAGGCAGTATTAGCTTGCTCGATTGGATACTTAAATTGCATTGTTCCAGCAGCTTCGCCATTTAAACCAGAGTCAGTTGACTTCAAAAAGCGGAAACGGTGAATATACTTTTCCCATGTATCCGCCCCCATCTTTTGCTCCGTCAGCGCCATCGCGACGTTTGAGGATTCTGCAATACCACGGGCATACGTAATTTCACCCCAACCCTCACCATTGTTCCAATCAGTAACCGCCCGGTCGCCGATTTTTAATGTACCGGATTGGTAAGTTGCATCGCCATTCCAATTGTCTGTATCAATGGCAGCCGCCAACGTAATCCCTTTCATAACGGAACCCGGCTCAAATGTCGTTGATGCCAACTCGTTATTCCAATACGTACCGACCCCTTTGCGTGTCGTGGCATTAAACGTTGGTCGTTGCGTTGTCGCTACGATATTTCCCGTCTTCGTATCCATCACAACAGCGATTGCCGACTTAGGTTTCATATCGTCATCCAACGCGTCCATTTTCTTTTCCAACGTCGTTTGCAACTTCGTATTCAACGTCGTATAGATGTCATAACCGTTTTCGGCCGGTTGATTATGTTTTGAAACAGCCAGATCTCCGTCATCGACGCTGGTGGTTTTGACACCATTTTTTCCAGTCAATTGCTTGTTATAAGCCTGTTCCAATCCCATCATCCCTGTTAACGTCTGCTTACCCGTCTTATCGTTCACTTTTTCGCTGGTCATTCCCACCAAATCCGAAGCGAATTTACCATTAGGATAAAAACGTGACGTCCCTGGTGTAAAAATAATCCCCGGGATTTTCAAGGCCTTAACCTTCTTGTACGTCGTCACATCCATTTTTAACCCGTGTTGACCAAACTGAACTTGATTCAAATCTTGCTTACGGGCATTTGCTAACACTTTTTGATATTCCGCCGGTTTACCACCTAAAACGCCAGCCAATTGCTTCGCAACCTTTTTATCCTGGCTTGGCTTTACGTAAGCAGGCTTACCGTCCGCATCATTTTGTGTTTTATCTAACACGGCCGCGGCCGTGTAGGTTGATGAATTTTCAGCCAAAACATTTCCAACCGAATCAAAGATTTCACCACGCTTGGCTTGCACCTCGTTTTGACTCTGATAAATGAGTTGAGCGGCCTTGTCCAACTTATGTCCCTTTACCTCTTTGGCAACGGCAACATAAGAAAAACGGACCCCCAACACAACCAATACCAGTATCATCGACCCGAGCAAAATGCGCCCGGAGTTGCGACTATATTTATCCGATTGGTTACGTTTTGGCATCCGTTGTTTCTTTACCATGCTACTTCACGTTCCTTATGTTTTGATTCTGTAAACTCAAGCCATGCTTTTCAGCAACTTGACCCAAACGATCTGGACTAGATAAGCTGCTAACTTCTTGCTTCAAATCGTTATTTTTGTCACGTAATTGCTCGAGCTGCGTCGTTGTTGACTGAAGTTGCTTATTAGCTGAAGCACCCTTACTTGCCATGAACATGACCAAAAATGCCATAAATGCAACCGTTACAACCGCGGCAGCAGCCATCGTCAAATCCATTGCGTTCCAAACGGGCTTCTCATAAGGGCGACGCACCGTCTTAGTCTTAACCCGGCGTTGCGGCTGATTAACTTTTTTTGGCGCTGTATTGCCAGCGTACTTTGGCATTGCATCCATGACTTTCAGATCCTTCCTTACACGTTCTTATTTAGTTAAGAACAGTTTTCATTAACGTAGTCTTTCAATAACACGTAACTTGGCAGAATGTGCCCGGTGATTTTCCGCCATCTCTTCTTCAGATGGCAAAATTGGCTTACGTGACACCAATTTAAAATCAGGTTGCATCTCATCTGGAATGATTGGCAGCCCCGCTGGTACTTCCGGTAACGCCGTCTTTTCTTTAAACATTGTCTTTACCAGACGATCTTCCAACGAGTGGAACGTAATAACTGAAATTCGTCCCCCAACTTTTAACATATCAAGCGCTTGGGCTAACGATTCTTCTACCACCCCAAGTTCATCATTAACTGCGATGCGAATCGCTTGAAATGATCGCTTAGCTGGGTGTCCACCCGTACGTCGAGCAGCCGCCGGAATAGCTGACTTAATCACTTCCACCAGTTCAAAAGTTGTTTCAATTGGCTTAATCGCACGCTGCCGTTCGATAGCGCGTGCAATTTGCTTGGCAAACTTTTCCTCACCGTAACGTGACAAGATTCGAAGCAAATCGTGGAAATCCCACTCGTTAACAACCGTCCGGGCGTTCAACTCTTGGGATTGATCCATACGCATGTCAAGTGGCGCGTCATAGTTGTATGAGAAACCACGTTGCCCATCATCAAACTGTGGTGATGACACGCCGAGATCATAAACAATCCCATCAATTTCAGTCACCCCAACTTCAGCCAAAGCAGCTTTTAAATTACGGAAATTATTTTGAATAAAGGCGACCTTACCAGCCGCAAGCTCAGCTGCCAGGTGCTCCGTGTTGTAATTGATTGCTGTAATATCTTGATCAAACGACCAGAGCTTACCCGTTGTCAAACGGCTAGCCAACAATTGTGAGTGGCCACCGCCACCTAAGGTTGCATCCACATAGACACCATCTGGCTTAACATTTAAATTATCGATTGCTTCATTAAGCAAGACTGTCACGTGATTAAATTCCGTCATGGCTTAAACCGTTTGACCTTTCATCTTAGTTAACCGGCATAACCCAGTTTGTTTTATTTTTTTAGAAACCGAGATCTTCCAAACCATCGGCAATATCATCAAAGTTCTCAGCTGTTTCTTCTTCGTAGGCTTGCCACTTTTCAGCACTCCACAACTCAAAAGTATCATCACCAAGGCCAAACACCGTCACATCCTTATCGATGTTGGCATATTCACGCAAAGTCTGTGACAAATTCACACGACCTTGCTTGTCAAATTCGACTTCCAATGCGCCACCAAAAACAAATCGCTTAAATTGGCGTGCCTTGGCATTAGTTTCCGGCAAAGCATTAATCTTGGCAGAAAAATCTTGCCAACCGCTCATTGTATAAGCACGCAGTGAATGATCCATCCAACGTGTGATAACAAAGGCGTCACCTAATTGATTGCGAAATTTTGCAGGGATAATCAACCGGTTCTTCGTATCCAGCGTGTGCTGGTATGTACCCATGAACATCGGCGTTACCCCCTTTCAATTTAATCAACCAGGTCTACCGGTTGCGAATGTTAAGAAAAGTCGACAATTCAATACATTTAATTTACCACAATCTCCCACATCTCACCACCTACCCCCACACGTCACCACAGGGATATAGCTTGATTTTAGAGACAGAAATGTTGATATACCGGCCTGGAGCACCCTTTTTAACAGTCACTTTACAAGTTTTCGAAGAACTTTAGAATTTGAAGAATTCTTTAACTTTTCAGGCGACAAAGCTTGATATACCAGTCTTTTAAGTTAACGATAAGCCAGTGGTGAATGGTGGTACGTGGTGGGAGGTGGGGACACCGGTTCGCAAAAAAAGAGGTTAGAACAGATCACTCTGTTCTAACCTCTTAAGCCGTAAAGCCTCATGACACGTCAATCGCGATGGCATTATATTTCGCGGAAACCACCATCCACTGGGATTTGATTCTCCACATCAACCTCTTCCTCTTGCCCACGCGTAAACGCAAACAACTCAATGACGAAGTACAGTGCGGCTAGGTAATAACCGTACATATGTGAATTTAGCCCTAACCAAATTGAAGCCAAGAAAAAAATAGGCCAAATAAATAGCAAATACCAAAATGCACCATGTTTCCGTAAGAATGCACCTGCGATAATACTAAAAATCATATTCACAATAAATAATGAAAAGACAATTTTAAAATTAACGCTCAACGCCGTTTTATTAATAACGAAAGGTACTAAGAGTGCCAGAATTGGCACCCAAACCCAAAAACGCCAATCAAACGCTTCCTTTAATCGCTTCATGTTCCTTACCTCTTTTGTGTTACCACACTAATCTTTCCTAACGTTCTAGCTCGAGCGCAAAACTCAAGGCACTAAGCGCATAAAGTGGCGCTGTTTCAGCGCGTAAAATGCGTGGGCCAAGTCCTGCCGCCACGAACCCAAACTTTTCCGTTAGTAATTCTAACTCAGCTTCCTTTAAGCCACCTTCAGGTCCAACCAAAAAGGCGACTTCATCACCTGAACGCAACTGGGCAAACTGTTGGGCAAGCATCGCTGCTTCACCTTGCTTTGCGCTTTCTTCCCAAGCTACAATTTTAATCATTGCTTCTGGTAGCGTCAGCGCTTGCAAATTTGGCAAATACTGAACATCCGGCACAGTCAATCGGTGGGATTGTTCAGCAGCGCCTTGTGCAATCTTGGCAAGACGCGCAATTTTTTTATCTGCTTTCATTCCCCAATGCACGACCGACCAATCGGTTTCAACAAAGATAATGTGATGAACCCCTAATTCAGTCGCTTTCTGCACCACAAGCTCCGGCTTATCGCCCTTGGCCAGTCCTAAAATCAAAGTTGCTTGCACAGGCAGTTCGACATTAGCTTCAACTCGTTCCACCACCGTCATGCGTGTCACATCATCACCAATCTCACTAACCTTGGCAACGACCATCGTTTCACGATCGGGGTAAACAAACTCTGCCATCGTGCCAACTTTGCCACGTAAGACCGTCATCAAATGATGCGCAATGTCAGCCGGCAAATCAAACTCGTCAGTCTCTGGCGTTTCCGTCAAAAAATAACGTTGCATTACTTTTCATCCTCACTCGCCCGGTGCGCAATCAAACCGTACCACTCACCCAGCTTCATTTTCTCGTCCACGACATAACCCGAGGCCTCTAACTTGGCAACGATGACATCCGCCTTATCTTGGTAGATACCTGATAACAAGAATTTACCACCTGGCCGCAAAACAGATTCAACTTGTGGAATCAATGGCACTAGCACCTCTGCCAACATATTAGCAACCACGATATCAAACTCTTGGGCTGGCACATCCTGCAATAGGTCACTCGCCATCACCTTGATATCTGATGCAATAGGATTCAAGTCCAAGTTACCTTGAGCTGAACGAACAGCAACTTCATCAATATCCGTGCCAAGCACTGAGCTAGCACCCAACAACTTAGCTGCAATACCAAGGACGCCTGAACCAGTACCGACATCCAACAAACGTTCCTCGCCACGAATCACAATTTCAAGCGCTTGCATCATCAAACGCGTCGTTGGGTGAGTACCTGTACCGAAAGCCATGCCTGGATCGAGTACGATGACTTGTTCATCATTTTGTGCTGGGACATACTCTTCCCACTTTGGTACAACTGTCAAATGACGTGTAACTCGAACTGGGTGGTAATACTTTTGCCATTCCGTCGCCCAGTCAGCGTCCTTAACAGCAGTTGTCGTCACAGTACCTGGCGTTGCGTCTAATCCGAAATCAGCTAATTGATTAACGCGCATTTGCACATCATTAATCACCTCAGGTAAGTTAACATTTTCTGAGAAGTACCCTGCCACTAAGGCGCCAGCTTCCCGGTGTTCAACAACATCCCAATCAACCCATACGGTTGCATCAGCTGGTTCGTAACTATCTACATCAGCGGCGTCATCAATTTGAATTCCTTCGGCGCCGGCTTCCATCAAAATATTGCTTACCGCTTCGACCGCTTCACTTTGGGTCTCGACGATTACTTCTTGCCAACTCATCAGCTTTTCCTCATCAATTCGTATTAGTATTACCTAAAGAATAACATAAAAAAAGAACGGGAGATAACAAGTATCTCTCGTTCTTAATTAACAACTAACTAATTAGTCGACCGTAACGATCGTCATCAAGTTAGTCGTACCTGAAGTCGTTACAGGAATACCTGCAGTAACGATGATAGTATCACCCTTTTCTGCCAAACCTGCAGCAACAACTTCCTTCTTAGCCAAGTCAATCAAAGCATCAGTGTTGTCCACTGCTTCTGAGATAACTGGTTGTACACCCCAGTAAACCGTCAATGAACGTTGTACACGCTCGTCGAAAGTCAATGCCAAGATGTCGGCGTTAGGACGGTACTTTGAAATCATCTTTGCAGTGTAACCTGAAGTCGTTGCGGCAACGATAGCCTTAACGTTCAAGTTTGCTGCAGCCGTAGCAACAGCAGCGGCAACTGATTCAGTAACGTCAGTAGCGTCAAAGTTGTTTATGTGACGACCGTTCAATGCCAAAGCAGTTTCTGCCTTTTCATCGATACGGGCCATCGTAGCAACAGCAGCAACTGGGTATGCACCGTTAGCTGACTCACCTGACAACATCGTAGCGTCAGTTCCGTCAAATACGGCGTTGGCAACGTCAGAAGCTTCGGCACGTGTAGGACGTGGGTTTTCTTGCATTGAATCCAACATGTCAGTAGCCGTAATAACTGGCTTACCAGCAGCGTTCATCATGCGGATCAAGTCCTTTTGTACCAAAGGCACGTTTTCTGCTGGAATTTCAACACCCATGTCTCCACGAGCAATCATCAAACCATCAGAAACCTTCAAGATTTCGGCAAAGTTGTCGATACCTTCTTGAGATTCGATCTTAGGGAAGATCATAACATCTTCCTTACCAGCTTCTACCAACAAAGCACGGATGTCTTCAACGTCTGAAGGCTTACGTACGAATGAAGCGGCGATGTATTGGATACCTTGTTCCAAACCAAAGCGGATGTCATCGGCATCCTTTTCAGTGATACCTGGCAAGTTGATTGAAACACCAGGTGCGTTAACACCCTTACGTGATCCCAACAAACCGTGGTTTTGAACTTCAGTAACCAATTCGCGGTTAGCTTCGTCCTTTTCAGTGATCAACATGTCAATCTTACCGTCGTCGAACAACACGTGTCCGCCAACCTTAACATCGTCGAACAAACCTGGGTAAGTTACGGCAACCTTTTCCTTAGTACCTTCAAGAGATGAATCCATTGAGATGCGAACAACATCACCGATGTTGAACTCAATCTTACCTGGCTCTTGAACAGTCGTACGGATTTCAGCACCCTTAGTGTCCAACAAGAATCCTACAGTCTTACCTGAAATCTTCTCGGCTTCGCGCACAGCGTTCATACGACCCAAGTGTTCCTCGTGGTCTCCGTGTGAGAAGTTGAAACGTACAACGTTGGCACCTGACTCGATTAACTTCGTAATAGTCTCGACGTCAGAACTAGCTGGTCCAAGCGTTGAAACAATCTTGGTCTTCTTCATGATCTGAAAAATCTCCTTCGTTTTGTGTTGATAGTGTATCTACCTAACTGTCATTTATTGTACTATTTTTCACTTTTTTTGTACACATTTTTTGTTCGAATCATGTTGCATATAATAGACATCAATTAGACAAAGAAAAACCGCCCGGCATGATTTGAAACATGCCAGGCGGTTTAGAACTCACTTATTTATGATTGACGTGCATCTGTATCCAAATCCACCTCAGTTAGCTTACGCAACTTTGTCTTGTGCTTGAATTTGTAACCAAAGTAAAGTGCCAAGAACAATGGTACTGACATATACGTCGTGATAATACCGGACCAATTCCAGTGTGAAATTGACCCTTGGAATGATGCCAAATCTTGACCAACAACGACGACAATTGACAATACTAAGGCCAAAATTGGTCCGACTGGGAACCACTTTGCATGATAACGTAACTTCTTAATATCACGTCCTTGTGCAACAAATGCCCGACGGAAACGATAGTGTGAAATGGCGATTCCAATCCAAGCAATGAAACCAGTCAATCCAGAAGCGGCGACCAAGTAGTAGTAGATGCCTGGTCCAAAGACCGATGTGACGAATGTCAGCAAGCCAACCGCAACCGTCGCTAACAATGCAGGTACCGGAATACCCGTGTTAATGTTCACGCGACCGAAAATCTTTGGTGCCTTACCTTCTTGGGCCATCGCGTACAACATACGTGTTGAGGCATAGACGCCCGAATTGGCTGATGAAATGACTGAGGTCAAAATCACGGCATTCATCAATGAGGCCGCCCCAGCAAGACCAGCTTGCTTAAAGACCAATGTAAACGGTGATACGGCAATGTTCGTTTCACTTGAGTGCAACAAAGCTGGGTTCTTGTAGAAGAGCAATGCACCAATAATGAAAATGGCCAAGATGTAGAACAATAGAATGCGCCAGAATACTTGCTTAATCGCCGTTGGCACTGAGGTTTCAGGCGTTTCCGACTCACCAGCCGTAATCCCGACCATTTCCGTTCCTTGGAATGAGAAACCAGCAACCATGAAGACGGCTAACATTCCCCCGAAACCACCAACGAAACCGTGGTTACCACCGGCAGACAAGTTTCGGGCCACATCAGGATGATAAGACATGATCCCAAAAATCGTAGCGACTCCAATAATCAAGAACGCAATAACTGCAACAACCTTAATTGTTGCCATCCAAAACTCTGTTTCAGCATATGACTTAGCGGACATAAGATTAATTACTGTAATCAACGCTAAGACAATGGCTGACCAAATCCAAGTTGGCACATGCGGTAACCAGTAGCCCATCACGACACCAACTGTTGCGGCTTCCACGGCAACAGTGATGGCCCAATTAAACCAATAGTTCCAGCCCATGGCAAATCCGAAGGCAGGATCAACGAAGCGATCTGCATAAGTTGAAAAAGATCCTGATACTGGCATATACGTTGCCATCTCGCCTAAACTTGTCATTAGGAAGTAAACCATCAAACCAATCACAGCGTATGAGGTTAGCGCACCGAACGGCCCTGCTTGTGCAACCGTCGCACCTGAGGCAACGAACAGTCCGGTACCGATGGTGCCACCTAAGGCAATCATCGACAGGTGACGCGTCTTCATCGTTCGCTTCAACGCACCTGGTTGTTGTGTTTCTTCTGACATAACTCCTCCTAAATGAGAGGCCTAATCGCACTAATAACGAAAAAATCCCTAGCTTATACCATCGCATAAACTAGGGACCATAATTGGTAGTCTTTAGTGTTGTCGATAGCGCTCCGCAGCCGACAGATTTTGCTGCGACAGTCTAACCGTTGTTCACGTCTAGACCAACGTGTTTCATTGCCACAAAACACATTTCGGCAACCTTCCCTTTCCTTAACCGCGCTGTCTGCCGACTTAGCTAAGTACTCTTGTTGGTTGCGACCTCTATGTCATATTCAATTTATGGATTAACTATAGCCAATTTTGAGCATGTCGTCAAGGGACCATTTTGTGAAGCATGTTAGAATAAAGACAATTATATCCTAAAGGAGCCCCCATGACATTCGACTTACGGCCTTGGCAACTGGCTGATTTCCCAGCTTACCAAGCACTCATCACCACACCCGCAATTGCAACAGCAATTGGGATTGACGCAAAATCGACAGCTAGTCAGCAACAAGCGTTTGAAAATGATCTTTACCAAACATACCAAGCGGCAATTCTCATCGACGGCACGCCCCAAGGTAGCGTCGTTGCCTACCAGCGGGCGAATGAACTAGGTGAGCCACTTGTTAATGAAGCAGATATTGCGTACTTCTTGGCACCTGCTTTCTGGGGACATGGCATTATGACGGATGTCGTAACAGCCTTCATTGCACAGCTTCCCCCTCACTTCACGCTTTGGGCTGATGTTCTAGCAGATAACATCGGATCACTTAGGGTCCTTGAAAAGGTCGGTTTTACCCAACAAGGGACCTATGTCGATTTATTTGGTCGTCAAATTATCCAATTCTATCTATATCAATAAATAAAGAGGCTGGGACAGAAATTTCTGTCTCAGCCTCAAAAGCCGCCAATCTCCCGATTTAAAATCGGAGGATTGGCGGCTTTTAAACGTGTTTCGAAAGGCTGAACCCTTAATATAACGCCATTTGCCCCACTCATACCGCTACGCTACGCTCCAAGGCATAAGCGGGGCAAACAACGTTATTATCGGGTCCAAAGCACCTTTTGTCTCACTCTCTTTTTAACATATTTCAAAATTCAAAGCAGCTTAATCATAGGCTCGCGTCTCAGGATCAAATAGCATATTGTAAATCACCTTGCCGGTTGCAACGGTCTTGAAAAGTGCTGTAATCCACCAATTAGCCCAGGCAAACCACCCCACACGCCAGACAAAGTGATTAGGTAGCCCCTTATGTCGCCGATAATTTATCGCAACAATCAGTTGTAACATTCCCACAACGAATTGGACAAACAGCAAAATTGCCCCACTCGTTGCCACAATGTAGACAATTTCAGGCGTGTGAATGGTGATCAATAAATAAACACCCCACAAAATCAATGCCGTCATATACCAAGACCAAGCCAACATAATCCACTCGCCAAGCCACAAGCGAACCACCCGCCGATATCTAATCGGTTGAAAAACAATGTCGCGACTATGGGCAAACAAATTTTCAATCACGGCCGCGGTCCAAATGAATCGTTCAGCCATCCAGCCACGCAACCGTGGCGGTGTTAACCGGGTACTTGTTGCAAACGTGTTATACCGTACAACCCAGCCACGCAGTTGCAACCGCCAGAATAAATCGGTCTCAGCACCAATCCGATTTGAACGCCAAAGCCCAATCGCCAGCAACGCCGTACGACGATACATAATGGCCTCTTTTTCAACCCGAATCATCACATCATGGAACGCTTGTTTCCGTCGATCGGCGGCTAACTCAACAGCCGCATCCATTTGTGCAATCGTCGTTGCAAAATTATCAGCACGACGCGGTAACGTTTCAAGCATCACGGCCCCAACGCGTGCCGCCGGAATACCGTTGATATCTGTCATAAACAGCGCCAATGTTTCTTCCAAGGAATTCCCACTGACTACCCCATTTATGGGTAGTGTCAACACAAACTCACCACGACTAAACATTGCACCTTGCGACAATAAATTAGCGACATTCGTTGTCTCCGTAAATTCAATCACACGCATTGTCGTATTTTGTGCGACAATTTGACGCAAACGGCGTAAAGTAGCGGTCGTTTCGGCCGAAACCATTACCAACACTTCATAGCGTTGGTACGTCAATGAGGCTTGCATGAGATCAAGTTGGCGCTGCAAGCGGTCTACATCCCCTGCAAAAGGCAATACAATTGACACAAGCGGTTGTGCTCCCGTCGTCATGCGTGCCGTCCGCCGTGCCACTTGCTTATCAAAACGCAAATCTTCTATAAAACGTACGATTCCCGCAATCACTGGCGTAAATACAAACGCCACAATTAGAACAAGAACCGCCCGATTAAATACCATCATGAACGTGCCTCGTTTTCATCTAGCGCCCGTAATGCGACATCTGACAAAAAATTCAGTGGCGTATTGGCATGCGGTTCAAACATCATATCGCTAAACGCTAAATCTTCCAAAGTTACTTGATGATTTAACGCCACAGCCATCATGTTAAACATCTCAGTAAAATCTCGCTTGGATTGCATTTGCACCCCAAGTAACACGTGAGTTGCCGGGTCAAAAATAACTTTAATCCAAATATGAGCATTATCATTATCAGCTACCATATAGTCAGCCACTTGATCCGTCTCAAGAACATACTCAGCAACTGCGCGGTTCACAAAGCGGGCACTATCAGCCGTCACGCCAACCCGCATAAAGAACCAATCAAATAATTTCACACCGTACGCCGCTTGGCTTCCCGGTGAGCTAATCCGCTTTTCAAGCAAATTTTCAGCTGCCAAAATACCTTGGCGCACGGCACCAGATGCGTGCATGATGGACCAATTTTCCTGCAACTGGGGATTTTTTGAAGTGGCTGCATCACCAACCGCTAAAATATATGGATTCGTTGTATACATATACTCATCAACAACTGCTGAGCGATTGACACCAATCGTGACTTCATCACCAACGGTCATCGTGTTAGCAAGCATGCCAATTGTCACAATCACCTCATTCGCCGCATAGGTATCAACGGCTGTTTCAATCACCACGCCACGGTCGGCCACATCCTCCATCCGTCGCACATCAACATTCGTAACCACGTCAATTCCGTGTGCAATCAACAACTCGGCAAGTCGTTCTGAAAAATCGTGATCAAAATAGCCGGATGCCAAGCTATCGTGATTATGTAATAACGTCACTTTGGCACCAGCATTTCGCATTGCCATGGCAGCTTCCGTTCCCGCTAACCCACCACCAAGCACAATTACCTGTTGGTTGGCAACATCCTTTGCGTTATCTAACGCTTGACGTAACGCGATGACATCATCAACACGCTTCAATAAATGGACGTGCTTACTCTCAAAGCCGGGGACCGCCGGAATTCTCGGGGTTGAGCCAGTTGCTAAGATCAGCCGATCATACCGGAGCGTTGTTTGTTCGCCCGTTTCCACAGCCTCTAAACTGAGCAACCGCTGATCAGCATCCAGTGACAGCACATTGACGCCTAACCGTAAGTCAACACCCAATGTTTGCAATTGTTCATCTTCGCAATAGTCAGTCGCAGCAGGCGACTCAATTTCACCATTCAAATACATGTGGGCGCCCGCCCCAATAAAGGAAAGATGGGTCGTTCGCCTATCAATCAAAGTCACCTCGGCATCCGTGTATTTCGCAACCACACGTTGTGCCGCTGCAATACCCGCATGTGAGGCACCAACAATAACAACCTTCATGTTTGCCTCTTTCTATCTCTAATCTAAATTCGGTTCAGATGATGCGCAGTCGTCAGATACGTGTACAACTCATTAATTGTCTGTTGTTCATCTGACAAATCAAGCTGTAATCGACGTACGAAGCGCCGGTGCTGCGCGACTTCATTACGTAGATCAGGATGCAAAACTACCCGCAAATTACCGGCTAATGTATACAGCGCTTCTGGCAGTGAATAAGTCAAATTGCGTTCAAAATAAGAAATTACTAACGCAATCGCGCTTTCCGATTCACGCACATCAGCGGGTAAAAAGTCGTCCTGGCGCAAAGCAGTTGCTAACTGCTCCACCATGGCTAAATTTTGCCAAAGTTGTGGCAAAATCACCGGGTCATCACACAACAAATGATCGCTCACCCGTTGATATAACCAGTCGTGCAGTGCGCTACTGGCCAAAGCAACGCCCATGAAGAAACCAAAAATAATGACCATGGCATACCCTAGAATAATATGTACCATTGATTGGTCTGGTGTCAGTTGTGTCAACACCAGCTGTAATCCAATGTAAATCACAAACGCTAATAAAGCGCCCAATAACCCAAACAGAACGCGCCAACGTCGTAAATGTGCCATCACATCATGATGAAAGTTTCGTAACAGTTGCATTTGCTGTCGATTTAAATGACGAATCTGACGCAATTGTTCCTGAATTTGTTGTAGTCTTACAATTTCAATCTCGTGTCGCATCTTGCACCTCCTGTTCAGCCGTTGTAATGCGGCCGTACACTTCTGCTACTTCACCAGGTGCAAAGTCATCTTCAGGCGTCACAATCACCCACTCGGAAACACGCGAATAACGATCATGTAATTCTAAATAAAAATTTTGAACTGCGCGTTCCTTTAGCAATGCTTCCTCGGTGACAGTTGCCCAGTTTTCATTTGGCACCCCGTTACGCATCGCATCGTCACCGAACCGGTAATTCATCACACCGATGAGGACAATACCGATACTAATCAACGAGAAAAAGCCCATATAATTGAACGTTAAAATACCTTTAATCAACCAACAGACCAAATTAAATAGTTGCCCGTGGCTACTAATTGCCATGCCAATACTTACTAAAAAGTACACAACGGGTGCAATGAATAACCCCCACGCAAGCACAGTACCGGCGTGTGTTACTAACTGACCCGGTATGGTTCTCTTCCTTGCCATCTCTCCTCCTCAATTAGTTTCTCTTAAAAACTCACTTATCAAGTATAAGTGAATAAATTTACCTACTCAATATGCATAAACAAAAAAACTCAGCCCGAAGACTGAGTTTTTATCCCACTGCTAGAACAGTCCGGTAATCCGGCCGTTTTCATCGATATCAATATCATAGGCAGCCGGATGACTTGGCAAACCAGGCATGGTTAGCACCGTACCGGTCATCACCACTAAGAAGCCTGCACCCAACTTCGGAATGAATTCACGAACATGAATTTTAAAGTCCTTTGGCGCACCCAATTTTTTAGCATCATCAGACAATGAATATTGCGTCTTAGCCATAATGACTGGTAGCTTGTCCCAACCGCGTTTAGCAAATTCGCGCAATTGCTTAGCTGCCTTATCCGACAGTTCAACACCCGCACCACCATAAATGGTTTGCACGATTTTTTCGATTTTTACAACGGCATCGTCATCAGCTTCGTACAATGGCTTAAAGTCACTTGCAACTTGCGCTGCTTCAGCGACCGCACCAGCTAACTCGGTAGCGCCGGCACCACCCTTAGCCCAAACGTCAGCAACATAGGCCTGCACACCAAAGTCGCGTGCATAAGATTCAACCATCGCAATTTCTTCTGGTGTGTCGGTCACAAAGCGATTAACAGCCACAATAACAGGGACTCCATAGCGGGTCATACTTTGCAGGTGTTGCCCAAGGTTCTCTAAACCTGCAGCTAACGCTTGTTGATCTGGTTCCGTCAAAGCCGTCTTAGGCAACCCACCGTGCATCTTAAGGGCACGAACTGTCGCCACAACCACAATGACATCGGGATGCTTGCCAAGCAATGGTGTCTTAAAGTCTAAGAACTTTTCACCACCCAAATCAGCCCCAAATCCAGCTTCAGTCACAACAAAGTCTGCTAATTGTAGCGCCGTCTTAGTTGCACGAATTGAGTTGGTACCTTGGGCAATGTTGGCAAATGGCCCACCATGAATTAAAGCTGGCGTGTGAGCCAACGTCTGGACCAAATTAGGCTTAATGGCATCCTTCAATAAGGTTGTCAAAGCGCCAGCCACGCCCAAATCCTTAACCGTTACCGGTTCCTTCTCATACGTATACCCAATGACGATGCGTTCAATACGTGCTTTCATGTCCATCAGGTCGTGCGACAACGTCAAAATTGCCATCAATTCAGACGCCACCGTGATATCAAAGCCATCTTCACGCGGTACCCCTGAAGTTGGGCCACCCAAGCCAATTGTCACGTGACGCAAAGCACGATCATTAACATCCAAAGCACGCTTCCAAAGTAACCGGCGTGGGTCAATGTGCAACGGATTTCCCTGATAAATACTATTATCGATCACGGCTGCCAGCGTATTGTGGGCACTCGTCAAGGCATGAAAATCACCCGTAAAGTGCAAGTTAATATCAGCCATGGGCACAACTTGGGCATAGCCGCCACCAGTTGCACCACCTTTGAGTCCCATCACAGGTCCCAAAGAAGGCTCACGCAGGGCGACCATTGTCTGCTGACCAATTTCGTTTAAGGCATCAGCTAACCCGACTGTCACCGTTGACTTGCCTTCACCAGCTGGGGTTGGATTAATTGACGTCACCAAAACCAACTTACCCAGTTCAGCCTTGTGCGCCGTTTCATCAACCGAAATCTTGGCCTTATCACGCCCATACGGTTCCCATTCTGCTGGCGTTAGACCGGCCTTTTCAGCAATTTTTTCAATGGGCCACACTTCTGCGGCTTGTGCAATTTCAATATCTGTTTGCATCCCCAGACACCACCTTATTTTCTTTTTCAACTGCTTGATAACCAATATCATGACGATAGTGTAGCTTGACTGGCAAAGCATCTAAGACCGAGTAGACTTGTGCTTGGGCCTTGGTCGCGCTCGTTGCCGTCGCCACAATCGTTGCTACTCGGCCACCACTTGTTATAAGTTTATCATCATTTTGTCCAACCCCGGCATAAAATGACCTTATTTTAGGCATTGAAATTGTAGGCACCATCATTCCTTGTACCGGTGCAACTGGGTAGCCAGGTGCCGCCAAAACCACGCCAAGATAGACGTCCTCTGTTTGCCACTGCGCAACCGGCTGCTGACCACGCACCAACGCGAGTACTAGCTCATAAAAATCACTCTCCAACTGTGGTAGGACCACTTGCGTTTCCGGGTCACCAAAACGCACATTGTACTCAATCACTTTTGGGCCTTGCGCCGTTAGCATCACACCGGTATATAGCACCCCGGTAAACGGTGTATGATTGGCTACCATTTCAGTCAGTAACGGTCCAACCAACTGGTCGATAGCATCCACCACAACCTCATCTGCTAGCCAGCGAACCGGACTATAGGCACCCATTCCCCCGGTATTGGGCCCCAAGTCACCATCTAATAATCGTTTATGATCTTGGGCAACCGGCGTGTGAACAATGCCGTTTGGTCCCACTAGACTAAAAATTGAAAACTCAACCCCACGCAAATAGGCCTCAATAACCAACTTTGTCTGATTATCAACCTGATAGAGGTCATTCACAGCTGTTAAAGCTTCTTGGCGGGTAGCATAAATCGTCACACCTTTACCAGCCGCCAAGCCATCCTGTTTCACCACCACCGGTTCTTCACTGGTCACAATGGCACGTTCTGCGGCCGGCCAAGACGCCACGGTTACCGACGTGGCCGTCGGAATACCTGCAGCTGCTAGGCGATCCTTGGCAAATGACTTCGACCCTTCAAGCTGTGCTGCAGCCTTCGTCGGCCCGAAAATCGGCAGACCGGCCGCTTGAAATTCATCAACAATCCCTGCAATCAAGGGTTCTTCAGAGCCAACAAACGTCAAATCAATCGCCGTCATTGTTGCAAAATCACGCAATGCGTCGATATCCGTCATCGGAATACCCACGGGTTGAATCGTATCAGCCTGCATGCCCACATTGCCTGGTGCCACATAGACCATCGTCACTTGCGCGCTGTTTGCAAACGCTTGTGCCAAGGCATGTTCACGTGCACCCGCGCCAATTACAAGTACTGTTGCCATAGTTTCCTCCACTAATGCTTGAAGTGGCGTACGCCAGAAAATACCAACGCAATGCCGAGCTCGTTTGCCTTATCAATCGAGGCTTGATCCTTAATTGATCCACCCGGCTCAACAATCGCTGTAATACCGTGACTGGCTGCGTAGCTCACTGAATCATCCATCGGGAAAAAGGCATCTGATGCCAGAACAGCCTCGTCATACCCCGCCTTATTTTCTGCCTTGTTAATCGCCAACTTGACTGAGTCAATGCGATTAGGTTGCCCTGCACCAACGCCTAACGTTTGACCATCACGTGCGACCACAATTGCATTCGACTTGACGTGTTTGACGGCTTTTTGTGCAAAAACCATTGCTGCCAGTTGAGCCGCAGTTGGCTGGACCTGACTAACAACTGTGAAATCGGCGATTGTTTCGGTGGTTAAGTCGCGTTCCTGCATGACCATGCCGCCCAAAATCGCAGTCGTTTCAAGCTGTTGTGGCAGCTCCGTCGTAAACGGCAACGTCAACAGTCGTAAATTCTTTTTCTTAGCTAAAACAGCGTACGCGTCATCAGTAAAGGAAGGCGCAATAATAATTTCCAAGAAAATTTGATGCATCTTTTCAGCTGTCGCCAAGTCAACTTCACGATTCAAAGCCACAATGCCACCGAAAATGGAGATATCATCAGCCGCAAAGGCCGCATCCCACGCCGCCTCAATCGTTGCTCCCTGACCAATACCAGCCGGATTCATGTGCTTCACCGTCACCACGGTTGGTGCCGCAAACTCTGCGATAATTCGCAATGCCGCATCTGCATCGCGAATATTGTTGTATGACAACTGCTTACCATGCAAAATGTCCGCACTTAATACTGAATATTCGCTACCTAATGCATCGCGGTAAGCAGCGGCTTGTTGATGCGCATTTTCACCATACCGCAGCGTATCAAATCGATCATAGGTCAGTGTTTGCTGCGTTGGAAATTCTTCGGTTGTTAGGTATGTCGCAATAAGCGCATCATAGGCGGCTGTATGGCGGAACACTTTTGCCGCCATTGCTTGACGAAAATCAGCTTCATCAGCTGTCCCTGACTGCAACCGATCAAGTACAATTTGGTAATCTGCAGGATCGACCACCGGTAACACACCCGCATAATTTTTAGCCGCCGACCGCAACATCGATGGCCCACCAATGTCAATATTTTCAATGGCGTCTGATTGTGTGACGCCCGGCTTTTGAATCGTGGCTTTAAACGGATACAAGTTGACAACCACCAAATCAATTGGGGTGATGCCATACGTGGCTAAGGTGGTCATATGTGCCTCGTCATCACGCCGCGCTAACAAGCCAGCATGAATCCGTGGGTGCAAAGTTTTAACTCGTCCGTCCAGCATTTCGGGGAAGTCAGTTACCGTATCAACCGGCGTAACTGCTAAGCCGGCTGCTTCGAGCACGGCCAACGTCCCACCAGTTGAAACTAATTCGAACCCCAACGTCTGTAGCGTCGTTGCGAATGGGACAATGCCGGTTTTATCTGAAACACTTAGTAATGCACGCGTCATTTTACAAATACTCCTTTTTTAATCAACATGGCAACCGTAGCTGGATACAATGTATGCTCCACCGCATGAATTTTAGTTGTTAACTGTGCCAAATCATCTGTTGCAGTAAGTTTGACCGCCTCTTGGGCAATAATTTCGCCCGAATCAACGCCATCATCGACGTAATGGATGGTCACACCGGTCACTTTAACACCAGCCTGCCACGCATCCGCAATCGCAGAATTGCCAGGGAAGCTGGGCAACAGTGCTGGATGAATATTAATAATGCGTTGGTGAAAGGCATTTACCAACTTAGGGGTCAAAATTCGCATATACCCCGCTAATAAGATACCCACCACACCATCCGCTGCTAAGACCGTTAACATGGCGTCTTCTGCCAATTCGCGTGTCGCGTAATCTTTATAGTTAATCCGTAACACCGGAATACCCGCCGTTTCAGCAAGTTGCTGGGCCCCGGTATGACGACGATCAACCACCACACGAACAATTTCGGCTGGCACCTCACCAGTCTGAGTCGCCTGAATAAGCGCGGCCAAATTAGTGCCAGTTCCTGATGCAAACACTGCTAACTTTGGACGGGTTATGACCATGGTTGCTTACCTCGCCAATTGAGTTGTGCTGACATGGCAGGCGTCACCGTGCCGACTTGATACGCGGCTTGACCTTCATCCGCTAGCATGGCCAACACACGCGCAACATGGGGTGGCTTCACAACCAGAATCATCCCCAACCCCAAATTAAACGTTGCCAGCATGTCTGCCAACGACAGCTGACCGAGGCGTTGCAATTCCATAAAAATCGGTAAAATTGGCCAACTGCCCCACTCTAAAGTGACCGAGGCATCCGCGGGTAGGGCACGGGGCAAGTTACCCACGATACCACCACCGGTAATGTGGGCCATGCTCACGACTAACTGTTCTGCTAGTAACGGTAAAACCGCCTGAGCATACAAGGTGGTCGGTGTTAACAGGGTTTCCTGTAGCGTTGTTGGTAACGCTGTAAAATCAGCCTCCTGCTCTAATCCCAACACCGTACGCACCAGTGAATACCCATTGGAATGGATACCACTAGACGCTAACCCAATCAACACATCGCCAGTCGCCACACGATCAACTGTCAGCATCTCATCCCGCTCAACAACACCAACACCAAATGCAGCGAGGTCATAATGGTCTGGCGCATACATGCCTGGCAATTCAGCGGATTCACCACCAATTAAGGCTGCCCCCGTCGCTTGGGTCGCTTGCGCAATCCCGCGAACAATCGTTGCTACCTGTTCGGGCACCATTTTGGCAATTGCTAAATAATCAAGTAAAAATAATGGTTTCGCCCCTTGCGCCACGATGTCATTCATCACCATAGCAACTAAGTCCTGGCCAATTGATTCGTGTCGTCCGGCCATGATGGCCAATAATAGTTTTGTGCCCACACCGTCAGTGCCTGAAATCAAGACCGGCTCTCGGTATTGCGTGCCTAATGCAAACGCTGCACCAAAACCGCCAACCCCAGCAAGAACGCCTGGTGTATAGGTAGCTGCCACATCGGCTTGCATCATGTCAACTGCCGTTTCACCGGCTAGGATATCTACACCAGCCCCCGCGTACGCATTTGCTTCTGTCATTTCTCCCCCTTTTAGCTCACCGTTTGATCGGTAGCTGGTTGTTGATCACTAATTGATGACACTTGACTCGGATGATAAGTTGTCGTTGGTTCGGTCTTAAAATCGACCTCACCCGCGGTTATCGCCGCCGTCAGCGTTTTTTCATAATCGTAAATTGGTGATGGGTAATGTCCATCAAAGTAAGCCGTCGTTAAGCCAGTCCCATTGCCCGTGTATGGCAAGTCAATCGCCTGTACCAAACCAGGGACGGATAGAAAGGCTAACGAATCAGCCCCTAACATGGCCGTCATTTCAGCCAATGTATGGTTCGCCGCTAAAAGTTCCGCCGTTGTTTGCATATCAACGCCATAAAATGACGGATACTTGAAAGCTGGTGACGCAATTCGCACGTGAACTTCCTTCGCACCGGCTTCGCGCAACATTTTGACAATGTAACTTGATGTTGTGCCACGCACGATTGAATCATCCACTAGCACAACGCGTTTACCGGCAACCACCGACGGTACTGCGCTTAGCTTCATACGCACCGCCCGCTCACGTCGCTCCTGTGTTGGCTCAATAAACGTCCGTGCAATATATTGATTTTTAACCAGCCCCATTTCATTAGGTAAGCCCGTTGCCTCGGCATATCCCATGGCAGCCGATAATGAAGAATTAGGCACACCAACCACCAAGTCGCCCGTTGCCGGTTGTTCAAGTGCTAATTGCCGGCCCATCCGTTTACGAGCAGTATGCACGTTAACACCATAAATGTCAGAGTCAGGTCGTGCAAAGTAGATATACTCCATCGCGTCGATATGTAAATCAGTTTTGCTCGTGTAGTGATCAATCCGTAAGCCGGCCTGGTCAATCGTTAATAACTCCCCCGGTTGGACATCCCGAATAAACGTTGCCCCAACCGCATGCAACGCGGCCGTCTCACTAGTCACCACATACTGACCATCAGGTAACTGGCCTACCACAAAGGGACGAAAACCGTGTGGATCAAGAGCTGCATACATTGCTGTTGGCGTCAGGAGCAAAAATGCGAAACCGCCCCGCACTTGCTGCAAAGCATCTTTTAAGCGGTCATAAAACGTCGTCGCCGTTGAACGCCGAATTAAATGCAGTAACACTTCTGTATCTGACGATGATTGAAAAATCGCCCCTTGCATCTCAAGACTTTGCCGCAAAGATTGTGCATTCGTGATGTTTCCGTTGTGCGCTAAGGATAATTGCATATCGGAAAAGTTCACCATCAGCGGTTGGATATTTTCAATGCCTGCTGAACCCGCCGTCGCATATCGAACGTGACCAATCGCTGCTTGTCCCTGCAAATGCGCTAAACGCGCTGGGTCACGAAAAACATCATGTAGCAAACCCAAACCACGTTCTTGCCATAAATGGCCTTGCTGATTGGCGACAATTCCGGCACCTTCTTGGCCCCGGTGCTGTAAAGCGTGTAAGCCATAGTAAGTCAAATTAGCCGCTGTTTGGTGGCCCCAGACCCCAAAAATACCGCATTCCTCATTTAATGACCGAGTTTGTTCAATTAACTGCGTTGCCATGTGATTGCTCCTTCATACGCTTCTTGCAGGCGTGCCTTATCTAAGTTGACAGTCCCATCAGCTGTTGTGACGACCAACCGATCATCATGTGTTACCGTACCCAGTCGCAGATATGTTGTATCCAGTCGTGTTTCAAAGGCGTCCACAGCGTTTGCTGGCACCGTTACCAAAAAGCGGCCTGGCGTCTCACTAAATAACCAGCTATCCGTCCAAGGTACCGTTACATCAAAACCAAATGGTGTGCCAAAGGTACTTTCTGCCAAGGACACCGCCAAACCGCCTTCTGCCAGGTCGTGGGCACTGGCAATCAGTCCCTGCTGAATCCCTGCTAACACACTTTGCTGGGTAGCTGACAATTTATCACGATTTAAACCGGGCAACCGGCCCGCAATGGCCCCGGTCTGTAGTTGTTGCAACTCAGAACCATTAAAGTCAGCCGTGGTATCACCCAGCAAATAGATGACATCATCCGGCTGTTTAAATGAAATCGTTGTGATATCAGCAGTATCAGTGTGTAACCCAACCATGCCAATCATTGGGGTCGGATAGATAGCAGCACCGTCGGTCTCGTTATACAACGACACATTACCGGAAATAATTGGCGTATTAATCTGTCGGGCCATCTCGTTAATGCCGGCGACTGATTGTGCCAATTCGTAATAAATTGCTGGATCATCCGGATTACCGAAGTTCAAGCAATCTGTAATACCAATTGGCAACGCGCCAGTGGCAATAATATTGCCAGCTGCCTCAGCGACTGCGCGTTGCCCACCAATATAAGGATCGAGGTAGGTAAATCGCGCGTTCACATCAGTTGTCATGGCCAATGCCTTTTTGGTGCCACGTAAACGAACAACAGCCGCATCGCCACCCGGCTTAATCACTGTATTAGTTCGGACCATACTATCGAAATGTCTAAACAAACTCGCTTTCGAAGCAACTGTTGGCTGTGCCAATATGTCCTGCCAAACCGTCGTCAAATCAGCCACATGCGGTGTAAAATCTGGTGCTGGGTCTTGCAGACGTGCTGGTTTCACCTGTTCCATGGTTTGTTTAGGGGACTGCGTCAAAAAATTGACGGGTAAATCAGCCACGGTCTCGCCATGCCAGGTTAATTCATAGCGCCCCGTTGCTGTAACTTCACCAATCACAACTGCCTCTAAATTAGCTTCCTGAAAGACGGCCTGTACGGCGGCTTCATGCCCTTTTGTCACAACTAATAACATGCGTTCTTGCGACTCAGATAACATGAGTTCATAAGGCGTCATCCCCGTCTCACGTTGTGGTACATTGTCTAATTGCAAGTGAATGCCCATTCCCGCTTTGCCAGCCATTTCGGCTGACGAGGATACCAAACCAGCTGCTCCCATGTCCTGCACCCCAACAATAGCCTCACCAAATTGCTGAATTGCTTTCAAAGTTGCATCCATCACTAGTTTTTCTAAAAAAGGGTCCCCCACTTGCACAGCTGAACGGTCTTGTTCGGCATCTGATGAAAATTCTGCGGACGCAAAAGTAGCACCATGAATGCCGTCACGACCAGTTTTTGCCCCAACATACAGAACCGTATTACCACTACCATCGGCACGTCCAACCTGCATTCGTTCTTGATCCAGTACGCCAACGGCCATCACGTTGACAAGCGGATTACCTTGATAAACCGGGTCAAAACCAATTTCGCCACCAACCGTCGGAATGCCAATCGCATTGCCATAGCCGGCAATTCCGTCAATCACCCCGTTTAACAGATGTTGGGTCCGTGCATCTGTTAACTCGCCGAAACGTAAACTATCAAGCACCGCGATTGGTTGCGCGCCCATCGAAAAAATGTCCCGTAAGATCCCACCGACACCTGTCGCAGCACCCTCATACGGTTCAACCGCTGACGGGTGGTTGTGTGATTCAGCTTTAAATACAACGGCTTGACCATCGCCGATATCCAAAATGCCAGCCCCCTCACCCGGTCCTTGTAAGACACGCTCATTGGTTGACCAAAACGTCCGGAGCACCGGCTTAGATTTCTTATAGGAAACGTGTTCTGACCACATGGCTGCAAACAACCCCGTTTCCGTGTAATTAGGCAAGCGCCCCAACGTTTGCTTAATTAACATGTATTCCTCGTCCGTTAATCCCCACGCCTGATATGGTTTCGTGGCGGCAATTTCTGCCGGTGTAGGTTCATGCGTCGTTGCCAACAATGCTGTCATGCTTCTACAGTCTCCTTCGTGATAATGGTTGCTAGTAAACTTTCAAAAAATGGTCGTCCATCCGTATTACCAAGTAACGTCTCAACCGCGCGTTCTGGATGTGGCATCAGGCCAATCACATTCCCACTGCGGTTCGTAATCCCGGCAATCTGATCAACGGAACCATTAACATCAGTCGCATACGTTAAGACAACCTGCCCATTTTCATGCAACATTCGCACCGTTGCATCATCAGCAACATACCGGCCCTCGCCGTGCGCAATTGGTAATTTAATCGTTGTCGTTGCATCAATATATTGATTTGTGAAGGCTGTTTGTCGATTAGTAATCGTTAGCTTAACCTCATCACAGATGAACCCGGGTGTCTGATTCATCATCAATTGCCCAGGTAGCATCCCGGCCTCCGTTAAAATCTGAAAACCATTGCACACCCCCACCACCAGTTTCCCGGTTGCAGCCATTTTTTGCACGGCTGTCATTACGGGTGCGAAACGCGCCACGGCTCCTGTTCGTAAGTAATCCCCATACGAAAAGCCACCTGGTAAGAACACGGCATCGTACGCCGACAGGTCAGTCGACTTTTCAGTCACAAACTGGACATCCGCCCCAAAGTCCTGTAACGCATAATACATATCAAAATCACAATTTGATCCCGGAAATTGAATGACCGCTGCTTTCATCTTAAGCCTCCACTTCTGCTAACATCGTGATGCGATACGTTTCTGTGTTTGGATTAATTAATAACGCTTCAGTCAGGCTGGTGGCTTCTTCATACGCACTTTGTTCATCAGTCGCCGTTAACTTGATTTCAAAATATTTTCCTTGCGTCACTGACGTTACCCCTTGGTAATCAAGACGCGCAAGGGCATCCTTAATCACTTCACCCTGGGGATCCAAAATTGATGGCTTATAAGTAACTGTAATCTGTGCAATGTACATGCTTACTCTCCTAAATATGTCGTTAGTCTGTGCAAAACGGTTGTGTATCCATCACGTAAGTCGCCCGTCCCCTGACGAAAAACGTCTTTATCTAAGGATTGGCCGGTGGCTTGGTCAATCAAACGCATATTATCTGGTGACAGCTCATCACCTAACGTCAACGCGCCAGTAGCGTCCAAACCAAATTCCAATTTAAAATCAATTAACGTAATGCCCACAGCTTCAAATAATTGACCCAGTTGCCGATTAACCGTTTGGGCAACTGCCTCGATTTGGGTTAACTGACTTGGCGTCGCTAAGTCGAGGGCAAATATTTGCGATTGATTCAATGGCGGATCATCAAGCGCATCGTTTTTAAAGTAATATTCTTGTACCGTGGGTGAAAGAGGCGTCAACATTGGCACCGAGTAACGCGTTGCAAAATGGCCCGCCGCATAATTACGAATCACAACCTCAATTGGCAACATGTCCAGTGCCGTCACCAACACATCACGTTCGCCGACTGCTTGTTGAAAGTGTGTCACAATGCCTTGCGACTTTAAAAAGCGAAACAATTGCTGACTGATTTGGGTCGTTAGTCGTCCCTTATCGCTAATTTCGGCTTTTTGTTTCCCATTAAGTGCTGTCGCTTGATTCAAGCTATGGAGCCACAACACATTCGGATCGTCCGTGGCATACACTGCCTTTGCTTTGCCTGTTGTTAATAAAGCCCCTTTTACAATTGTCATAACCTTGTCCCCCATTCGCGCAAATCTTTCATAGCCGCCATGCCAGTGGCTGTAATGTGGCCCATTTTTCGTCCCGGCTTCACATCATGTTTACCGTAGTCGTGAAAGTGCCACCCCTCATGTGTCGCTATATCTTGGCGTGCCTGTATAATCTGATCCCCTAATAAATTCAACATGATAGCTGGTGCATACTGGGTAATCACCGGAATCGGCAAGCCCGTAATGCTTCGAATATGGCCTTCAAATTGTGAAACATTCGTCGCCTCAATGGTTAAGTGCGCAGAATTGTGGGGGCGTGGGGCTAATTCGTTGATATACACACGCTCCCCCACCACAAATAGCTCGATGCCTAAAATGCCCACAAGTTGCAACGCATTGGCAATGGTCGTCGCAATGGTCTCAATTTGCTTGGCAATCTGTGGTGATAAAGTTGCCGGTGCCGCGGACACTCGTAAGATATGGTGCTGATGCTCATTGACCGTCACCGGCCAAGTTCGAATTTCACCCCGACCATCGCGAGTTACCATCACGCTCAATTCCCGATCGAACGCTAACTTTTTTTCCAAAACAAGGGCGATATCAGTCGGTTGTTGCCAATGCGCTAACAAATTTGCCAATGCATCGGTATTGGGAATATCCCATTGGCCGTGGCCGTCATACCCGCCCGTTGCCGTTTTCAAAATTGCTGGCAACGATACTTCATGGCATCGGGCGTCCAAAGTGACCAAGTTATCCACGGCTGCGAATGGGGCAACTGGTAAGCCCAACGCGGCCAAGAATTGTTTCTCACGCAACCGGTTCGCTGTAATGTTTAATAACGCTACCCCTTGGGGTAACTTTTCAGCTGGTACGGCAGTCTGTAATGCCGTCTGATCCACATTTTCAAATTCATACGTCACAACATCCGCTTGATTAGCAAGATTACGCAGAGCCGAAACATCATCATAGCTCGCCACAATTTGTTGATCTGCAACCAAGGCTGCTGGCGCATCAACTTGCGGATCCAAGACAATAACCTGATACCCCATTGGTTTGGCGGCCAAGGCCAACATTTGCCCTAATTGACCGCCACCAACGATCCCGATAGTGGCTGGTGGCAAAATACGCTTAGTCATGTAACAATGCCTCGCTCTCAATCGATTGTTGGCGTTGCCCTTCTCGGAATAAGGCTATTTTATCGGCCAGTTCTTGCTCCGCAATGCCCAACATTTGCATTGCCAAGTAAGACGCATTTTTAGCGCCTGCGGTCCCAATGGCCACCGTCGCAACCGGTACACCAGCTGGCATCTGCACAATACTGAGCAATGAATCCATCCCCTGCAAAGCGTGTGATTGAATTGGGACACCAATTACTGGTAACGTCGTCTGCGCTGCCAACATGCCAGGCAAATGGGCAGCACCGCCAGCGCCAGCAATAATAACCCCTAGGCCATTGTCCCGCGCATTTCGGGCAAACGTCGTCATCTCCTCGGGCATTCGATGCGCCGAAATAATATGTGTCTCAACTGCGACATCAAACGTTTGTAAGACCGCGACCGTTTCTTTCATCGTTGACCAATCTGAAATCGATCCCATTACTACCGCAACACGTACCATTTAGCTTCCACCTCATTTTTAGTTCGTCTTTACAACTATATATAACCACCACAACGATTAAATGTACAGTTTTGTCGGCATAAGTCATTAAAATGAAACATATTAGTTCGTGTTTAACCGTTTTTGCATCTTTGTAAAACGAACAAAGGCATATTTAACTAAGAATTTTCTCATGAAACCGTTATCATTTTAAATGATGACAAAAAAATCCCATCTCAATACTATGCGCTGCACCTAGATTGAGATGGGATACTTTTTTAATTACATAACTGGCGTAGCTAGATACGCCGAAATTTGGGCAATCGTAATAAATGGCAAATCCAAGCGATCAGCTAATTCAAACAGATCATCGCGGCGGGCCATCGTGCCATCTGCTTTCAGGACTTCAATAATAACGGCGGCTGGTTCTGAACCAGCTAGGCGCGCCAAATCAACGGCCGCTTCAGTATGTCCAACGCGCTCAGTCAGCCCACCAGCTAAGGCTGTTAATGGCTGGGTGTGGCCTGGCGCATTGAAATCCGTCCGAACGGCGGTCGGATTCGCAATGTGCCGAATTGTCGCGGCCCGATCAGCCGCTGAAACGCCAGTCGTAACCCCGGTTGCTGCTTCAGTCCCATCCACTGTATACGTGAAAGGCGTCTGGTGAGGATCTGTTGAATCAGCCACCATATCAGTCAATCCAAGCCGCGCCGCAATTTCTGGTCCAACAGGCGTGCACATCAATCCAGCCGCTTCACGAAGCATCATATGCACCGTTTCTGGTGTGATATCAGCAGCCAATGCCACTAAATCACCTTCATTTTCGCGACTCTCATCATCTGCCAAGATAATAACGCCCCCTTGACGCAACGTTTGCAAAGCGTCCGGTACAGTGTCAAATGCAGTCTTCATGTTGAAATATCTCCTTTATGCTGATCCATATGTTCCCGATTACAAACTCTAGCTTATCGAGATACTGGGCAAACACAACCCTCGTCAGCCATCAATTTCCAGTAATCCGACGAACGTTCGCGTTTCAACCGTTAACCCACCCCAATTTCAGCTAGCAAACCGTTTCAAAAAACATCACTAAGCTGTATCAACCGTTTAATACTTAAAAATGTTCGGCATATTTAAGCAGGCACACGCCACAAAAATGAACGTAAAACAAAAAGCCGCAAATCCGCCGATTTAAATCGGGAGATTTGCGACCTTAGCAAGTCGGACAGAAACTGCTATCCCGCCCTTATTGTTTAATCATTATTTTTGGTGCCAAAGTAACGTTCAGAAACTTTATCTAACGTGCCATCCTTCTTAAAGCCCGTTAAGACCTGATTGACCTTTTCTCGTAAGGTCACATCTCCCTTACGGAACCCCACACCATACGCGTCTTCACCATAACCCGTCTTAATAATTTCGAAATCAGCCGGATTAGGTTCGTGCGCCACATAATAACGGGCGTAGTCCATATCAATCAAAACTGCACTTACACGGCCAACTTGCAAATCATTCAAAGCTTTATCGAACGTGTCATATTGTACCGGTGCTGAACCCAAAAAGTCCTTTAATACCTTAGGTTTCTCGTTGAAGACCGTCAAACCAGCTGAACCAGTTTGAACAGCTAACGTCTTACCAGCCATCTGTTTAATCGTATCGATTTGGTTACGCTTTAACGTGACTAGTACTTGTGAATCGTTGTGATATGGCACCGAGAAGGCGACCTTCTTTGCCCGGGCTGGCGTCATTGTATAACCATTCCAAATCATGTCAATGTG
The DNA here is from genome assembly GCF_000193635.1 of Weissella cibaria KACC 11862. Lineage (GTDB taxonomy): Bacteria > Bacillota > Bacilli > Lactobacillales > Lactobacillaceae > Weissella > Weissella cibaria. Next base: position 3,410 of record NZ_AEKT01000028.1, on the reverse strand, counting down.
ACCAGTATCCAACTCCGTTTCCTTCATTGACCAGTCAATGGCTTGAAACTTAACCCGCAACCCCAATTTTTTGAAGGTTGCCCGGGCCAAATCCACATCAAACCCAACTAACTTACCGGACTTGTCTCGGTAGCCCATTGGCACAAAGGTATCATCTAGTCCCACAACAACAGTCTTATCTGCAGTCACTTTGCGCCAAGTATCATTTGCGTGTGACGTTCGATACCAAACAAAGCCAACCAGCAAAGCCAGCACGACGAGTACAATCCCGTTCCCAATAATTTGACGACGCCAATTAATCTTCTTTTTCATACGCAGCCCCCTAGCGTTCTACATCTGTCCCAAAATCAAATGTCTTATCCGCGACCGCTTCCGCAAACGGCAAATCGTGTGTCACCACCAACTGCGTTACCCCTTGTGCTTGCAATTGCTTAATAACCGCAATCACGCGTTCTGTTGATTCAGCATCCAAGCCAGATGTTGGTTCATCATATGCCAAAATGCCCGGTTTCATCGCCAAAGCTCGTGCAATTGCCACACGTTGCTTCTGTCCACCAGATAATTGGAATGGATATTGATCAGCCTGCGCTGTTAAGCCCAAATCTTGCAACAAACGATCTGCATTCTCGGCCGCCTCAGCCTTTGTTTCGTGGTGAACCAATTGCGGTGCCAACATCACATTATCTTTAACGGTATATTGTGGAAACAAGTTAAAATCTTGGAAAATGACCCCCACTTGAGCTCCTGTGCGGTCACCAGTTAAATCAAGCGCCTCACCATTTAAAATCATCTCACCATCATTTGCAGGCAAAAGCCCAGCTACAATACGTAGAAAGGTCGTTTTACCAATTCCGGATGGGCCGACAATACTAAGGACCTCACCATCGTTAACTGTTAAATTCATATTTTTGAAAATCGTCCGCGTATCGTACGACTTCGCTAAGTTTTTAATTTCAAGCATGGCTCTCTCCTTAACGGTAATAGTTCATCTTCGTCTCGACACGTCGTTGAATAACGGTCGCCAAAGCTGTCAGTAGCAAATATAACAGTCCCACTAACAAATAAGGCATCAATGTGACGTCTCGTGATGCCGCAATATTACCAGCACGCATCAAATCACCAAGTCCGATGACATAAACCAGTGATGAATCCTTGACCAGGGTCACCACTTCATTACCAACGGATGGCATGACAATCTTGACCACTTGTGGCAATACGATTTTACGCATTGTTTGCCAACGCGTCAGACCAAGCACCTTGGCACCATCATATTGACCTTGCGGCACGCTTTGTAGCCCACCACGGAAAATTTCGGCAAAGTATGCCGCGTAGTTCAGAATGAATGTGACCACCGCAGCTTCAAAACGTGGTAGCGTCACGATGTGGGCTAAGCTCAACCCATAGTAGACAAACACGATCTGCAATAGCAATGGCGTACCACGCATCACCCAAATATAAGCGTTCGTCACCCAGCGTAGCAAATAAATATCTGATTTTAACGCTAAAGCAACTAAAATACCAAGCGGTACTGACCCAATCAGCGTTAGGGCAAAGACACCAAATGTCATTTTCAATCCGCTTAGCAGACTTGGCATAATCTGCAACATGTACTCCATAGCTTTCTCCTTAACTAAACAAAAAAGCCCTCAAGCAACCTAAATAAAGGTTACTTGAGGACGACTAATTTCGTGGTTCCACCTCAATTTTGCTATTTGTTACCAAATAACACTCAGACCCCTGCTCAATCAAAACAGGCGCGCGTCGATAACGAGACGAATCGGGTACAGTTTTGACTTGTACCGATAATCATGGGTGTGGTTCATTTAGGCCATTGGTTGCTTCCCAGCTTCTGCACAACTCTCTAAGCAATGACGTTAAACTACTCGTCCAATCAAATCTTTATGAGATAACTTTAATTGACTTTGTACTTTAAGTCAACACCTTTGATCACCAACTTATAATCGCGTTGACCGTGACTTACCTGTCATCCGCATATTCAGATCACGCTGATCAACATTGTACGCCGACACATCGGGCTGGCGTGCCGCATGATATAGATAATTCATGATGCCATAAATGACGACCAAAATTAACAAATTGACAATCAACGTTGGAAACATGTGGAACATGATAAATTCGCTAAAGTTCAAATTCGTCAAATTGATGATCCCAAATGCTGCATAATCAAAGACCAGATACAAACTCATCGATACAAACCAAACTGCCATCGCCGACAAAAAGTTATGTGATAAATAAGTTTGGAGCTTACTTGCTGCCCAAACAGTTAGTGGAAAGCCAATCATTGAAATACCAATGATACCACTATAAAAAATATCAAACAGTAAGCCGCCAAGGAATGCAGCAATATACAACCAACGTCCCTTCATTTGCGAATCAGTGCCGGTCAAAATTGGCATCATCATAATAATCAATGAGAGATATGGGCTCGCCGACATCGGCGTTTTAAATAAGATCGGTGCAAAATGCAAGGCAATCCCACCATCTAACATAACCGCCAGGTACACCAACACAAAATGTAGCCATGACGTGTGAACATATTTCAACATATTAATTCTCCATTTAGTGGTTACCATCATCGTAACTAATTCATAGTAGCGCCAACCGCATTTTACGTCAACGCCTTCCGCCGAACCTGAGCGAAAAATAAAGATTTAGTAGCCTATTTTCCGGACTGATGATAAACTAAAAGTATTCTGAGGAGAGAGAAAAACTTCAGAAGGAGGCCAAGTGCCATGCAAAAGCTCAATTATGATGCGCAGGAATCTTGGTCAATGACATCAGGTCGCATGCAATCACCAATCGCTATTCGCACTGCGGAGACTGATCTGATTGACTATCCTGCGTCATTAAATTTGGCGTATGATTTTACCGGGCAATATGTCCACGATACCGGCCAAGGTGTCGAAATTGGGTTAACTGGGACGGCGGTAATCGCTAACCGTCCATTCCAGTTGCAACAGTTCCATATTCACGCCCCAAGCGAACACACGCTTGATGGCAAACAATTTGATGCAGAAGTTCATTTTGTTCATCAAGCACCTGATGGTCGTCAAGCGGTCATTGGGGTGTTCTTACAAATCGGCCAGGCATCCACAACTTTTGCCACTATTTTAAGTCGCATCAATGATGATCATTCATTCAAATGTGACGTCACTGACATTCTACCCACAAATCGATCGTACTACCACTATATCGGTTCATTAACGACACCACCGTTGTCAGAGAATGTCGAGTGGTATATTTTAGCCCAACCAATGACAATATCAGCTGATCAATTAGCGGCCTTCCATGTGCATTATGATTACAATAATCGCCACATCCAACCACTAAACGGTCGGCCAGTATTATATTACAATGAATAAAAATAAAAGGACGGCCACCATTTGGTC
>NZ_AEKT01000029.1 GCF_000193635.1 Weissella cibaria KACC 11862 | reverse complement strand
ATACGCTTTTCATTTTGGTTATTATTACTTTGTAGAATCGCGGTCAATGTAACCGTGTGGCAAGATAATGTTCTTTACTGCCAATTCTTCGTGATTCATTAATTTAGTCAGCATACGCATGGCAACCGCGCCAAGGTCGTAGATTGGCTGCGTGATTGATGACATTTGTGGCCGGGTCATCACCGCGATTTTTGAGTTATTGTTTGTAATCAACTCAAAATCATCCGGCACGTTGACACCGGCGTCAGTTAGACCATTTAACAAGCCGGCAGCCATTTCATCGTTCACAACAACGGCCGCAGTTGCCTTGGCATCTTGGACCAGGGCAGCAATTTGATAACCAGATTGGTAATCATAGTCACCTTGCAAGACCAGACTTTCATCATAGTCAACCCCAGCAACGGCCAGGGCATTCATGTATCCCTTAAGCTTAAATTCACGGTTAATGCCATGATCTAGGCTACCCGTTACAAAGGCAACGCGTTTGTGGCCATTCTTTAGCAACTTAGTGGTCGCTTCGCCGATTGCGGTTGTGTAGTCGATGTTGACAGAAGGTTGTTCTGAAACGTGGTCAACTGATCCAGCCAACACAATTGGCACATCAGCGCGAGCAAATTCCTTGCGAATACCGTCGTCAATCAAGTTTCCCATGAAGACAATCCCATCAACCTGCTTGCTCAAAAGATTTTCAAGCACTTGCAGTTCCTTTGTGTCGGACTCATCAGAGTTCGCTAGGATAATTTGGTAGTGGTACATTGCGGCCACGTCATCAATACCACGTGCTAGCTCAGCGAAGTAGTGGTCAGTGACATCTGGAATCACAACACCAATTGTCGTTGTGCGACGTGAGGCAAGGCCGCGGGCAACTGCGTTAGGACGGTAACCAAGGCGTTCAATCACCGCCTCAACCTTTTCTTTTGTTTCTTGCTTAACGTTGGCGTTGCCGTTAACAACACGTGAAACTGTAGCCATTGAAACTTTTGCTTCGCGGGCCACGTCGTAAATCGTGATGGTCTGCTTTTCCATGTCGATTCTCCTTTGGGTCTTGTATCTGTCTTTAAACAATCATGTTATTTTCATAGCTTGTTTTTTAAGCTTGTACCTTTGCATAACTGCAAACGGTTACAATGTGATTGTACCATGTTTTCATACGTTGTTTTCATAAAAACAATCAATTCACACAATGTTATATTCTAGCACACAATAGTGAGGAGTTGCGCATTTTCTGAAAATGAGCGTACAATGAAAAGAAACGTGAAAAACGAGGATTCTTTAATATGACTGATAAGTTAGCAAAGATTCAAAATTGGCTGAACGAAAACCAATTGGATGTCGCCTATTTTTCAGATTTCCACTCAATTTCATATTTAACTGGCTTTGAATCGGATCCAATCGAGCGTGTACTAGCGCTGGTTGTTTTCCCACAAGATGAACCATTCATTTTTGCGCCAGCGTTGGAAGTGGAAGCGGTTAAGGGGGCTGGTTGGACACACCCAGTTTACGGGTATCAAGATCACGAGCAACCATACCAATTGATCGCGCAACATCTGCATGCACACACGCAACATGCGACGACATGGGCCGTTGAAAAGGGACAAATGACATTGGACCGAGCGGCAGCTTTGCAAACGGCAGTACCTGATGCAAAGTTTGTGGGTGACTTGTCGCCGGTGATGGTTGAGATGCACCTAATCAAGACACCGGATGAAATTGCTAAGATGCACAAGGCCGGGGATGATGCAGACCGAGCATTCGAATTTGCTTTTGCTGCGATGCAAGCTGGTGTGTCAGAGTTGCAAGTGATGGCGAAGCTTGAATATGATTTGAAGTCAGCCGGGGTTGTCGGCATGTCGTTTGAAACCTTGGTTCAATTCGGCGCACACGCGGCTGAGCCTCACGGTGATACTGGTTCGACACGTTTGCAACGTGGTGATTTGGCGTTGTTTGATTTGGGTACGATTTATGAAGGGTATGTGTCAGATGCAACCCGAACAGTTGCCTTCCAAACGGTTTCAGATCACCAACGAGATGTGTACAACGTGGTTTTGGAAGCCCAATTGGCAGCACAGTCTCAAGCTAAGCCGGGGATGACGGCGGGCGAGTTGGATGCGATTGCCCGTGATATTATCACCAAGGCTGGCTATGGTGAGTACTTTGTCCACCGTTTGGGACATGGTATCGGGTCATCTGTGCACGAGTCAATTCAAATTGCGACGGGTAATGAGCTGGTATTGCAACCAGGCATGGCCTTCTCAATTGAGCCGGGAATTTATATTCCAGGGGACCTAGGCATTCGCATTGAAGATTCTGTCGTGATGACGGAAACGGGTGCTGATTCATTTACGCATTCGTCAAAGGAATTACGAATTATTGATTAGTTAACTAAAAAGCCGCAAATCCTCCGAATTGAATCGGGAGATTTGTGGCTTTTAAACGTGTTCCGAAAGGCTGAACCCTTAATATAACACCTTTCGTCTCACTCTCTTTTTAATGCCAATTGTCAATGATTGTCTCGGCGTGTTCTTCTGTATCGTTTGTCCAAGGCGTGTTCTTCATCACCTGCAAGTGTGGTAGCAAGGCGTCTTGGCGAGCGGCATGCTTAATTACCCAAACTAAGAATACAGGTTGATCCAACAACCACAAGACATGGCGCGCCGTGTAGGTGGTTGTTTGGCCAGTAACCGGGTTCGGCTTGACTGGTGCAATTAATTCGGGTGAAACGGCTTGTAAGGCAGCCGCTTCGGTTTCGAACGTCTCTTCGATTTTCTTGCGTAAGTCCTTCTTGAATGCATCGAATTTAACGCGATTCTTTTGCTTGTTTGGATAGTCAACACCCCAGAGTTTGAGTAAGTCCATGATGTCAGTTAGGTTGTAAGTTGCCATTTGCAATCTCGATTCTCTTATTAGTTAGTAGTCTTAGCATAACACACTCAACCACAACACGCGCAGAAATTACGGCTGTGTTATTTGCTGAAAATGCTGGGCGATATTTGATACTTTCTGAAAATAAGCGTAACATAGATAAGTCGTCTTTTTTGGGCGACATTTTTTTGCACGGAAACGGTGCAGTAATTGCAGTTATTTATTGTTGAGAAAGTAGAGGTTACTATGAATTCTGGAAAAGCCAAGATATTTAACCAGTCTTTCCTTGAGATTGCGCTGATTAATTTCCTAGTTTTAATCACGTTCTATAGTTTGATTGTGGCGATTGGGCCATATGCTGTTGATGTGTTGCATTTGTCGACAGCGGTTAGTGGGCTATTAGTTGGGATTGTTGTTATTGGATCACTGGTGATGCGCATGATGTCGGGCGCCATTTTGGCGAAAATTTCGACAAAGACAATGATGTTGATTGGTGCTTTCGTATTGATTCCAACAATGGTTGCCTATCATTTTGCGACATCAATGATTGTGTTGCTATTGATTCGATTTATCCAAGGTATGATGATTGGGTTAATTGGGACGGTGACAAATACAGCAGTCGTCTTTGTTGTCCCGGCAGAACGTCGCAGTGAAGGAATTTCATATTTCTCACTAAGTACGGTTATCGCGACGGCCTTAGGACCTTTCTTGGGGTTGGCGTTGAGTGGTGTGAGTTATAGTTTCTTATTCAATGTTGAAACGGGAATCGCTGGATTGGCATTCCTGGCAACGTTATTTATTCACAAGTCAGCGGTTGACATTAAGGCGCACACAGCGACAAAGACCGCCACATTGGATGCGCCGACCGGGTTGCATCGTTTTATGGAGCCTAAAGCCATTCCGTTGGCTATGGCTTTATTCATTGCAACGTTGACGTATTCGGCGATTCAGAGTTATTTGTCCTTCTTTATGAAGGATCAACATATGAGCCAAGTGACTGAATACTTCTTCTTGATATATGCCGCGGTTATCTTCATTAGTCGGCCATTCACTGGTCGCTTGGCTGATAGTAAAAATGAAAATTTCATTATTTATCCAGCATTGGTGTTGTTAGCAATTGGCTTTATTTTGTTGAGCAATGTTCATAATGTGGTCGTTTTCATTTTGGCGGCAATTTTTATTGGTTTGGGCTTTGGTAATTTCCAATCAGCTGCACAAGCGACGATTTCAAAAATTGTGCCACCTGAGCGTATGTCTTATGCAACTTCAACGTATTTTATTTTCTTTGACTTGGCGTTTGGTGTTGGTCCATATTTGTTGGGGTTAATCGAACCAAGTATTGGATTTGCTGGACTTTACCGGTTGATGATTCTAGTGACCGTGATTGCATTAATTTGGTACTTCTTGGTTCATGGTCGTCGCGTAAAATAATTGGTTGCAGTATTTTCAAGAAAAGTTCGCACAATTCATGAAAATCTGATACATTAGATAGAGATAAGATTCGAGTAGATTGTAAAAAAGCGTCAGAGATAGGTCAGTAATGATCTAACTCTGGCGCTTTTTTGCGATAACACAGTTGGGGGCGGGGACTTTGTTAATATGACTTGAAACAATCCTGAATCAACGCTATAATATATCATTGTTATGGAGACATGGCAGAGTGGTAATGCAGCGGACTCGAAATCCGCCGAGCCGGTGTAGAGCCGGTGCACGGGTTCAAATCCCGTTGTCTCCTTTTTATTTAAATAAGTTAAACAGGCATACAGACAACTGCTGATGCTTGCAGAGCTTCATTTAAAATGGCTAACTGGTCGGAAAGATTTCGGTATGACACCGAAGTTCTTCCGACCAGTTTTTTAATTCGCTCATTTTGACAATAGATAGGAGTGATTTCGGCGGACGTTGGTTCGTTGAGATGTGATTAATAGTAACGCTGTCAGTATTGTACTGAATAATCATATTTTTTCTTCTAAATAACTATGTTGCCCATTAAGGATACGTTGGATTTCTAGTGAAAAGGACTGTCTGCTGATCGGACGTAATTTTTTAAAGTAAGGCACTTTTACCAGATGTGACAAAAGGATGCCGGGAATAAAAGAACTTAATCGTGTTTTATCATAAATAATACCCGGATAGACAATGTACGCACGCCCTGGCAATGATTGCTTCATGAGTCTTTCCACCGCTCTCTTTGCGTTTAGATAGGGTTTCATAAAAAAGGGGCCACTATTTGCGGAAACAAATAAAAAATTAGTATTTGTTTGTCTGATTAATTGATTGATTAAGTGTTTAGCGGGTTCATAGCTACTATTTCTATAAGTCACCCCCTTGATAGGATTGGGCAGTAAGATTCCCACGGCATCTATGACCCAGTCGGCGTCTGCAATGATATGTTGCAATTCCGATGAGTTGGACAGATCAACCCTGTGGTAAATTGTTTTATCGGTTGGAAGTGACACATAGTTGTGTCTTGAAAGGCTATGTATTTCAAATTTTTCGGGAGATAGTAATTGAATAATACCTTGACCGACAAATCCGGTACCGCCGGCAATAACGACTTTAATCTTCATAGGCCCTCCAAGTTCGTTTGGCTATAATGGCTACATTTGTTAAGGTTACTTGATGTGCTACGATTCTTCGTTTTCATTCTAACAAAAAATATTGTGAAAAAGTAACCGCCGCACGTTTGTGTGATGCCAGTATAGGTTTACTTGGTCATAGTTGTTGTCGGGTACAAAAAAGACACCCAAAACTGGATGTCTTTCGAAATAGCTCATCAGGGAGTCGAACCCTGGATGCCGGTGTGAAAAACCGGAGTCTTAACCGCTTGACCAATGAGCCATGAACTTCGTTAAACGCGTACTGCTTTTAACAACAGATAATAATATACCAGATGACAAAATAACGTGCAACACCCAATTTCAAAAAAAGTCGAAATTAATTCATTTTCGAACAATAAGTCTCTCCCCTTGCGAGGGCCTGCCCCTTTCCGTACACTGATACATAGACTGGGGGACTGGGGTATGATGACTGCAAGTTGGGTATTAGAGAAGCAAGATCAGGATAAATTACGGCTGTGTCAATTTTTAACAAGTCAAGTGGCAGACTTTGTGACGATTCGACATCTTTTAGCCGAAATGGGATGGACCCGTTATCGGTTTGGCCAAGCTTTGGCGGGGCTAGAACAAGATTTGAAAAAGTTATGGCCGGAGCAACCACCTGCTTTTGCGTTAGATGCGTCACGTCGCGGGGTCCAAGTTGATCATCGCGTACTGCTTGATGTTAAACGATTAACGCATGAGTATCGACAGCAATCAATAATTTGGGCGTTGTTAGGTGAAATTTTTGCTGAAACATTTGTTTCATATGAAGTTTTTGCTGAAACACATCACACAACCGTACCAATTGCCAGGGCGACCAAGAAACAAATTGCGTTGGTTTTGGCACGGGTGGGAATTACATTAACCCGCCACAATGCGTTGATTGGTGACGAAACGACTATTCGCGTGTTCTTCTTTGGTCTCATGCGGGAAGCGTACGTTGATCAGGAGATTCCGTTTCCGGCGGAGATGCGGATTAGAGCGGAAGCAGCAGTCACTGAAATTTTAGCGTTATACCAATTGCCAGAACGGGAAACGACGAAACAAGCCATTCGAATGCAGTTCGCTATTTGGTACTCACGGCTGGTTAATCACCACGCCATTATGGCAACCGAAATGCCACCGCTCTTTGTGCCACTTATAAACTGGGATGAACAGCATCATCAGATCCATGCGGGATTGGTTATGATGATGCGTCATTTTGTTGATTTACCAGATGCGGTGTTAGCACGAGAAGCAGAGTACGCCATTGCCTCGATGTATGTTGCTGGTTTTTTAGGCCCGATTCCGGATGCTTTGCTGACTGAGACGGCGACACGGAAATTGCAGCCCTTCACGACAACAATGCAACGAGAATTTAAAACGGTCATGCACCAGGCGCTTGATTCTGAGACGTTAAGCCAAATGATGGCGTTACTCTCACCGACGCATGTACGGTTATTGTATTTTAGTCATTTAGGATTTCGACCGATGCCAGATGTCGTTCGGGCGAAACGCCGATTCCCAATCCAGACTCAAATCATTCTAACGGTCGTCGCTAAGCTAGCCGTGGCACTTGGCATTCCTGAACAAGCGTTACTGAATGTTTTGTTTGAAGAGTATTTAACGGCTATGATTCAAACAGTAGCGACTAAGAAATTGTTGCCGAAAATTAAGGTGATTGTTGATATGAATAATCTCCCGAGTTTGGAGGCGTTAATTGTTAGTCGGCTGGAGCAGACCCCATTGGTGAATATTGTCGTTAGTCACGAAGCCGTGCCACAGGCTGATTTTTATATCTCAGATATTGAAATCGCTGGTTTGAAAAATGCAACACCGTTTATTTGGTCGCATTATCCAGATGAAAACGAATTTAATAAATTTCTTGAAAAAGCAACCGACTTAACTGTCCACCGGATGACGGCGACAGATTAGCCTACGTAATGCCAACTTGATGACAGGGTTCATACTAACTGTCATTAAGTTGGCATTTTATTTTTGTGCGTACTTTCAGTAACCGCTAAGGCTACCGCTCGTAAGCGAGATTTTTTTAAACGTTTCTGAAAAATATGACGTGGAGCGGACAATTAACATCCGATAAAGTTAAGCATGTCAACGAAACCAAACGCAAACGAGGGGGACGTGAGAATGACTTTAAATTGGCTATATAAGGTGGTGATAACAATATGGAGTGTGCTGTCAGTTGTGCAGTATGTGGCAGCAGATGAAGGTGGCGTTGCAACCATGCGTGAATTTGAAACGGCATGGAATCAAGATAGACCGAATCAAGTTATTCGGCTAGATGGCGATGTGCTTAATGATACGACGACGGCACTTGCCACGCGGCGACAGTCGGTCACTATTGTTGGCGACGGACATGAATTATCATTGACGCCAATTGGCCAGACGCAGCAACGGAAGATGTTGCATAGTACGGCAACGGTTACGCTGAGTCATGATTTTTGGCTAACGGGGCCTGGTGACCAACCGCTTGTGCGGGCTGATCAAATTGTCACAACAGCGGACAGCAATGTATCGATTACGCCGGGCCAGAATGGCACAATGTTCGAAGCTAACGACATTTTAATTCAGGGTCAGTTAGCGTTGCACGGGATGGGTGGTGATATGTTTACGGCCAACCGCATTGTACTGGCGACGGGGGCGTTCGTTGAAGCGTTTGGTCAATTGAACGCCCATGTATTCCGGACGACTAGTCAACAGGGTGAAGTCTTAGTTGCGCCAGAGGCCGTTTTGGCCATTTCGGTCATGAATCGCACAGCGACGAATCGTATTTGTGCGCCGATTGCGAGTGATTTTAAACGGATAACCATACAAGGCGGTCATGTTGACGTGAATACAATCGGGCCAGGCATCTATTGGGGTGCTGGTGATGACGCGATGTGGCGGATAACGGATCAAGGGACGCTTCGCTTGACGAGTACTGGGCAAATTCCGGTGCTTGAAAAGGCAGCTGATGGGACTGGCCGGGGCGGGGTTCAGGTTATGCCAGACAGTAATTTTTACGTGAGCGGTCAGGGACCGTCCCTGATTGCGCTCCAAAAACCAACCTTATTGAAATTTGTACGGCCGGCAACGGTGCAATTGACCAATCGCGCTGGCCAACCAATTTTCCAACGGGGACTAGCGATGATTGATTTACAACAAATCAATTTACGAGGTCGTGGTATTGAAATTGGGGAATTTCAGCACACCGACGTCTCGCAATTCCGCATTAAAGGTCGTGGTAAAGGGATCACTGATGCACAAATTGGGCGGCCGGCTAGCGATTGGCTAGCACAAATATCAGAGATAGAATTAACGGCCAGTTCACCAAAATCAGCACCTGAACCAGTCAAAATGATGGTTGAAGCTGCAAATTTTGGGAACGACCATCAAAAAATATACGGTGAAACTTTAGCAATCGCCGCACAACCACGCTCAGGAATTATCACGCTACTGGGGAGTAACTTGAAATCTTGGGTTGTGCAAGCACGTTTAAAGCAGCCGTTGACACACATTGGTACCGGGCATCAATTACCAACCGCGTTGCGATTTAATGAGGTCATTTTGACAGGGGATTATCAAAACGTGTTGTTAGGTCGTGGTACTGGTATGCAAGATTTAGGGGCAACATTACAATTTGAGGCTTATGACTTAGTACGAGTGGGATCGTATCAAGCACAGGTGTCATTAAATTTGGTCGCGGGACCAACAAATTAAAAGGAGCAAAAAGATGAAGAAACAACTTGGTTTGGGAATTTTGGCTATTTGTACAGGGCTAACAACTGCGGGTGTTGGTTTTGCAGCGGAAAATATTGAGGTTGAAACGCAAGCGTTGGTTGGTTTTGCGGGGACAGAAACACCGGCGGAAATTGGCCACGTTGACCCGGAAGCGCCGCGCGAAACAGATCCGCACGCCCCAGCGAATTTAGGGGCAACACCAATGCCACTAACGTTAGATTATGCGTCACGTTGGCAATTTGATACGCAAAAAATGAGCCTGGTCGATCGAACCTATACGGCCAAACAAGATGTTTTTGCTGGCCGAGCGGTAGCAAATCACGTTCAGGTAACTGACCAACGAGGCCAATTGGATGGCTGGGACTTGCAAGTTCGCCAAAAAACCCCCTTTGTCCATGAAAAGGGGGCCGAATTGAAAGGCGCTAAACTCCAAATTGACCGCGTAACTAGTAAGAGTGCGGTAACCGACACAACTGTTTTGACAGCCAAAGAAAAAATGGCTTTGAATCAAGCGTTTATGCGTTTGGCATATGCAAAACCAGGAGATGGTTATGGCACGACCGCAATTTCATTGGGTGAGGTGTCATTGCATGTGCCAGGTCAGATGAAGAAATTATCAGGAAATTATAACAGCACGATTGTGTATAAGTTGTTAGCAGCACCAACAGGAGAATAAAGATGCACAAATTAAAATGGTTCCAGGTCGTCGTTGCACTGATTATCGGTGTTGTATTTAGTGCAAGTGAAAAAATGTCAGCGAATGAATTGTCGTTTGGTGTCCAAATCGAAACGTCTGAGTATCAACGACATGCGACGGCTGGCTATTTTGATTTGATTTTAGCGCCTCGTCAAAAGACGCAGGTTCGGGTCCAACTAACGAACCCAACTGATCGGCGAGTAAAAGTAGGGGTTCGCACAGCGACGGCGACTACGAATGCCAATGGCGTTGTGGATTATGAGACGAGTCAGGATGAACAATGGGCACGCTTGGTTCAGGTAGCAGATGCCGTTACACTACAACCAAAGAGTTCGCAATTTGTTTCAGTTGCCATTGAGATGCCGGGTACGGCTTTTCCAGGTGTGAAGGCTGGCGGCTTGACGTTTTATGAGTTAGCGAATGATCAGCAAAGGAATCCGGCGGGGATGCAAATCAAGCAAGAATACTCATACACGGTTGCTTTGCTGGTACGAAATAATGAAAAACATGTTGCGGCCCATATGCGTGCGGACGGGATGACGATGAAACGGCGTGATGGTCAAACGGATTTAGTCCTACGACTACGTAATCAATCGCCAATTTTCCACCAAGGAATGACAATCCAAACCCGCATTTATCGGGGCAAACAGTTAGTGATGAGTGAGACCCGGCGCGACTTGCAATTCGCCCCTAGTAGTCGCTACGACCATCGCACGTCGGTGGGACAGTTGCAACCAGGGCGTTATCGCGTCGAAACACAGGTGACAACAGACAAAGGGCGGTGGACGTTCACCAACCGGGTTCGGGTGAACGCGATGGCAGCAATTACGAGTCAGAAAGATGCCGTGAATCATTGGCCAATTTGGTTAAAGCTTGCTTTGATCATTATCGGTGGCCTGCTTGCATTCATTGGTTGGCTACTGTGATTGTTAATACGACGTCAAAAGCAAACGAAGCAACAATAAGAAATGAATTAAAAACCCACGAACTAGGAAAAGTTCGTGGGTTTTTAACCTTTATTCGCACTGCCTGATGTCCATATTTGAACACTTATATTTTAACAACAAAAGTCACAATTCCCAAATAGAATGTTTGGGAAAGATTTCTAAATTTTGTAACAATTGTCACAATTCATTCGGTGAAAGCTACCATGTCTATCGTTACTTTGTCCGAGTAAGCGCACAAACGTTTTTTATACTGGCGGTATAGCGCAAGAACTAATGTGATGGGGATAAAATTATGAAAGAAAATATTGTGGCAGATGCACGTCTGCGAAAGATGGCTGAAGATGGTGGGGGTAAGAAATGGTTAATTCGCGGGGCGGCGACGCTGGCGATGTTAGGTGGCATTGCCGCGGCGCCGCAAACGGAAACGGTGACGAATCACGTCGACCGCTTTTTTGAGTCAGTCTTGCATATGGCAACAACCAGTGTTGAAGCTGCGGAAGTTTCGAAAACAATTAACGATATTACGGATGCGAATGTAGATTTACCACGAGCAACGGGGGCAAATTCATCCTCAGGGACGACCAATTTTACGGGATTTGGGACGCAGGGTAGCAGTGCACAAGCTGGGCGTGTGGTTCAAAAGGGGACAACCTCGTGGTGGACGATGACGACGGGGTCTGATCAATCCGGTAAATTAGTTTATAACACGGCCTTGGACACAGGGGAAGATTTCACGGTCACAGGTAACATTTATGCAGAAGGTGACTTTTGGCAAGGTGATTTCGTCGGTATTTTCGTTGCGCCACAATTACCAAGCACGCTGGGAAATAACGGTGCACCGGGGTCTGGTCTTGGAATTTACGGTTATGGCAATTTAGGCGGTATTAAAAACGCCACGGCTTTGGGCTGGGACATGAATAAAGCGGGTGATTCATATTTTGGTGACCCAAATGGTACTTATCCAGCGATGGTGTTACGTCAAACCAACGCTTCGGCAGGTGTCGTGACACTAAATACTAATTACGCATCAGCTTGGCAACCGGGTAAAGGAACGGTGACGTCAGACGCGACGACCCAAGGTAAAGGAACGCCGTATACGTTGACCTATGATGCCGACGCGGGGGATAGTGGTCGCGGAATTTTGACTTTGACGATGGCTGGGAAATCAGTCTTCGTCCAAATTGATAAAAGTACAATGCCGTATCTATCGGTTGGTGTGAATACAACTGGTGGGACGGGGTCGTGGACGAAATGGGAAGCAACCATGGATGTCAAAGGATCACGTGAACCGATTCCGGTAAATGTGACCTATAAAGATGAATCCGGTGCAGACTTGTTGGCGGCGACTAAAGTAACCGTCGGGGATGGACAATCAATTGGGATCACCGGTCTATCACCGACCGTAACAGGTGAGTCGGTGACCTATAACGCCCCAACGATTCCAGGTTACTATGCGACAAAGGCAAATACGGTGAGTGCAAAGGTTAATGATGCCAACAGTTATAACTATACGTTGGGGGTCGTGTATGCCAAATCATACCAAGCGGCCACTGTGACGAAAGCGGGGTTGAATGCTAATAATACTGTTAAAAATGGCACCGCCACGGCAGCAACTGGTAAGACTGGTGATGCCATTACGATTACAGATGATAGTCTGAAAGTGGCGGGGTATACCTATAAAGTCACGGGACCGAATGGTAAAACGTACGACACGATGCAGGCGGCTTTGGTTGATAATGGTAAATTTGATGCGACCGCTAACGGTAGCACCACAACAGATAGTGCCATGCAAAACTTTAAGGTTGATTACACGGCCGACAAGCAAACTGCGACATTCACCTACAGCGGCGGGCCGACGGATTCTCGGAACGTCCAGCAAATCGTTGGTCAGACTGATGCGTCATTAACAACCGGAACATCCACGCCAACTGGTGGATATATTTACGCCCCGATGGGTTATCGGATTGACACAGCGGCTTCTCAATTAGCGAGCGGTGTGCAATTGAATTTAAGTACGGGTAACTTAACAGCGTCTGTCTATGGGACGTTTGATGCCAATACGTCGGTGGATCAAACGTCACAAATTGTGTTTGCCCCAATTACGCAAACTGCCAAACTGACCCAGAATATCAATGGGACAGTAACGGATGTTGAAACGAAGAACGGGGGTGCAACAAGCGAGATTGGCTTTACCGCAACTGATCAGTCGTTAGCTAAAACTGGTTATACCTACACGGTGACTGGACCGGATAAGCAGACCTACCCAACATTGGCAGCCGCCTTGGCAGCGACGCCAAATTACGATACGACGCCTAATAGCACAGATCAAACTGATGGCACGCCACAATTGTTTTCGGTGGTCTATACCGATACCCAAGCACCGACCATCACAACTGGTAAAGACACCTTTAATGTCACAACCGGTGCGGGTGTCACGGCGGCTGATTTCTTGGCTGGTGTAAATGCGCAAACCAGTGATAATCAAATGGCTGGTGATGTTAAGGTGACGTCGAATTATGACTCAGTTGTTAAGGATGAACCAGGGACTTATACGGTTACGATTACCGCAACGGATGAGTCCGGGCTTCAAACGACCAAGCAGGTGACGGTCGTGGTGACTGAAACGTCACCGTATGACCAAGAATCAGCGGTGGAATCCGCTGCGGCAGCGCTTGAGTCAACATCACGTGATGCGACGAAAACGACGGCCGATGTGCAAGCTGCCCAAGACGCGTTAAATCAAGCCTTGGCTGATGCAAAAACCGCGCGTGAGACAGCAAATAGCAACGCTGCGGCGGCAATTACAAATGCAACGACCCAGGATGTGGCGGCAGATGATGCCGTTGCCCAGGCCATTACGGCTGTGCAAACCGCCCAAGCAAATGCCGCGGCGAACACGGGCACAACGCAGGCAATTGTTGATGCCACAACGGCCCTAGAGAAAGCGGTTGCGGTGGCTTCAGCCCAAGCAATTGTAACTAATCCAGTGAGTCAAGAACCAGACGTCAAGACGGCCCAAAGTGACTTGGATACGGTGTTGAGTAACCCAGACGCGACAGCAGCTGAGATTGCCACCGCGCGTGATGCATTGAAACAGGCGGTGGCAGACGCCGTGACGGATCGAGACGCCGCCAAGGATACGGCTGCTACGGCGAATAATGCCGCGGCCACTTCAGCTGCTGCGCAAGACCAAGCGGTCATTGACGCGCAAGATAAGTTGGCCCAAGCGATTGCGGCTGCCGACGGGAATTCAGGCACGACGCAGGCGATTTTAGATGCCGTGGCTGAGTTGAATACGGCGGTGACAACGGCTGAGAAGGCCCAAGAAACAGCTAGAGCTGCTGCCGCTGCCGCCTTGGCTGCTATGACACCTGTGTCAAATGAAGCGAATGTATTAGCGGCTGCCAAGTCACTGAAAGAGATTTTAGACAATGAAAATGCCACGGCCGCTGAAATCGAAGCAAAAACAACGGCTTTGACGGATGTTGTTGCTTCAGCCAAAGAGGCACGTGATACACAAGTGACAGCCGCGAATAATGCGGTTACAGCCGCAGAAGCCGGCGATAACGCCAATGACCAAGGGGTTAAAGACGCAATCGCAACGTTACAGCAGGTTGTATCCGATGCAACCAATGAAGCAACGAACACTGATTTAGGGCATATTGCCTTGACGCAGGATATTGCGGACGCGATGATCAAGTTAGCTGATGCGATTAGTCAGGCTCAGAGTGATCGTGCAGCGGCGGTGGAACAAGCAACTGATGCAATGACAGCAGACAATACCACACCGGTGAGTTTGGAAGATGATACCGCTTCCGCCAAGGCGACCTTACAAGCGGTCCTTGATGATCCGACGGCAACCGCTGCTGATATCACCGATGCGATTAATGACTTTAAAAATGCGATTGATGATGTCCGAGACGATCGACAAGTCGTGGATGAGGCAGCCGCCGACGCATTAACGACTGCCACGAATTCTGGTTATGCCGATGAACAGGCTGTGCAACAAGCCATGCAAGACTTGCAAGATGTTCGTGATCAAGCAGCGGCCGATGGCGCGACATCAGCTGATATTACGGCCGCCCAAACGGCGCTAGAAAATGCACTGGCGGCTGCTAAAAGTGCGCAAGACCAAGCAATTGCAGATGCGCAAGCGATTGCCACTAATCCTGTCACGAATGAACCCGAGGTTGTCGCAGCGACTCAAAAGTTGGCGGATTTGGTTGCGGAGGCAGCAGATGGTGGTGACGTCTCGACGGCTGACATTGTCGCTGCTGGCCAGGCAATTACTGCGGCTGTTGCAGCTGCTGAAAGTGAGCGTGATGCTGCGAATGATGCTGCTCAAACAGCGATTACAGATGCGCAAGCGACAAATCAGGCTGAAGAACCAGGCGTCACGGCGGCGATTTCGCATTTGCAAGATTTGCTCACCCAGGCAGCTAATGATGATCCTAATGCGCTGACAGCTGATATTATTGCGGCGACAGCGGCGGTTAAGCAAGCGGTCCAAGATGCCGCACAGGCCCAACAAGATGCCCGTGATGCTGCGAATGCGGTTGATACGGCACCGGTTTCGTCAGAGCAGAGTGTGGTCGATGCCAAGAACGAGTTGGCCAAGGTAGTTGGTGATCCAACCGCCACGGTGGCTGAAATTAATGCTGCCCAACAGGCTTTGGAAGATGCAGTTAATGACGAAAAAGCAAAACGTGATACCACGAATGAGGCAGCTGATGATGCGTTGACGACGGCGTCAAATTCTGATCAAGCTGACGAACCAGCAGTGATTGCGGCGCAAAATGCGCTACAACAAGCCCAAGCAAATGCAGCGAATGACGCGGGCACAACGGCTGAAATTGCCGACGCCACGAAAGCATTAACGGATGCGATTGCACAAGCCAAGGCAGATCAGCAGACGGCTCGTGATGCAGCTGCAGCGGTTGACACGGCGCCAGTTTCAAATGAAAGTGGTGTGAAAGCGGCACAGACAGCACTCGACAAGGTGCTAGCTGATACTGGTGCGACGGTTAAGGAAATTGAAGATGCCACCAACGCGTTGGAAAACGCGGTCGACGCGGCCAACAGTGATCGTGAAGCCGCCAACACCAAGGCGGATAGTGCGAAATTAACGGCGGCTGGAACAGCGCAAGCAAATGAACCGGGTGTACAAGCTGCCATTGCTAACTTAACCGCCTTGCAAAATCAAGCGGCAACAGATGATGCTGGTGCGCTGACACAAGACATTTTGGATGCGATTACGGCCTTGCAAGATGCCGTGACGGATGCGGCGGGTGACCAACAGGAAGCACGTTTGGCAGCTGACAATGCCCTTGCACAGACGAAACCAGTTTCGCATGAATCTGCCACACAGGATGCGATGACAAAACTGCAAACCTTGTTAGCGGATGATAGTGCGACAACGGCCGATATTCAAGCGGCTACCAAGGCGCTGTCGCAAGCAGTATCGGATGATACGAAGGTTCGTACAGCGGCAAATACGGCGGCAGCGAGTGAAATTGCGAGTGCGCAAAATTCAACAGCGGCTAATGATGCCACTGTGCGTGATGCTGTACAAGCGTTGCAGGACGCCGTGAAAACAGCGGCGAGTGATTCGCCAGATGCCGTGACGCAGGATATTTTGGATCGTATTTCAGATTTGAAAGCTGCGGTAACAGCGGCGGAGCAAGCACAAGAAACGAAACGTTCCGAAGCGACCGCAATCTTGGCAGATGACAGTGAAACGCAGCCAGTGACCTATGAGCAAGCTACGGCGGATGCCAAGGTTGCCTTGCAACAAGTGATTGATAATCCACTTGCCACGGCCGCTGATTTACAGACAGCAATTGATCAGTACCGTGACACAGCGACGGCGACGCGTGCGGTCCGGGATGATGCGATGACGGCGGGATCAGATGCCGTCACGAGTGCGCAAAACTCTGATCAAAGCGGGGATGATCGCGTGGTGACAGCTATTCAGAATCTGCAACAAGTGATGGCTACGGCCGCCAGTGATTCGCCGGATGCGTTGACTGCGGATATTGAAGCAGCTATTAGTGCGGTCAAGCAAGCTCAGGTTGATGCGGCTAAGTCACGAGCAGAAGCGGCTGATCTGGCAACGGCAGCCTTGCAACAAACTGGCCCCGTGACGAATGAGGCAGATGTCGCGACGGCTCGTACCAATTTGCAGACATTAATTGATGATCCAACTTCAACGGAACAAGATTTAAAGAATGCGATGACCGAGTTAGCGACAGCGGTAACGGCAGCAAAGACTGACCGGACGACGACAAACAATGAGGCGAACAAGGCAATTACAACAGCTACGAATGGCGACCAGTCAGCAGCGCCAGCGGTTCAAACCGCCATTCAAAATTTGAAGGATGTGATGGCGACGGCGGCGAGTGATTCGCCAGATGCCTTAACTGCTGATATTGCGACTGCGACAGCCGCCTTGCAACAAGCGGTCGCGGATGAAGACGCGGCCCAAGAAACGGCACGAGCCACGGCTGCTACAGTATTGTCAGAGACGGCCCCAGTTTCAAATGAAACAGCGGTTGCGTCGGAAATTAACGCGTTACAGAACGTTCTGCAAGATCCAAAGGCCACGGCCGCTGAAATTACAGCTGCTGTCACTGACTTACAAAGTGCAGTTCAGACAGATACTGGCACGCGAAATACAGCAAATGACGACGCGGCGACAGCGATTGCGGACGCCGAGAATAGTTCATTGCAGAACGAACCACAAATTGAGAATGCGATTGCGAATTTAAATGCGATTCGTAAACGGGCGGCGGCTGATTCAAGCGCTAGTTTGACGGCTGATATTATCGCAGCAACGGATGCGTTGCGTCAGGCAATGACCGATGTTGCCCAATACCAAGCTGACGCCCGGGCTGACGCTGCTGAAGCACAGCAGGCGACCACAACGGATGGGACAACCATTCATCCAGAGATTGCAGACAGTAAAGCTATTTCCGAGGATACGCAGACTGCGTTGACTGACGCGGTGAAAGCCTTGAATGACGCGTTAAAAAATCCAGATACACCATACGCCGATATTAAAACAGCAACTGATGATGTGTTCGAGGCTGGCGGAAAAGCGTTGACTGAAGCGGCAACACCATACAGTGATAATGCGACGGTTGAATCAGCGCTGGCGACAATGCAGACAACGCTGGCCGATCCAGATGCAACCGCTGCTGAAAAGCACGCTGCGATGGATAGCTTGCGGGCCACATTTGCTGATGCCTCAGCTGCATTAACAGATGCGAAAACGGCAGCCCAGGATGCACTAAGTAAAACAGCGCCAGTTTCAAATGAAACGGCAGTCAAGGACACCGCAGATAAGCTGCAGAGTTTGTTGGCCGATCCAACGGCAACAAAGACGGCCATTGAGGACGCCACAAAGGCGCTGAACCAAGCGGTCGCTGATGCGAATACTGCCCGTGATGCGGCTAACCAAGCGGCTGACAAGTTGGCCGATCAGGCACAACAGTCGGCGGGTAGTGGTGATCCGGCGGTGGTCGCCGCGTTGGCCAAGTTGCAAAAAGTTCAAGCAGCCGCGGCGACGGATTCGCCAGAGGCGTTGACTCAGGATATTGTGGCCGCGACGCAAGCATTACAGCAAGCGTTAGACGCGGTGAACAGTGCCCGTGATGCGGCTAACGACGCGATAGCACAAGCTAAACCAGTTTCATACGAATCGGCAGTGGCAGCGGCAATCAAACACTTGCAGCAGGCGTTGGCCGATCCAGCAACACCAACGGCTGATTTGGCGAAGGCAGTTAACGCTGTAAAGACGGCAACGCAAGCAGCCAAAGCCGATCGTGATGCGGCTAATCAAGCGGCGGATGCGATGCGTCAGGCGGCAACAAAGACTGGTCAGAATGATCCAGCCGTCCAAGCTGCGGTGACAAAACTTGCTAATTTGCAACAATTAGCGGCCGCTGATAATCAGGATGCGTTAACTGCTGATATTAAGGCAGCGACGGATGCCTTAAAGGTGGCGATGCAAGCCGTTGATGATGTGCGGACGGCTGCGGATACTTTATTAGGGCAAACGAAGCCGGTGTCACATGAAGGTGCCGTAGCTGATGCAAGTAAGCAATTGCGAGTCTTATTGGCCGGTAATGCGGCTGAAGGCGACATTAAGAGCGCCATGCAAGTATTACAAACGGCTTTGGATAAGGCGAAGCCAGCTCGTCAACAAGCCCAAAGTCAAGCAACCGATTTGCTAACACAGGTGCAAAATAGTCCGGTACGCAATGAACCTGCGGTGCAAGAAATGATGCAACGACTGCAAGCGGTTATGGCTGCGGCAGATCAGGATGATCCCAAAGCATTAACTCAGGACATTTTGAACGCCATGCAAGATTTGCAGACCGCGTTTAACAACGCTCAGGCAGCCCGTGACACGGCTAACCAGGATGCGACGGCCTTAAAGAATAGCGTGCCGGCTGATATGGCCGACACGATTAAGGATGCTTGGAATCACTTGGCGGATGTGCAAGCGAAAGCGTCTCGTGGCGAAGCAACGACCGCTGATGTTGTTGCAGCGACTAAGGCGCTGGCCGATGCTATCGGTCAAAACAATGGGATTGTGAGTGGTCCGCAGGCGCGCCAAGCGCAACAAAATGCTGAACTGGCCACGCTGGGGGCGACGTATCAACCGACGATGACCACGTTACCTGCAGCGGTCCAGGCAGGCTACACGGCTATCCCGAGTGGTTACTTGCCATATACGGGGGCAGGTGTGTTGCCATATACAGCTACCGGTCGGACGTTGGCTGCCGGTACAGCTAACCGGGTGCTGCCGGACACTGGTCAAGACACGATGAGTTACTTAACCGCAATCGGGGTCTTCTTGTTTGCAAGTAATCTGTTTATGTTGTTCGCAGCGCGCCGTAAGCGTGAGGCTGAGGAAAATTAATTGAGAAGTGAAACGAGGACTGTCGGAGACGATAGTTCTCGTTTTCTACTTATGTAATCCGTAAGATTTCTATTCATGGTAAACTTAATGTGGTTATTTTTAAGTAAAACGCTAGAAGGAGCAGCACGGCATGTTTACCGATAAAAAGATTGTGTTAGTTGTCAGCGGTGGTGTCGCAGCCTATAAGTCAGCGATTTTTGCCCGCTTGTTGATGAAGGCGGGGGCGGTCGTTCGCGTTGTGATGACACAGGCCGCAACTGAATTTGTGACGCCAAAGACGTTTGAAGCCTTGACGCAGCAGCCGGTTGTGACCGATTTGTTCGATGCGCACAATGACAGCGTCATTGCGCATGTGAGTTTGGCAGATTGGGCTGATTATATTTTCGTGGTCCCTGCGACGGCTAATATCTTGGCAAAAATGGCGGCTGGCATTGGTGACGATGCCGCAACGTCAGTTCTATTAGCTCGGCATACCCCAGTTATTGTGGCGCCGGCGATGAACGTCAATATGTATGAAAATCCGGCAACGCAACGTAATTTAGCGACGTTGCGTGACGATGGGGTGATTGTACTGGAACCAGCTGAAGGTCTTCTAGCTGAAGGTTATGCCGGTAAGGGTCGTTTGCCAGAACCGGATGAGATATTAGCCTTGGCAGAATTAGCGCTGCATCAGCGAACGGGTCGACTAACGGGCAAGCAGATCATTGTCTCAGCTGGTGGGACCGTTGAACCAATTGATCCGGTTCGCTTTATTACGAATCGGTCGTCAGGGAAGATGGGGTATGCGATTGCACAAGCCGCAGCCGAGCAAGGGGCTAACGTGACACTTGTGACGTCATCCGATTTGCCAGCTCCAGCAGGTGTGCAAACAGTTCACATTCAGTCTGCCCGTGAATTGCTGGCAGCGATGACTGAACGATTTGAGACGGCAGATGCTGTCATTATGGCGGCAGCAGTCTCAGATTATCGTGTGGCAACACCGGCCGATCAGAAGATGAAAAAAGATGCGGCCAATCCGGGGTTGACCTTGGAGTTGGTTGAAAACCCGGACATTCTAGCGACGCTTGGTGCGAATAAAACCCATCAGTACTTGGTTGGGTTTGCCGCTGAGACGCAGGATTTAATTAATTATGCGCAACAAAAGCTAACAAAAAAGAACGCGGATATGCTGATTGCAAATGATGTCTCAAAGGCCGAAGTTGGTTTTGGTTATGATACGAATCAAGTGACAATTTTGACACGAGATGCACAACCAGAGACCTTGCCTTTGCAAACGAAAATTGCAGTGGCTCGTGAAATTATGCGACGTGTGACAGAAGCAGTAAAGGATTAAAAAATGGCACAAATTGGAATTGATAAGATGAGCTTCTTCTCACCACATCAATATATTGATATGACTGAGTTGGCAAACGCTCGTAATGAAGAACCTGGTAAGTACTTGATTGGAATTGGTCAGACGCAACAAGCGGTTGTGCCACCAACGCAAGACGTCGTGACGATGGCAGTCAATGCCGCAGACCAAATCTTGACACCTACTGAACGTGAAGAAATTGACACCATTATTTTTGCGACTGAATCAGGCATTGACAACTCAAAGTCGGCAGCGGTTTATGCACAACGATTGTTAGGGTTGAGTCCATACGCCCGCACGATTGAAATGAAGCAAGCGTGCTATGCCGGTACTTACGGTTTGATGCAAGCACGGGATTATGTTGCCTTGCACCCAGGTGCTAAGGTGCTGGTCATGGCATCAGATATTGCCCGTTACGGCCTCCACACCCCAGGTGAAGTCACCCAAGGGGCTGGCGCAGTTGCCATGTTGGTGACTGAGAATCCACGTATTTTAACGATTAATCGAGACAACCAATTCATGTCGCGTGATGTGATGGACTTCTGGCGCCCAGTTTACGCCGAAGAAGCATTGGTTGATGGTAAATATTCAGCTGAAGTTTACCGTGAATTCTTCCGTGATTTATGGGCTCGTTATAAGGAAAAGACAGGTTTAGCTATCGATGACTTCAAGGCATTTGCATTCCACTTGCCATTCACTAAGATGGGGTTAAAGGCCTTGCGCGATATCTTACCTGAAGCAGATGAAGCAAAACAAGCATTATTGTTGACGGAATTTGAAGCCAGTCGTGTTTACAATAAGCGCATTGGTAACTTATATACGGGTTCAGTTTACTTGAGTTTGTATTCACTGTTAGAAAATTCAACGACTTTAACGGCGGGTGATCGTTTGGGCATCTTCTCTTACGGTTCTGGTGCAGAAGGTGAGTTTTATTCAGTTGAATTGCAACCTAACTTCCGTGATGGGTTAGTGACCGGCCAAATGGATCACTTGTTTGATTCACGTGAATACATGACGATTCCAGACTATGAGGAAAACTTCATGGCCGGTTTGCACGGCGCAACTGATCGTGAATTTGATATCACCAAGGATGCAGCCAAGTTTGTATTGGCCGGTTTGAAAGATCAACAACGCGTGTATTTAGCACACTAATTAACGCGAAAAAATCAATAATTGTGCGAGGGTTCATCAAACGCACTGGGTACACTAATCGCAAACGACTAGTCAGGGGGAGTGCCTATGCAGCGACATGAACTACAGATTGGTGATATAGCCCATTGTGATGCTTCAGCAGCGATTAACTGTCCGTTTATTGGTAAAGTGATTCGCTGTGACGCAACCGATTATGAAATGGAAGTTTTGTTTATTCCGGAATTGACTCGTGAAAATGCCGCATTGCTTCATACGCAACAACGAGTTGCCAAGACAGCTTTGCAACCGTTCATGAATAAGCGGGATTTGCCGTCGATGAAAGGTTGATTGTTCGGCATTTGTCGGTTAAACTAATTGGGTAACACAAAAAAATCTGTAATTAGTTAAGAGGGAAAATTATGAAGCGCGTTTACTTAGCCGGTCCATTTTTTGACGATGACCAAATTGATCGTATTGAACGGATGGAAAAAGCACTTGCAGCAAATCCAACGGTTTCTGAATTCTTCAGTCCACGTACTGAACAACACGATGAATTTGAATTTGGTTCAAAGGAATGGGCAAAAGCAATTTACAAGGGCGACAAGGATCATCTTGATCCAGCCGAAGTTGTCATTGCGGTAATCGACTACGAGGGTGAACACGTTGATCCAGGGACTGCCTGGGAGATTGGTTACTCAGAAGCGGCAAAGAAGCCCGTAATTTTAGTGAAAGAGAAGGATGGGGGCATCAACTTGATGATGTCAGTTCCTGCTCACGCTGTTATTACAGACGTTGCAGATGTTGCAACATACGACTTCGATGCCTTGCCAGCGAACGAATGGGAAGGTAAGACTTTCTAATTTGGTTAAGCTTACCAGTGATTAACGGCACTCACCGCAAAGTGGGGGCCGTTTTTTTCTTGCAGTAGCCATTGAACTTATTACCGCTGTGCTAAACTAAACAGATACGAAACAGAACTTGAGAGGGTATTGTCGCATGCGAAAAATTGGCCGGTTGTTGTTGGCGTGGCTCGTGAAATTTTGGATTCCACTAGCCATTACTGTGGGGATGCTTGGTGTCGCAGTCGCAGTTACTACAGTGATGCTATATAAACAACAAATTACAGTACAAATCCCGAATATTACGATTCGAGAGAAGAAAGGAGTTGCCGGTACGCCGATATCAGTGTTGAAACAAGGTGAACATTTACAAATTTTAGCCAAGGATGATGGTTGGTACGAGGTGCGCCGTGAAGATGAGTCGACTGGGTGGGTAGCAGGCTGGCTGTTGGAACGGAATGAACCCTTAGACAAGATTACGCCGTTATCGGAATCAACAATCGTTTTGGACCCTGGTCATGGTGGATCGGATTCTGGTGCGATATCAAATACTGGCAAATTTGAGAAGACTTATACGCTCCAATTGGCACGGCGGGTGGCTAAGACATTGCGCCAATCGGGGGCACGGGTGATTATGACGCGTGATTCGGATAAAATTGTGTATCTGTCAAAAATTCCGCAAGTGGCTGAAAAGAATCATGCTGATTTATTTATTTCATTCCACTTTGATTCATCCCCAGAAGCGAACGAAGCGAGCGGGTACACAGCTTATTATTACCATAAAACAAATGGCTCTAAGCAACTTGCGACAGCCTTGAATAAAGCTATGGCGCCGACTATGCCGCTCACTAATAAGGGTGTTGACTTTGGTGATTTCTTGGTTATTCGAGATAATACAGTACCCGCGGTATTGCTTGAAAATGGGTACATTAACTCAGACACGGACTTCAAACAGATTAAGTCCGTGAAAACGCAGGAAAAAATTGCCAAGGCAATTCCAATCGGTTTGGAAAATTATCTTGATCAACGGGCGAAAAATGCCCAGTAACTTGACGTTGACTACTTTCTATAAGATAATGTTTTTCATAGATAGAACCGATGAGAAAGCAAACTTATTTTGGACATGTTTAGCGAGCAGGGTGTGGTGAGAGCCTGTCATTGTTAGGATAAGGGGACACTTTTTAGGTCGCAGCAATGCGCGTGTTGCCACGTTACGGCATGAGACCAAATTCAAGGTGGTACCGCGCTTAAAAGGCGCCCTTGACGATACGAGTGTGTCGTCGAGGGCGCCTTTTCCGTTTTTGCACCATCGGATTAATTGAGAGGAATTACGATATGGCTAAGCAATCATTCCAAAAGCCAAAGGGAACAGCAGATTTGTTGCCCGGTGAATCACTTAAGTGGCACTACGTTGAAGAAACAGCGCGTGTGTTGTTTGGTGACTACCAATATTCAGAAGTACGAACACCAATCTTTGAAAGTTTTGATGTCTTTGCACGTTCAGCTGGCGATACATCTGACGTGGTGACGAAGGAAATGTATGATTTCCACGACAAGGGTGATCGTCACGTTGCCTTGCGTCCGGAAGGAACCGCGGGTGTTGTGCGGGCGTTTGTTGAAAATAAGTTATTTGGACCTGAACATCAAAAGCCATACAAGATGTTTTATATCGGACCAATGTTCCGTTATGAACGTCCACAGGCAGGTCGCATGCGTCAATTCCACCAGATTGGAGTGGAAGCATTGGGGTCAGACTCACCAGCACTAGATGCTGAAGTGATTGCAATGGCCGTTGATTTCTTCCAAACGTTGGGTGTGACGAACTTGAAGGTTAAGATTAACTCATTGGGTGATAAAGCGTCTCGTGAGAACTATCGCCAAGCGTTGATCAATTTCTTGACGCCTCATTTTGATGAGCTTTCTGCTGATTCACAAACGCGTTTGGAGAAGAACCCTTTGCGTGTATTGGATTCTAAGGATGCCAAGGATCAAGCAATTGTTGCGGACGCCCCATCGATTTTGGATTATTTGACAGAATCAGCCCAAGCCCACTGGGATAAGGTGCAAACATACCTTGAGGCAATGGGAATTGATTATGAAGTGGATGCCAACGTGGTCCGTGGCTTGGATTATTACAACCACACGATTTTCGAAGTGATGACACAATCTGAAGCATTGGGTCATGGTTGGACAACGATTACCGGTGGTGGTCGTTACAACGGATTGGTCGAAGAGTTCGGCGGACCAGAGATGCCAGGGGTCGGCTTCGGAATCGGTTTGGAACGTTTGATGTTGCTGCTTGAATCAGAAGGGGCAACGTTGCCTGAACAAGCACCGCTTGATGTGTACGTTGCCAACACGGGTGACGGGACTGATGTGGTTGCCATGCAAATGGTCCAAGCGGTTCGGTCATTTGGCTACAGTGCTGAGCGTGACTACCAAGATCGTAAGTTAAAGGGCCAATTCAAGTCGGCTGATCGACTTGGTGCCCGCTTTATGATTACGATTGGTGAGCGTGAGTTGGCTGAACAATCAGCTAATTTGAAGAACATGACGACTGGTAAGGAAATTACGGTGAAATTGGCCGAATTATACACTGGTTTGCCAGAATTTATTGAAGACGAAGAAGTTACAGAAGAGGATTAAGAGATATGAAGCGTACAAACTATGCAGGCTTGATTGATGAAGCTTACCTTGATCAAACCGTCACGTTGCAAGGATGGGTGCAGAAGCGCCGTGATTTGGGTGGCTTGATTTTCGTTGATTTGCGTGACCGCGAAGGAATCGTACAATTGGCCTTTTCAGAAGAGATTAACGCTGATGCATTGGCGGTTGCCGAAAAGATGCGTTCAGAGTTTGTGATTGAAATTGAAGGGGTGGTTCGTTCACGTGCAGAAGGCGCTGTTAACGACCACTTGAAGTCAGGTAAGATTGAAGTTCAAGTGGCCAAGGCAACCATTTTGTCTGAAGCGAAGACAACACCATTCTATATTGAAGATGACATCAACGTTTCTGACGAATTGCGTTTGAAGTATCGTTACTTGGATTTGCGTCGTCCTGAGATGCAAAAGAACTTGCGTATCCGCTCAAAGATTACGGCGGCCACGCACGAATTCTTGGATGCCAATGGGTTCATCGATATTGAAACGCCATATTTGGCCAAGTCAACGCCAGAAGGTGCGCGTGATTACCTGGTACCTTCACGTGTGTATCCTGGTTCATTCTATGCTTTGCCACAATCACCACAATTGTTTAAGCAATTGTTGATGGGCGCAGGCTTCGACCGTTACTATCAAGTTGCGCGTGCCTTCCGTGATGAGGACTTGCGTGGTGACCGTCAACCAGAATTTACCCAACTTGACGTTGAAACGTCATTTATGACGCAAGACGAAATCATGGCTTTGGTTAACGAATGGGTTGCCGCAATCATGAAGAAGACGGTTGATGTCGAGCTGAACACGACTGAAATTCCAGTATTGGACTATGCTGATGCCATGGCCCGTTTCGGAACTGACAAGCCTGACATGCGTTTTGGCATGGAATTGCAAGATTTGTCAGACCTGATGGCTGACTCAGAATTTGGTGTCTTTGCAAACGCGGTCAAGAATGGTGGTCAAGTTAAGGCAATTGTTGTGCCTGGTGGGGCCGACAACTACTCACGTAAGGATATCGACAAGATGGCCCAATACATCGAACGTTTCGGTGCGAAGGGATTGGCTTGGTTGAAGATTACTGATGAAGGCATTACGGGACCAATCGCCAAGTTCTTGACAGCCAAGGGCGATGCGTTGTTAGCACAAACTGAAGCGCAGGCGGGTGATTTGATTTTGTTCGCTGCAGATTCAGCAAATGTTGTTTCAGCAACATTGGATGCTTTGCGTCGCATGACTGCTAAGGAAATGGGCTTGATTGATGACACCAAGTGGGCCTTCGCGTGGGTTGTTAATTGGCCATTGTTCGAGCACCAAGCCGAAGAAGATCGCTGGATTGCAGCTCACCACCCATTCACAATGCCAAATGAAGAAGATTTGCCATTGTTGGAGACGACAGATGGTGCGCACCAAGCACACGCGCAATCATACGATCTTGTGTTGAATGGTTATGAATTGGGTTCAGGTTCAATTCGTATTCACCGTATGGACATTCAGGAGAAGATGTTGTCAGCCCTTGGCTTCACCAAGGAAGCGGCCCACGATGCCTTTGGCTTCTTGCTTGAAGGAATGGAATATGGCTTCCCACCAATGGGTGGTATCGCCTTGGGGCTTGACCGTCTCGCCATGCTATTGGCTGGTCGTGACAATATTCGTGAAGTCATTGCGTTCCCTAAGAACTCAAAGGCCACTGAACCAATGACTGAGGCGCCAACACCGGTTGCGCAAGCCCAAATCGTTGATGATCTTGGTTTGACGGCACCTGTTTACGCAGACATTGAAGCGCCTAACATGTCTGAAGAATAATGACGACACAAAACGCTCGGGACTTTTCGTTCTGGGCGTTTTTTTGTTTCAAAAATGGGATACAAAAAAATCAGACTTTCATATTTTATTCACAAAATGAAACTATACTTTAATAAGTGGTGAGGAGGTTAGCCTCACGAAACAGAGAAAAATTTGGGGTGTTTATTATGTTTAAATGGCGACATTTAATCGCTTTAGCGGGGGTTACGCTAGGTCTGCTACTGGCAGGCAACATAACCGCATCCGCTGATCAATTATTTACAACAAGTCAGACAGAGACGCATACACAACCACTGTGGGTGAATGGTAAACAAGAGGTTGACGTAAGCTGGAATACGCCTTTGTTTACCAATGAAGACGTCGGTAAGTTGGATATGGGAGACGCCACGTTGCGAGCAGAGGTCGTTTCAAAATCTAACTTTGCGCTTAATGGTCGTGTGGCGGGCGAGGCCGATTGGCATCCCGGTACAATTACTGGGCCAAATCATGAACAGTATGATGGGTATGTGTTATTTAAGTCATCACGTGATTTAACGACGGCGGCAACCACAATGCTGTATGTGCGTTTTGGTCAGGGCGCGAATTCCGCGTATAACATGCAATTTGCGGTGTTATTTGTCAACGGTACGAATGCGAATCAAACGGAATCTTGGTATTCTAACTCGAGTTTGTGGGTTGGCATCCAGCACACTGATACGCCGGCGCCGAGCCAGCCAGAACCACCGCATGTCTTGCCGGCTGATCCAATCGCAACGCCGGAAGTTTTGCCGGCGGATGCTATTCAAATTCCTGATGTGGGCCTAATTGCACCACCGTCAGGTACGGATACAGGTGATATTAGTGCACCGACAGGCACAGATACAGGTGCAATCAGCGCGCCATCTGACACAGACACAGGCGACATTAGCGCACCATCTGGCACAGATACGGGTGACATTAGCGCACCATCTGGCACAGATACGGGTGACATTAGCGCGCCATCTGGTGTAGACACGGGAGACATTAGTGCACCGACAGGCACAGACACAGGTGATATCAGTGCACCATCCGGAACGGACACCGGTGATATTAGCGCACCGTCAACACCAGATACCGGTGACATCACGGTTAACGGTCAGACGGATGGGAGTCAACCTGATACACAGCCGGCCACATCATTGCCTAAGCAAGCTGATGATGAAGAGACTGATGCAACGCAACAGCCACCAGTAACCGATTCAGATGGGGACGATGCTAAGATTGGACCAACTACGGACAATGAGACGACCGTTGGGCCGGAACAACCGGCAGCACAAACTGATGACAAGTCAGAAACGGCTCAGTCTGGTGACGGTATTCCCGTTGCTGATGAAACGGTTCAAAGTTTGGGGACTGACACCCCAGCAACAACTGTGACTGATGCGCTGTCGAATCAAGCAGCAACCTTACCTGAGACTGGGATGAAGCGTCAGTCAATCTTGACAGTCGTTGGGTTAGGCATGCTGATTTCGCTAGCAGGCATGATTTTGGTTAAGAAAATACGGTAAAGCAGACGGAACTTATGGACCAATTGGTTTATAAGTTTTTTTGTTTATCCGGCGCAGATTTGCAATTAAGTGATAAAATCATAAAGTACAAATCGAAAGAAGCGAGAAAATGGACCAGATAGAACAGTATTTTAATCGTCATCAGTATTCAAGTCGGATTGGTAGCGCAATGGTATATGCCGTTGCGTCTGCCGTAGCCCTTAATTTTTTCTGGACGCCCGGACATATTTATTCATCCGGATTTACTGGTTTAGCCCAGTTATTAAATACCCTCTTAGAACGATTCGTCGGCTGGAAGGTGCCTGTCGGTGTGTTGTTGTTGCTGATTAATGTGCCACTGATGATTACGGCTTATCGTAAAATTGGTAAGCGTTTTGCGATGTTTACGGCCGTTGCGCTGGTTTTGGCGGCCGTCGCGATGCGCTTGGTGAGTCAGCCAGAACAATTGTGGACGCATGACCCACTTGTAATGGCAATCTTTGGTGGGGCCGTTAATGGGTTCGGAACTGGCTTAGCTTTGCGTAATGGCTTATCAACGGGTGGTCTGGATATCATCGGGATTTTGGTTCGTCGCAAAACTGGCATGAAGATGGGCGCGGTCAATTTGACCTTTAACTTCTTTATTCTGTTGGCGTCAGGTTTCTTATTTGGTCCACAATATGCATTGTATACCGGGATCGGCCTAGTGGTTAACGCGCGCGTTATCGATTTGGTCTACACACGTCAACAAAAAATGCAGGTTATGATTGTAACGGAAAAGCCTGATTTGGTGATTGAAGCGATTCAGCGAGATATTCGTCGCGGCATCACCATTGTCCACCATGCCGAAGGTGGCTATAATCACCACCATAAGGAAGTTTTGTTTACAGTCATTTCAATGTATGAACAGTATGACCTACGCGATGCAATTTATGATGTCGACCCACAAGCTTGGGCATCATTGTGGCGTATCGACCGCACGTTTGGCCGTTTTTACGAGCCAAAATTGTAAACAATTGGTTAAAAAATCTAATTATCGACAAAGCGTTGACAACAGCGCCTATTCTGGTAAACTATTAAAGAACAAAAGTGTGCGACATATATAAAAGTTGGAAACTTCACACGGGAAGGGAGGGTAAACATTATGGCAAAGACTGTTGTTCGTAAGAATGAGTCTCTTGATGATGCTCTCCGTCGCTTCAAGCGTGGTGTATCAAAGGATGGTACCTTGCAAGAGTACCGTAAGCGTGAGTTCTACATCAAGCCATCAGTACAACGTAAGTTGAAGGCTGAGGCCGCTCGTAAGCGCAAGAACAAGAAGAGCCGTTAATTCGACTCTTGCCGGGCTACCTTATTGGTGGTCCGGTTTTGTTTTATAATCATAAAATAAGTCAAACAACATTATTTGGAGGAAAATAATCATGAGTTTGCTAGAACAATTGACGTCAGATATGAAGGAAGCGATGAAGGCCAAGGATAAGGTAACGCTTGGTGTTGTCCGTATGGTTAAGGCGTCTGTATCAAATGAACAAATCAAGTTGGGTCACGATTTGACGGCTGATGAAGAATTGGCAGTTTTGTCACGCGAAATGAAGCAACGTGTCGAAGAGATGGAATCATACAAGGATGCTGATCGGGCAGACTTGGCTGAAGAAATCCAAGGTCAAATCGATGTGTTGAAGCGCTACATGCCTGCACAAATGTCTGAGGAAGAAGTCGTTGCCATTGTTAAGGAAACGATTGCTGAAGTTGGTGCGTCATCAAAGGCGGACTTGGGTAAGGTGATGGGTGCCTTGATGCCTAAGGTTAAGGGTAAGGCTGACGGTAAGTTGGTTAACACAACGGTGCAATCATTGTTGGGCTAATTATGTCACAATGCGGGGTGATGCCCCGATACATATATGTTTGCGGTATAATAGTACTGTAATAAAAAATATTGCGAATTAGAGGGAATCCATTTTTGGCAGCACAAGTTGAAAAAATTTATCGTTTTGAAAATGCCGAGCAAGAAATTGGCTTGGTTGGACCACAAGACAGCAATTTGAAGTTGATTGAAGAGGGCGTTGGGGTGTCTTTGTCAGTCTTTGGTGATCAGTTGACCATCAAAGGTGAAGCAGAGTCCGTTGATGCAGCTGAGGCAATCGTTGTTGAATTGACGAATTTAATCAAAAAAGGTGTTAAGCTAAACGCAACTGACATCGTTTCAGCGATGAAGATGTCTGAACGTGGTACGCTAGAATACTTTGGCGATATGTACACTGAGACTTTGATCCGAGATGCGAAGGGGCACCCGGTTCGTGTGAAGAATTACGGTCAGCGCCGTTACATTCAAGCGATTCGTAATAACGACATTACGTTTGGTATCGGACCTGCCGGAACTGGCAAGACGTATTTGGCCGTCGTCATGGCAGTGGCAGCACTGAAGCGTGGGGATGTTGAGAAAATCATTATCACACGTCCTGCCGTTGAAGCTGGTGAAAACTTAGGGTTCTTGCCCGGTGATTTGAAAGAAAAGGTCGATCCTTACTTGCGACCAATTTATGATGCGCTGCATGCCATTATTGGCGCGGAACATACAGAACGTCTGATGGATCGTGGGACGATTGAAATTGCACCACTTGCCTACATGCGTGGTCGTACCTTGGACAACGCCTTTATTATTTTAGATGAGGCACAGAACACAACACCACAGCAAATGAAGATGTTTTTGACCCGCCTTGGTTTTGGCTCGCATATGATTGTGAATGGTGACGTGTCACAGATTGACTTGCCAACAAAGGTACGGTCAGGCCTGATTCAAGCCAAGCAAGTGTTGGCAAATGTCTCACATATTACATTTATTGAATTTGCCGCGGATGACGTTGTACGTCACCCAGTCGTTGGGGCGATCATTAACGCCTATGACGCATTTGATGCCGCAAAAAATAAGCAAACAGAGAAGAAGGATTAAAGATTATGGATTTGGCGATTATTGACCAATCAAAGCCCGGAGTACCGGCAGAGCAAATTGAACTTGTTGAAAAGGTGCTAGATTACGCTGGTAAGTATATGAAGTTGCCAGATGATACAGAGATGTCAGTCACTTTTGTTAACAATGATGAGATTCAACGTTATAACCGTGAGTATCGCGGGCTTGATAAGCCAACAGACGTCATTTCTTTTGCAATTGAAGAAGACGGTGACGATATGCCACTGATGATGGATGAGGATATGGCTGAAGATTTGGCCAAAAATATCGGTGATATTATCGTGTCTGTGGATAAGATTGGTGAACAAGCCGAATACTTGGAGCACTCATACGAACGTGAGCTTGGCTTTTTGGTCGTTCATGGTTTCTTGCACTTAAACGGTTATGATCACATGCGTAGTGATGAAGACGAAAAGATTATGTTTGATTTACAACGCGAGATTTTGGATAGCTATGGACTTACACGATAAGAAAAAGGCGACCGAACCGGCGCCACAAATTGAAAAGAATACGCACTTTCTACAAGCGCTAGGCCATGCCCTCGAAGGAATTGGCCAGTTACTTGTTCGCGAACGAAATATGCGCTTTCATATTTTTGCGGCAATTGTCGTCTTACTTGTCGGGATATATGTTAAGCTAGGACGGTCGGACTGGCTGTGGATTACGGTGGCTGTTTTTACCGTGATTATGGCCGAGTTCGTTAATACAATGGTGGAAGCAATCGTTGATTTGATTGTCGGTGAAAGTTACCACCCATTGGCGAAAGTCGCAAAAGATGTGGCTTCTGGGGCTGTTTTGGCAGCCGTTGCCTTCGCAATTGTCGTGGGTGTGTTGATTTTCCAGCCTTACATCTTGCCGAATTTGCAGATGTTGCTGGGATAAAGTTGTGCGTGGTAACACGTGGATTATACAGAAAGAACAGAGATTTTATACATGAGTGAACAAGGATTTAAGTCAGGTTTCGTGGCCTTGGTTGGTCGTCCAAACGTTGGTAAGTCAACGCTTTTGAACAAGATGATTGGTGAAAAGATTGCCATCATGTCACCTAAGGCACAAACAACCCGTAACAAGATCCAAGGAATTTACACCACCGATGAGGGTCAAATCGTCTTTATGGATACACCAGGTATCCATAAGCCTCATAACTCACTAGGTGATTTTATGGTGAAGACAGCCATGTCAGCTTTACGTGAAGCAGACATGGTTTGGTTCTTGGTGAATGCCGACGAACCACGTGGGGCCGGGGATGATTTCATTATTAATCGCTTAAAGGACACGAAGACGCCAGTTTATTTGATCATTAATAAGATTGACTTGGTGAACCCAGCAGATTTGTTGACGATTATTGATGATTACCGCCAACAAATGGAGTTTGCCGAAATCTTCCCAATTTCAGCTTTGAAGGGGGATGGCGTGCCTGAATTGTTGGATTTTGCGATGGATAAGATGGCAGAAGGTCCACAATATTACCCAGCTGATCAAATCACGGATCACCCAGAACGATTTATCATGAGTGAGTTGATTCGTGAAAAGGTCTTGCAATTGACACGTCAAGAAGTGCCACACTCAGTTGCGGTGGTGATTGATAAAATTGAGCGTCAAGATGAAAATCACTTGCATGTGCAAGCGACGATTGTTGTTGAACGACCAACGCAAAAGAACATTGTCATTGGTAAGCAAGGGGCAATGATCAAGGAAATCGGTGTGCGGGCACGTAAGGATATCGAACGTTTGCTTGGTGATAAGATTTTCTTGGAGACATGGGTTAAGGTTGAAGAACGTTGGCGTGATAAGCCACAAGCACTTCAAACTTACGGTTACAAGGAAGATTCAGATATTTAATTTGGCGAGAAAGAGACTACCTAGTCTCTTTTTTACTAGGGGATGGGTATGGCAGAAGTATTTGATGCAATTGTGATGTACCAGCAAGACCGCAAGGAAAAGGATCTGATGGTTAAGATGCTGACCAAGCAGGGTGGCAAGCGGATGTTTTACATTAAAAATGGCAAGTCAAAGCGGTACCAATTCGCAGCGGATGTCCAACCGTTAACGGTCGCCACGTTTGAAGGAACTTTAAATCCAACCGGTTTGAGTTTTATTAACGCTGTTAAAGAGAGCCACCAATCACGTGAATTGATGATGGACGTCACAAAGAATGCCTACATGACTTACATCTTAGGGTTGATTGACGCGGCATTTGTCGATAATCAGCCGATTGGTAAGTGGTATGAATGGGCCCGCTTGGCGATTGAAAAAATTGAGAGAGGTCTGGATCCACAAGGCATTGCCAATTTTTTTGAAATCAAATTGTTGCCGGCATTCGGTCTTGAACCGACTTGGGGTGAATGTGTTGTTTGTGGTCGACGTGATTTACCACTTGATTTCTCCGAGAAGCTAAACGGGACACTGTGCCAGTTGCACTGGGATCAAGATGAACAACGTATGAATGCTAATCCACGTTCTGTGCGTGTGCTATCACAACTTAACAAAATTGACCTAAAACAGTTAGGTTCGTTGTCGCTAAAAGAAGAGACTAAGCATGATATGGCACGCGTGATGGATAAGATTTATGATGACCAAGTCGGCGTACATTTACGTGCCAAAAGTTTTATTCAACAACTAGACGGCTGGTCACAACGTCTCGCCCAACGCGGCCAACAAAAGCCAATTGACGAGTCAAAATAGATGACAGGTAGCGCTAATATCACTTATAATAAGTGTATAGTAAAGAAGCGAACGGAGAATTGACATGGATTTTGATTTGGATAAGTTGAAGGACCAAGCTGGTGATCTTTTGGAAGGCGCTGACTTGAACGAATTGAAGGAAAAGGCCGGTGACTTGCTAGGCGACAAGGCGGACATCTTAGATAACGTTGATATGGATGACGTTAAGGATAAGTTGTCAGGATTCCTTGGCAAGTAAGTACGGTATGAATCAGTTAGAAAGCGATGTCCCTTTTGGGGGATATCGCTTTTTATTATGCCCGATATTTACAAGTACGTGACATAGCGCACAAGCGAATGTTAATGTGGTAATCTATTCGTTAGTGTTTAACGAGGGAGTAGAGAAATGCAGTATCTTAAACAAGCTTTGCGTGAAGCGACGTCACCAACCAATATTAAGCGTGATTTAGCCTTGATGAATCGGTTTCAACGGGTGTATCTGGTCATTATTATGGCTGTTACGATTTGGGCCTTCGTCTATACAGGTGATTATTCATCATCAGGATGGACGAGTTTAATTACCGGGTTGGTATT
Organism: Weissella cibaria KACC 11862; assembly: GCF_000193635.1. Lineage (GTDB taxonomy): Bacteria > Bacillota > Bacilli > Lactobacillales > Lactobacillaceae > Weissella > Weissella cibaria. The sequence goes on along the minus strand of NZ_AEKT01000029.1, from coordinate 28,830 downwards.
GGCTTTTTACTTAATCATGTTAGCGAGTGGCCGGTTAACGAACTTTTTCTGGGGGCTCCTGACCAATGGCATCTGGTTATTAATGTCCATTCACAACCATTTGGTCGGTGACATTCTCAATCAAGGCTTCTTTTTTGTGATGCAGTTTGTGGGGATGGTTGCCTGGTACAAGCAGCTAGCCCAACAACAAGACAGTAGTCAGATGCAAGCGAAGCGTATCGGCCCTAAAATGATGGGATGCCTTGTCGCAGGGGCAGTTGTGGTTTATGGTGTCGTTCTAGCCGTTGCCAAAACGGCACATGGTAATCAAGTCTACCTCGACTCCTCACAATTACCGCTGGGGATGTTGGCACAAATTTTGGCAACGTATGGCTACCTCTCGCAGTGGGTTGTCTGGTTGTTAGTTGATGCGGTTGGCCTGTTATTATGGTGGAATCAAATCCAGGCCGGTGGGTCAGGCGCATTAGGGATGTTTGTTTTGATGATCGTGAAAACGTTCAATGCGTTTTATGGCATGTACTTGTGGTCAAAGACAACTGAATATTGAGATTAATTTCGTTGACATTCAACGGCTGAGTGATAAACTTATTAGTTGTAATAAGCGATGAAAGCAGAAGAATTCCGTGAAATCAGTCCAGCAAGTCACCGGTGATGTGAGGGTGATCTGATTAGCGTAAGGGGCACTGCTGGAGCACAATTTAATCCAATGAAGCTGCTAGGAGTTTTCCTAGAAGTAGGGTGGAACCGCGAATTATCGTCCCTACATCAATCATTTTTTATGGTGATTGGTGTAGGGCTTTTTATTTGCTCGAAGCCAACCACGAGAAAGGAATTTGTCAATATGAGCGCAAAAATGAGTGTGCAAGACATTATTTTGACGTTGCAAAAGTTCTGGGCTGACCAAGGCGCAATGCTGATGGAAGCTTACGATACAGAAAAGGGTGCGGGTACGATGAGCCCTTACACGTTCCTACGTGCCAATGGTCCTGAGCCATGGAACGCGGCTTACGTGGAGCCATCACGTCGTCCTGCCGATGGACGTTACGGTGATAACCCAAACCGTTTGTACCAACACCACCAATTCCAAGTGGTTATGAAGCCATCACCCGACAACATTCAAGAATTGTACTTGGATTCTTTGAAGGCCTTGGGCATTGATCCATTGGAACACGATATTCGTTTCGTTGAAGATAACTGGGAAAACCCATCAATGGGTGCCGCTGGTATCGGTTGGGAAATCTGGTTGGACGGTATGGAAGTCACGCAATTTACGTACTTCCAACAAGTTGGTGGTATCCAAGTTGATGCCGTAACATCAGAAATCACGTATGGTTTGGAGCGTTTGGCTTCATACATCCAAGACGTCCCAACGGTGTACGATTTGGAATGGGGTAACGGCGTTTTGTACGGTGACATCTTTAAGGAGCCAGAGTACGAACACTCAGTTTACTCATTTGAAGAATCAGACCAAGAAATGTTGTTGCGTCACTTTAACGAGTACGAAGCTGAAGCTAAGAAGGCTTTGGAAAAGGGCTTGGTTCACCCAGCTTACGACTACATTTTGAAGTCATCACACACGTTTAACTTGTTGGATGCCCGTGGCACAGTGTCAGTTACAGAACGTGCAAAATATCTATCACGTATCCGTAACATGGCCCGTTCAGTTGCGCGTGCCTTCATTGATGAGCGTAAGAAGCTTGGTTTCCCATTGTTGAAGGACGAAGCTTTGCGTGCGAAGTACTTGCCTGCAGATGAGGAGGAAAACTAAGATGGCTAACTTTTTGCTAGAAATTGGTTTGGAAGAAGTTCCGGCCCACTTGGTGACGCCCGCAATTAACCAATTGGTTGAGCGTGCCGAAAACTTTATGGCCGACGAGCGTTTGGCATACGGGGCAATTAAGCCTTTCTCTACGCCACGTCGTTTAGCAGTGTTGATTTCTGATGTTGCTGAAAAGGCTGAAGACTTCCAAGAAGAAGTTAAGGGGCCTGCTAAGAAGGTCGCACTTGATGCTGAGGGTAACTATTCAAAGGCAGCCCAAGGATTTGTCCGCGGTCAAGGGTTGACGACTGATGACATTACGTTTAAGGAATTTAACGGTAACGAGTACATCTACGTTACAAAGTTTGAGGCTGGAAAGCCAGCGGCTGAAGTTTTGACGGGCTTCAAGCAAGTTATTGAGGCGATGACGTTCTCAACAACGATGAAGTGGGGTCGTCACACGTTTGAATACGTCCGTCCAATTCGTTGGATGGTCGCATTGTTGGATGATGAAGTTGTCCCATTTGATATCTTGGGAGTTGCAACGGGTCGTTCATCACGTGGACACCGTTTCTTGGGTCATGATGTTGAAATTGCATCAGCTGACCAGTACGAAGAGGCCTTGACGTCAGTCTTTGTACAAGCAGATGCCGAAGCACGTAAGCAAAACATCCGCACACAAGTCGAAACGATTGCCAGTGATAACAACTGGACCGTTGTCGTTGACGAAGATTTGCTTGAAGAAGTTAACAACATCGTTGAATATCCGACAGCCTTTGCTGGTGGCTTCGATGAAGGTTACTTGGAAGTGCCTGATGAAGTATTGATTACGTCAATGAAGGAACACCAACGTTTCTTCCACGTTGTTGATGCAAACGGCGCTTTGTTGCCACACTTTATCTCTGTTCGTAACGGAAACGCTGAACACATCGATAATGTGATTGCCGGTAACGAAAAGGTGCTGGTTGCGCGTTTGGAAGACGCTAAGTTCTTCTACCACGAAGATCAAAAGCACGATATCGACTTCTACAACTACAAGTTGGAAGTGGTATCATTCCACGCTAAGTTGGGTTCAGTTGCCGCCCACACACGTCGCGCCAAGGCTTTGGCTGCCATCATTGCTGGTCGTTTGGCCTTTACTGATGATCAACAAGCCAAGTTGGCGCGTGCTGGTGAAATCTACAAGTTTGACTTGATGACTGGTATGGTCGGTGAGTTTGATGAATTGCAAGGTATCATGGGTGAGAAGTACGCTAACTTGTTTGGTGAAGACGCTGCCGTGGCCCAAGCAATCCGTGAGCACTACATGCCAATCTCTGCTGATGGTGAATTGCCTGCGTCAGATTTGGGTAAGGTATTGGCCTTGGCTGATAAGTTGGATAGCTTGTTGTCATTCTTTGCGGGTGGTATGGTGCCATCAGGTTCAAATGACCCATATGCTTTGCGTCGTGCCGCTTCAGGTGTTGTGAACATCTTGGCTGACAACAAGTGGGATTTGGATATTGACGGTATTTTGTCAGACTTGATTGCTGACATTAATGCCGATGCAGTTAAGTTTGGTTTGCCAGAAGAAGTGATGGCTGAGTTGCAAAACAATGTGGCTGCGGTCGTTAACTTCTTGACGGACCGTGTTGTGAAGGCATTGCAAGATGAGGGTGTTCGTCGTGACATCATCAACGCGGTGACGAAGAACAACTTTGCTGATACGACGCAAATGTTTGAATCAGCGCAAGTCTTGGCTGCCCACGTTAACGATGCCAACTTCCGTGAGGGTGTTGAAGCGTTGACTCGTGTGATGCGTTTGACAACGAAGAATGCAACGGATGCGACTGTTGACGTTGCCCTGTTCGAGAATGCAGCCGAAAAGGCATTGTTTGAAGCGGTTGCCCCAGTTGCAACTGTTGATGGCACGGATGCGAAGCTTGCGGCATTGTTGAACTTACAACCTGCCGTGGCTGCTTACTTCGAAGAGACGATGGTTATGGTTGAAGACGAAGCAGTTAAGAACAACCGTTTGGCAACACTACACGCGGTTGCAGATGAAGCAACAAAGGTGGCTAACTTCCTAGAACTGGATGTTAAGTCTGCAAATTAATGATATGAAAACACCCTGGATTAATACAGTCCAGGGTGTTTTTTGATTTGCAGTCTAACGGCTTAGCCATGCAACAACACGATCAGCAATAGCTGTCTGTTGTTGGGCGTTTGAAATTGTCGCCTGACCATCATGTTTTTGGGGCCCATAGCTGCCGAATCCACCGTGATTGCCACCACGAATTGTTTGATACCGAGTGTCTTTTGGCAACCAGGCTTTAGCTGCGCGATAATTTGCTTGCTTTAATACCTGATCTTGGCTAGCGGTCAGTGACAAAACGGCAAGATCGGTTCGCTTGGCCAAATGGTTTTTTTCTTGTGGATAACTGGCAAGTAATAATAGACCAGTGATGTGAGCCTTTGGATGCTTGGCTACGTAACCGCTGGCAACCACGCCACCCAAGGAATGGCCACCAATTACAAAGTGGTGGGCATGACTATTTTTGATAGCAATGTCTGCTTTGTTTTGGGCGATTAATGAAAAAGATAACGGTGTTTTCAACACGTAAACGGGGTAGCCAGCTTGCGCAACGTCCTTGGCCCAGATGGCATAGGCGTCACTTTGGACAAACGCCCCGGGATAAAAAATAATGGCCGTATCTTTTTGTCCAGTATTAGCTTTAGGTTTGAAGGCCCAATAGTCCGCCGTTTCGGTGGCTGAATGGGCTGCGCGTTGCGCGGTTGGAGTAGCACGGTAAAGGCCAAATACTTGCATGTAAGCGACAGAACCGGCTAATAGGATGAGGACAACGCCTAAGAGCATGAGCAGGCGCTTTGTGATTTTGGTAGACTTCATGAACAAACTCCTTTTGGTTAACTAGGGCTCATCATACCTTAATAGACGGATAGCTGTCAGTCTTATTTGCAATATTTTCCCAAAATGTTGGTAATAGTATTTCAATGAGAATTCAGTTAAAATAAACTTATAGTCATTGCGGGTCAAATTGTTGAGCCGTGACGTCGCTAGATATCAGAAAGTTGAGAAATAAATGGAAGTTAGTATAGGTTATTGGATTGGTTTCTTCGCCTTTGTTTTGGTCATGTTGGCCCTTGATTTGGGAGTCTTCCACAAAACGAACGCGGCACCAACCATGAAGGAGTCACTGCTTTGGAGCGCCTTTTGGATCGGTTTGGCCTTTATTTTTGCCGGTGGTCTCTGGTTCTTTACGGGTGGTGATCATGCCCTAGACTTTGTGACGGCATACTTGCTGGAAAAGTCGTTGAGTATTGATAACTTGTTTATCTTCATCTTGGTCTTTGGTTTCTTTGGGATTGAATTGAAGTATCAACACCGTTTGCTGTTCTGGGGTGTTTTCGGTGCCTTAGTGATGCGTGTGATTTTTATCTTCGGTGGGGCTGCCTTGCTACATCACTTCGCGTGGTTGATGTACATCTTTGGTGCCTTCTTGATTGTCACTGGGGTGAAGATGCTGTTCGAAAAGGAAGAAGCGCAAGACTTGAATGATAGTTTTATTATTAAGGGATTGCGTAAAATTCTACCTTTGAAGGAAGATGTTGCGGAACCACATTTCTTGGTAAAAGAAAATGGTAAACGTTATGCTACCCAATTCTTGTTAGCGTTGTTGTTTATTGAAGCTTCCGACTTATTGTTTGCGGTTGACTCAATTCCGGCTGTCCTTGCGGTGACACAAGACACGTTCATCGTGGTCACGTCAAACATCTTTGCTATCATGGGATTGCGTTCATTGTACTTTGCTTTGTCAGGAATTCTGCCAATGTTCCGATACATTAAGTATGCGCTGGCTGTTATTTTGGCCTTTATTGGGGTCAAGATGGTCTTGAACGAGACTGCCAAGGCATTGGACTGGCATTTCCACATTTCAAACGTGGTGTCATTATCGGTGATTATTGGTTTGTTAACGTTATCAATTGTTGCCTCAGTAATTGTCTCACGTGTCCAAGAACGTCGAAAGTTCAAAGCATAACCCTGATAAAGGATCTGTGTTAAAGACAGGTCCTTTTTTTATTGGCTGATGGTCGACAGCGCGTATACTGACGCTATTAACAAGATTGGGGAAATGAAGATGACAAAACGAATCATTACGACAACGCAGGCACCGGCTGCAATTGGACCATACTCACAAGCTGTTTTAAGCAACGGTACGCTGTATGCATCGGGTCAAATCGGTTTGGTACCAAGTACTGGTGAATTTGCGGGTGCGTCAACGATTGACCAAGCTAACCAGGTTTTTGCCAATATTGATGGGTTATTAGAGGCAGCTGCGTTGACACGGGCTGATATTGTTAAGGTGAACGTTTACCTAGTCGACATGGCAGACTTTGCGATGGTGAATGATATTTATGCGCGTTTCTTTCAGGACGTTGACGTGTTACCAGCGCGTTCAGCAGTTGCGGTGGCAACGTTACCCAAAGCGGCACGTATTGAAATTGAAGTCATTGCCAATAAATAAGTAAGAGAATTAAGCGACTGCATCTGTTGGTGTGGTCGCTTTTGTGTTACAATGAAAGCGTTTACTAAAAGATTATTAATGAATGAAAGCGAGATCAACCATGGCATTGGAAAAGATTTTATTTGGTACTTATACGCGACGTGTTTCAAAAGGAATTTACGAAGCTGCATTGAACACGGAGACTGGTGAGTTGCAAGATGCCAAGTTGGTTGCTGAAGTTGGATCACCAACTTACTTGGCTTTGAGTAAGGCTAACACATTGTATGCGGTTGATAAAAACGGTGATCAAGGTGGGTTGGCGGTCCTTAACTTCGCGGATGATACGGCAACGTTGACCCAAGAAGTTTTGGCAGAAGGTGCGTCACCTGCTTATGTGGCAGTTGATGAGGCACGTCAATTGTTGTACTCAGGTAACTACCACAAGGGAACGTTAGAAGTCTTTGCGATTGCCGCTGATGGCTCATTGACGTTGACGGATAGTTTTCAATCTGAAGGGTCAGGTCCTCGCCCAGAACAAGGCTCATCACACGTGCACTGGAATAATCTAACGCCGGACAATCGTGTCGCGGTCGTTGATTTGGGTGCTGACAAGGTGTTGACGTTTGACGTCTCTGATGCCGGTAAGTTGACGTTAGTTGCGACGTATGAGACGGAGGCTGGTTTTGGCCCACGTCACTTGCGTTTCAGTCCTGATGGTCAATATGCCTACTTGTTAGGTGAACTGTCATCACAACTTTCAGTTTTGAAGTACAATGCGGATGGCTCATTCACGCATTTGCAAACTGTGGCAACGATTCCGGCCGATTGGACAGAGCACAATGGTGGTGCGGCGATTTACTTGTCAAACGACGGTAAGTTTGTCTACACATCAAACCGTGGTCACAACTCAATCGCAGTCTTTGCAGTGAAGGATAATGGCGCCTCTGTTGCACATATCCAATGGATTTCAACTGAAGGAGATTTCCCACGTGATTTCGCTTTGAGCCCAGATGACGCCTTTTTGGTTGCGGCTAACCAAAACACGGACAATGTTACGGTATACCGTCGGGATGCTGTAACAGGCGAGCTAACGTTGTCACAAAAGGACTTCGAAATTCCTGAATCAGTGCGTGTATTGTTCATCTAAGCTTGATACAATAAAACCAGTACCAGTCGGGGTACTGGTTTTTTATATATGGGGGATAAAAGATGACAAATCGCGAGACGAAACAATCTGTCTTTCAACGATGGTTATTAAATAATAAAATCATCTCAAGTATGCTAATTATATTGCTATTGTTAGCGATTATTTACATGTTTGATAAAGTTAATTTTATATTTGAACCGATTGTGGCACTGTTCAGTGCGGTCGGGGCGCCAATCATCATTGCAGGCGTGTTTTATTATCTCTTGAATCCGATTGTGGATTGGGCGGAACGCCGGTATAAAATGTCGCGTGTTGCGACGATTACGGTGCAGTTTTTGGTATTGTTGGTCTTGATTGTATGGGGCTTAGCTGTCTTTATTCCGTGGCTGAGCGACCAAATCGTTGGTTTGATCAATCATTGGCCAGAATATTGGCGAGCTTTGGTCAAAATGATTGATCAGTTAACGGCTGACAAGCGCTTTGCTGATGTGAATAAGTGGTTTAATCAGACGAATAGTGATATTTCAAAATGGGTCCAAAATTACTCAGCTGAATATGCGAAAAAAGGCATTCATGGTGTGAGCTCAGTTGTTGGGACACTGACTTCAGCCATTATCACAATTGTGACGTTCCCGTTGATTTTGTTTTATTTGCTAAAGGATGGCCACCAGATGCCAAACTACATGGCTAAGTTTTTACCACCAAAAGCACGGGGCTCATTTTTGGATACCATTGGTGAGATTAACAAGCAAATTTCGAATTACATTCGGGGGCAATTGTCAGTGGCGTTCGCAGTGATGGTTATGTTTGCAATTGGCTATACCATTATCGGCTTGCCGTACGGCTGGCTAATCGCCATTAGTGCTGGTTTGTTGAACTTAATTCCGTTTCTGGGATCGTTTCTAGCGATGGTCCCGGCGGTGGTTGTAGGACTGTTCGTTTCGCCAATGATGTTGGTTTATGTGTTCATCGTCTTTATGATTGAGCAAACATTGGAAGGAAAAGTGATTGCGCCAAAGTTGCTTGGTAACTCGCTCAAAGTTCATCCAGTAACGGTTGTGGTTATCTTGCTATCGGCGGGTAATATTTTTGGCCTGGCCGGGGTGGTTTTTGGTATTCCGGGCTATGCGATTGCTAAAGTACTGATTTACCGCTTGTATAAGTGGTGGCAATTGAACTCAGGTCTGTTTCGAGATGAAACCAACCAGTAAAGACATTAATAAGGTTTTTTAAGTATAGCGCGGTCGAGGTTTTGTCCGTGCTATACTTATTTTTGTATGCAATAACGCATTGGGGGAGGGGAGGACCCGCCCTAGAAAAGGAGATTATCATGAGCACGAATCATATTGTATTGTTTGAGCCATTGATGCCAGCAAATACTGGAAACATCGCCCGTACGGCAACGGGAACGAACACGAAATTACACCTGATTGAACCATTGGGATTTAAGTTGGATGATAAGCACGTTAAGCGTGCCGGGTTGGACTACTGGGATACAGTTGACATTACGGTCCACGAGAATTTGCCAGCCTTTATGGCAACGCTTAAGGACACGGATGAATTGTTCTTGATTTCTAAGTTTGCGCCACGGGCTTATCACGAGGCAGATTACACGAATCCTGATCACGATTATTACTTCTTGTTTGGTAAGGAAACGACCGGTTTGCCAGAGCCATTCATGAAGCAACATCCTGAGAAGGCCTTGCGTATTCCACAAAATGACGAACATATTCGGTCATTGAACTTGTCGAACACGGCTGCCATTATTATCTATGAAACGTTGCGCCAACAAGGTTTCCCAAATCTTGATTTGACGCACGAATATGATTACGACAAGTTAAAGTAATAAATGAATAATTATTTACTTAAGAAAGGAGGCTGCGATGGCAGCGACGACTAAAAGACGTCCCGCCTCCAAGGCAAAAGCACGGCCCCGCAAAAAGCCGGCCCCTCGAAAAAAGGCTAGTAATGACACAATGACCTGGTTGAAGGATCGTGGGCCCCAATTCTTAGGCTTGTTTGCTAGTCTGTTGGCCGTCCTTGCAATTGCCAAAGTTGGTTTGGTGGGTAAGTTTATTGCCAATATGGTGCGCCTGATTGTTGGTGGCTCATACCAATTTTTGCTACTGGTCTTGCTCGTGCCATTTCTCGTGGTGCTTGCCTATGGCCAGTGGCCACGACGTTTTAAGTGGCAACATTATGTTGGCTTTGGCCTATTTTATCTAGGTATCATGTTGGTCGGATCAATTTTGTTGTTCAACAAGATGAACGTCCACAACAACTATACGCAGGTTATTCAGACATTGATTAATCAAGATCTCAATAATCATGCTGTCACGACACCCGTTGGTGGTGGCTTAATTGGGGCGGTGTTATACAGCGCAACTTACATAGCATCGTCTAATTTTGGTTCATGGTTAATTGCCATTGTGTTGTTAATTATCGGCTTAGTGGTGATGTTTAACTTACCATTGCGCGAGGTCTTTGATAACTTCTTTAAGTTAGCTGAAGGTACAGGTGACTTTGTGCAAACGCAGGCGACGACAGCACATGAAAAGGTCACGGAGTCAATTGAAGGGTTCCGCGATCGACAGCGTACGGCGATGAATGATTTCTTCAATGATGACCCGTTTGCGTCGGAGAGTGATAAAGCAGCTAAGTTAGCTGGTGTTGTGCCGGAAGCGGATGCTAGTCAACCCGTTAAATTGGCAACGAGGAAAGCAAAGTCACCACAAGATGTGTTGGCGGATGCTGCTGAGGCTGAAGCGACGGCGACAGAGTTCAAGATGCCAGAAATTGTGGCCCCTATGCCACATCATGAAACGACACCAACGGTACCGGCGCCAGTTACGCCTAGTGCAACTGCGCCAGCGCCTGAACCTGATTTGACCCAAGTGCCTATACCATCGCTTGATGATGCACCAGCGGCGTCAATGAGTTTTGACCCTGATTTCGATCCGAATGCGGTCATTCAGTCAGAACATGAAGAAATTGCACCGGTTGTCTTTGGTGCGGACTTACCGGATGACGACTTACTACCGGGACAAGAAACGCCATTGACGCACGCAGATATCTTGGGTCACAGCAATCAAGCAACATCACCAAAGACACAAGCGCATCAAGCCGGTGTCGGGCACGTCGAACCGTCAACAATCACAGAACCCAAGGCAGATGTTGATGCGTCAGGGTTGGTGACGGTGATTGATGATAAGGATTACGTCTTACCAACCACTGAGTTGTTGCAACACATTGGGTCAACCGACCAATCTGCTGAACGTGATGCGCTAAATGAAAAGGCGCGTATTTTACATGAAACATTGAAGAGCTTTAACATCAATGCCACGGTTGAAAAGGTTGTGTTGGGACCAACGGTAACCCAATATGAAATTAAACCAGCAGTTGGTGTCAAGGTGTCGAAGATTCAAAACTTAGCTGACGATTTGGCGCTCGCCCTAGCGGCAAAGTCACTGCGTATTGAGGCACCAATTCCAGGTAAAAACGTCGTTGGTATTGAAGTGGCGAATGACCAACAGGCAACGGTTGGTTTCCGGGACATGGTTGAAGAAGCTGGTGTCGATACGGAGAAACCATTGGTTGTACCAATTGGTCGCGGCGTCACAAGTGGTGTCGTGAAGTTGGACTTGACGAAGATGCCACACTTGCTGATCGCCGGTTCAACTGGATCAGGTAAGTCAGTGGCGATTAACGGTATCTTGGCGTCAATTTTGCTACAAGCAAAGCCGTCACAGGTCCGTTTGATGCTGGTGGACCCCAAGAAGGTTGAGTTGTCAGTCTATAATGATATTCCCCACCTGATTACACCGGTGATTTCGGATCCAAAGAAGGCGTCGCTCGGTTTGAAGAAAGTGGTCGCTGAAATGGACCGCCGTTTCAAGCTGTTAGCCGAAGAAGGTGTTCGTAACATTGATGGGTATAATCGGTTTGTTGAAAAACAAAATGCGAGCGACCCAAGTACAGTGTTGCAAAAGATGCCTTATTTGGTTGTTATCATCGACGAATTGGCCGATTTGATGATGACATCAACGGTGTCTGGCGATGTCGAAAATGCGATTGTGCGTATTGCACAACTTGGGCGTGCAGCGGGAATCCATATGATTGTCGCAACGCAACGGCCATCCGTTGATATCATTACTGGTTTGATCAAAGCGAACGTACCATCACGTATGGCGTTTGCCGTGTCATCCGGGGTTGATTCACGGACGATTTTGGATAGTAACGGGGCTGAAAAGTTGTTAGGTCGTGGTGATATGCTGTTCGCGCCAATTGGTTCGAACGGACCACAACGTGTGCAAGGCGCGTTCTTGACGGATGAAGACGTGGAAGCGTTGACGGACTTTATTAAGAATCAAGGTGAAGCGCAGTACGATGACAGCATGACGGTTTCCGATGAAGAAGTGCAAGCGCTTGAAAATGGTGGTGATGGTGCCGACGATTTGGATGAAAAATGGGACGAAGTACTCGAATTTATCCTTCGTGCCGGCGGTGCCTCAACTTCATCAATTCAGCGTCACTTTGGCATGGGGTACAATCGTGCTGGTCGTATCGTGGATGCGTTGGAAGATCGTGGACTGGTTGGACCAGCAAATGGTTCTAAGCCACGTGAATTGCGTTTTACACCCGAAATGCTTGACCGATTCCGTAAAAACGCGTGATAATAGCGCTAAAGAAAATTAATCAGGGGGCAATCCAATGATTCGCTATGATTTAACAGCGCCATTGCAGGGCACAGAGCTTGTTGCAATGTACCGCAAGGATTTCGACGTTGATGTCGGTCGTTTATATACTTTTATTCCTGAGTTGAATGGGTTCCAATTGCACTACGATCACGATGTGGTTGTGCCAGCTACGGAAATGCGCGCTGATGATGATGCCCGTTTCTACTTGCAAGTGCATGGTCAAAACCCAACCGGTCGCGGGCGCATGGCGGATATTGATTTCCAACTTGTCCAACGTGACGAAATTAACTGGGGTTAAACTTGAAACGTCTACTGTGTGATGACAGTGGACGTTTTTTTGTTGCCGAAATTCGGAAAATCTCAACTAAATATTAAGAACGGCCCATATGCGATAAAAATTAGGTACAATGTCAGTAACAGAATATAGGATGGGGACAGTGATGATTGAATTAACACATCTGAACAAGCAGTTTGGTGATAAAATTGCGGTTCAGGATATGAATATGCGTCTGAATCCTGGTGAAGTCATGGGGCTTATTGGCCAAAACGGGGCTGGTAAGACGACGACTTTTCGCATGATTTTGGATTTTATTGAGCCGACCTCGGGTGCGGTGACCTGGGATGGTCATGCCATTACCGCGACAGACAAGCAGCGCATCGGCTTTTTGCCTGAAGAGCGTGGCTTATATCAGAAATTGACGATTGAAGAACAAGTCATGTATTTTGCCGAGTTACATGGGATGAAACGGTCTGATGCCAAATCAGCCTTAGTCGATTGGATGAAACGTCTTGATGTGGTGGGTAAGCCAAGTGACAAGGTGCAAAAACTATCGAAGGGTAATGCACAAAAAGTACAATTGATTGCGACAGTCATTTTCGAACCGGATTTTTTGATTTTAGACGAACCGTTTACGGGGTTGGACCCGGTCAATACGGAGTTGATGATGCAAGAAATTATGCGCCTGAAGCATGAGGGGGCCATGATTATTTTTAGTTCACACAATATGAGCGGTGTCGAAAAATTGTCTGATCAACTGACGATGCTCCGTCATGGTGAGACGGTGTTGCACGGTGACACCAATGCAATCCGCGAATCGTTTGGGCGAACTGAAATTTATTTGGAGTCACCGGCTACGGATGCTGAGTTGCGTGAGATTGCCGGCGTGAAAAGTATTACGCCACAGGGACCTGGCCGTCATCTGCAATTAACTGACGCAGCGGTTGGCCGCGAAGTCTTTCAGTTGGTTGCCCAAGATGGGTATGTGCCAGTCTTTGCGCAACAACCACCGACATTGGACGAAATTTTCCGTCGCGAAGTACAAGGAGGGCAAGCATAATGACAGCCAAGCAGTTAATGTTAGTCGCCCGTCAGACGTATAAAACGCGGATTAAGTCGGTCGGCTTTTGGTCATTGGTCTTAGCACCAATGCTAATTTTGTTAGTGATTGCTGGTATTTCGTTTATTATTACCGCCACTCAGAGTCATAAGACACCTGTTGTGGGGGTAGTGAATGAACCAGCCTTAGCGACATATTTAAAAAAAGATGATGCCTTTGACATCAAAGTTAAAAATGTGACTGACGAAAAACAGGCAAAGCGAGAATTGACAAAAGGGAAGCTGGATGCCTATTTAGCAACTGCCAATCAAAAGTATGAATTGGTGAATTCTGCAGATGGGCAATCTGTTTCTGAAACAAAAATGAAGGCGTCACTGAATACGTACACGATGCTGGCGAAAGCGTCGGCAATGAAGTTGTCACCAACTGAACTACAGACATTGATGACGCCACCAACTTTGACCACGAAAGTTCAAAGTGACAAGGGTGAAACCCGTGGCGGTGCCGCAGCGGATACAGCTAATTATGCCTTGGCCTCAGCTTTAGGAATTTTGATTTTCGTGTTCTTGACGTCATACGTCAGCATGATTGCACAAGAAATAGCGAATGAGAAGTCATCACGTATTATGGAAATCTTGCTATCCGCAACGTCACCAGCGGTGCAGTTTTTCGGTAAGCTAACCGGAATTGCTTTGTTAGCGATTACTCATGCGGCCTTGTACGTGGTAGCAGGGTTAGTTGTGAACGTGTTTGCGCCACATTATAAGTATTTAAAGATGGTTAAGAGCCTACTGGCCGGTGTTGATATGGGCTTCGCCATTATGTCGTTGTTGCTTGCTCTGGTAGCCATCTTCATGTACATGGTTTTGACGGCGATTCTGGCGGCAATGGTTAATGACCAGAGTCAGGTGCAACAAGCTGTTGCGCCAATGACTTACGTCGCCATGATTGGGTACGTCTTGACGTTTACGTTGTCAGGTCAACCGCACAATACGTTCTTGAACGTCTTGTCATTCGTGCCATTTATTTCTCAAACCTTGATGCCAGCTCGGTTGGGACTGCAATATGCAACGATGGGGGATGCCGCCATTGCATTGGTATTAGAATTAATTGTTTTGATTTTCCTAAGCCGGTTTGGTTTGCGTGTTTATAAGCGCAACGTGCTGACTTACAGTGATGGTAATATCACTAAGGCGGCTTTAAGCAGCTTGAAGGGATTGTTTGTCAAAACGAAGGATTAAACAAAAAAGGAAGTGCGTCAATATTGACGTACTTCCTTTTTTGTTAACGCTTTAGTTGTTCTTCGTCCTTCTTACCCAAAAAACGATCCTTGTTGTCGTCTTTGACATCAGGCATGACGAATAAATCATCAAATTGCTTGCTTAGTTCATCAGTTCGCTTTGTTTGCAATGGCATAGTAGCACCCCCAGTTAAAATATTACCTCTAGTATAACACGTTAACTTAATTGGGACTTTATGGATGCCAAATAACGACTTTTCACAAAAATGATAACGGTTACAAATTCATAATTCAATCATACTCGCCCTGTAAGATAAGTTCTTGCAAGTGATGATTATATAAGAAAAGGACTAACAACATAATGAAGGCTGTACAAAAGATGGCACTAATGATGGTCGCGACGATTGCTGGCGTGTGGGGATTGACGGAACAAGGGTTTGCGGCAAGCACTGCTGCAATGCCCACGCCAAGCAACACGGATATGTTAATTGCCATGGCTGGTGTTTTACTGACGGTTGCTGCAATCAGCGTTTACGTTTACCGAACAAAATAATGACCTAATCGCACGTCCTAACCAAGGATGTGCGTTTTTTTGTCCAAATGTCTGGGGTTAAATTAAACCGAATGTCGGCGTATAATAAGAAAGGAATATTTGTCGAAAGGAAAAGCGAATGGCGTCAGAACATATTGAACAAAAGTTAGCCTTGTTACCAGATTTGCCGGGTTCATATCAAATGAAAGATATCAACGGCAAAATCATTTACGTTGGTAAGGCGAAGAATCTAAAAAATCGTGTACGGTCGTATTTTAAGAGCGAACACACTGGTAAAACGGCGCAGTTGGTTGAGAATATCGCGGATTTTGATTTTATTGTGACAAGCTCTGAAAAAGAGTCCTTGCTCCTTGAAATCACCTTGATTCAAAAGTACCAACCTTATTACAACATTCGTTTGAAGCGTGGGACGGGGTACCCTTACATTAAAATTACCCATGAGGCCGATCCAAAATTGGAGTTGGCAAACGATGTTAAGGAGGATGGTGCGCAGTACTTTGGTCCGTATCCAAACGTCTACGCTGCCCAGGAAACGTTACACTTCTTGCAAAAGGTGTACCCACTCCGGCGTTGTAATGGTTATCAAGGGCGCCCTTGCTTGTACGCTAACATGGGACAATGCTTGGGTGCCTGCTATCGTCAGGTCCCATTTACAGAGTATTTGGACCAAATTAAAAAGATCCAACACTTCTTGGATGGCGATACAAAAGAAGTGACGAAGGTCCTGAATGAGAAGATGAACACAGCTTCGGAGAATTTGGAATTCGAACGGGCGGCTGATTTACGCGATCAGTTGAAGTTTATCGAAACGACGGTTGAGAAACAAAAGATTATTTCCAAGGACGGTACACCACGAGACTTGTTTAATTTCTATATGGATAAGGGGTGGTTGTCTGTTCAGGTCTTCTTCGTACGTCAAGCGCGACTGATGAAACGTGAGAAGCGGACGTTTGCAATTGTGGAGTCAGCTGAAGAAGAAATGACCAGTTTTATTTTGCAGTTCTATAATCGGAAAAATGCGGTGTTGCCAAAAGAAATCTTGGTGCCGGCCGGGGTTGATAAAGCAATGATTTCGGATGTGTTGCACGTGCCAGTACGGACGCCGCAACGTGGCGAAAAACGTGATTTGCTAGATTTGGCTGAGAAGAATGCAAAGATTGTGTTGGATGAAAAGTTCCGTTTGATGGAAATGAATGAATCAAAGACAAGTGGTGCTATGCAAGAAATTGCGGATGCATTGGGGATCCCTGAAATTCACCGCATTGAGGCATTCGATCACTCGCACACGCAAGGGGCCGAAATGGTATCTGCGATGGTCGTCTTTGAGGATGGTGTCCCTAATAAAAATAAGTACCGTAAGTACAAAAACAAGACAGTCGAGCATGCGGATGAACGGGCTGAAACGATGGAAGTCATTCGGCGTCGGTATACCCGTTTGTTGAAGGAACACGCTGAGATGCCAGATTTGATTTTGATGGACGGGGGTGTCATTCAGTTGAACGCTGCCCGGGAAGTCATTGAGGACGAATTGGGCCTTGATATTCCGGTTGCAGCCATGGTGAAAAACGATCAGCACAAAACAGCGGACTTGTTGCGTGAAGAGGGTGAGCCCCACGTGAACTTGGATCCAAAGTCACAAGGCTTTTTCTTGTTGCAACGGATTCAGGATGAAGTGCACCGGTTTGTGATTACGTTCCACCGACAATTACGGTCTAAAAGTTCTTTGGGTTCAAAATTGGATGAAATTGCCGGCGTTGGTCCAAAGACACGTCAGAAGTTATTGGCTAAGTTTGGCTCATTAAATAAGATTGCGAACGCCTCGATAGCGGACCTGCGAGAAGTGGGTGTCTCTGAAAAAGTGGCTAATGCAATCAAAATTTCGTTGCAAGCAATTCAGCATGCTGATGATTAAAGGTGGTCAAACCCGCGCAATTACTGTAAAATGATAAGCGACAAAATACGCCTGTTACAATGGAATTTGTGCTTGGCGTGCCAGCTTGTCCTGTTCGCGTGAATCGGTCTGGTGAGCTGGTCTATTATAGAGTAAGAGCTTAAAAAAGAAAGTGAGGTCATAAACCATGGCGTTTGTCGACCAAGTTAAAATTTTTGTGAAAGCCGGTAAGGGTGGCGATGGTGCCGTTTCTTTCCGTCACGAAAAGTATATTAATATGGGTGGTCCATTTGGTGGTGACGGTGGTCACGGTGGATCAGTTGTAATGGAAGTTGATGAAGGGTTGCGTACGTTGATGGATTTCCGTTACAAGCGCCACTTTAAGGCAACTCCTGGTGGTAACGGTGCCACTAAGGGGATGACGGGTAAGTCATCTGATGATTTGATTATTAAGGTACCCCAAGGAACGACGATTACTGAAGCTGAAACAGGTCGTGTCATTGGCGACTTGACTGAGCAAGGTCAACGTTTGGTAGTTGCCCAAGGTGGTCGTGGTGGTCGTGGTAACATGCGTTTTGCCTCGTCAACAAATCCAGCGCCTGAAATCGCCGAAAACGGTGAGCCTGGTGAAGAATTGGATATCGCCCTTGAATTGAAGGTGCTAGCTGATGTTGGTCTAGTTGGGTTCCCATCTGTTGGAAAGTCAACGTTGTTGTCAGTTGTAACGGCTGCGAAGCCAAAGGTTGCAGCGTACCACTTTACGACGTTGGTCCCTAACTTGGGGATGGTTCGTTTGGAAGATGGTCGTGACTTTGTTATGGCTGACTTGCCTGGGTTGATTGAGGGTGCGTCACAAGGTGTCGGTTTGGGAATTCAATTCCTACGTCACGTTGAGCGTACGCGTGTTATTTTGCATATGATCGACATGTCAGGTATCGATCCAGAAGAGGATCCTTACGAGAACTTCTTGAAGATCAACAATGAATTGGCAGAGTATGATCCAGCTTTGTTGGAACGACCACAGATTATCGTCCCAACGAAGATGGATATGCCTGATGCCGAAGAAACATTGGCGACATTCAAAGAGAAGTTAGCTGCGGATCCAAATGTGCCAGACGATGTTGAAATTATGCCAATTTCATCATTGACGCGCCAAGGATTGGAGCCACTCATGCAACGAACAGCCGACTTGTTGGACGAGACGCCAGCCTTTATTCCTAAGGGCATGGAGCCTGATGATACGGAGTCAGCTTTGTACGAGTTCTCTGAGGAACGGACACCATTCGAAATCGATCGTGATGAAGATGGTGTTTGGGTACTTTACGGTGATGAAATCGAGCGCTTGTTCAAGCGTACGAATACCAACTACACGGAATCAATGATGCGTTTTGCTCGTCAATTGCGCTTTATGGGTGTTGATGAGGCATTGCGTGATGCTGGTGCCCGTGGTGGTGACACTGTTCAAATCTTGGACTTCCAGTTCGAATTCGAAGAGTAAGATAAGTAAAAAGCCAGATGCCGGCATCTGGCTTTTTATTGTTTAATAACGAGGTAATCATTATGGCAGGAAATCAGACTGAACATATTGTGAATACGGATCAATACATTACCATTGCCGCGTCAGAATATACGTGGGAACAAACAATTAAAAAGTCGCGCTTCATTGTTAACATGGCTCGTGTTGAAACGGAAGCGGATGCCCGTGCGTTTATTGATCGCATTAACAAAGAGCATAATAAGGCCACACACAATGTTTGGTCGTATATGTTGGGGGAGCGCGACCAAGTACAACGCTACTCTGATGATGGTGAGCCAGCTGGTACGGCTGGGGTGCCGATGCTTGAAGTATTTAAAAATAACGAGGTGCATGATATTGTGGCGGTCGTGACCCGCTATTTCGGTGGCATCAAATTAGGGGCTGGTGGTCTTGTCCGCGCGTATGCCGGTACGGTGGCTGGCGGCATTGCCGAATTGGGACTAGTGGAACGCATTCAACGCCACAAAATGTCAATTCGGGTCGACTATAAGAATTACGAGTCGCTCAAGTATTGGCTTGAACAGCATGAGTTTACAATCCTGGATACGCAGTACGATACCGGGGTAACAGTGACTGTGCCAGTGGCTGATGACGCGACGGACGCATTTGAGACGTCAGTGCAAGATTTGTTGGCGGGTCAAGCGGACCTAACAGTTGGTGAAATTGATTTGTTCGAAGTGCCATACGATAAACGGGTGACGGCGCAAACGTCTTCGTTGAAGTAAGCGACTAATTCCCTATATCGCATTTAAGCTAGCTGACGTATAATAATTTTCATGAGGTAATTCATGAGGTGGTGAACGTGTTGAAGCGGAATATTTTGGAAATCCATGTGCTGGTACTGGCTTTCATGCTGGTTGTTTGGTATTTTCCGACAAACTTTAATTTTCTAATTTGGAACGTCTTTTTGGCCATTGTGCCGTTTGATTTGGCGTTATGGATTCGCGCAACAAAATCAACACGTTGGCTGAAATGGGGATTGACGGCGGCGTGGTTGGTTTTCTTCCCGAATACGATGTACATGGTGACTGATTTTAGTCACTTGTCATCAATTGGGACTGGTTTAATGACGGAAACCCAATTTTTTAACTATGCAATCCTGGCTAGTGGTGTTTTGATGGGGATGCTGTTTGGCATGTCGTCAGCTCACGCGGTGGCCATCGCGTATTTTGGTGAGAAAAAATCATTACAGACGTTGGCTTTTTATGCAGGCTTGTCCTTGCTATCGGCCTTTGGTATTTATTTGGGTCGTTTCCTACGATTAAATTCTTGGGAGTTAGTCACGGATATGCATGGTGTCCTAACGCAGGTTGCCCAGGCGTTTACCACGCATAGTCTGGTCTTCGTGGTGTCATTTGGTGCGTTACAGTTGGCTATTTTGCTGATGTATCACGTCTTACGAAAAATGTAAGTTACTCAAAAAGAGAGTGAGACGAAAGGCGCTTTGGACCCGATGATAACGTTGTTTGACCTGCTTATGCCTTGGAGCGTAGCGTAGAGGCATGAGTGGGTCAAATGGCGTTATATTAAGGGTTCAGCCTTTCGGAACACGTTTAAAAGCCGCCAATCCTCCGATTTCAAATCGGGAGATTGGCGGCTTTTGAGGCTGAGACAGAGACTTCTGTCCCAGCCTCTTTTTGAGTAACTTAGTCATCTAGACTGCCACCGGCGCGTAGGAAACGCGTACGGATAAAGAATAGGATGGCGTTCAGCACAATTAAGAAGGCGCTGAAAATAAAAATCCCGTTGTAATCTAGCACACTTGCAATCACCGTACCAAGCATTGGTCCAGCAACGGCCCCTAATGACTGGAATGACTGGTTATAAGCGAAAATACGTGATGTAATTTCACGCGGCGTTGATTTCGTCAACATGGTTTGAACCGCTGGTAACATGGTGGCATCAGAGATTCCAATCATGAAACGCATGATGGCAAGTTGCCAGACGGTTGTGACAAATCCGGTTGGGAGCATAAAGATAAATGCTAGGACGAAACCAATCATAATCATACGGTGTGTACCGATGCGATCCCCAATACGACCAAATCGCGGTGCCGCAATCATGGTTGCGATACCAGGCATGGCTGCGACAACACCTGCTAGGAAGGTTGTACTACCAGCCCCGTGATTCAACTCACGTACAAATAGGGCAACAATTGGACTGATTGACAGATTAACTGTTTGGATAATGAAAGTTGTGGTAAATAAACCAACTGTCAGTTTAGGGAAGGGGAGTAGTTTGAAAACTTCTTTGCGTGATGGTGAAGCACCGCGTTCAATAGGTGTAAACTCCTCTTTAACGAGCGTTAACGTTAAGGTGAAAACAAGTAAGAAAATAATACCAGTAATAAAAAATGAAACGCGATAGCTTACCACGGATGCTAAGATACCACCGATGAATGGGCCAAGTAGTTGACCACCGGTTACCCCAGTCACTAACATACCAAGGGCGTACCCTGAACGTTCCTTCGGGGTCTGCGTTGCAATCATGGCATTCGCGTTTGAAACGAAACCACCAAATAACCCCTGCAAAGCCCGCAGGAACACTAATTGCCAAATGTTTTGGGCAAGTCCCATGAGCAGAAACACGATGGCCATACCAAGTGAGGCGCGCAGGAGCATTAACTTACGTCCTTTGCTATCTGCTAACTTACCCCAGAACGGTGACACAATCGCTGTCATCAAAAAAGTGATGGCAAAAGCTAGTCCACTATAAAAGGTGAGCTGATTTTTACTGAAGTTACCAAGCGTATCAACGTAGAGTGATAAGAATGGCAAGACTTCACTAAATCCGATACCGGTCATAAAGACACCGAACCATAAAACAAATAGGTTACGTTGCCAAGTTGGGAGACCGGCTAATTTCTTGGTCATAAAGAAGTCTCCTTTTTCCACAGTTATTTAATTCCAAGAGACAATTGTACGCTTATTTTTCGGAAGATGCACCCGGATTGTCTAATGTAAAACTGTTAACCGAACTTAAAATGCAAGTTAAATGATTTTATTCGGCATCAGCACTTGCAATCCTTCATAAGACGTGTAATATATTGAACAATAACTTTTACACAAAAATCATTTTTGCACTTGCAGATTTAATTGCTGGAAAATGGCCAGCGAGTTTCTACCGCCTACCGAAAGTGGCGACAATCCGCAAATGACTGAATAAGAGACTCTCTTTGCAAGCATTTGTGGATCACTGTATCCAGAAATGCTTTTTTGTTACAAAAATTTTGGAGGGTTTTATGTCTCAGTTTAGTGTAACCAACAAATTTGTTCCAATGGGGTTGACCTTTGAGGACGTGCAAGTGTTAGCAACGAACGCACAGGTTGTGCCTGCCAATGATGTCTCGTTGGCAACCAATTTAACGCCGTCATTACAGTTGCATATGCCAGTCTTGTCTGCAGCGATGGATACGGTGACGGAAGCGCGTTTGGCAACCCAAATTGCCTTGCTTGGTGGTATGGGTGTGGTACACAAGAATATGGTCATTGCGGACCAAGTAGCTGAGGTACAAAAAGTTAAGCAAGCAGTTGTTGATCCAGCTCGGTACCCACAAGCAGCAGTTGATTTTAATGGTCACCTACTGGTTGCTGGTGCGGTTGGGGTGACCTCAGATACGATCAAACGTGTGGGTGCGTTGGTTGATGCGGGGGCTGATGCAATTGTGCTCGACTCAGCCCAC
Source organism: Weissella cibaria KACC 11862 (assembly GCF_000193635.1). Taxonomy (GTDB): domain Bacteria; phylum Bacillota; class Bacilli; order Lactobacillales; family Lactobacillaceae; genus Weissella; species Weissella cibaria. The sequence continues at coordinate 6,482 of NZ_AEKT01000029.1, read as the reverse complement.
GGTCATTCTGAAGGGGTGCTGCGCAAAGTGCGGGAAGTCCGCGATGCCTTTCCGGCGTTGAACATTATTGCGGGTAACATTGCGACGGCAGCCGGTGCAGCAGCGTTGTACGACGCTGGTGCCGATGTGGTTAAGGTCGGTATCGGGCCGGGTTCAATTTGCACGACCCGCGTAGTTGCCGGCGTGGGTGTGCCACAAGTTTCAGCCATTGCGGCAGCAGCTGAAGTGGCCAAGCAATATGGTAAGACGATTATTGCGGATGGTGGTATCAAAGATGCCAACGACATTGTGAAGGCACTTATTTCAGGTGGTAATGCGGTCATGTTGGGGTCGATGTTGGCCGGCACGCTTGAAGCACCAGGTGAGGTGTTTACTGATGAACACACTGGTTATCAATACAAGTCATACCGTGGGATGGGGTCAATTGCTGCCATGGAAAACGGTTCAAAAGATCGTTACTTCCAAGGCGAAGTTAATGAAGCAAATAAAATGGTTCCTGAAGGGATTGAAGCGCGTACGGCATACAAGGGTGCGCTAACGGATGTCCTAAATCAAGTGATGGTCGATGTTCGACGTGGTCTTGGCGCTGCAGGTGTTAATTCAATTCGTCAGGCGGCAACAGCCGGCCACCTTCACAATGATAAGGCTGATATCGATTACACGCATTTGCCACAAGTCGCACGCATCGTGGCAGAACAATAGGGGGAACATCAAAATGACGACAGAAACGGTTACGACAGGGTTAAGTTTGGATCAAGTGTTGTTGGTGCCTCGTGCATCTGACGTCTTACCAAATTCGGTTGTATTGGGAACGCAGCTGTCACCAACTGTTGCCTTGGCATTGCCAGTGATTGGGGCACCGGCGATGACTGATAAGCAAGTTGCACAACAATTTTCAGAAAACGGTGCACTGGCAATTTTGCCAGCGGGGGAAACGCAACTACAAGATGTTCAAGATTTACGAGCTGCCGATGAGGCGAAGACAATTGGGGTGGCGGTCCGTAATGCGCCTGACGCGTTTGAAACAGCCGTGACATTACATGCGGCTGGCGCAAGCGTCATCTATTACGAATTGGATGATCAACTTGATTTGGCTATTGAATCACTCAAGTTACTGGCGCAACAAGTGCCGCCGTTGACAATTTTAGTCGGTCCAGTCGCTGATGAAGCGATTGCCCGCCAGGTATTGGCGACAGGCATCGATGCACTTGTTGTGGCGCCTACACCAGGCCAACCGGTCTATACAGTGACAACAACGCTGGCATTTGCTGAATTGGCCGCCGAATTTGATGCCGCCGTCATCTTGGGTGCTGGCATTCGTTACTCAGGTGATATTGTTAAAGCCATTGCGGCTGGGGCGATTGCCACGATGGTTGATGATCAAATCATGACGGGTGACCTGACAGATAATCTTTTCCAAATTGCCGGCGGTCTGCGTTCTGGTATGGGTTACACAGGAGCGGCGACAATTAATCAACTTCGTGAAGAAGCACAATTTGTGCAAATCACGGCGGCTGGTTTAGCTGAGAGTCACCCACACGATGTGGAGTTGACAAAAGATGCGCCAAACTACGCTAAAAATTAAGTGACGTTACGTGCGGTGGTGACACCGCACTTTATTGTATATAAGGAAGAAAAGATGACGACAGTCGATTTAAAAATTATTAATGGTCAGGTATTAAATGTATTTTCACAAACGTTTGAACCCGAAACGCTTTGGATTGCGCAAGACCGAATCGTTTTTAGGGGTGACACAACGGCGTACGAGGCATTAACTACTTTTGATGCCGCTGGTAAGTTTATTATTCCGGGTTTGATTGATACGCATATGCACGTTGAAAGCACAACCTTTGCACCAACGACCTTGGCCACCGTGTTGTTACAACATGGTGTGACCCGTGCGTTCATCGATCCGCATGAGATTGCCAATGTGGCTGGTGCAGCGGCTGTGCAATATATGCTTGATGAAGCAAAGCGAACACCATTTAACTATCACGTGATGTTGCCGTCTTCGGTTCCGGCCACGGCGTTCGAACGCACGGGGGCTAAATTAACCGCAAGTGACTTGCGACCATTTTATGCAGATGCGGTTGTCGGTGGCCTTGCTGAAGTGATGGATTATCCGGCGGTAGCTAATCATGATGCTGACATGCAACAAAAGATTGCCGATGCTTTGGCAGCACATAAACCAGTCGATGGACACGGGGCCGGCTTGACAGCGACGCAACTGGCTGATTATCGGGCCGTGGGGATTTCGACGGATCACGAAGCAACGGATGCTGCCTCGGCGCTTGATCGGGTCAATCTTGGGATGCATGTACTTGTGCGTGAAGGGACGGTTGAACAAGATGAAGTTGCGATTCTACCGGCAATTACGGCAACTAATCAACAGCGTTTCTCCTTTGCAACGGATGATAAGACAAGTGTTGATATTGTTGAAAATGGCTCGATTGATCATAGTGTACGTGTAGCGGTGGCACATGGTATGCCACTTACACAAGCGCTGACCTTGGCAACATTATATGCAGCCCAGGCTCACCAATTAAAGAATGTGGGGGCCTTGGCTGCTGGGTACCAGGCGGATTTGTTTCTAACGGCCGATTTAACAACGCTTTCGCCACAGGCAGTTATGGTTGGCGGTGCGTGGCAATCATTTGACGAACCAATTACACCTAATCGATTTGCTGAGAACCTAATGACGGTCACACTGCAGGCATCGGACTTAGCGTTACCGCTGGACACTGGGCGTGCCCATGTGATTGATGTGAAACCAGGTCATATCGACACCACACATGCAATTCTTGAGGTGCCACGTGATGCGCATGGCCAATTTGTTGCGAATGCCGAGTTTGCTAAAATTACGGTCGCCGAACGATATCATGATTTGGGAAATGGTGTCGGTATTATTCGGGGGTTGGGTCTTCGTCACGGCGCGGTTGGAACGACTTTTTCAAACGATTCTCACAATATGGTGATTGCGGGGGTCACAGATGACTTGATGTTGCGAGCGGCTGAAGAATTGATCGCGATGGGTGGTGGCATGGTGGTCGTGTCAGATGATGGTACGGTTACGTCATTGCCACTCGATATCGGTGGGGTGATGTCGTCAGCATCAGCTGAGACGATTGTGACCCAAACAAAGGCACTGCACACTTGTCTGGCCGCTATTAGTGATGTGTCGTTCGATATTTTTCAAACACTATCGTTTATGGCCTTACCTGTTATTCCAAGTCTTAAAATTACGGATCAAGGGTTATTTGATTTTGAGAAGTGGGACTTTATTGATATCAACGCTGACTAAACAAAAATGGACCTTGTCACGAAGACGAGGTCCATTTTTGTTGTAGGTTATATAAGAGATATTAATTGAGTAGATTCGCTTGGGTAAGCTGAATCAATCGCCATGTGGGTGACGAATCGACTTGCAGTCGTTCGTGGGTTGAACAACTGATTAATATCAAGTCGATATAGTTATCATATTCAGTAGTTGTGAATTAAATATGAATTTTCTGTTCTTATTCTGAAGACATCGTAAGGTTTGGCGTGGAATTCGAGATAACCTAATTTTCTGGTATACTAATAAATAGAAATTAAGCGAGGTTCGACGAAAATGTACGAATATTTAAACGGTGTTATAACAGAAGTTGCACCAAATTATATTGTCGTTGAAGTTGGCGGCATTGGCTACCGTGTTTTGGTGGCGAACCCCTATGCTTTTCCAATGAATGAGTTAGAACGGGTTTATGTGGAACAAATTATTCGTGAAAATGAACAATCGTTGTATGGCTTTTTGACAGCCGATGAAAAGTTGTTGTTTCAAAAGTTGTTAAATGTGTCGGGGATTGGGCCGAAGTCAGCGTTAGCAATTTTGGCGAATGCCGACCATACGGGGCTTGTTCAAGCGATTGCGGATAACGATATTACATTCTTAACGAAATTCCCGGGTATTGGTAAGAAGACTGCCCAACAAATTGTGTTGGACTTGCAAAATAAGTTGGGTGATTTGCCATTTAATAATGATATTGAAATCAACTTGGTTTTGCCTGAAAAGCAAACGAGCGATAATCCAGAATTAGCGGATGCCTTATTAGCGCTGGAAGCACTCGGCTATGCGAAGAAGGACATTACGCGGGTTGAAAAAGTGTTGACTAAGGAAGCGCAAATGACCACGGCGGAGTATGTTAGTGCTGGATTGCGTTTGTTGCAGTAAGAGATAGAAAGGATGGTATCCAATGGCAGATGATATATTGCGTGATACCAGTGCGGAATTAGGCGAAGAGTCGATTGAGAAATCATTGCGTCCTAGTACGTTGCGACAGTACATTGGTCAAGAGCCTTTGAAACAACGGTTACAGGTTTATATTCAAGCAGCTCGTCAGCGTGAAGAACCGTTGGATCATGTGCTACTCTATGGACCGCCGGGACTTGGAAAGACGACATTGGCGATGGTTATCGCAAATGAGATGGGTGTCGGGTTACGGACAACTTCCGGACCAGCAATTGAAAAATCGGGTGATTTGTTAGCATTATTAAATGAATTACAGCCCGGCGATGTCTTGTTTATTGACGAAATTCATCGTATGCCGAAAACGGTAGAGGAAATGCTGTATTCGGCAATGGAAGACTTTTATGTTGATATCATTGCAGGCGAAGGTCCGACAGCCCGGCCGATTCACTTCCCGTTGCCACCGTTTACCTTGATTGGCGCAACAACGCGTGCTGGTATGTTATCGCAACCGTTGCGTGACCGATTTGGTATTGTTGAGCACATGGCCTATTACAATACGGATGAGTTGGCTGAAATTATTAAGCGTTCAGCTGATATATTTGATACGGAAATTCAACCAGACGGGGCGTTTGAATTAGCTCGGCGATCACGGGGCACGCCGCGTGTCGCTAACCGCTTGTTGCGTCGGGTGCGTGATTTTGCGATGGTTAAGGATCGTGACTATATTGACGATGATATGGTGAACTTTTCATTAGATTTGCTGAAAGTTGATGAAGCCGGTCTAGACGAAGTCGATCACAAAATTTTACGCACGATGATTGAATTTTATCAAGGCGGTCCAGTCGGCGTGAATACAATTGCAGCGAATATTGGTGAAGAAGTCGACACAATTGAGTCAATGTATGAACCGTACCTATTGCAAATCGGCTTCCTGCAACGGACCCCTCGTGGACGTGTCGTGACGCAAGCTGCGTATGCACACTTGGATTTACCTTATATTGAAAAGAAGGGTTGAAATAAATGACTGAAGAACATTACACACTTGAAGATTTTGATTATGACCTACCACATGAGTTAATTGCTCAGACACCATTGGAACGTCGTGATGGTTCACGCCTGCTGGAATTAAATGCAGTTACGGGTGAAGTACACGATCGCCATTTCTATGACATTTTGGATTATCTTAATCCAGGTGATGCTTTGGTGATGAACAATTCCCGTGTTTTGCCAGCGCGTTTGTATGGCGAACGTCCCGGTACTGGTGGTCACGTCGAAGTGTTGCTACTTCGGCAAGATCATGGGGAGGTATGGGAAACACTTGTGAAGCCTGCTAAAAAGTACCCAGTTGGACAAGAAATTGCGTTTGGTGATGGACAATTGACCGCAGTGGTGACGGAAGAACTTGAACACGGTGGTCGGATGATCGAGTTTAAGTATGATGGTATTTTCCTAGAAATTTTGGAATCACTAGGTGAGATGCCTTTGCCACCATATATTAAGGAAAAGTTGGATGATAAGGAACGCTACCAAACTGTTTACTCAAAGGTAAATGGATCAGCGGCCGCACCAACGGCTGGGTTACACTGGACGCCTGAATTGTTGCAAAAGGCTGCCGACAAGGGTGTGAAGCTTGTTGAGTTAACGTTGCACGTTGGGCTAGGAACTTTCCGTCCGGTTGAAGAAGAGAATATCGAAGATCACAAGATGCACTCAGAATTCTATCAACTATCAGCTGAGGCAGCACAAACGTTGAACGATGTTAAAGCAAACGGTGGTCGTATTATCGCGACAGGGACGACGTCAATTCGTACCTTAGAAACAATTGGTTCAAAATTCAATGGTGAGTTGCGAGAAGATTCTGGTTGGACGGACATCTTTATCAAGCCAGGGTACAAGTGGACAGTTGTTGATGCGTTTATTACCAACTTCCACTTGCCTAAGTCAACATTGGTTATGTTAGTCGCTGCATTTACAGGACGTGAAAACATTCTGAATGCCTACCGACACGCAATCGCAGAGCAATATCGTTTCTTCTCATTCGGGGATGCGATGTTTGTTCACAAGTAGGAAAAACTAATTTTAACTTTACTTGAACAAAAGGGTTGACGTTTTGCATAAGAGTGTGTATTATAAATTATGTCGTTGAGGCAACGAGTTATAAAAAGCGCTCATGCGGATGTAGTACAATGGCTAGTGCTCCAGCCTTCCAAGCTGGGAATGCGGGTTCGATTCCCGTCGTCCGCTTTGTAGATCA
>NZ_AEKT01000030.1 GCF_000193635.1 Weissella cibaria KACC 11862 | reverse complement strand
GTAAAACGTAAAACGTAAAACGTAAACGTAACGTACGTAACGACGACGCTTTTTTATTAACACCATTATTTTTCCAACTTAGAAGCTTCTTCATCGATAACAACGTTACCAGCTTCAATTTCTTCAAACGCTTGACCAATTGGCTTTACTGAGTCGAAGTGAGACAAAGTAGGCAAACCACCTTGCTCTAATTCGTGGGCGCGCTTAGCCCCCAAAGCGATCAACTTGTAACGTGAGTCGACACGTTCCAACAACTTATCAACTGATGGGTATAAAATCATGCTTCTAGCTCCTCAATCATTGTAATGTATTCTGGCAACACTCGGTTTACGCGCAAACGCTCCACCTTAATAATATCCTTAATACGATCAACTGCCAAAGGCACCTCATCGTTTACGACAGCGTAATCATAGTTAGCCATCATGCGAATCTCGGCTGTTGCAGCTGAAACACGGCGATCAATAACCTCCATTGCTTCAGTACCACGTCCGATTAAGCGCTCTTTTAAGGCCCCTAAATCAGGTGGTGTCAAGAAAATATAAGCCCCTTCAGGCATCTTTTCCTTCACTTGCAACGCACCTTGCACATCGATTTCCAATAGGACATCACGTCCAGCAGCCAATGTCTTCTCAATAAAGCTCTTTGGCGTACCGTAGTAATTTCCCACGTACTCAGCGTATTCCAACATACCACCGTCAGCAATTTCTGCTTCAAACTCTTCTCGTGTGACGAAGAAATAATCTTCCCCATTCACTTCTCCCGTTCGGGGTTGTCGCGTGGTCATGGAAATTGAATATTGAAAGTCGATGTCTGATTCTTCAAACAACGCCTTTCGGACAGTTCCCTTACCGACGCCTGACGGACCCGATAGTACGATTAATACGCCACGCTTCATGGTAATCTTACTCCTATCTATTTCTCTAGCTAATCATTTATTTATTCTACTCGTTTTTTCTGACTTAGACAACAAGTACAACACACCAGTTAACACAACATCTAGATTTGCTAAGATGTATGTCCGCGTTAAGTGATGGGTCGGCGTCGGTAACGCTTGTCGGTTTGTGCGACCAGCCGCCACAATCGCGGCAACAAAGGTCGTCAAATCATACTCCTGCAGTTTATCAACTGCCAACAAACGAGCCAAGCGTTCTATTGTTGCCAATCCTTGACCAGCTTCATCCCCAGTCGCATCGGGATCAATATCTCGCGCTAACCATTGTTGCCAGGCCAACCAAACCGGTAGCTCCGTTAACGCATTTGCGATTGGTGCGGTCACAGGATCGGTTGCTAACCACTTCACCAGTTGCACGCCACCCAACCAACTAATATCAACGTCGGCCGGCAATGCGTAATAGTAGCCACCTAATTCACCTAACACTTGCTTCGTGCGGATTTCGCCGAGTGTCACGTACTCGCCACTTAAATCAGGGAAAAAGTCCAGTAAGGGGCCAAATTGCCAAGGTGTTCGAATATAATGCACCACGGCATCATCTGGTCGTGTCCAATCTTCAGGTACCCCATCCATAATTGAGACTGCATAGATTTCCTTGGCACCATGATCAGCGGCAATATTTATTGGTAAGTTATTACTGTAACCACCATCAATATATTGTTTCCCGTTAATCATGACTGGCGAAACGACCGGATAAAAAGCACTAGAAGCCAATATCCAATCCGTCAGTTCATCAGCCGTGGTTTCGTCTGTCACCGAAAAACTAGCTGGCCGCAACAATGGTAATTCTGTGGCGACCAAGGTCATTTCAGCTAGTCTTGGCGTTGCCAGTTCATGCGCAACCACGGGATAGATCAACTGACGCAACGATTCTTTTTCAAAGTAGTGCCGACCAACAAGGTGCGTCGCAACTGTTTTACTAAAATCGACCCGTGAGACACCAACTTCTGGCACTTCGTACACGACGTCCGTTGTCAACGTGTCCCAAGTCGCGTGTGAAATTGTACTATCAAGGTGCATAAAGGACATCGCATTAATCGAGCCAACTGAGACCCCCAGTACCTCATGCGGGATAATGCCACGACTTTTCAGGACGTCAAAAACCCCAGCTTCAAACGCCCCATGCGCACCACCACCACCAAGGACCAATGCTACTGGATATGAGAACGTGCGCCGATAGGTTAGTTCATCAACCCGTTCAAAACCATCTAGCAATGGACTGTTCGCTTGGTTTGGCGCTACTTTCATTTGTAAGCTTTTCACTCGATGCTTGCTAAAGTACGTCATAAGTTGCTCGAATAAAGTCAGTCGATCAACCGTCTTCCAGGCTAATGTGCTGACTAGCACAATATGACCACCTTCGTTGCGATAGAGCACTGCGCCCACTACCGTTTCGTTATCAACAAATAGTAACCCTGCTGAAATGCTCTGTGCTTGCTGATAGTGCAATCGCGCTTCGGCAGCATCTGAAAACATATTTAATAACTGGCCAAACGGCGCCATTTGTCGGTTAGACAACTTGCCAACAATTATTTCCATGCCCCGTCCTCACTTTCAATCATACGACTCATTTTAAGCTTGTTTCACCAAAAAAACGAGCATGTTTGCTCGTTTTTAGGATTATTCAGTTCGTTTTGCAACAGCCCGTTGAATCAAATCACGGGCATTTTCTTTAGCTGCATCCGTCAGTTCATCACCCGACAACATGCGTGCGACTTCATCCACACGTTCTTCATCCGTTAACTGTTGAATACTTGTTTCAGTACGGTCACCAATTACGCGCTTTTGAATAAAGTAATGATGGTTCGCGACCGCCGCAACCTGTGGTAAGTGTGTAATCGTCAACACTTGTGAATAACGACCAATCACCGCAATTTTTTCCGCAATCGCCTGGGCGACACGACCAGAAACTCCCGTGTCAACCTCATCAAAAATAATTGAGGTAATCCCTTGTTCCCGTGAAAAAATGGTTTTCATCGCCAACATCATGCGTGACAATTCACCCCCGGAAGCAATCTTCACAAGTGGTTTCGCACCTTCACCAGGGTTTGTTTGAATATAAAATTCGGCCAGATCGTAACCCGCCGTATGCAACGTGGCACTAGCGGTTAAACGGACAGAAAAGACGGCTTTTTCCATATAAAGATCTGCTAATTGCTCGTGAATCTTTTTGGCAAGCTGTTTGGCCGCCTTTTCACGTAGTTCATGTAGCTTATCCGCATATTGTCGCGCCACGCGTTCTGCTTCCTCAACTTGTTCAGCTAACTCAGCAGCGGATTGTTGCCCGCCACCCATGTCAGCTAACTCGCTATCGACATGTTCTTGATGTGCCAAGACGTCTGCGATCGTCGCACCATACTTGCGTTCCAAATTACGAATCAAATTCAAGCGATCATCAACCTCGCGTAACCGTTCGGCATCGAATTCCAATCCATCTCGGACGGACATAATTTCAGAAGCCGCTTCTTGTAATTCATAATACGCCCCACGGACTGCTTCGGTTAACTTGCCATACTTCGGTGCTAGTTCTTCAATATCTTCCAACGATCCCATTGCTGTCGAAATCGTCTCTAACCCGTTATTGTCCCAGTCACCATCAAGGGCCTCATATGCTTTAGACAAAGCTTCCAAAACATCCTGAAAGTTCGTTAGCTCTTGATATTCAGCTTCCAACGCTTCTTCTTCGCCATCAACCAAAGCAGCATCAGCTAGCTCCTTGCTTTGGAAACTCAGCATGTCCAATCGTTGGGCCCAAGCTTGTTCATCAGCCTGACGTTTGTGAAAGGCCGTCTCCAAACTACGGTAGTTTTCATAGGCTTTTTGATACTTTTGTGCAACGGGTGCAATGGCTTTTTTGGCAAATTCATCTAATAAGCCCAAGTGGCGTTCGACTTGCATCAACTCTTGGTGCTCATTTTGCCCATGAATATCAACAAGGTGCTGTCCAATTTCCTTAAGCGTCGCCGCATTGACTAAACTACCATTAACCCGAATCACATTTCGCCCACTTCGCTGTAATTCACGATGAATCAACAGTTGATTATCCTCCACGGGGATGCCAAGCTCGTTCAACACTGCAACAACTGGCTGATCAGGTTCTACGTCAATCAACCCTTGCAAGACAGTCTTGTCAGCACCTTCACGAATAAAGTCTTGCGACCCACGACCACCAGTCAACAAACCAACCGCATCAATGATAATTGACTTACCAGCCCCGGTTTCACCGGTTAATACCGTCATCCCCGGTTGAAAACTAATATTCAGTTTCGGGATAATCGCAAAATTCTGAATTGATAATTCCTGTAACATTTGCGTCCTCCTACCTTTCTACTAAGCTTTCGCCATCAAGTCAGTCGCAAATTGTTGCGCCCACACGCCTTCGTTTAAGATGACTAATACGCCGGCGTCATCGCCAATCAAACCAAACACATCAGTTAAATCAGCCTCTTCGAGCGCCGTTTTTAACGCTGGTCCAGTTCCTGGCGCAACACGAATCATCACCATGTTAGCTTGCGTCTTAATCTCCGTCGTGCTTTCTTTCAAAATACGCCCTAACTGACCCAAGTAATCCGAACCAGACATCATGGCATACGCAAAGCCACCCGTTGGCAATGGCACTTTTACCAATTGCATCTCAGTGATATCACGTGAGATGGTGGCTTGCGTGACTTCCCAACCAGCCTCGTTTAATTTTTGAACCAAATCTTCTTGCCGTTGAATCTGTTCATTACTAATCAATGACTTAATTGCTTGCTGACGTTCTTGCTTACTTCGTCTCATCCGCATTTTCCTCACGACGCGCGTTCAATTGCGCATGTGCACGTGTTACAACCGCCTCACGCTCTGATTCAGTCATCGTGCTCTCGCCACCGTCCAATACCAAGTGTGCTAAGAACTCGATGTTACCTGACCCACCCTTAATTGGTGAGTAATCAAGTGCCACAATACTAAAACCTGCCGCTTGCGCATAACCAGCGACTTTATCAAGAACCGCCAAGTGCGTTGTGGCGTCCTTAACGATACCATGCTTACCAATTGCTTCCCGACCAGCTTCAAATTGTGGCTTAATCAACGTCGCAACCGAACCGCCTGGCGTCAAAATCTTCGCCAGCGGTGGCAAAATCAAGTTTAGTGAAATAAATGACACGTCAATCGTCGCGACTGCCGGCTGACCGTGCGTAAAGTCAGTTGGTTCTGAATAGCGGAAGTTCGTGTTTTCCATCACCACAACGCGTTCATCCGAACGTAACTTCCAAACCAGTTGATTTGTGCCCACGTCTAAAGCGTAGACCAACTTCGCCCCATTTTGTAGCGAAACATCTGTAAAACCACCCGTTGATGAACCGATGTCCAAAACAACCTTGTCCTGCACTGAAATATCAAAAACTTCGAGGGCTTTTTCTAATTTAAATCCACCACGTGACACATATGGCATCGGCGCCCCTTTCAAATGAAGCTCCGTTGTGACCGGGATTTTCTCGCCCGCTTTATCCATGCGTTGCTCATTTTCGCCCAAGATTTCGCCAGCCATAATTGCTCGCTTCGCTTGTTCACGTGACGTAAACAACCCTTGTTGTACTGCTAAAACATCAACGCGCTCTTTTTCAATTGCCATCTACTTCTCCACAACCTCTTCAAAATAATCCAGAAACGACAACAACAAAGTTGTTTCGTTTCCCGTTAGTTCGCCAAACTTTACAATGGCATTTGTCGCAATTCGAACCTGTTCCCGCAAGGCATCCTTCGCACCGTCAACGCCCAAAATAGTTGGGTATGCTTGCTTATCGGCAACATCATCCTGCCCTAGATCATCCAAGTCATCTTTGATTTGAAAGGCCAAACCATAGGCCATACCGAAGTTCCACAAGGTTTCTTTGACTTCATCAGACGCATGGGCCATGATTCCCCCAGCAATTGCCGCGTACGCAATCAGTGCGCCAGTTTTACGGTAGTGAATTGCTTTAACTTGATCTAATGAGATAGTTGCTGCGTTAGTTGCGGCCATATCCATGACTTGCCCGGCAACCATCCCATCAGCACCTGAAGCCAAGGCCAGTTGTAGCGTCAATTCAGCCTTTTGCGGTGTTGTCAACAATGGGTCACTCGCCAACCATTGATAGGCCAATGGTTGCAAGGCATCCCCTGCCAAAATCGCCACATCTTCACCAAATGCCTTATGCGTCGTTGGCTTGCCACGTCGCATGTCGTCATTATCCATCGCCGGTAAGTCATCATGAATAAGACTGTAAGTATGAATTAACTCCAAAGCACTCGCTGCCCGAAGCAAACCGTTGATACCCAATCCATAAGACTGCGCCACAGCTAATGTTAGCAATGGGCGTAGTCGCTTGCCGCCTGCCATGACGGCATAGGTCATGGCGTCACGCATCGTTTGGTTAGATGTACTGTGTGCTAACTCAGCAGCTAACTTATCCTCAATTTGTGGGACAACAGTTGCTGAAAACTCTGATAATTTCATGTTAACCCTCTGGTTCAAAATCTGATGTCGTCCCGTCCGCATTCACAATTTTCGCCAAACTCTGTTCAGCTGTTTGTAGGGTTTGTTGTAGTTCTTGACTCAACTTAACACCCACTTCAAATTGTTTGAGGGCTTCTTCTAGCGGTACGTCACCCTTTTCAAGTTGCGCAACAATTTTTTCCAGTGTTGCCAAATTTTCTTCAAATGTCTTTTCTGCCATTATTTTTCACTTTCCTTTGCTGTAACCGTGGCGTCTAATTCACCAGTCGCCAACCGAATATGAACCGTATCACCAACAGCAACATCATCTACCGTCGTTAAAATGTGCGTGTCATGTTCAACAACACTGTAACCACGGGCTAAGATAGCCAACGGGCTCACTAACTGCAAGCCAGCCACGGCGCGACCAACTCGTTCCTGGGAACGCTCAACCTGGCGGGTCATCGCATTTACTAAACGTGGTGCCAATAAGTCAAATTGATGCTGACGCTGCGTGACCGTTGTCGTAACCGCTTGTTGTAACCGTTGTTGCGCGATATCTAATCGTTGTAAATATCCTTCGTACAAACGAGCTGGTTGTGTCAACACGTAACTATTTTGTAACCGGCTTAGGCGTTCTTGGTTAGCCACAACTTGGCGCTGCATTTGGTTAACCAGTCGTTGTTGCATTTGCTGAATGCCCAACCATAAGTCAGCCAATGGTACCGGTGTCGCTAATTCTGCCGCTGCCGTTGGTGTAGCGGCCCGCTGATCGGCTACAAAATCTGCAATCGTTGTATCTGTCTCGTGACCAACCGAACTGATAATTGGCATTGGCATGGTCAACATTTGGCGTGCCACCGCCTCCTCATTAAAAGCCCACAAGTCTTCAATCGAGCCACCACCACGCCCCATAATCAAGACATCATAATCGGCTGCTTCTGCAACGGCCGTCATTTGCTTCGTTAATGACGGTACCGCCCCATCACCCTGCACAACTGCAGGATACAAAACAATTTCCGCAATTGGGTAACGTCGTCGAACCGTCGTCATAATATCGCGGATAACAGCCCCGCTCGGTGATGTAATCACAGCAATTTTCTTAGGAAAGCGTGGAATTGGCCGGCGAAGTTGGTCAAATAAACCTTCAGCTGATAGCTTCGCTTTTAACTGTTCATATGCCTGATAAAGGGCCCCGACGCCATCCGGTTCTAGCTTATCAATAATAAGACTGTACGACCCATTGGGCGCGTACAAATCCATGTGGCCAACGGCGTTAACTTTCATCCCTGGTTCTAACTTAAATTGCAACTTTTGAAAGGCAAACTTAAACATCGTTGCATTAAGCACCGCCCCGTCATCCTTCAAAGAAAAATATTGATGACCAGGTCGTTGACGGTAATTAGAAATTTCACCCGTCACATAGACTTCTTTTAAATACGGATCAGCCGTAAATTTACGCTTTAGATAACTGGTTAGCGCTGAAACCGTTAAATAGTCTGCCATCCTGCCTCCAATGTAACACCATGATGTAATGCAGCCAACTCAACTGTCGTTTGCAATAATGTGGCAATGGTCATCGGACCAACCCCACCAGGAACCGGCGTAATTAAGCCGGCAACTGGTTCCGCTGAAGCAAAGTCAACATCGCCAACTAACGAACCGTCAGCCATTCGATTAATCCCAACATCGATAACCGTGGCACCCGCTTTCAAGTCGGATCCCGTTACCAAACCAGCGACACCAGTTGCAACGATAACCACGTCGGCTTGTTGCAATAATTCGTGGCGTAAGTTATCTGGTGTATAGCGGTGTAGCAATGACACCGTTGCATCAGCTGCTTGCGCCAACGCAAACATGGGCCGGCCGACCAAAATGGAGCGACCAATAATCACAACATTCTTTCCCGCCAACGTGACACCCTCATGAGCGAGCATCGTCATAATGCCTCGAGGTGTATTGGCAATTGGGTAATAGCCTTCCCGATTGGCATACAAACGACCAATGTTCTCTGGGTGAAAACCATCTACGTCCTTAGCTGGGCTAATCGCTTCTTGGATTTTGTGTTCATCAATGTGACCTGGAACCGGGCTCTGTACCAGAATGGCATCAACGCTTGTATCAGCATTCAACTCGGCAATTTTTGCCAACAAAGTTTCTTCCGCCGTCTCTGCATCATAACGGATGGTTTGTGCATTAACGCCGGCCTTACTAGCGGCACGCTCCTTATTACGGACGTATATTTCACTTGCTGGATCATCACCAACCAAAATAACCGCTAATCCAGGCACAACACCAGCCTCTGATAAACGCGTGGCTTGTTCCGTAACCGAAGCGCGTAACGCCTTGGCGATCGCCTTACCATCAATTAACTTTGCCATGGTACACCTCACTTTTTATTCATTACTAATGCATAAATTCTACCACACTAACTGAAAATAAACCATGAATCGCGATAACTAAAAAACAGGAAACCCTTGATATATCAAGGATTCCCTGTTGCAACAGTCGTTATTAATTTTCAACCTATGGCCGTAATAGAAAATGAATAAAGCTTAGTTTTGCTTAACAAAATAACGATTATAAACTGTAATTAAGGCTGTGCCAAGGACAGCAATGACCACCGTATTCGCCAAAGCAGCGACCACCCCTTGCTGGTATGACTCTGATAACGCCAAACCATAAATCCAGTGGTCACCCAAGGGTGCAATCACTAACCAAGCCACCACATTGGCAATTAGTTGCCAAACATTAAACAGCACTAATTTGCGGGCCGTCAATGAACCAATAAACAACCCAATTCGTTGCGTTGCTAACCCTAGAAATAGACCAAACATGCCATCAGCAATCGCCCATGTCCACCAAACCGTTCCTGATGCCAGGCCATCATTTAATGTGTGCCCAATAAAGGCAACAACCGCCCCGGCAATCGGACCGAAAATAGCTGTTATCAATGCCAACCAAGCTGGTGCTAACGTTATCTTCGTGTTGGGTACGCCAGCTGGTATGGCCACGTACTTAAATAACAACAAAAACACAATGATACCAACGAGCGTACCAATGACCTTGTGGGCCGTTAAAATATTGTGCTTCATAATAATTAAATCCCCTTAATCATGACTATCATTCAAAACAACCAAATCATCTGGAATGTCTTGGCCGTTTATTTGTTTGTAATACTTACGGAAGACATCATTATACGTGCCTTCATTAAGTGCTTCAGGATGCATGGCCAGATAACGAATCGTCTTAACCTGCATGACTTCCGTTTCATTCGGCTTACTTGAATCTTTAATTCCTACCATCGGCGACATTAAATCAAGTGCGGATCCTTGGTGCTTGAGCGCTAATGCGTGCCCAAATTCATGAATCACTGTATGCTCAGCCTCTTTATCGTGTAAGGCCGTAATATCCGCCGATGTGACTGGGCCATACACCGCCCCTGACAAATAATCCTCACGCTGTATCGTTTCTGCCAACCACACCTTCGCCGCATGGGCTGAAATCCACATCGTATTGCCACCTTCAGTCGTTGTGGCCAATACTGAGGTATCTTCCTTACCAGCCGTGTCAGTCATTTTTTTATACCCAACCAACAACTGGTAGTCACTATCTTGTGGCCAGACATTTCGATCAACATTTTCATCCTGGTTGGCATCAGATGACCGCACTGAGATGAACTTCACCCCCAGTGCTTGATTCCACACCTTCGCTGCTGTTTTAACCCACTTCAACGCCTGGCCATCCGTTTCCTTCATAACCCGACTAGATACCACAACCTTCATGTTCCCCGCAGCATTTAAGTCCCAATGCGTTGTCACTGGCAACTTATCGGCAGAGTTGTCACCTTCCAAGCGTTGTTGGCGGGCAATTTTTGCCAAATAATCTTTTTCCTGCTGGGCCGCCTGTTTCGCTTCCGTCACGTTCATATAGTATCTAATAAATTGTGGGGCTACCAACACCACCAAAATAATAATTGTCATCACCAGCGCTAACCGCTTGTTTCGACTCATACGCTTTTTCCGTGCCATGTCTCACTCAATCTTTCTCTAACGTTCAATTACTCTGCTTCAGATTCATCAGACTCGGCCGCTGCGACAGCCTCATTGATGCTTTGCAATTCTTTATCGAAAAAGGTCGCAATCTTGCTTTCAACGGATTCTGGGTCATCCGCAAAAGCCGCGACGGTTGCTGCCGTTTCAATTCGCAGACCAGACTTGGTAACCAACGGGTGCTCCGCAATCATATATAACGTTACTTCTGTCTCTGGGTCATTAATCACAATCTTACTAATTGCGTTGGTATAACGAATAGGTAGATTAACCAAACCGGTTTCAACCCGTAAACTAATTGGTTCATCCCCACTAATCAGTAACTCTGCGCTGAACAATTTCTCTTGTGATGTCGCTTGTTCAACATAACCAAACAAATCATCCAAATTAATGGTTGCTTGATCAGCGGCAGTAAAGCTTTTGATTTCATAGGTTTCATCTTTCAAAGCCGCAATGAAATCATTTCCTGTCATTTGCATGGTACATCTCACTTCTTCATTAATTATCCTTCCAGTGTAGCACAAAACGGGCGCCAGATTATCATCTAGCGCCCGTTGTTAAACATGTTCCAAATGTTTGGATCCGTCATCCAACGCAATTCAAAGCATCTTTCGTCACACACTTATTTTTAGATTGGTTCAAAAACGTGATTTTGCAAGAGTAATTGTTCATCTGCCCGACTCGCGACATCGCGGTCGTGCGTAATTAAAATCACTGTCTTACCAAATTCATGTGCCAGTTCAGCAAACAAGTCCACAATTTTTTGTGAGTTCTCATGATCCAAATTACCAGTCGCCTCATCAGCGGCAACGATTGGTGCATCGACCAATAATGCCCGGACAATTGCTACGCGCTGTTGTTCACCGCCAGATAGACGTTGCACGTTTTTATGAGCTTTTTCTTCATCAATGCCGACACGAGCTAACTGATCCAGAATATATGCCTTATCTTTTGCGTGAATCGAACCGGTAATCGCTAAGGCAGTTTGCACATTTTGGAACGCCGTCATCGTATTCAACAGATTGTAGGCCTGGAAAATTGTCGACACGTACTTCTGGCGAAATTTAGTTAACCCGATTTCCTTAATTGAGACCCCATCTACCAGAATGTCTCCCTCTCGAGGTTCATCAAGGCCCGCTAGAAATGATAGTAACGTTGTCTTACCTGAACCAGATTCACCAACAATCGCGTAAAAACGACCAGACTCAAATGTCAGATTAACGTCTTCATATAATTTATGATCTCGATCCGTATACCAATGCGTTAAATGTTTGATTTCTAATGTCATTCTGTTATCTCCATTAATCTGCCTGCAAAATTTGCTTTGGACGCATGCGCAAAATACTAAATGCCGCGCCTGAAACTGATAAGACAGCAATTAGGAAAGCCACGCCACCAAGTTCAGCCACCGCAACTGGTGTCATCGCTGTCTGGAGTTCGGCTGTCTTCGTCATACCACCCCGGGTACCCATTGGGCCGCCACCCATATTACCTGATGGCTTTTGACCACCGCCTGGGCCACCGTTTTGACCAGCGCCACCACCCGGTAGGCCGCCATTCGCGCTTTGCATTTGTTGCGTCGTTTGTTGTTGCACTAGCTGTTTTCCAATTACACCTGAAACGCCATTTCCTGCAGCAGTGGCAATACCAAGGGCCACAATCAGAATGGCTAATAATTCGGTGAACAATTGTGCGACAACCTTAGGCTTTGATTCACCCAATGCCACCAGAACGCCAATTTCACGACGACGTTCACGTGTAATCAGGATAATAATCAAACCAAGAATCAAGATACCTGCGATTGAAACTAACCAAACAATCTTCGAAGCAAAAGCGGCCACGTTCTTCATGTTCGCTGCAGCGGTCTTGTACTGTGAGGCATCCGATGTCAGCGTAAGCTTGTCGGTATCAATATACTTCTTAGCTGCCTTAACAAAAGCCGTTGTTTTTGCTGGTTCAGCCATCGTAAAGGTGACGTTAGACGCGACATTCTCAGTGCCATTGATTGTATTAGCCAAGGTATATGAACCGTAAATCGTATTCGATGGATCATTACGTTGGAAGCCATCGGTCGCTGTCTTCACCTTGTAAATACCCACAACAGTCAGCTTAACCGTTTTCGCATCATCAGCGGTCGTCTTCACTGTAATCGTTTGACCAACCTTCACCTTATTAGCTGATGCCAATTCGCTTTCAATGACCACATTGTTAGTACCTTGGTCAGACGCTTTGATACCCCGACCAGATGTAATCTTAGCTGAACCATCTGTAAATGACGACGTTGCTGCCGTAAGTGACACACCGTTCACTTGAATATCACCACTATTATTCTCACCACCCATTGGACCGCCGCCCATGGCATTTGATGTCGTTGTCGTTGTCACTGCCTTAAAACTATTCGCATTTACTGACGCATTATTGGTGATGTTATACGACGAAACATTAGCGAGTGCCGCAATCTTTTTAACCTGCTTCACGGTTGCGGTTGGCATTGTAATCGCCGTTGGTTTCGTTTCACTGTTTGATGTTGAACTAGCGCTTGACTGGCTTGCTTTCATCTGTTCAAACATCTTCTCGCGATTAGCTGATAAGCTGACTGTTGAGCCAACTGCATTAGCGGCGTTATTGGCTGCTGTTAATGCAGCGTTCTGAATAATTAAACCAGCCATGACGAAAACTAAAATCACGGTCGACGTCAACACCAGTAATAAAGAACGGCCTTTGCGGGCCCATAACGTAATTCCTGCTCGTTTCACAAAATTCATTTTAATCTCCTATCACTGGGTCGTCGTGCCGTTGCTTGCAGCTTCATCTACTGAATTCGTTGTACCCGAAGATGTGTTGCCATTCGAACCCGCCTGATTATTTTCCATTGGGCCACGGCCACCAAAACCACCGGATTGTTGCGTCATAGTGGGTCGACTAGTGTCTGACCCGATTCCGAACGGATGAAAGGCGGTGATGAGACTAAACACCATTGCTAAGCTAGCAACGCCCAAGGTCACCCATTGCAACCACGGCCGTTGACCTTTATTTTGATTACGATCTGTCATATCGTGTTCCTCCAAATGTTTTTGACGAGGATTATCATATGACGCTTAGCTTAGCGCTATCTTCACGCCAGCTAAAACGAAACCTAAATTTTGTGAACAAACCTGGTTAGTCCAGCAATGCAAAAAGCGCCACATCAGCAAATGCTAATGTGGCGTTTTAAACGTAACGATTAAATTACTTGTTAACGGCTTCCTTGAAGTCCTTACCAGCCTTGAAGGCAGGTGCCTTTGCGGCTGCGATTTCAATTTCTGCACCAGTTTGTGGGTTGCGACCCTTACGTGCAGCACGCTCGCGAACTTCGAAAGTACCAAAGCCAACCAAGGCGACCTTCTCGCCTTGTGCCAATTGGTCCTTGATAACGTCCAACAATGCGTTAACCGTCTTAGTCGTTTCTGACTTAGCTTGTCCAGTCTTTGCTGCAACCAAGTCAATCAATTCAGTCTTTGAAGCCATGTTTCAATACCTCTTTAATAGTTATTACTCGAATAGTATACGCTATGCATGCATGAGAATACTAGACTTTTGTGCCAATTAGTTACCCACTCTTAGGGAAATCTAAAGAATATATGTAAAATGCATACTCAAATGTCCCTTTACAAAGAGAATGCCGCTATAACTGGCAAGTTACAGCGGCTAAGAGAGAGAAAGAGAATTGGTTGTGTAAGACATCTCTGCCCTACGCATATAAATATAACATGCTCGTTATACCTTTGCAACCAATCGCCGGTTTAATCTCCTAAAGGTCGGACTTTCTACACAAACGGCACAATTTCTTCACGGTTCGTGAGTTTTGCCGCTGCTGCAGCGTCGACAATCACCGTCACATTAGGGTGGCGTTGCAACACACTAGCTGGCATATCTTCCGTTACTGGGCCCTCAATCATGGCAGCGACTGCGTCTGCCTTGTTCTCACCATATGCCACCAACAAGATTTGCTTAGCCTTCATGATGCTGCCAATTCCCATTGAGTACGCATAACGCGGGACATCATTTTCATCCGCAAAGAAACGTGCATTGGCATCAATCGTTGACTGGGTCAATGTCACTTCGTGGGTCAATGAATCAAAGGGTGTGCCTGGCTCGTTGAACCCAATGTGCCCATTTTGCCCTAAGCCAAGAATTTGCAAATCAATTGGGTTGTCGTTAATAATGCGCTCATAGCGGGCTGTTTCTGTAGCCGCATCCGCCATGCCATCAGGTACATAGCTCTCCTTAAACGGCTTCTTATTAAATAGGTGCTCATTCATAAAGTAACGATAACTTTGTTCGTGAGTCCCTGGCAATCCCTTGTACTCGTCTAAGTTAATTGAGACAGCGTTGCTAAAATCTAAATCACTTGCTGTAATCGCATCATAGATTGAAATAGGGGTTGAACCAGTTGCCAACCCAAAGACAGTGGCACCATTTGCTAACGCCTCTGCAAAGACGTTGTAGCCTGCTTGGCCGCCCATTTTTTGATCACTCACTTGTAGAATTTTCATGTTATTCTCCCCTTAATAAGATGTCTATCAATTCCTTTGGTATAGACCAATTATAAACCATGGTCTATACCACTTGCAAGTCATGAGGGATAAAAAAATTGACAGCCATTAGTGGCCGCCAATCATGTTTATGCTGTTCAACTTTTGTGCCATTCATTTGTGCGACTAAATGAATCACGAATTTCCTTTGGGGCATCATGCCAGGTATAAACTTGCTTCAAATCGCCTTGCATCACAACGCGGCCACGCTCTGCTGTGTAATCGCACGTAATCAAAGTGAGTTGGTTCTTATTTGGCTGATTATAAGTCACTTCTACAGCTGTCGGTTGCACAACCTTTACTGACGTTGCTTGATAGCTATAAATTTTTGACATGTCCGTCAAATACATATGCTGGCCCGTCTTACCCTCATAGTAAATCGGACTAAAGAGGACCTTCTTATTACTGCTACCTTGAACAAAATGACTCGCCAACGAGTAGTTGTTTTTCCCCATCTCTTGATCGGGATAAAGTGTTCCCGCGCCAAATGTGAGTGCTATATCGTTAACGCCCTTGCTAATCGGCAAACTCAGCCCAATCTCCGGTACAGAAACCATCCCGATGTAACGCAACTTTCCTGCGTGTAAGCGCGCATTAATCATTTCTTGGGCGGTCAGTGATTTAACACTTTTCCAATCATAATTCGCCTTCGCTGTTTTCGCTTTTGCGACCATTTTTTGTGTCACCGTTGGTTTATACGTCTTAATCATTAATGTGCCAATTTGATTGTGAAAAATCAGCCCTAACGACGCCGTTACACCAACCCCCAACAGTGTGTATTCAACCGCTTTACTCTTCATTGTTTCCCTCACAAATTTCTTTCATGTGTATTTTAGAGGAAAATGACGTGAAACGTGACGAAAAAGGGTATAAAAAAATCTCAGTTACGCAACAAGCATAACTGAGATTTTAATTGATTGATTATCCCTTAACAGCCTTTTCCAATGTCTCCATTGCACGTGAGTGACGTGCAATGTCAGCCATCAATTGTGCCTCAAAGGCATCAACAGACTTTGACTTTGTGTCCGTTGAACCGAAGCGACGAATCGTAACGGTGTTGTTGTTAACTTCTTCATCACCGATAACCAACGTGTAAGGAACCTTAGACGTTTGGGCATCGCGAATCAAGTAACCCAACTTCTCATTACGGTCTTCGTATTCAGCACGAATACCTTGCTTGATCAAACGGTCTGCCAAGTCCTTGGCGAACTTACCGTGTGCATCGCGGTTAACTGGAATGATACGTACTTGGTGTGGTGCCAACCAAGTTGGGAAGGCACCCTTGTACATTTCAGTCAAGTAAGCCGTAAAGCGTTCCATCGTTGAGATGATACCACGGTGAATCATAACTGGACGGTGCAATTCACCATCAGGTCCAACGTAGTTAACGTCAAAGCGCTCAGGCAACAAGAAGTCCAATTGAATCGTTGACAACGTCTCTTCGCCACCCAAAGCCGTCTTGATTTGCACGTCCAACTTTGGTCCGTAGAACGCAGCTTCACCTTCAGCTTCAAAGTAGTCCAATTCCAAGTCGTCCATGGCCTTCTTCAACATCGTTTGGGCCTTTTCCCACATGTCGTCGTCATCGTAGTACTTTTCCGTGTTCTCTGGGTCACGGTATGACAAACGGAAGCGGTAATCTGTGATATCAAAGTCAGCGTAAACGTCGATCATCAAGCCCAAAATCTTCTTGAACTCGTCCTCGATTTGGTCTGGCATCACGAACGTGTGACCGTCGTTCAACGTCATTTCACGCACACGTGACAAACCAGTCAATGCACCTGACTTCTCGTAACGGTGCATCATTCCCAATTCCGCAATACGGAATGGCAACTCACGGTATGAACGTGGCTTGTGCTTGAACACCATGATGTGAGATGGGCAGTTCATTGGACGCAATTCCAAGAACTCGCCATCACCCATGTCCATAGGTGGGAACATGTCATCGCGGTAGTGATCCCAGTGACCTGATTGCTTGTACAAGTTCAAGTTAGACATGATTGGCGTGTAAACGTGTTGGTAACCGTCTTGCACTTCACGGTCAACAATGTAGCGCTCCAACGTACGACGAATTGCCGCTCCATTTGGCATCCAAACAGCCAAACCGGCACCAACTTCTTGTGACGTGAAGAATAGGTCTTGCTCAGCACCGATCTTACGGTGGTCACGTTCCTTAGCTTCTTCACGACGCTTCAATTCAGCATCAAGTTCTTCAGCTGTCCAGAATGCTGTTCCGTAAATACGTTGCAACATTGGGTTTGAAGACTTTCCGCGCCAGTAAGCACCGGCAACAGACGTCAACTTAAAGTGCTTAATCCAGTTCGTTGATGGTACCAAGCCACCACGGTCCAATTCAACGTGCTCACCTTGCACAGCAATTGAGATGTGCTCATCAGCAGGCAAATCGTTAATCAATTCAATCTTGTATGGATCGTTCTTGAACATTTCCAAAGCTTCGTCACGCGTAATTTCACGTGACACGATTGGCAAGTTTTCTGAAGCAATTTGCTTCATCATCTTTTCAATTTCTGGGAATTGATCTGCAGAAATTTGGCTACCATCGACCTTATCAGTATCGTAGTAGAAACCATTTTCAATGGCTGGACCTACACCATAGTGAATTTGATCTGGGTACAAACGGTTCAATGCTTGCGCCAACAAGTGTGAAACAGAGTGACGCAAAAGTTGTGTTCCTTCCGCATCATCCTTGGTAATCAATGAAAATTCACCATCTTCGTTGATGCCATCGTTCATTCCAACGTAGTGGCCGTTCAACTTTCCTGACACTGACTTCTTAGCCAATGACTTTGAAATACCGTTCGCAATTTCCAAAGGCGTAACGCCAGCAGGGAATTCCTTAACCGCACCATCTGGGAATGTAATCTTTACATCTGCCATGTGTCTTATCTCCTATAATGACTATCCATCGACCTAACGCGTGGAAACAAAAAACGTCCCGTCACAACAATTATACTTGCTGTAACGGGACGTTTGCACGCGGTACCACCCGAGTTCGCGAAAGTTTCCCTTCGCCTCATCGTCCCCTTAACGCGGGATACGGAATTGGTTCCCCAATTCACTCGGAAGTAGTATCGCGTAACGACCGCTATCTGCCTCCCACCACTGGCAAACTCTCTTAAAACGATTTTGTTATCCGACGTGTCTTCGTCAACGTTTTATACTGACGTAATTATAGCACATGTCAGGTTAAACTGAAAATACATGTTTTTGTCCCAAGTTTGGCACTTTTGTTGGTTTTGGCTGATAACTTACGTAAAATAAGAAACATCGAGAAGTGGGAAAAGATTTTAATTTTATTGAGGGTATTTTTCATGACGTTTGTTGTATTTTTGATGGTTGCAACCGCCATTTTGATTGGGATTACCGGCTATCTATTTTACGTTTACTCAGTGCGGCCAACGACCAGTAATCTTGTGTTTTCACTCGTGTTCTTGGTTGGCACATTAGTTTTCGTCTTTATGGGGAGCGTCCCTTATTTGTTGGCTTTTCAGGCCGGTGTTTAACACCCATATTTAATTAGCATCGCGTTGGCCTATCGCAGGGACAATTGTCGATGCTTTTTAGCAAAAAAAGAGAGCAAGGTGGTTATCCTTGCTCTCCTTCCGTCGCATAATCATTACAGAGAAAAATCATTATGCGACTCGTGGTTATACGTTCTACAGGTTAGCCTGTTAGGAAGGCAAATTTGGGTAAATCACTTCCTCATGAACAGTTCTTATTTTAGGCCGTCTTATCAGAATTTGCTTGTTTTTTATTAGTTGTTTTTTGAAAAATTTTAATTTAAAAACCGCAACCCTTTTAGCAAGCGTTGCGGTTTTTCTGTGATTAATGAGATACCATCGTCTTGTGGTTCACATCAATCTTATGTGATTCGATGGTTGCTTCAACAACGTCAGCCACGTCCTCATCATTTTCTTCAATCTTAAAGATAGTCTTGTAACCAGCAAAGGCAACGGCTGCTGCAATTAAACTAAACAAGCTCATCAAAA
Source organism: Weissella cibaria KACC 11862 (assembly GCF_000193635.1). Lineage (GTDB taxonomy): Bacteria > Bacillota > Bacilli > Lactobacillales > Lactobacillaceae > Weissella > Weissella cibaria. The sequence continues at coordinate 20,560 of NZ_AEKT01000030.1, read as the reverse complement.
ATGTCATCATGATCTCTATCTCCTTCGTGCGATTGATTTACCTTACTTGATGTAATTATAATACCCCAGTAAGTGGCTTTATGCCGAAATGGTCTGGAATTGGCACATTTTTTCGTTTTTCTGACGTTATCACCGCTATTCGCATCAAAACTGGCCGGATTTCGGTCAAATATGGGACTTTCATTATAAAAAGCCGTGCTAGCAAAGCACGGCTTTTTAATTTGCACTATCAATCAAATCGTCCTGGATTGCCGAGTAGGTGATCGTGCCTGTGTAAGTGGTGGCTTTACCATTGTTACTCAAATTCAGCTGCATATCTCCCACTGGAATAGTGCCACTTTTTCCCGAACCGGTTAAAACACTTTGGCCAAACCCCATCGTGAGACCGTCTAAATTGCTCGTACCATCCTGATATATATTCTGATTATTTACCACCATGGATGTAACTGGCAAAGTGTAACTGCCATCGTTCATTGCTGATGTGGCCATCATAATATGGAATTTTGTATCAAACATATTACTGTATCGCAAGTCACCTTGTGGCGACAATGTAATATGTAAATCTCTTACAGATGCTGTTCCCTCAAATGAAGGAACTTCTAACAATGTCAGGCCGTTCGCCATTAATCCAGCATTACCCGCAGTCGCTTGTTGCACCGTTTGGCCTGTACCATCAACATTCGGATTACTATACTTCGAATCAGTTACTCTGGTCACAAGGACCTCAATATTACCGGGTTCATAAATATATTTACTTTTTCTATCTGTTTGAATAAATTTCCACGGCGCCACCAAATCGTTATTATCAACTGGATCTCCTGATTCTTTGTTGCCGAAATACTGCGTACCGACTTCTTTACCTGTTTGATTATCAATATAGACAAACTGCCCAGTTACTGCTGTTTGTGTGTTAAGCGTAATCGCACCAAACGGGGAAAGTGTCTGATCGCTTGACTGAGCAATAGCTTTTAACGTATCAATGCGATTAGTCTCACCATAAATTGATTCAGAACCACCGAATGCATATAGTGGTGTCGAAACACCATCAATCATCCCCTCATAACGTTTAACGCCATCAAACGACAGTTGTGTATTATCAGTCACTACCGTTCCAAAACTCACATTTCCAGATTGTCCGGCAGTTTGTTGTAAAAAGACGTATAGCTTAGGTGGTATTTTATCAATAAGTCGATATTGCCCTGGAATCTCTTTTGGCACTAAAAGTTGCTTCGTATCAATTTCATAAACAGCATTTTGATACTGATTGTCTTCATCTGCCAGCACCGCTGAACCGTCTACCAATTTTCCAACAACGCCTTTTATCGTGTCATTAAGCCGTTGCCCATTTAAATAAATTTGGACAGGTACAGTTATTTCATCATCCAACTTGGTCAACAGACCATACATAATCATAAATGCAGTTGCCGACGCGGAATTATTCGTATTGTTCAAGACATCATAAAGTACAATTTTAATTGTATTGACCCCTTGTGGGTTATCCATCGCTACATCAGTGAAGGATATTGTTATCGTTTGCCCAGGCGCAATATCAAAAGCACTTGATAATTTTCGTGTCGTACCATCTGGTCTGTCGTTTGGCTTTGGATCGGCAGGTGGCGCTACAATTCCCGAAACTGAAACCGTACTAAACTCCGTACCGCTCATGACTGACGCAGCGTAACGTATTTGCTTAGTTTCCGTCGAAGTATTCTTTATAGTTTGCACAACTTTTACGCGTTTAATGGTTGGACCACCACCGGTTGCAGGTGCATACTGCGAATAATCAATCGGGGTATCAACAATTGCGCCATTTTGCGTGACTTCGCGGTAATAAGCTGTCGTTATTTCAAAATCATTCCAGAGATTAAATGTGGGGTCTGAACTATCATCTGCATGTATGATTGTGCCACTAAAAAAAGTCATCGCAAAAACCAACAAACCCATTAATAATCGTCGCACCCCCTTTACCTCCTTTCTGCAAAAAACCTCACGCATACTGCGTGAGGATCAAAACATTCTGCTTAATCAAGCACCAACTTAGGCCGGATCATCAATCGCCGCTGCATTTGCTGAATCATCTGCTTTCTGGCCACCTTCCGTAATTAAGTTCGTGTCTTGTAACGTGTACGTGATAACACCAGTATACGTACCCGACTTAACTTGATCAGATGACAACTTCAATGTGGCGCTAGTTTGACCAGATGCAAATGTACCGTTAGTATCCTTATTACCAGAAAGCACCAAATTTCCAAACGCCGCTTGTTTTCCGTAGTCATCTTTATCAGCGGTAATAGTTGCATCCGTCAATTGGTCAGTTGCCTTCTGATCTGCAACTTTAGCAACAGTACTTGTAGTTGCATGATACGTGTCAGCATTTTCTTTACCAACCAACAACGCATTATTAGGTGCCTTCTTAGGCATACCAGCTACTGTTAATGCCAACGAAGAAACCGGTAGTTGGTTACCTGCGGCGTTATACAGCGATGAAGACGTCGCGTAAACTTGATAACCAGTGTTACCACCACGTAAATCGCGAACTACAATAGCTCCCAATCCCTTATATACATCAGCAGTTGCATTGGCTGCATTAATCAAATTAGACTTGCCCACAGTGCTATCATAGACACCATTTTGTGTAAATCCCTTTTCCATTCCAGCTGCCGCTTGGCTTAATTCTTTTGAACCAAAGTCAAAACTTGGCACATTGAGTAGCGTCAATCCAAAAGCTTGATTACCAGCTGCCGCAGTAGTCTTGCTACCATCCGCATTTGGATTCTCATAACCAGACTCGTTGGTATAATCACCTGAAAATTGAATCTTTGTCTTTCCTTGATTGGTTGCAACATCACTCGACGTTCCCACAATAGTGTCTGCTGCTGAAGCAACCCCACTAACACCGACAACACCTGCCAATACAGCAGCGCCCAACATCAATTGCTTAATCATATTTAAATTCCCCTAATTCTCTTAATTTCTCTATTACGTTAATCACTATCTCAATAAGTAAATTAGCTCTCTCCTTCTAACATTACTTATCTTCATCATCCTGCTTCTTGCGTCGTAGCAACAATATAATCACAAACAGCAACGCTGCCGCCAAAATACCAATCAACCACCAAATCCACGTTGGAATGAAGGCCGTCGTGCGTTGGAGTGTTGTTTGTCCTTGCTGTGCGGCTGAAATCGTAAAGTCACCTGTAAACGTCCATGACTGCTTACTCTTCACATCCGTCATTTTCACATGATAGCGGTACTTACCGGCCGTCAACACCTTCTCAGCAGGCACACTATAAGTGAATGTGCTGTTCGGGGTCACCTGTCGATTAGTTTGCTTGTCAGTCAACACAGTTTGGTTGCCCTTACTAATCGTTGTTGCAACAGACATATCACCGATGTAATTGGCTTCGTTATTAGCAACACCCAACTGGAAAACCTGCTGGTTCGTACCACTAACAACACGCCCCTTTTTTGCCTCAGTTAAGTTGGCGTTAACCTGCTTATCAGTCTCAGCAATCTTTACACCCTTCACGTATGTAAATTGATTGGTAAAACCTGACTTCTTAACTGATTTCCCGGGGACGTCCTTTGTCACGACCACTGCACCCACAACCGTGCCATCAAAACTTTGATCCGCCATCTTAAAATTGATTGGCGCATAAACCGTTTGGCCCGCGCCGACCGTGACACTTTCTTGTGGCACTTTCACAATTTTCCGAAGGTCCATTGTTTTAGCAAGCGAATCATTATTATGACCGCTGGCATAACCAACAACTAAATTGTTGTTGGTAAACCCTTGTTCAACTGACACGTGGAACGTTGCTTCGGCTGCGGATGTATTTTGAATATAAACAACGCCGCCAAATTTTTTACCCGGTTGCGTTTTAATATTCCAGGTTGTTGACCCGTCATCTTGTTGACCATCGATTGCCGATAATGCGACTGAAAACTCAGGCTTATTGTTACTATACTCATCAGCAGATACCCTTGTCGTTTGAACAACACTAGCTACTAACCCGAGCATTGTCCCCACTGATAATGCCTTTATTACTCTCATCCCAAATTCCTCATGTCATTCCAAAAAACTAGCGTAATTATACCATTTAGCGGGAATGCTTACTTTATTTCCGGGTCCCTAATTTTGCAATCACAAAAAAAGATGTCTCGTATATGAGACATCTCTGTGATTAACTATTCAACTTCAGCAACTTCGGCTTCGTTTCGGAACTGGGCGATGTACCCAGCAGCTGCAACTACTGCACTTAACAAACTTACTGCACTCATGAATACTGCCATTTTCCAGTCCTCCTATCACCGATTGCTTACTTTATATATTTATCATACAGCAGCTAACTTAAAAATTTAAAAACGCCCCAAAATCAAGCTATATCGGGCCTGTTATACCTTGTGAAATTATGATTATGGCAGAATGTTCTCAAAATCGTTCAGTTCTGGGACATCCCCAACTTATAACAAAAAGGCGTGAACCACCTTACAGCAGTCCACACCTTCTTATCGATTAAGCTTCTTTGTCATCGTTCTTACGACGCTTAGCAGCGACTAAGAACAAGCCCAACAAAGCCATCGTACCAGCAACCGTCAACCAAACTTGTTGATCAACACCTGTCTCTGGCAACTTATTTTCTGCAGTCACCGTTGGCACCGTGTTATCACGAACCACCAACGTTGGGTGCATTGTTGTAATGATACCAGCAGAAACGACTGGCGCTGCAGCTGCGGTCGCAATTGCAGTATCCTTCTCGTTCGCTACGGCAATCATTGCAACCGCAATTTCACTAGCCGTGGCACCATTAGCAAGCAACTCGTTTAGGTGTTGCTTTGCTGGCGTCATCTTACCAGTGTTTACAACCGTCTTGGCATCCTTAACTTGGGCATCGTATGCAGCTTGCGCAGCATCCTTGGCCTTGTTGTAGGCTGTCAAAGCGTTTTGCAAATCAGTAGCCGTTGCATTTGGATCACCAGCCAATGCAGCTAGCTTATCAGCCGCCGCTTGCAATGACTTGCTGTCTGACAAGTATGCAGGAACCGTTGCTTCAGACTTGGCCGTCTTCTTAGCCGTTGCCAATGCAGCTTGTGCCTTAGCAACCGTTTCATTCAACGACTTCGTAGCAGCCTCGATATCCGCCGTCGTTGCCTTACCGGCAGCAGCGTCCTTAATCAATTGTGCCAACTTGTCCTTTGCCTTTTGCACTGCATTATTGTCTGACAAATTCTTCGCACCGGCAGTTTGGCCTGACTTCTGTGCAGCCTTAATGGCCTTATCACGCGCATCAGTTGCCTTTGTAACGGCTTCTTGCAATGACTTTGCAGCTGCTTGCACATCTGCCGTCGTTGCTTCGCCCTTGGCAGCCTTTGCAATGATGTTATCAAGTGCTGATTGTGCATCCTTCACTGATGACTCATTAGCGACTGTGCCCTTGTCAACTGACTTTGCAGTTGATACAGCTTGGTTGCGTGCATCGGTTGCCTTTGTAACGGCTTCTTGCAATGACTTTGCAGCTGCTTGCACATCTGCCGTCGTTGCTTCGCCCTTGGCAGCCTTGGCAATGATGTTATCAAGTGCTGATTGCGCATCCTTCACTGATGACTCATTAGCAACTGTGCCCTTATCAACTGACTTTGCAGTTGATACAGCGGCATCACGATCTGACTTGGCTGACTTAACGGCATTTTGCAACGCTGTCATCGCATCCTTAATGTCTTGTGTCGAAGCCTTACCAGCTTCAGCATTCTTCAACACATCAGCAAGCTTGCTTTGGGCATCCTTCACAGCCGTTTCACCGTTGACTGGTGAGGTTGCGACATTATTCGCATCCTTAACCGCTTGGTCACGATCTGCTTGTGCACTTGCAACAGCCTTGTTGTAATCAGAAACCGCCTTGGCAACTTCTTCAGCAGATGCATCCTTGTTAGCCAAAACCTTGTTCAAATCCGTTTGGGCAGCCTTCGTGTCTTGATCAACTGCATCCGCGTTCTTCGTGTAGTTCACCACGAATTGTTGGATTTCAGCATCTTGACCCGGTGCTTGTTCACCAAGCGCTGACGCCATTGTAGCAATACCATCACGTACTTCAAGCGCTTGTGCAATCACAGCTTGCTCGTCGAACGTTGCACTGCCACCAGCAACATCGTTGTTATCAAAGAACTTATTTGCCTTCAAAGCCTCTGCCCATGTTGCGTACGTCTTACCATCAGGTCCCGTAACCGTGTATGAGTAACCAGCCTTCTTCAAACTTGCATCCGTCACTGAACCAAGCTTCGTCTTGCCAGTCCAGTTCGTGTCAGAAGCCCCATTTGTTTGAGCAATCAAGCTTGATGACAAGTTAGACTTCACAACAACCTTTTGATCATTCTCAGGTGAGTACACAACCACAAAGTTGTTATCATCCGTCGTAAATGTTGGGTTAGCGGCCACTGCTTCAGCCAACGTACCATAGACCTTGTTGTCAGGTCCGACAACTTCGTATTGGTAACCATCGACCTTCAAACCAGCTTCGATTGCATCAGGCACAACCACAGAAGCACCTGTATAACCTGTTGAAATAACATTCTTCAAGTTATCAACAACGGAAGCAATGGTTGGCAACTTACGAGCAGCTGCATTACCAGCCGTCGTTTGCTTAGCCGCATCTGTCAACGTCACCGCTGCTGCTGCGTTAACCGCATTTGGATCAAATGAAACCACTGCGTCAACACCAGCTGGCAAACCAGCTACCGTATACGTACCATCGGCATTCTTAGTCACCGTCAATCCTTGCGTGTCCTTATCATCCATCTTCACTGAGACAACGTCACCAGTCTTTGGATCCACGTAAGAAATAATTGGCGTGTAACCCGTCTTGTCAGTCACCTTAACCGTTGCTGTATCGCCCGTTACAACTGGTGATGTCACTTCAGCAACTGGCACTTGCACAACTTCAAGTGTTGCACCGGCCTTCACCTTCGTGCTTGGCAACTTGTAGTGGATAGCACCATCTTCACCCTTAACCGCATTTGGCAAAACCTTTTCTGTCGTGCCATCGGCGTTGTGGATAAAGACCACTGGTGTCTTACCATCAACTGATGGGATGTCCAAATCAGCAACATCATCACCTTCACCAGCCGTAACAACTGCTGGCTTCGTAACTGGCGTGTTCACCACATCCAATTGCTTCTGAGCGTTCTCAACGTCAGCCTTGCTTGACTTTGGATTGTCCAAAATCTTTTGCAAGTTATCAGCTGCGTTTTGCACGTCCTTAGGCAACGTCTTACCCGACTTCTTAACAGCATCCAAGTCAGCTGCTGCATCTTGCTTAGCCGTATCCAAAGCTTGTTGGGCCTTGTTTTCAGCTTGTGTCAAGGCAGTTTGCGCATCCTTGATTTCTGAAGCTGTGGCCGTTGAACCATCAGCCAACTTATCTTGCAACGCCTTCTTTGCATCAGCGACAGCTTGGCTATCACTCATGTTATCAGGTACGTTTGCAACAACTTGCTTAGCCAAATCTTGGGCATTCTTCAATGCCGTTTCAGCATTTGACTTTGCTGTGTTGTAGGCGTTTTGCGCCTTATCCAAGTCACTTTGGGTGCTATTCGCATCCTTGGCTACCTCAGCCAACTTAGCTGCCGCATCGTTCAATGACTTATCATCAGCCAATTGCGTTGGAACTGACGCATCAACCGCGTTCTTGTTGTTTTGCAACTTTGTGGTTGCATCATCAATCGCTGTTTGTAGTGCAGCTTGGGCCTTGTTGATAGCGTCCGTTGATCCTTGATCATTTGACGCATCCTTCAAAGCCTGTTGCATCTTAGCTTGCAAGTCAGCGATTGCCTTGTTATCCAACAAACCAGCTGGTACTTGCGTCTCCGTTGCCTTCGACACTGCCGTTTGACGTTCTTGCTTAGCCGTTGCAACCGCATCGTTCAAATCGTTCATGGCTTGCTTAATATCTGAAGCAGTGGCGCTACTATCACCAAGCTTCTTTTGCAAAACCGCTATTTGATCAGCCACTTCACCTGAAACAGGGGCCGTTGCATCAAGTGCTGACTTAGCTGCCGTAACTACATCAGAACGAACACCTTGTTGTGCAGCGACAGCGGCAGCCAATTCTTGCTTAGCTTGGTCAATGGCAGACTTTGTCGCAGTATCAGCCGTCAAGTCCTTAGTCAAACCTTGTACCTTAGCAATCGCATCCTTGACTGCATCAGAATCCTTAACAGACGCTGGTACACCAGTTACGGCCGTGTTAGCCGTTGCCGCCGCACCTTCTTGCGCTGACTTGGCTGCCGTAACAGCGTCATCAAGGACCTGTTGTGCAACCTTAACGTCAGTCGCCGTAGCCGTTGCTGAATTAATCGCGTCATTCAAGGCTGCCTTCGCATCCGTCACGCTCTTGTCATCCAGCAAGTTTACTGGCACATTCGTCATATCAGACATCGCCGTGTTCTTCACATCAGCCAAGTCTGATTGGGCTTGCTTAACTGCATCGTCAAGGGCCTTTTGCGCGTCCTTAATGGCTTGCGTCGTGCCCTTATCATCTGCTGCATTAGCCAAGGCGTCTTGCAACTTATCTTGCAAATCTTGAACCGTCTTAACATCTTGTACATTTGCAGGCACAACATCGCTAGCGGCATCATTCACAGCCTTGCCACGCGTTGTCGTCTCAGCTGACACTGTATCCGTCAACTTCTTCGTAGCATCCGCGATTTGCGTTGCCGTTGCTGTACCTGAATCAAGCAACGTCTGCAAGTCCTTAGCAGCGTCTACAACGGCCTTTTCACCAGAAACTGGTGCCGTCTTACCCAAGGCAGACTTGGCAGTTGCCGTCACATCGGCCAACTTGTTGTCAGCCGCTTGCTCAGCTGACTTCAATGACGCAATGGCGTTATCAATGTCAGTCTTAGTAGCCGTCTCTGAATCAATCAAGTTTTGCAAAGCATCCGTTGCGTTCGCAACCGCTACATTATCTTGCCAAGCCTTGTTATCGTTAGCTGTCTTAACTTCTTGCTTAGCTTGATCCTTAGCGTCAGCCAACTTTGATTGTGCGCCTGTTACAGCTGTATCCAAAGCCGACTTAGCCTTATCAATCTCTTCCTTAGAAGAATCAGGGTTGCTCAACACATCGTTCAAAGCCGCTTCTTGCTTTTGCACATCCGCATCATCTTGCACGTTGGTTGGTACCTTGTTCAAAGCTGACTTAGCGGCATCCGTTGACTCACTCAAAGTTGAGTTAGCCGCCGTAACAGCTGATTGCAAAGCAGTCGTCGCCTTCAAGATATCAGCCGTCAACGCATTCTTATCAGCAACTTGGCCATCCTTGGCCGCCGCATCAACAAGTGCTTGCAAGTTCGCTTGCGCTGCCTTAACAGTTGCATCACCCGCAACATTGGCTGGCACATTCGCAATGGCATCGTTAGCGCCGTTATTAGCAACGGCACGCTTTGCCTTCGCTGCATCAACCGCGTTTTGCAACGTCTCTTGCGCTGCGTTCAATTGTGCCAAAGACGTGTATTGGCTTGCCATCAAATCGTCCAAAGCTTTTTGTGCAGCCGCAACTGAAGATTCGTTCTTAACAGTCTTCGTGTCTACAGGTGTTGCTGCCAATGCCTTCTTCGCATCGTCAATTGCCTTGTTAGCCACCTTAACGGCTTGATCTAGCTTGTTTTGTGCATTCGCAATGTCAGTAGCTGTTGCGTTATCATCCTTCAGCTTAGCCTTCAAATCTGCCTCAGCTTCTGCAACAGACGGATCTGCTCTAATACCCTCAGCCTCTGGAATATCCAAGCTATTAATTGACTTTTGCGCAGTTTCCTTACCATCGTTCAACACACCTTGTGCATCAGTCACTGCCTTATCGTATGCATCTTGTGCCTTTTGCAAATCCGACGCCGTAGCATTCTTATCTTCAGCAATCTTCTTCAAGTTAGCGAGGGCATCTTGTGTGGCTTTATCATCAGAAATGTTCGTGTCAATCGTTGTTTTATCAGCCGTTGACTTCTTAGTTGCCAAGGCTGATTGGGCCTCTGTTACTGCATCATCGTATGCCTTTTGTGCAGCCGTCAATGCGCTTGCCGTTGCATTCCCATCAGCAGCCGTGTCGTGCAAAGCCGTCAATAAATCAGTAACAGTCTTGTTGTCTGAAACATTCTTTGGCACCGTCACATCAGCAGCTGCATTCTTGGCATCTTGCAACTTGCCTTGTTCAGCCTTAACGGCATCATCGTAAGCTTGTTGCGCGTTTGCCAATTCAGTAGCCGTCGCATCACCATCTTCAGCAACCTTCTTCAAGTCGGCCAACTTACCAGCCACAACCGTGTTGTCGGTCATGTTTTTTGGCGCTTCTACAGACTTGGCCGCGTTCTTAGCTGTTTGCAACTTATCTTGCTCATCAGTAACTGCATTCGTGTAAGCCTCTTGCGCCTTGTTCAAAGCTGTTTGCGTTGCATTTGGATCAGTCGCAACCTTCTTCAACGCTGTCAACGCATCGTTAACCACGTCATTGTCGGTCATGTTCGTTGGCGCCGTCGTAGCATTTGCTTTGTCCTTATTCTCTTGCAACTTAGTCTTAGCATCCGCAATCGCTGTCGCCAACGCTGTCTTAGCAGCGTCGATATCTGCAGACGTACCAGCATTGTTAGCAGCCTTATCCAAGGCATCTTGCAAGGCAGCCTTCTTAGCAGCTACATCTGACGTCTCATCAGCCGCTTGATCACTCAAGTTAACTGGTACAACCATTTGTGCGGCGTCATTAACTGACTTGGCACGAACAGCTGAGGCATCGGCTACTGCCTTCGTTAAGGCGTTTGTAGCATCAGCAATTTGTTCTGCCGTAGCATCGGTCTTGGTCAAATCAGTCAAAGCCTTGGCCGCATCAGCAATCGTGCCAGCTCCAGCAGCTTCCATACCATATGGTGCCGTTGCTGCAGCTGCGGCGTTAGCTAAATCGATGGCTTGTTGACGGTTCTTTTCAGCAACCGCAACAGCTGAATCCAATGCTGACTTTGCCGCATCGATTTGCGTCTTAGTTGATGTTTCAGGACTCTTCAACAACGTATCCAAGGCAGATTGTGCATCTGTCACAGCCTTCTCAGTTGCAACTGCAACCGGAATTGACTTAATTGCAACTGAAGCGTTTGACGTTGACGTTGCGAGAGCATCTTGTGCCTTAGCGACTGCCTCAGCCAATGCCGCTTGCGCGTTGGCAATATCTGTTGCCGTTGACGTTGAGTCCGTACCCAAAGCCTTTTGCAAAGCCGCTTCTGCTTGTTGCACCTTCGTATCGTCTTGAACGTTTACAGGAACCTTAGCCAAAGCATTCTTAGCTGAATCTTGCACATCAGCCAAAGATTGCTTAGCTGAGGCCACCAATGAGGCCAACTTAGCTGAGGCCGACGCAACATCTGCTGTCGTGCCAGTGTCGCCGTTAGCTGCCGCAATGGCAGTGTTCAATTCCGTCATAGCAGCACTAATTTCCGGACGATCAGAAACATCTGGCGTTACTGATCCCAAAGCATCTGACGCCGTATCCATTGCAGCATCACGTGCCTTTTCAGCGGATGCAATGGCATTCGTCAATGCATCTTGCAAGTTCTTAATATCTGCCGTTGACGCCGTTGAGCCATCCTTAATGGCATTCTCCAAAGCCGTCTTCGCATTAATAACTTGCGTTTCCTTTGAAACTGGCTTCGTATCTGGCATGTTCTTAGCTGCAGAATCCTTTGCAGCTGCCAACGTTGCTTCAGCTGCCGTCTCAGCATTCTGCAACGCCTTAACATCTGCATCGATGGCTGTCTTAGTTGACGTCTCAGGCGCATCCAACAACTTTTGCAACTTGTCGTTTGCAGCCATGACATCTGTATCAGAAGCCAAGTTCTTGGCAATGCTCGTTTGTGCTGTCTTAGCGTCCGCTGTTGACGTGCTCAAAGCAGTTTCAGCAGCCGTCTTCGCATTTTCATAAGCTGACTTAGCATTCTTCAAATCATCAGCTGTTGCGTAATCACTGTTAGCAGCATCAAGCAAGTTTTGTGCAGCCGTATTCAAAGCAGCGTTATCGCTCAAGTTGACTGGTACTAAGTCCGTTACTGCCTTACCAGCGTAATCACCCTTAGCATTCTTAACAGCTTCTGTAGCCTTTGCCAAGGCACCATCCGCACCAGTCAAGGCATTCGTTGCGTCAATAATTTGTTGCGTGGTACCTGACTTCAACGCCGTGGCTAAGTTATCAACCGCCTGTCCCAAAGCAGAGGTCTTATCCTTTGCTTGGTCAGCCAGGTTAGCTGGAATTGAAACAGCATTGGCATTCTTAACCGCCGTGTCACGGGCTGCTTGCGCGTCATTAATCACGTTTTGCAAGTTCGTAATCGCATTGTTAAGATCGGCAGTTGTTGGATTTGTTGGATTGTCCTTTGCTTGCGTCAACAAAGTTTGCAACTCGTCTTGTGCATCCTTAACAGCTTGTTCATTATGAACCGCAAATGTATCAGCCTTAGAAGCTGATTCCAAATTATTTCCAGTCTCAATAACCTTGGCACGTTCATCGTTATAAGCATCAACTGCACTTTGCAATGAGGCTTCAGCAGACGTCAAATCTGTCTTCGTTGTCGTAGCATCATTTGCGTCTGCCAACAAATCAGTCACCTTGTCATAAGCCTTAACCAATGCCTTTTGTGCGTCCGTTGCTGTACCATCCGCAACCGCTTGCTTTGAAGCGGTATAAATAGCATCAACCGTCGTGTCCTTAGTTGCTGCCGTTTGCGCGTTTGTTGCGTTAGTACGCTCATCTGCCAATGCTTGCTTGGCAGTAGCCTCAGCTGAAGTCAAATCATTGATTGCCTTAGTAATGTCATCAGCTGTTGCCGTACCGTTAGTCAACAACGTGTTCAAAGCAGCTGACTTATCTTGAACACCCTTGTCATCCTTAATGTTGGCAGGAATGTCTGCGATTGCTTGCGCACCCGCAGTAATCTTGTCAGCAACAGCCCCTTGAGCTGTCTTTTCAGCAGACTTCAAGTCATTAACAGCCTTGGTAATTGCGGCTGTCGTGCCTTCATTATTAGCAGCGTCCGCAACAGCCTTATCCAAGGCAGCCAAAGCATTCTTAACAGCTTCGACAGACTTAACAGAATCTGGCACATTTTCAGCCGTCGTTGCTGCTGCATTTGCAACATCACGATCTGCCTTAGCTTGTGCAACCGCTTGCTCCAATGCTTGTTGCAAGTTCTTCAATTGCGTAGCCGTCGTAGTCGTATCTTCGGCAGACAACGCCTTGGTAATTGCGTCCTTCGCATTCTTCACAGTTGTTTCTTGGTCATAAGGCGACGTCACAGTCTTGTCCAAGGCTGCCTTCTCAGCATCCTTCGCATTTTGCAATGCCGTTTGTGCGTTAGAAACAGCCGTGTTCAAGTCAGACAAAGCATTCGCAATATCTTGCGGCGTTGCGTTAGCTGGCAAGTTGTTAATGACGTTAGCGGCTGCCTTAACACTGGCATCGTCAGAAACATTTGATGTTGTCGTGTCAGTTGCCTTAGTAGCTGCATCCTTCGCAACGTCCTTCATGGCATCCGTCAACTTCTTCTCAGCTGCTGCAATATCCGCGATTGAAGCTGTTGATCCATCAGCCAACAACCCATCAAGATCACTCTTGGCGTTCTTAACTGAATCAGCATCGATCAATGAGGCTGCCGTGTCAGTATCGTTCTTAACGGCTGACTTCACGGCCGTGTCAAGCGACTTCTTCGCATCTTCAACCGCTTGAATAGCCTTGGCAACATCTTCTGGCGTTGATTGTGTGTCAGCCATGATTGTCGTCAAATTCTTTTGTGCAGCATCCAACTTTGAACCGGCGTTAGCCACATCAGCGTTCTTAGCAACGGTCGTTTTGGCAACGGCTGCTTGATCCGTGTCAACAGTCGTGTTCGTAGCATCACCAACTGTCGTCAACGCGTCCTTTAGCGCATCACTCTTTGCCTTGATATCAGCCAATGAGGCTGTATCAGGCAATTGGTTAAACGCATCTTGCGCATCCTTCACAGCCGTGTTGTTCTTAGCCACCGCATTAACAGCATCTGAGTTAACAGCTGTTGACATAGCATCCTTAACAGCATTATCCAACTCTGACTTTGCTGTGTTCACTGCATTAACAGCCTTAGCAATATCATCAGTTGTAGCCGTCTTGTCAGCCAAGACCGTCTTCAAATCTGCTTGAGCAGTATCCAAGGCACTGTTCTTAGCCTTTACCGTGGCATCCTTTGCCGCCGTCATATCAGCGATTTGCGTTTGCTCTGAGTCAGCGTCGCCGTTAGCAGTTGTTGCAGCATTCTTAACTGCCGTGTTCAACTTCGTCTCAGCATCCGCAATCTTCGTCATATCACCTGATGCCATGGCATCATTCAAATTTGAAACTGCTGTTGCAACCGTCGTGTCAGACTTTGCCAACGCGTTAACATCTGGCGTCAAATCGTTCTTCGTCACAGCTGCCACAACGGCATCCGTGTAGTCCTTTTGCGCTGACTTAACCTTTGCGACTGCGGTTGCAATAGCGTCAGTTGTTGCAGCCGGATCAGCTGCCAACAAGTTCTTCAATTCTGTTTGCGCTTGATCCAATGCACCTGACTTGGCAGTTACATCGGCATCGTTTGCTGAAGGCATGTTAGCAACAATCTTTTGCGCGTTATCTGCATCAACGTTAGCTTGCTTTGCTGCGTCTGAAACGGCATTTTGTAGTGCTGTCTCAGCTGATGCAATCTTCGTCATATCACCAGACGTCAAAGCATCGTTCAAACCGCTAACAGCTGTCTCGATTGCTGAACCCGGGGTTGCCAAAGCAGATACGGCGTCAGTAACGTCGTTCTTCTTAACGGCAGCGATAACCTTAGCATCGTAGTCGTTCTTGGCGTTGGTCAACTCAACAACTGCGGCCGCAACTTGATCAGGTGTCGCCGTCTTGTCCTGTAACAAACCAGCTACCTTCGTCTGTACGCTAGCCAAAGCCGTGTCTGCTGCTGACACATCAGCATCCTTAGCAACGCTCATGCCCGCAACAGTCGTTTGGTCAGCAGCAGTTGCCTTATTCAAGACATCACCATAGTTAGCAACGGCGTTATTAATTGCTGCCGTTGTACCAGTACCATCAGCCGCTGCATCAGTCGCTGTCTTAATAGCGGCAAACGCATCTGAGACTGTCTTATTGTCTGTCAAACCAGCAGGTATGCCTGGTACAGTTTCTGCCGCGTCCACTGCCTTTTGTCTACTAGTTACAGCTTCTTGCACAGCCTTGTCAAACGCCTTAGCGGCATCCGCAATGCTTGATGGTGTTGCATCAGTAGCGTTAACTGCCTTGTCGAATGCGGCCTGGGCATCAGTTACATCCGCAGTTACGTTTACATTCTTGTCAGCACCTGCTTGTGCTGGGTTCAGAACATAAATAACCTTGATTGTTTGTTGTGAAGCGTCATCCGCATCCAAAGCATTGTTGGTCTCATCAAAGCTCGTTGCACCGTTAGCATCAGTTAATGGTGTAACAACACGGGTATATCCTGCAATTTCAGGGTACTTCAAACTAGCCGCTGCATCAGTAAACGAACTATCAGTATCGCCAGTAATCACACCAATTTCTTGTCCCAGAGACTTACCTTCTGAATCTACAGCCGTTACCGTTGCTGATTGCTTCGAAGGTGTCAACAACAGCAATAGCGTTGCTACTGAGTCGGCAGTACCATCAGCCGTGTCCGTCACGTATGAGGTACCATCTACCAAGAAGTTAGCCAAATCAAAGCTAGCGGCCATATCCACAGCCTTACCGTTAATTTGAGCACCAGACAACGTATATCCAGCCGGCACCAAACCATATTGCTTCAACAACTTTTCAGCTGCTGTGAATGAGGTTGCTGATCCCAAGCTTAATAAGTCAGCAATTGATGATTGTGTTGATGCAACCGGAATAGCCTTGCCATCCCCCATCATATTAACTGTCTTACCGCCAGCCTTTTGCACATTAAGTACAACACCATATGAGTTATACGTGTAATAAACGTCAGAAACACCCTTAGTTACAACATAATTTGCAGCTGAATCTACAGCCAATCCAGCATTCTTAGCGTTAGCCTTAGTCGTAGTACTGTTGTAAACATATCCTGACTTAACTAGTGCTGGTGTCAAAGTTGAACCGACCTTAGCAGTAGCGTTCACAACCTTTGAGATTTCCTTACCGTTGGCGTCGATATAGTGGATTGTCGTTGATTGCGTATCAGGTGTCAATACAACCTTATACACTGCGTCAGAACCACCAAACTTCAATGAAGAAAAGTCGACTTTATTACCCTTAGCATCATAAATCGCAAACGCTGAGAAACCACGACTAGACAATGATGTCAAAAGTGTTGCAATTGTCGCAACACCAGTTACTCCGGCCTTTTGCGCATCAGCATATGTCAATGAATCATATGATGAGCCATCTGTTTCGTTACCAGCTACGTACGTATCTTGGCCATCAACAGGCACCGTATTGCCTTGTGCATCTACAAAATTGAATGTATCTTGCACTTGCTTTGCATACGTTAATGATACTTTGGTGGCATCGGTGATTGTAATCGTCTTACCACTAATATCATCACCAGACTGATCATTAACACTTAATAGCTTGTAACCTGGAATAGTTGGCGTCCCTGTCTTGATATCATTCGTCTTATCAAATGCGTTGATTTCTTCAGAAGTTGTTTCGCTAGCTTCTGGGTTAATTGTAATCACATCTCCAAGGTTAGCCAAAATAGTGCCATCTGCCAACTCGCTAATATCTGAGTCTGATGGTGTCTTGTAATCAACCGGGACAGTTCGCGTTCCAACCGTCAAGTTAAACGCATTAGAATTATCATCAGAGGACGTATCTGGTTGGGTGATTGTCACACCCATTTGGCTGTAGTTTCCACCCGTTGCAGCCTTAAATCCAAGTGCCATCGTCATAACGTTAACTGTTCCGACCGTTCCTGAACTTACCACTCGTCCCTGTGAGTCATACACCGTCAGTGTTCCTGTTCCATCACCATTTGGTGTGAACTTTGCTGTGAATCCCATAACAATTTGTGGTGTTACATCACTTTGTGCATTGGAAGCAATAGTATCCCTAATAATAAATCCAGTCGTAGTTGTTCCCGCAACATATGAGAATTGTCCCTTAGCATCACCCGTGCTCCATTGTGTACCTGCCAAAGAGGCTACGGCACTCGAAGCATTGATGATTCGTTGGTCCGCGGTAGTGGCTGCAACCAAAGAGCCATTTCCATTGGTGTGACGGAATCCAATCATCCAATCATTGGCAGTTGCCTGAGTAAGATCACCAAATCCTGATTCATTATTCTTCCAAGTATCGATTCCCCATAAGAATGCATTGGCATTACCATTAACCCCTAACGCTCCTCCAGGCGTTTTGCTACCCGTTTGAACAGCTCCTTTATCGTCCTTAATTGTTGACGTACCCAACTTATTTGGATCTGTATCCATCAACACCAAGCCAATAAAATCTCCAGGCGTTGAAATAGTCGTCATATTCAAATCAAAGTTGATTGTCCATTGCTTAGTCATGTCAACTTTTTTGTTAAAGGCTACGGCACCCTGTTGCGTTGCACCGTTTGTCAGAGTGTAATAAACACGATTGCCCCCAGTCGCTGCTAATGACGAGTAATAACTTGCTTCTGACTTCAACATACTTGCTTGGCTAGATGATACGCCTGACATTTTTACATCGGCCACAGAACTAAGACTAGATGCGATTTTTTTCGCATCAGAAGCAGTCAAAACCGCTGACTTAACCGCCGTTCCGTTTGCTGAAAAGTACGACTGAATATTACCTTCAGTAACTGATAGATAATGTGGATCGTTCGCTGTTGACTTTGCGTTTTCAGTAACCTTTGCATATCCACCAATTTTGTTATCGGCATCTGAAAGCGTCGCAATCGTACCTGCCGTCTTCAAGGAAGAAGTTGGCACGTCCGCTAACACCGCACGCATTGCAACAATTGAACCAGCTGCCTTAGCAGACTCAGCAGAAGACATCATTGATGACATCGCAACTGAATCGTGGCCATTCACAACAGGCGCAACAGATGATGCAACACTTTCAACTACTGATGAACTTTCAACAACCGTAGAACTCTCTACTGATGCTGAAACGCTGGCAATCGGCGTAACTGATGCAGAGACACTTGAAGAAGCCTCAACTGAAGCGGAAACGCTTGCTGGGGCTACAGAACTCTCGACATCTGATGATGAACTAACTGCTTCGCTGGCAACTACTGAAGAAACCACTTCAGATGATGCACTAACCTCAGTCACAGCTGGTACTTCAGATGCAGCTGAAGAAACTGATGCAGACGCTGACAACGTCACCGTCGTTGCCGATTGTGACGTTGCAGCTGCTTCATCAACCTTAACGACGGCTGGATCAGTTCCTGACGTCGTATTTGCAACTTGGTCAGCAGAGGCTGTGCCTTCAGCCATTGCAACGGCACCCAAAATAGATACAGCAGTAATTCCTGCAACCATCCACTTCTTGCCGGCCTTATACATCTTGTAGTGCTCTTTGGCGATGTAATCTGCTTCGCTCAAAATCTTGTTATTTTTCATACTAAGCTTTCCCTCTCTTGTATCCTGAAAAATATCTATATCAACGCCAATTTCCAAACTGTTGATTATAGTGATTTATTTCTGAAATCTACTTCTGGAACAAATCACTACAATCAACCTTTTGCAGTCTGAAAATCAGGTTTGGTATAACACAACTATCCGATAAAAAATCATATCTTTCTGAAAAGTGCCAGAATTAACACAAATTCAAAAATAACTTTACATATTTTAAGACCTAAATATAAATCTCGCTTGAAAAAAGTCTTGCGCCGATTATTTGTTATCCGCCGAATCATATCGCAACGTATGATAGTCAAAACGCACTTGATCAGGTCCATATGCCTTCGTCAAATTTGTCTCCTCAATCACCTTGCGAATACGATGGACACTTACATGTAAATCTTTTGCCATTGCAGCGACACTGGAATATCGGTGTTCCCCATCAATCACGTATGGACCGCTTTCGGAATACGTATCCCAAAGTTGTTTCCCTAACGAAGCAACTTCAGCATTCATAATGTCACCATCATATTTGCTAGCCACAGCTAATAATTGTGGTACCCAATTCATGATAGTCCTCCCGATTCTTAACTTTATCTGTTGATATTTTACGCGTCAGGTACCGTTCTTTTTTCAAACGGTCAAAAATTGCGCTAAAAACATATTAAAAGTAAGCTTTTCGGCCTGAATCACGTTAAAACTATGCTAAAACATGTCAAATTTGGGACAAAAAATCTCTTGCAAACTAAAAAATCTCAACTTTCAGACTGGGCGTTTTTCGCAAGTCTGATAGTTGAGATTTTTGCTGTATTTTGTGTGGCTTAACCCTCGAAGCGGACACCACGTAACAAGTCCATCACGTCACGGTAGTCATCACGATCAGCATCGGTCGCCGTTAGTTTATTCTCGCAAATATTAAGCGTTTCATTCGCCCCAACTGATAAGGGCACCCCCGCGATTTGGGCAGATTTCACACTACGGTACAATTCCGTCACGTAACTCCGCACCTTAGTCAAATCTGTCTTTTTCATAATTTCGTCAGTTAATACTGGTTCCATTTTTCAAGTAATTGACTAATCGCAATATATTCAGCTGGATAGGTTGCAACCGCCAACTCCAAGTGAACTTCTTGGAAGAACGTCACTAGCTCTGGTAACGTATCCAAGCCAAAGTGCGCAACCTGCGCATGAATGCTAGCAATAACCTCGTTCATAAAGTCATTGCTACTTTCTTGAAACGCCGTTAACGAACCAGGAAAAGTCGTTAGCAACTGTTGCAGTTCGGCTCCAGTCGTCTCACTATTTTGGAAACCAGCCTCTAAAGCATCGTACACGTTTGCCAAACTAGGGTCTTGTCGCGCTGGTTCGTAGGCCGTTAAGAAGTCGGCGGCAATGCGGCGCAGCATCTCCGGATGATTTTCATTAAGTTCAACTTTCAAATGACGAATCAAGTTACGCAAGTTAGTTAAATCGGCACCCAGTTTATTAACTGAATCAGGCCGAGCATCATTCAGATTAATTATCGCTTCTGTGACTTCCTTCTTCGCTGTAATAAAGGTTGGGTGTGACTCAACGTGCCACGTCGCTGCTAAATCTTCTAGCCCCTTGATCACGCCCATGGCGAAAGCTTTTAGTTCAGCCGGTTGAATGACTGAACAATTCCATCCATTATTTTCAACATCCGCTAGCTTAGCCTCAGCCGTCATTTGCAGTAAGCTTTGCCCGTCAGGCACTTGATCAAACGTGCGTTGCAAAGCGCGGTGGGCCGCGTCTGCCAAAGCATCATACATCGACTTTGTAGGATTTAAGTTATTCATCTTGTTCCTCCCACAACGTAAATTTCTTCATGATATTACGGCCATTGTACCGTCAGCGGAACAAGTAAAACAAGCAAAACGTTCTGACCTGCAGAATCTAAAAAAGCCACGCATATCTGCGTGGTCGTTTTTTA
>NZ_AEKT01000031.1 GCF_000193635.1 Weissella cibaria KACC 11862 | reverse complement strand
TCGTTTTTGAATATGTATCGTTATTTAAAACGTCAGGTGATTTTATCACATTTTTTCAGAAAGTGACCGGTTAGATCACTTTGATATGTTTTAAGGAAGTTGTGGCGCGATGACGTTGTCTAGCCAATCAGTTAATTCATCAATGCCGGTACCAAGGTGTGAAACAGGATGTTCAAAGCCTTCGTTGATGAAATGCCAGCTAGCCGTTTGACTGTCGTTACCGTAAGAAACGAAGTGAATCTTGCGGGTGCCATTTACCCAATTACGAATCAAGGCTGGACTAGCTTGCGCGCCTTGATAGAAGGTAAAGCCGTTAGCCTCAGCAAATGCAGTGACGAGTTGCGTGTAGTTATTTTCGTTCATGTTATGCTCCTTTACTTGATGGTTCTAATTATAGAGCGAAACAAAATAAAGACCAGTCTGTTCATTATTTTGTTTCATGCTAAAATCACTTGCCAAAATGATTGATTAAGAAAGGCACCACAATTTCCGACTTTCAGGAAATGTGGTAAAGTCGTATTAAAAGTAAGCGTTTTCAGGAGAAGGTCATGTTAATTAAAGAGTCATTGGAAAACCAAGAAGCAATGAGTAGTGTTGAAAAGCAGTTATCTGACTATTTTTTGAATGATACATCGGAAATAAAAGAATTAACGGCCCGTCAGCTAGCGAATGATCTTTACGTGTCCCCTTCGACGGTGACACGTTTCTGTCAGCGATTGGGATTTTCAGGCTTTCCTGAATTTAAAGAGGCGTTGATAAAAGAACGCTTGTATCTAGCTCATAATGTGCAAGATATTGATGTTAATCAGCCATTTTTACCGAGCGATAGCATTTGGTCAGTTGCTAATAATATTCGCCAACTGTATACCGAAGTCGTAGCAGATACGCTTTCTTTGCAAGATTACCAACAACTTGAGAGTGCAACGAAAAAGCTAAGTGATGCGCAACATATTTATGTCTATTCTGCCGGGGACCATCGCCACTTGGCAGAGATATTTGCGAATAAGATGTTGCGGATAGGTCGACCAATTACGCAATTATCGCGAACGGATTTAGTAGATTTTTATTTGCAAGAATCGGTAGCGAATGATGTTGTTGTACTGATTTCTTACTCGGGAGAAACACAAGATATTCATCGGTTAATGACGATCATGGATAATCGGAAATTACAGGTGATTGCGCTAACAGCCTATGGAAAAAACACATTGTCTGAGCATGCGGATATCTTGTTGCCAATGAGTACACGTGAGCGCCTAATTCAAAACTTTGGTAATTTTAGTACCGATGTATCTGTTTCGTACCTGCTGGATATTTTGTATGCCAGTTATTTATCGCGGCACGTTGAGGCAAACGAAACAAAAATGCAGATAGAGAAGGAGTACCAACGTTATCGGTTTACGGAGAACCCAATTATCAAGGATCAATCTTAAAGTGGAACGGGCTGCAATTGGTAGGTCCGTTTTTTCATGTGAAAGTGTTATTTTGCGCAATAGCGTTGCATGGTATGTAAGCGTTTTCTTGTTTGAGTGTGCAACGGTCTGACAAGTCGATTTGAAAAGCTATTATTGCGCTTGGTTAGCTAGCTATACTGTTTCTTGCTTAGAAATAGCAAGAAAAGGAGATTAAATACATATGGCTTTTCCAGCAGGTTTCCTCTGGGGTGGTGCAACTTCAGCTGAACAGATTGAAGGTGCTTACGATGTTGATGGTAAAGGGCTTAGCACAGCTGACATGATGACGTTAGCCGAAAATGGCGCGCCTCGTGAGATTACTGATGCAATTGATTCAGCTAAGTTTTATCCGACACACGATGCGATTAAACACTATGAACATTATGCAGAAGATATTGCCCTGTTTGCTGAACTAGGTTTTAAAGTCTACCGGTTTTCAATGGCTTGGACACGTGTCTTTCCGAATGGGGATGATGCCAAACCAAATCAGAAAGGATTGGACTTTTACGATAAAATTGTGGACTTGTGTTTGTCGTATGGTATTGAACCGTTGGTTACGATTCAACATTTTGATACCCCGATGGGGTTAGAAAAATATGGATTTTGGCAAGGGCGTGAAGTGGTTGATTTGTTTGTCCGTTATGCGGAGACGTTATTGCGTCATTTCGATGGGCGTGTGCGGTACTGGCTAACGTTTAACGAAATTAATAATATGTCGACGATGCCTTGGAACGCTGGTGGTATTAGCTTAGATGCCAGTGAGAACGATAAGATGCAAGCGGCATATCATCAATTTTTGGCGAGCGCGAAAGTTGTTAAGTTAGCGCATGAATTAAATGCCGAGAATAAAGTCGGCATGATGTATAACGGGCATTTTTCATACCCTAATAGTCCTGATCCGGCAGACGTACAAGGAACTGAAGATTTTCAAAAACTCATGATGTTTTATGCGGATGTCCAGGTTCGTGGTAAATACCCAAATTACAAGTTAAAAGAATTTGAACGTAAGCATATTGTGCTGCCAGAACACTCCGGTGATAAAGCCATTTTGGCGGCGGGAACCGTAGATTTTGTGTCGTTTAGCTATTACTTGACCCACGTGACTGGTCAGAAGACACAGGGAATCTTAAAGGGGTTGAATGGGTTAGAGACCGGTTATACCAATCCGTATTTGAAAAAGTCAGACTGGGGTTGGGGCATCAATCCACAGGGGTTGCGTTTCGCCTTGAATACATTGTATTACCGCTATGAGAAGCCGGTTATGATTGTTGAAAATGGATTAGGTGCTTATGACGAAAAGGATGCCAATGGGCAGATTCATGACGATTATCGCATCGATTATCTCAAACAACATTTGCTTGAAGTCGAAAAGGCAATCGAATTGGATGGCGTTGATGTGATGGGATATACCGCTTGGGGGCCAATTGATTTGATTGCGGCAAGTAGTGGTTCGATGGACAAGCGTTATGGATTCATCTATGTTGACGTGGATAATCACGGTAACGGCACTTATCAGCGTGAAAAGAAGGATTCTTTTGCTTGGTATCAACGCGTTATTGCAACGAACGGCCGTAGTTTGACGGAAGAATGAGGCATTTATGCTGAATGTTTTGTATGTTATTGCGACATTTATTGCAACAATCATTGGGGCATTGGCCGGGATTGGTGGGGGCATTGTATTAAAAGCAATGACAGATTTGTTCTCGCCAGATTCGGTACAAGTCATTGGCTTTTATACAACCGTTGTCGTATTTACGATGTGTTTAGTATCAATTGTTAAGCAAATTAAGTCGGGCTTTAAGTATGACTTGCCAATGTTGCTTGAAATTTCAGTGGGATCATTACTCGGTGGTTATATAGGGAATAGCTTGTTGACGGTATTACTACGCTATTTTCCTGAAAATAAAGTGCAGTTAACCCAGTCGATTATATTATTTCTAACGTTAATCTTTTTGATTATCTATACGCGGGCGATGCCACAACGGCAACGTGTAAAAAAGCCACATTGGTTGGCATCGTTTGGCTTGGGATTGTTTTTAGGTGCAATATCTATCTTTTTGGCCATCGGTGGAGGTCCGTTGAACGTCTCGTTATTGGTAATTTGTTTTGGTTTTACACTGCGCGACGCAGCAATTTATTCGATTGCAAGTATCTTTTTCTCACAGATTTCAAAAATATACACCATTGTGATTGCGAATGATTATAGTCGGTATGACTTAGGCCTGGTTCCATGGCTTGCGATTGTGGCGATTATCGGTGGTTATATTGGTACAACGTTGAGTCAACGACTTTCTAGTAAAATGTTGGCCATTTTATATAACGTTTTCATGATTATGTTGGCCGTGCTGACGTTGGTTAGTGTTGGTCGACATATGTAGAATAGGGATTAATTTGGGGAGTGATGATTATATGAATAAACATAGTTTTTGGTTTAAGGTAGCGTTGCTATCAATTGCAACGCTAACGAATGCGGCAGCGGCCGTCCAGGTAACCGTGCCACTGATTCATCAAACTTTGGCTGGTCATTCGCAAACGGACATTGAATTATTGATGTCTGTGTCGAGTTTAGGTATTTTGATATTTGTTTTGTTGTCACCGCTTGTAACAAGATTAATGGGAAACAAGCGCACCGTTGTTCTAGGGTTATTGGTTTCGGTAATTGCAGGTATTACACCGATGTTTACCGAGAATTATACGATTATGCTAGCTAGTCGGTTCCTATTTGGTGCCGGTGTCGGATTATTTAATTCGTTATCGTTCTCATTGATTTCGATGTATTACACGGGTCATGAGCGTGACGCTTTGATTGGTTATCGAGATGCGGCGGCTGCGATGGTGACAACTTTGCTGACGTGGGTCGTGGGATTCCTAATGGGCGGTGGTTGGCACGCCGCGTTTGGTGTGTACGCGCTTGGGGCAATTCCATTGGTCTTGTTTGGTTTGTTAGTACCCGATAATACGCCAGTGGTTGAGGAAGAACATGTTACTGCGAGTGGTCATGTCCGCGTAAATGGAGCGATGATTTTTTCAGCGGTATTTGCATTCTTTTGGTTTACGGCATATTTTGGCATCACGGTTAAAATGGCGCCGGTATTTGCCGAACGCGGTTACGGAACAGCCGCTGATGCCAGTTTTGTCACGGGACTTGTGACGGCATTCCAATTTTTGTCATCATTGTTGTTTGGACAGATTAAGCGTTTGTTAGGGCGCTACTCGATTGCGATTGGCGCAACATTGGCGATGACGATGGTGTTCATCTTGATACAGAGTCAGTCGCTCATCTTGTCAGCGGTAGCCGTTGCGGGTTACGGATTTGCGTTTGGTATGGTTATGCCAGGAATCTTTAGTAATTTAGCAGCTGAGACAAATGCGGTCTCACAGACATTAGGATCAACAATGATGTTAGTGGGAATCAATGTTGGTGTGTCGGCAAGCCCATATGTGCTTAAGACACTGAACGGTTGGTTTAATCAAACAAGTGAAATTGCTAATTACGTGATTATTAGCTTTATGTTATTGTTATTAGCCATTGTGGCCTTTATGAAGGCCGCAATTCGCCCTGGGCGTCATGCCAATAAATTGGGTGAGACAGCTCATGAATGAAAGGGATAAAAATGGAAAATCATTATTGGGCCATCGATGTTGGTGGTACCAAAGTTAAATATGGTTTAGTTAATCATAGTGGAGAATTGGTTGAACGTGGTAATCAGCCAACAAATCGTCGAGATCTAAAGACTTTTGTTGCGCAATTGCAGGCGATTATTGCATTGTATCATGACGATATTCGGGGTGTTGGCATTAGCTTGCCGGTGCGTGTTAATCATGACACGGGTACTATTCATGCCGGGGTGATGTGGTCGTTTTTAGACGGCGTCGACCTAAAGACGGCGTTGCAATTAGATTTGCCGTTAGCTATTGAAAATGATGGGAAAGCCGCTGCACTTGCTGAACTTTGGGTGGGTGAGTTAAAAGGGGTCGCGAATGGTTTAGCGCTGGTCCTTGGCACGGGTGTTGGCGGTGGTTTTGTAATTGACGGTCAGTTACACTATGGTGCTCATTATGAAGCTGGTGAATTATCATTTATTTACCATAAAATTACGACGGATCGTGAATCACGGTTTGGTTTTACAGGGTCGGCGGTTGAGATGATTAAGGAAATCGCGACCGAATTGGAGTTGCCGGATGTCCACGATGGAGAAAAAGTATTTGAGTTCATCAATGCTGGTTATCCGCAAGCTAAGCGTATTTTTAATCAATACGCACGAACAATCGCGCTACAGATTCAAAATTTGCAAGCAACGGTTGATATTGAACGGGTCGTAATCGGTGGTGGTATTTCAGCCCAACCGATTGTGACGGCAACCATTCGTGAAGCGTACGAGGCATTTTATCAAGGGAATCCATATATCAATCGCATGATTAGTCATGTCGATATCGTGCCCGGTAAATTTGGTAATGATGCTAATCTGTATGGTGCGATTTATCGTTTGTTACTTGAGCTAAATCAGGAGGCTTAAGCTTATCGGTGTTAAACGGTGCGAACCCGTTTAACATCATTGCGGGCAACCGCAAATGAGAAGGTAGTACGTACGACTTAATACTTCACAATCTCAACAATCTCAAAAACGCAGATACTATCTTCTCAGCTTTCATAGTATGAAACACGCCATGTTTGTGGCGTGTTTTTGTTTGTAATGAAAAAGGCCATCGCACTGTGCGGTGGCCTTTTCACGATTAATAACGTCTTTTACGAGTTAGGTTAATCCCCACAATACCGAGAATCATAACGAGCAAACCCAACAATTGGATATGTGTCGGTAACGCATGATTTAAAAATAGAACGCCCAGCAATACCGTGAAAATCACCTCAAATGATTGGGTGGCTTCAACAGTTGCCAACACTTCCATGTTCCGAGCGGCCATCGCGGTTGCTTGGAAGAAAAGTACCGTTGCAATAACGCCAGAAGACAGAGCAACTGTGAACGTGCTTAAGAGCGTTGTATGGTTTGGCAATCCTGATCTCAAATAACCAATGATTGCCAACAAAATGAAAGTTGGGTATGTCGCAATCAACATCCCAAAAACTTTTTCTAACCCGTTGAAATCGGGGTAACGAACGCCGATTTGGCGGTTCCCCAGTGGATAACAAATGGCTGCGATTAGAATTGCGATGACGGCAAACCAAAATTTATGATTAAAACCAGCAAATCCGGTTGTTTGAATCGTGGTCATGGCAATTCCGATGATGATAATGACCATCCACTTCAATTTATTTCGCGGTATCTGCAAACGATGTGATACACCAGAACTATCGGTGACCTTCATTAATGGCGTTGTGAGCACACCGAAGATGATAGTGAGTTGCCATAAGCTAGACACCAACCACCCGGGAAGAAACTGTGCAGCCCAGGTGAGCGGGACGTAAAACAAAACGAAACACACATTACTCCAGAGTAGCCAATAGAATGGCGCATCTTTGATTGCCAGCCACACCTTACGGAAATTTGCCTTCACCTGAGGGACATAAGCCAACATGGCAATCATCGGTAACATCCATAGGTAACGGAGGGTGGACACCCATACCCAGTCGCCAGCCGCATGCAAATTGATTTCATTTAAGAGAAAGGTCAACGAGAAAAATAAAGCGGCAAGAATACCGAGTAAAACAGACTTTATGGCCATACATGCTCCTAGCGATTATAAATCATGAGACTGACAAAACTAGTGTCGGTCGTAGTGTCATTCCGATATTCATGCGCAAATGCTCCGTTAAACTTGGCCATGGTACCAGCCGGAATTTGAAATGTTTGCCCATTGACCTGCATTGTTAAGGTGCCGGTTTTTACAATTAATACCTCTACCGTCCCTGGTACGTGGGCGGCAGATTGCCGCGCTGACTGGCTAGTCAGTGACAAATCAAAGACTTCAAAGTTATTCGACGCAATCGAGTTAAAGACCGATTGGACCACGACACCTGCATCTTCGCTAGCAATATTGTGGAAATCCGCAGGTCTAGCTAGTTCAAAGTCGACAGGATCGGTCGCAAAAAAGTAGTTAATGGGCACAGCTAGACCACTAGAAATCTTCCAGAGTGTATCGATGGAAGGCGAAGTAGTGTGGCGCTCTATGTTATTCAGAGAAGCAGTGCTGACACCTGTTAGTGTGCTGACTTCTTGCAGGGTTAATTGGCGTTGTTGGCGCAACGTCAGTAGTCGGGTACCGACAATTTCAGTTATCATAACGGTGCTCTTTTCTATATTATTATGTATTTTATTTACAATACTAAATAAACGTATCATAAAAGTAAGCATGCTCAGTGATGTGATTTTTGATTTGGGGATAAAGTTTTGAATAGATACAAAAAACCACCTTGGAATTTGTTTATTCCATGGCGGTTTTTTCGTTTAGATATTAAATATTACTCCCACTCAACAGTTGCAGGTGGCTTGGCCGTGATATCGTACACGACGCGGTTAATGTGGTCGACTTCATTGACGATGCGACGAGAAATCTCTTCCAAGATATCCCATGGCAACTTAGCGAAGTCAGCCGTCATCCCATCAACAGACGTGATAGCACGAATGGCAATCGTATAGTCGTACGTACGGCCATCACCCATGACACCGACTGAACGGACCCCCGTCAAGACAGTGAAGTATTGCCAAACTTCGCTATCCAAACCATGCTTAGCAATTTCTTCACGCAAGATTGCATCAGATTCGCGCACAATTTCGAGCTTTGCTTCAGTAATGTCACCCAAAACACGAATCCCCAAGCCAGGACCAGGGAAAGGTTGGCGCCAAACAAGTTCGTGTGGCATACCCAACTTCTCACCCAACGCACGAACTTCATCCTTGAAGAGTGTGTTAAGGGGCTCAATCAATTGGAATTGCATGTCTTCTGGCAAACCGCCGACGTTGTGGTGTGACTTGATCGTTTGCGCGGTATCCGTTCCTGATTCAATCACGTCAGTGTACAACGTGCCTTGTGCCAAGAAGTCGATGCCATCAAGCTTAGCGGCTTCTTCGTCAAAGACGCGAATAAATTCGTTTCCGATAATCTTACGCTTTTGCTCAGGATCAGTAACCCCGGCCAACTTCGTCAAGAAACGTTCTTGTGCATCAACTTTAATGATGTTCAGGCCGAACTTACCGCCCAAAGCAGCCATCACTTCATCTGCTTCGTTTTTACGTAGCAAACCGTGATCAACGAAAATTGATGTCAATTGATCACCAATAGCACGTTGTAACAAAACACCCACAACTGATGAATCAACCCCACCAGAAAGACCCAGCAAGACCTTCTTGTCACCAACGGTTTCACGAATCTTCGTGATTTGCTCGTCGATGAAATCATCCATTGACCAATTGCGTTCTGCACGAACTGCCTTGTCAACGAAGTTTTCCAAAATTTGCATGCCGTATTCAGTATGTTGCACTTCAGCGTGGAATTGCACCCCGTAGAAGTTGTGGTAAGTATCTTCCATGGCTGCGATTGGCGTGTTGTCAGACGTGGCAACGGCTTTAAAGCCATCAGGTACTTGCTCAACGTAATCACCGTGTGACATCAAAACAGTTTGCGTTTCTGGTGTGCCGCCGAACAAAACGGTGTTGTCAGCCGTCACGTCCATTTCAGTTTCACCGTATTCTGATGAATCATTCGCTGGCGCCACTTTTCCGCCAGGCAATACATGTGCCATCAATTGCATACCGTAGCAAACGCCAAGGATTGGAATGTCCAAATTGAACACTTCTGGATCAATCGTGAACGCACCGTCTTCATAGACCGAGTTAGGCCCACCTGAAAAGATGAGTCCCTTTGGATTAAGTGCCTTAATTTCAGCGGCCGTCATTGTGTGTGGCTTTAATTCAGAATAAACACCCAATTCGCGAATGCGTCGTGAAATGAGTTGGTTATATTGTGAACCGAAGTCCAACACCAAAATGCTATCGTGCGTTTCTGTGTTTGCCATGATATCCCCCATAAAATTGTTGTTTCTAATTATACGTACTTCACGACAATAATCAATGGTGGGTTTTAAAAATGTTCGTAATTTGTTCGCATATTACATTTCTCTCATAAATATAGTTACTAAAAATAAGACATTTACGAAAAATACTTATTTTAGGGCCTTAAATACAGTTGTTATTAGGTTAATCGTTTTTAATAATTCGAAAACCATGAAAAATGTAATGAACTGACCCCTTGCATTATCTTAAATAGAACCTTATAGTAGTAAAAATTACATTTTTATTTGGACTCTGAGCTGGTAATTTTCAAGGCAAAAAGAGTGGTCGGGTCGAGGGATTTTATACTTTGGAGGTATTAGGAAAAATGGTTTCACGTCGGACATTGATTATTGGTGGTGTAGCAGTTGTTGTCGTTGCAGGGATTGCGTATGCCGCAACGTCAGGTAGCAAGGGCGGATCAAGCGATAAATTCACCGCTGCGGTTGTTTCAGACACAAACGGTGTAAATGACAAGGGCTTCAACCAAAGCGCTTGGGAAGGCTTAGAGAAGTGGGGTAAGGCTAACAACTTGTCTAAGGGACAAAATGGTTACAACTACTTCCAACCTAAGACGGTCGCCGATTACGATACGCAATTGACGCAAGCTGCTACTGCTAAGTACAATGTCGTTTCAGCTATCGGAAACACGTTTAAGGATTCAGTCCAAACCGTTTCTAAGAAGTATCCTGACACGAAGTTTGTGTTGGTTGATGAAATTGCGGATAAGAAGTACAAGAACGTTGCATCAGTCATGTTCCACTCAGAGCAATCATCATACTTGGTTGGTATCGCCGCTGCGACAAAGGCCAAGGAAATCGGTGACGATACGGTTGGTTTCGTTGGTGGTATGAAGAACCAAGTGATCGAATCATTCTTGGCTGGTTACCAAGCCGGTGTGAAGTCAGTTGATCCTAATATGAAGGTCGATGCAACGTATGCAGGTACGTTCTCAGACCCAGCCAAGGGACAAACAATTGCTAAGGCCAAGATGGCGCAAGGTGAGCACATTATTTTCCAAGCCGCTGGTGGTGTTGGAAATGGTGTCTTCCAAGCTGCGAAGGACCAAGACGCAACGTTGGCTGCGGATTCAAAGGATAAGGTTTGGGTCATCGGTGTCGATATGGACCAAACAAACATGGGTGACTACAAGTCAAAGGATGGCAAGTCAGCTAACTTGACGTTGACATCATCATTGACGGGTGTTGGTCGTGGTGTGCAATTGATTACGGAATCAGCGCAAAAGGATAAGTTCCCTGGTGGCAAGACTGTTTACTACGGCTTGAAGGAAGGCGGAGTCGGTGTTGTCACGAAGAACTTGAATGCAGACGAGAAGAAGGCTGTTGAGACTGCAAAGGCAAAGATTATTTCTGGCGATATCAAGGTGCCAGCAACGCCTGAAAACTAATTAATGACAATTTAAAAATCAAAATCCGCGGAGATGACTGTCTCCGCGGATTTTTTTGTTAAAAACAGATGTTTAATTCGTTTATGCACAGGGTTAGTTCTCTGAAATATACAAAAATGGCGGATGGATTGAAAAAATATGTAAATAATTGAATAGAAGCATCCGATTGACAAATATGAATATTTTATGATTTTCAAAATATTGATTTAGTATTCCGATTAACAATAATACCACCGATTAAATGCGTCTTTTATCATGATTTATTGAATTTATTTAGAATAAAAATACAATTAATCTTGCTATTTTTGAATAAATAGTTACAATTGACGAATAGTCAAATATTCAAAAAGGGGAATAAATATGCAAGAAAAGTTGGTTTTAGCTTATTCAGGCGGTTTAGATACTTCGGTGGCCATTCCTTGGCTTAAGGAGAAGAGGTATGCCGTAACGGCGGTTGTGCTAGATGTTGGTCAACATGGTAAAGACTTGGATTTCATCAAAGCCAAGGCGTTACAAGTGGGTGCCGAAGCGTCAATCCTGTTGGATGCCAAAGAAGAATTTGCGACAGATTATGTGGCACCAGTTATTCAAGGAAATTTGTTATATGAAGGTGAGTATCCATTAGTTTCGGCATTGTCACGGCCGTTAATCATTAAGAAGTTAGTCGAAATCGCGCATCAGATTGGTGCGACAACAATTGCGCATGGATCGACAGGTCACGGTAATGATCAAGTTCGTTTTGAGGCTGCGATTCACGCCTTTGACCCTAATTTGAAAATTGAGGCACCAATTCGAGATTTTCAATGGTCACGTGAAGAAGAGATTGCCTATGCAGATGCGCATCATGTACCCATTCCAGTAGGTGAGGAGTCACCATACTCAATTGATGAAAATATTTGGGGGCGTGCAATTGAAGCGGGAATTCTAGAAAATCCATGGCATGAAGCGCCTGAGGAAGCATATGAGTTGACTACAGCAATTGCAGATACACCGGACGTTGCTGATTTTGTCACGATTAGTTTCGAAGCCGGTTTGCCAGTTGCCTTGGATGGTGAAGCAATGTCGCTAACAACAATCCTTGAAAAGTTAAATGTGTTGGCTGGCGCGCACGGGATTGGCCGTGTTGATCATATTGAGAATCGATTAGTCGGTATTAAGTCACGTGAAATTTATGAGGTGCCAGCCGCCACTGTTTTGATGACGGCCCACAAGGATTTGGAAGACTTGACGTTGGAACGAGATGTTGCACATTTTAAGCCAATTGTGGCCGAACACTTAGCGAACTTAGTCTACGATGCCAAGTGGGTGTCGCCTTTGTTTGATGCGCTGCAAGCGTTTATCAAGGTAACGCAGCAAGTTGTAAACGGTGACGTGAAGATGAAGTTATTCAAGGGTTCTGCAATTGCTGTGGCGCGTCAGTCAGCTAAAAATTCACTCTATGATGAAAATTTGGCGACGTATACGGCCAGTTCATCATTCGATCAAGCCGCAGCAGTTGGATTTATCAAACTGTGGACTCTAGGCAACACCGTGTTTGAACAGGTTAATCATGTTCATTCTGAACAGGGTGAGCAGCATGACTGATAAATTATGGGGTGGTCGATTTACGGAAACTGGATCCGACCGGGTACAAGCGTATGGTGCTTCAATTGCAGCAGATCAATACATGATTGCTGAGGATATTCAAGCATCGATTGCGCACGCACAAATGTTGGGACAACAGGCAATCATTACAGCGGCAGAAGCTGCCCAAATCGTGGCCGGGTTACAAGCGGTGCGTGCCGACTTTGAGTCAGGTGTGGCAACGCTACAAATTGCGCAGGAAGATGTGCATATGAATGTTGAAGTGTTGTTAACTGAAAAAATTGGGCCCGTTGCGGGAAAGCTGCATACGGCGAGATCACGAAATGATCAGGTAGCGACTGATTTTCATCTCTGGGTTGCCAATCGACTACCTAATATCATCGAAGCGATTAAGCAGTTTCAAAAGACATTATTGCAAGTGGCCACGGATAACCAAGCGACGCTCATGCCGGGATACACGCACTTGCAACATGCGCAGCCGGTGACGTTTGGCTTCCACTTATTAGCTTATGTTGGGATGCTGACACGTGATGTTGAGCGGTTTGAGTTCAATATGCAGCACGCCAAAGTATCACCATTGGGCGCCGCTGCTTTAGCAGGTACAACGTTTGCAATCGATCGAACGATGACGGCTGACCTACTGGGATTTGATGATGTTTACCACAATGCGATGGATGCGGTCAGTGATCGTGATTTTGCAATTGAATTTTTGCAGTCAGCCGCCATTTTGATGATGCACCTATCCCGATTAAGCGAAGAATTGATTTTATGGTCGAGTTACGAATTTGGATTTGTCACGTTAAGTGATGCCTATGCGACTGGTTCCTCAATTATGCCACAGAAGAAAAATGCTGATTTTGCAGAATTGACACGTGGAAAGACAGGCCGTGTTTATGGAGATTTAATGGGGCTGATGACGGTCATGAAGGGCTTGCCATTAGCCTATAACAAAGATATGCAAGAAGATAAGCAGGGTGTATTTGAAACCTATACCACGATAATGGATGCGTTATTTGTCTTTGACGGTATGTTTGCAACCCTTCAGGTTAATCGTGATGTGATGTCAGAGAGCACACATAATGATTTTTCGAATGCAACCGAATTAGCCGACTATCTGGCTAATAAAGGATTAGCATTTCGTGAAGCACACGCTATCGTTGGCCAATTGGTGCTACAAGGTATTCAAACACAGGTTAACTTACAGGATATGCCATTGGCTGAGTTGCAAAAAGCAAGTGAGTTGATTACGGATGATGTGTACCAAATCTTGCAACCGATGACGGCCGTTGAACGCCGGACATCGGTTGGTGGCACAGCCGTTACGGAGGTTAGTAACCAAATTAAATTTTATCAAGAGCAATTAGGGGAATGAGCAATGAAGGTAGCAATTGTTGGGGTGACAGGATACAGCGGGACTGTTTTATGGCAGTCACTTAGTCAGCATCCGAATGTCACTGAAATTAATATTTATACAACACAAGCCGATTTGGAAGCCGTGGCGCAACAATTTGACTGGCAGACTAAACAAACAGTCCGGGTGTTGCCGTTTGATGCGGGGCAAATTATGGCAGATAACGAGGTCGCCTTTTTTGCGACACCCGCAGGCGTTACGGGTGAACTGGCAGAAACATTTATAGAAAATCATTTCCCGATTATTGATTTGTCAGGGGATTTGCGACTTCAAGATCCAAAGGCGTATCAAAAATGGTATCACCGAGCTACTGAAGTTTCACGTGAAACATTATCTCATGCAACGTATGGGTTAACTGAATTTACGGCGACAACAACAGATTATATTGCAAATCCTGGTTGTTATGCCACGGCAACTTTAATGGGGTTAGCGCCACTGGTACAAGAGCGCCTGATTGATTTGGATTCGGTTATTGTCGATGCCAAGTCTGGTGTGACGGGATCAGGCAAAAAATTGAGTCAAGCAACGCACTATGTTGATGTGGATGAGAATTTTTCGCTATATAAGCTTAATCAACACCAGCATATACCGGAAATTATGCAGCAACTTAAGCAATGGGCCCCGGATATGGGCCCTATCCAATTTACAACGGGGCTTTTGCCAGTCAAGCGAGGGTTGATGGCAACCATATATGCGAAGGTTACAGCTGATAGTGCGGATGTAAATGAAATTATCGCGGCCGCATTTCAAGCAACTTATATGGACAAACCATTTGTAAAAATCTTGGCCAATGACATGCCGGATTTACGGCTCGTTGTGGGAAGTAATATGACCGCCATCGGCTGGTCATACAATCCGGTCACACATATCGTGACAATTGTGAGCGTTATCGACAATTTGATGAAAGGGGCCGCTGGGCAAGCGGTTCAAAATTTTAATCAATACTTTGGCTTTGATGAAACGGCTGGGTTGGCTCAATTACCACTCATGATTTAGGAGGCAGTTATGACATTTAGTTGGCCTAAAAATTTTTATAGTGATGGGATTCACGGTCAGTTACGGCGTAATCCCACCAAACCAGACCTTGGCTGGCTAGTTTCGACAAAGCCGGCTCAGGTAGCAGGGGTATTTACGCGAAATACATTTCCAGCAGCCCCGGTGCAAATCGATCAACAAGTCCTTCGAAGTAATCAACCGGTCCATGCGATTTTTGTTAATTCTGCGAACGCGAATGCTTTTACGGGAGCGACCGGTTTGGCAAATGCGTATGAAACGCAAAAGCTAGTGGCGAATAAATTACACAAAACACCGGCAGAGGTATTGGTTGTGTCAACGGGGATTATTGGTGAGCAGTTGCCAATGGAGAAAATCCGTCGGGGCATTGAACGGCTACAAGCAAGTACGCCTTTGAATCTCGCGAAGGCGATGTTAACGACCGATACCACAACAAAAACGGCGCAAGTTACGCAAGCGGACTATCAAATTAGTGGTGTGGCGAAAGGCTCAGGTATGATTCATCCGAACATGGGGACGATGCTTGGGTTTATCGCGACGGATGTCACGATTAAGCAAGGCTTGTTACAGCAATTGCTACGTGAATTAGTGGATGTCACTTTTAATCAAATTACCATTGATGGCGATACGTCAACGAATGACACAGTACTAGTGTTGGCCAATGGCGATGATTGGCAGGCCGAAATTAAAGCTGGCACGGCTAAATATGAGGCGTTTAAAGCGGACTTGCATCAGGTACTCAAGACATTAGCCATCGCAATTGCCAGTGATGGTGAAGGTGCGACACGGTTAATTGATGTCCGCGTCATTGGTGCACGTCATTCAGCAAGTGCCCAACGAGTTGCCAAAAGTATTGTGGGTTCTAATTTGGTGAAAACGGCAGTGTTTGGTGCGGATCCAAATTGGGGGCGCATTATTGATGCCATTGGCAATGTTGGTGAAGTGTTCGAGGCTGACCAATTGTCAATTGCGATTAATCAAGTGCCGATTATCGTTGCGGGTCATGCGGTTGCTAATGAAGTCGCAGCAACGCAAGCAATGCAACAGGACACCATTGTGATCACAGTAGATTTAGGTATCGGAACAGAACAAGGTCAGGCGTGGGGAAGTGATTTGACCTATGAGTATGTGCATATTAATGCAGCTTATCACACATAAAATATGAAGGTAGTTAAAATTGGCGGCAACGCCTTAAAAAATATAGATATCAACGTGTTAAAGCAGTTGCAAACGTGGTTGGCAGAGGATGAAACAGTTGTCTTGGTGCATGGTGCCGGTCCGATGGTTGATGACGCATTGGCGCACGCAAAATTACCAGTTAAAAAAGTAGCCGGCTTACGCTACACCGATGAGGCAACATTAAAGGTCATGGTGAACGTTGTGCAAACACAGGTTTGGCCAATGCTACACCATGTCTTGGGACAAGCGCATTTAAGCCCAACTCGGTTAACCGATGGTGTTGTTGCAAAGATAAAGGACGCCGGAAAATTTGGGGCAGTTGGTGAAATCGACAGCATTACGACGACACTAATGGCGGGTCAGTTATATGTGATTGGACCACTGGTATCATCGGCTCAAGGCGAGTTACTGAATGTGAATGCCGACGAAATTGCATTAGCGTTTGCACGCCATTTCAAGGCGGACACGTTGTATTTTCTGACGGATGTGGCTGGCGTACTTGATCAAAATCAGCAAGTTATGTCCAAACTTTCACCTAAAGTGGCAGCGACATTAATGTCACAAGAAGTGGTGACTGGGGGAATGTTTATTAAATTACAGGCCGCATTTATGGCGATGCAGTTAGGGGTGCAAAAGATTCAAATGGGCCGTGATTTTCAAGTGGGTACAAAATTAGTATTGGGGGACCAAGAATGAGTCATTTATTTGAAACCTATGCCCGTTCAGATATTGAACTGGTTGATGGGCATGATGCTTATGTCGTTGATGAGCTAGGGAATGAGTATTTAGATTTTGGGGCCGGCATCGGTGTAATGAATCTTGGTTATCATCCAAGGACAGTGCAAGCAGCAGTTGAAAAGCAAATTAAAGGCATTTGGCATACGTCAAATTTGTATAAAAGTACCCTGCAAGAACGGGTCGCGGGGTTGTTAACACAAGGAACAGATCGGCTAGTGTTTTTTGCTAATTCAGGGGCCGAGGCAAACGAAGCCGCTTTAAAATTGGCACGTCGTTATACGGGCAAACATAAAATTATGAATTTCGCGCAAGCATTTCACGGCCGAACGTACGGGGCCTTGTCATTGACACCGGTCACGGCCTATCAAGCTGGGTATGGGGTTGATCAGGATGTGGTCACAGTGCCGTTTAATCAACAAGCGGCGATTGACCAACTAGACGATACCTTTGCAGCCGTTATTTTGGAAGTTGTGCAAGGCGAAGGGGGCATTCACGTGGCTGACCGTTCGTGGTTACAGCGTTTGGTTAACAAGGCGCAGCACTTAGGCGTACTGGTTATTGTGGATGAAGTGCAGTCTGGTATGGGCCGCACGGGGTCACTATATGCCTACGAACAGTTTGATATCGTGCCTGATATTGTCACGGTGGCCAAAGCTTTGGCTAATGGATTGCCTGTAGGAGCAATGATTGGTCAAGCTAAATTAGGGACAGCCTTTCAACCAGGGTCACACGGGACAACCTTTGGCGGTAATCCAGTTGTTATGGCTAGTGCGTATGCGGTTCTTCAGTCATTAACGCCTGAATTTTTAGCGGACGTGCAACAAAAGGGGCTGGCTATCATGCATGATTTGGTACAAGGTAGCCAGGATTTGCAACAGGTGAAAGCGGTACGCGGGTTAGGCTTGATGATCGGCATTGAGTTAACAACGGATGTACAACCGGTACTGATGAAATTACGTGAACGAGGTATTTTGGCTTTATCTGCGCAAGGAAATACATTGCGATTACTGCCGGTGCTAACCATGGATGAGCAAGAGATGCATGCGGGTGTCATGACAATTCTGACAACGATTGGAGAGGCTTAAATGCAAAATATATTTTACGGGCGGTCATATTTAGCAGAAAAGAATTTTTCAGGGGAAGAACTCTATACGTTAATTAAATTAGCGGAACATTTAAAGTTTTTAAAGCAACAGCGTGTCCCCCACGAATACCTAAAGGGCCGTAATATTGCACTATTGTTTGAGAAAACCTCAACACGGACACGGTCATCATTTACGGTTGCAGCAACTGACTTAGGGGCTCATGCAGAATTTCTGGGTGCGAAAGATATTCAATTTGGTAAGAAAGAATCCTTGTCAGATACAGCCCGTGTATTGGGATCGATGTATGACGCGATTGAATATCGGGGGTATTCACAACCGGTTGTTGAAACGTTGGCTGCTGAAAGTCATGTGCCGGTTTGGAACGGGTTGACTGATGACTGGCATCCGACACAGATGTTAGCTGATTTTATGACCATGGATGAAGTGTTTGGTCATTTGAAAGGATTGAAATTAGCCTATTTGGGGGATGCTCGTAATAATGTAGCGAATTCATTGCTTGTTACCGGAGCGCTATTGGGGGTTGATATAACATTGGTTGCACCAGAGTCACTACAACCGACGACGGAGGTGCAACAGATTGCCCGCAAGTTTGCCGAGAAAAGTGGGGCGAAAATCGTGTTGACCGATGACGTGGCCCTTGGTGTACAGGGGGCGCATGTGTTGTATACCGATGTGTGGGCTTCAATGGGAGAAGAAGATGCTTGGGCAGAACGTATTCAACTATTGCAGCGATATCAAATTAATGCTGAAGTGGTTGCCCAAACGGGGCGTGCCGATACGATTGTGTTGCATGATCTACCAGCGTTTCATGATTTAGAAACGACAATGGCTCAAGACATTTACAAGCGATTTGGTCTGACTGAGATGGAAATTACGAATGAAGTATTTCATGCGGACAATGCTAAGCAATTTCAACAGGCCGAAAATCGGTTGCATACAATCAAGGCGGTAATGGCTGCAACGTTAGGTGAACTATTTTTGCCACAGCCGTTGGCAATTGACTAGATGATTAGAAACAATTGAATGATTTAACTAAGTTCAGCGAGGCTTGCATGGTTCAATTGCGTATATCGTCATTAAGTAAACGAATAACGATAAGTCCCCCGTGATGCTTGGCACATTACGGGGGATTTTTATAATGAGGACTAAGAATGAATAAACGATATTTAGTATTGGAGAATGGCTCGATTTATGAGGGCGAAGGCTTCGGCGCCACGCAAAGTGTTGCGGGAGAATTGGTGTTTACAACCGGTATGACGGGCTATCAAGAAGCGATTACCGATAAGTCCTATCTGGGCCAAATGATTGTGTTTACGTATCCGTTAATTGGTAATTATGGGATTAATGATGCTGATTATGAATCTGATAAACCCGCGGCAAGCGCTATTATCACGGCGGACATTGCGGAGCACCCAAGCAATTGGCGGTCTAAGATGTCATTACGTGAATGGGCTGAAGTGATGGCGCTGCCTGGAATTACCGGAGTGGATACACGCGCTTTAACGAAAGAACTACGTGAATTTGGGACGATGACTGGCGTCTTGGTAGATAATCCAAGTGACGTGGCCGTGAACGCACCGGCAAGTTTGCCAGTTGCTGACGCATATCAGCCAACAACGGTTTATAAATCAGACGTGAGTGATGTGCAGGTCGCATTGATTGACTTTGGCTTGAAAAATTCAATTATACGGGCATTGAACGATCGCGGTGTGACCGTGACTGTGTTATCGCCTGATGCAGCGGTGACAGATATTTTGGCTGGCAATCCGGATGGCATTCTACTATCAAATGGCCCAGGGGATCCGAATGCATTCGTGGATATGATTCCGAAAATTCAACAATTACAAGAAGTTAAACCACTATTCGGGATTTGCTTAGGTCACCAACTATTTGCAATGGCGAACGGGGCTGACACGTATAAGATGAAATTTGGCCATCGTGGATTCAATCATGCTGTGCGTGACCTGACGAGTCAACGGACTGATTTTACATCGCAAAATCATGGCTATGCAGTTGCAAAGGACAGTTTGCAAGATACTGATCTTATTGTGACTCATGAGGACATCAATGACGGAACTGTAGAAGGCGTGCGACTACGTAATCATGCCGCCTTTTCAGTTCAATTTCATCCAGATGCGGCACCAGGACCGCATGATGCCACTTATCTATTCGATGAGTTTGTAACGTTAATGCGACAAGAAAAAGCGGGGGTTATGCAATGACAAAACGGTGTGATATTCACAAAATATTGGTGATTGGGTCGGGACCGATTGTGGTTGGACAGGCGGCTGAATTTGATTATTCCGGTTCGCAGGCAGCGATTGCTTTGAAAGAGGAAGGTTATGAAGTTGTTTTGGTGAATTCGAATCCGGCGACGATTATGACCGATAAAGAAACGGCAGATAAGGTTTATATTGAACCACTGACCCTAGCATCCTTACAGACGATTATTCAGCAGGAAAAACCAGATGCCTTATTACCAACGCTAGGTGGCCAAACCGGGTTGAACATGGCGAAGGAGTTGGCAGAGAGTGGCATATTAGATGAATACAATGTGGAATTGATTGGTACGAAGTTATCAGCAATTGAAGCGGCTGAAGATCGCGAACAGTTTCGTGATTTAATGACTGAATTGGGTGAACCGGTGCCTGCATCGGCCATCGCCGTCACGGTAGCGGAGGCTGTTCAGTTTGCTGATGTGCAGGGGTATCCGGTTATTGTACGTCCTGCTTATACGTTGGGTGGGTCCGGTGGGGGAATCGCCCAGAACGAAGCGGAATTGGTTCAAATTACCCAACACGGGTTGGATCTTTCACCGGTTACACAGGTGCTAATTGAGGAATCCATTGCGGGCTACAAAGAAATCGAGTTTGAGGTCATGCGCGACACAAAGGACAATGCCTTGATTGTGGCGTCGATGGAAAATTTTGATCCAGTTGGGATTCACACGGGCGATTCAATTGTCGTTGCGCCGGTTCAAACATTATCGGATGTGGATTATCAGATGTTGCGTGATGCGGCATTAAAAATTATTCGCGCATTGGATATTGCCGGTGGGGTAAATATTCAAATGGCGTTGGCACCTGACAGTGACAAATACGCCATCATTGAAGTTAATCCGCGGGTTAGTCGCTCGTCTGCACTGGCGTCAAAAGCGACGGGGTACCCGATTGCGAAGATGGCAGCCAAAATTGCCGTGGGATTATCCTTGGACGAAATCAAAAATCCGGTGACAGAGACGACTTTGGCGGACTTTGAGCCAGCCTTGGATTATGTGATTGTCAAAATTCCACGATGGCCATTTGATAAATTTAAAACAGCTAACCGACAGTTGGGCACACAGATGAAGGCGACCGGCGAAGTTATGGCAATCGGGCGGAATTTAGAAGAGGCACTTTTGAAAGCAATCCGATCGTTAGAAATTGGGGTGACCGGATTAAACGATGTGCAGTATGAGGAGTGGGCAACCTCAGAATTGTTGGCCCATTTATGGCCGGCTCGTGATGATCGGTTGTTTATGTTGGCCGAACTATTGCGTCGTGGTGTGACACCAACTGAATTACACGACGCTACCAAAATTGATAATTATTTTCTAGATAAGCTCGTGAACATTGTGACGCTTGCGCAACAACTACAACAAGCGCCAGGTGATAGCACGATGCTTGCGTTGGCAAAACGGCGCGGTTTTGCGGATGCCACAATTGCTGAACTTTGGCAGTGGACAAGCGATGATGTTTGGCAGTTACGAATCGACCATGACATAAAACCTGTCTATAAAATGGTTGATACGGTAGCAGGCGAATTTGACGCGGTGACGCCGTACTATTATGCAACGTATGGTAAAGAGAATGAAGCCCGGGTAACCCAACGGCCATCGGTATTGGTAATTGGTTCTGGTCCGATTCGAATTGGGCAGGGGGTTGAGTTCGATTATGCGACCGTGCATGCGGTCAAGGCGATACAATCAGCGGGGTACGAAGCGATTGTGATGAATTCAAATCCGGAAACTGTCTCAACTGATTTTTCAATTTCGGATAAGTTGTATTTTGAGCCGTTAACGTTTGAGGATGTGCGTGAAGTGGTGGCGCTAGAACAGCCGGTGGGCGTTATCGTGCAATTTGGTGGTCAAACGGCCATTAATTTAGCTGCTGATT
Organism: Weissella cibaria KACC 11862; assembly: GCF_000193635.1. Classification (GTDB taxonomy): domain Bacteria; phylum Bacillota; class Bacilli; order Lactobacillales; family Lactobacillaceae; genus Weissella; species Weissella cibaria. Next base: position 60,330 of record NZ_AEKT01000031.1, on the reverse strand, counting down.
TAGAAAAGCACGGGATTAATATACTGGGAACCTCAGTGGCAGACTTGAATCGCGCGGAAGATCGGGCATCGTTTAATCAAGTCATTGAAAAGCTACAGTTGCCACAACCAATTGGTCAAACGGCGACGACGGTCAAGGAAGCGGTGAAGATTGCTAAATCAATTGGTTATCCGGTGTTAGTTCGACCAAGCTATGTATTGGGTGGTCGTGCAATGGAAATTGTCACTAACGAGGCAGCTTTGGCCGATTATATGAGTCGGGCCGTGGCGGTGTCCCATGATCACCCCGTATTAATTGACCAATACGTGGTTGGCATGGAGGCAGAACTAGATGTCTTAAGTGACGGTGAAACCGTTGTGACGCCAGGGGTTATGGAGCACATTGAACCAGCCGGTATTCATTCAGGTGACTCGATGAGTGTCTATCCACCACAGGTGCTTTCAGAATCACGACAAGCAAAGATGATTGCAGCTGCGACAGCGCTAGCCCGCGAATTGCAAATTGTCGGTTTGTTAAATGTGCAATTTGTGATTCAAGACGACACGGCCTATGTTATCGAAGTGAATCCACGGGCGTCGCGTACGGTGCCATTTATCTCAAAAGTGACTGACGTACCATTAGCGCAATTGGCGACGCAAGTGATGCTCGGGACGAAATTAGCAGACTTAGGCTATCAGGATGGTGTGCAGCAAGTGCCAACCACGGTGGCGGTTAAAGCGCCTGTTTTTTCATTCAGTAAATTACCAGGCGTCACCCAATTATTGGGTCCGGAGATGAAATCAACGGGTGAAGCGATGGGGCGTGCCGAGACGTTCGACGTGGCACTCTACAAGGCTTTTACCAGCGCCGGCATAAAGGTGCCAGCGACGCCAGGGGTTGCGGTCTTGTTAACAGACGATGACCAAGAAGCCGTTGCACTTGAGTTGGCTTTCGTTAACGCCGGTTTTAAGACCCGGCGCCAGTGTGAACGGGTTGAACAAGGTGATGTGCTGATTGATACCCGCAAGATACCGGTGGCATCACCGCAAGCAGATCAACAGATGACACTTTGGCATGACGCGATGAATAAACAACTGCCGGTATTCACGTCGGCAGCTACAGCCTACGCATTTTTACAAGCGTATCAGTCGCAAAATGAATGACTGACAAACAAAAAATCCGCGAAGTGCAATTCGCGGATTTTTTCGTTAACGAGGCAAAAGTCCGTCAGTAACGCTGGTTGCTTTTGCCTCTTCGTATTCATGATGGTTAATTTTGTTATCATCGAGCATCGCAGCTAATACGATATTTCGGCGCCGTGCCACTAAATCTGGATTGGTATACAGATTAAAGTTGGTTGGACTTTGGCCTAAGCCGGCGATTATCGCGGTTTGAGAAAGTGTCAAACTGCTTAATGGCTCGCCAAAGTAATAATACGCAATGGTTTGCGCGCCATATAATTCATGACCTTCATAGATCTTATTAGCGTAATACTCAAAAATCTGTGGCTTGCTGAAGTTTTTCGTCAACTGCAAGGCCAGATAGATTTCTTGAATTTTTCGACGGGGTGTTTGATCCGCTTTTGAAGTTGAAAAAGCGGTTAATTTGACCAACTGTTGCGTAATGGATGAACCACCGCGAGCAGTACCGTCGCCGAACTGTGCCATCACATTTGACGTAATGAGGTTGAATAGCCCGCCCATATTGACGCCGTTGTTTGATTCAAACGAGCGATCCTCTGTCGCAATGACGGCATTGCGATAGTTTTCCGGAATACTGTCATAGCGCACATAGATTTGATTGTTTTCATCACCAGGGTTGGCCTGCAGTTTTGCCTGCGTAATAGTTGGTGCCTGGTGGATAACATATGTTGCATAACCCGCGCCAGCCAACAGCAAAAGCAATAATCCGCCCAATAGTAGCTGGCCTAGCTTACGTAGTGGGTGTCGTTTTTGTCGACGTTGTGTCCGACTTGCCATAACGTCCCTCCGATAAGTGTTGTTTCAGTTAGCATACGGGGACTGGACAAAAATTGCAATGTACTTTAGTTAGCAGATGGGGTCAAGGCTACCGTCAAATGATTGTTTTCATCAACGATGGCATCGTATGCAGCCGTGCCGTTGTCACCAAGGAAGTGCTGGCCGGGCGTGCGCTTTGCCTTCAAAAAGGCCCCGATAAATGATGGGTGTGTCCAGTTCATCCCAAATTCAAATCCTTGGAAGGTGCCAGGGTAACGGCGGTCATCCGCATCGGCATCAAAGCGGATTTCAGTCACACCATCAATCGCATTCGTAATGTGCATTTGAAGGCCATCTTGATCGATAACCTTATAAGTGCCCACTGAGAGCGTTTCTTCGATTGGGTAAGTAATCGTGCTTGTGTTGTTGTAGGCGTGTGCCAACGTCTCGTATGTTCCTAATGTGGTCATGTTCGTGGCCTCCTTTGCTTTGTTGCGATTATTATCGTCCTGTCTTACCAGGTTGTAAATGAAAAAGGCACGAATTAAGCGTAGACTAACGGCATAAGGGGGATGCAAACGTATGAAAAAGATGAAAGCGGGCATCGGGTTCCCCAGCGTGGTGCTCTTAGGCGTAAATGGGGTCATTGGTGGTGGCTTGTTTTTGCTGCCAAGTACGATGTATAAACAAGGTGGGCAACTCGTTTTGCTTGCGATTGCATTAGCAGGCATTGCGGCGACATTAATCGCCATGCATTATGCGGTGATGTCATCCAGGATTGATGAAGATGGTGGCGCGTGGGTGTATACCTTAAAGGCGTTTGGCCATTATCCAGGTTTCTTAGTCGGCTGGTTTGGTTGGTTATTTGGGGTAATTACCATCAGTGCCGAATCGGCAGCGTTTTTAAAAACATTGACCGGTTTGGTGCCGGCCGTTGGCACACCAGTGGTTTATAACGGCTTGGCCTTAACGATTATGACGTTGCTAATTATTATGAACCTGTTTGGCACGGGAATTTCGAGTCGTATTGATGATATGTCGAGTTTAATTAAAATTGGGGTGATTGTGGCGGTCTTCATCGCGACGGTAGTCTGGTTTGTTCTTGGGCATGTTGATCATTTTGCGGTGGCACAAGCCAAGCCGGTGGCGGACTTTTCAGGGGCCTTTGGGAACGCCCTTTACATGTTTACCGGTTTTTCTTTAATCCCAATTGCAGCGAAAGAGATGAAGAACCCTGGTAAAATGTTGCCGCGCGCCATCTTGACGGTCATGCTTGCCACCACAGCTATTTTCGTATTGATGCAGTTGGTGGCAATGTCAGTTTTGGGTCCCGGATTGGCTGGCTCGTCATTACCGGTTGCTGATATTTTCAATACTATTTTGGGACGTATTGGCCGTACGGTTATTATTACTGGCATGATGCTTTCAATTATTGGGGTAGCGATTGCAACTTCGTTCAACTCGCCAATTGAACTGGCCTCGATGGCACGTGAACGTGGCTTTTTGCCACGGGAGTTATCGCGGACGAATCGTTATGGGGCTCCCGTCGGCGCGGTGTTATTAACGATGTTGATTGCGGGTGGTTTGATTTTAAGTGGCAGCTATTTGTTTTTGATTAAGCTCATTGTGTTGAGTGATTTTGTCCAGTACTTAGGCACGATTTTTGCTTCACTGAAGTTGCGCAACGATAAAACATTGCCGACTGGCTTTGAACTACCAGGTGGTAGGTGGTTAACCTACTTAACATGCTTGGTTGTTGCGTATTTATTTACAACTTTTGCCTTTACGACCGTTTTGGTCGGGGTTGGCTTTGCGATCTTGGGCACCGCAATTTACAGTTTTGAACAACGACGACATTAAATGATAGGCGAGATTCATGCGAATCTCGCTTTTTGATTGCGGTTCGACAATATTTTTTCGATACAGTAGGTATATTCAGAAGAAATGGGATGAAATATGACGAAAGTATTGGAAATATCACATCTAAATAAGACGTTCGGCAAGTTCCAAGCCTTGTCGGATGTCTCATTTACAGTTAACCAAGGCCAAGTGTTTGGCTTTTTAGGACCGAATGGAGCTGGCAAAACAACGACAATCCGCTCAGTACTTGGTTTGTTGAAGCGTGACAGTGGCACGATTAAGTTGATGGGTGAAGACGCAACGGGCAATGTATTGGATACCCATAAACATATTGCTTATGTGCCAGGGGATGTTTATCTATGGCCTAATTTAACCGGTGGCGAAACGATTGATTTGCTGTTGCGGATGGGTGGTCATGCCCGGACAAAACGAGTTGATGATTTGATTAAATTATTCGAATTAGATCCGCGTAAGAAGAACCGCACGTACTCGAAAGGTAATCGACAAAAGGTGGCGTTAATTGCAGCGTTTAGTGCAAATGTTGACTTGTATATCTTTGATGAGCCAACGAGTGGTCTCGACCCCCTCCAGGCGCGCAATTTTCAAGATCAGATATTAGCGTTAAAGCAGGCGGGGAAAACAGTGCTACTTAGTTCACACATTTTATCGGAGGTTGAAAAGGTCGTGGACTGTGTGGCAGTGATTCGGCAAGGACGGATTGTTGAAGTTGGTTCCTTGACTGATTTGCAAGAGCACGCGGCCCTGCGTATTAATGCGCAAGTCCAGGATTGGACACCGTTTCAGGATTATCCGAAGTTTCATCAAGAATTAAATGGCGAAATTTCCTTTACGGTAGCCCGTGCGTTATTACCTAAAACAATGACGGCATTAGTGACGGCAGGCGTAACGGATTTGAAGGTCACGCCACCAACGCTAGAAGATTTATTCATGCAATATTATGATACGGGGGCTGTGGCGCATGAATCGTAATATGTGGTGGTTGTTAGGGGCTAATTTAAAAAGTGATTATCGCGTAATCATCGTTTGGCTATTGGTGAATTTTAGCCTGATTGTGTCTGGTGCGCTAAAATTAGCGGATTTATATAATTCGCCGGAAACATTAGATCAATTGCTAACCATGTTACGAACGCCCATGATGACGGCCATGTTCGCACGGATGCCAGAATTATCGCAGTATACTGTTGCAATCGTATATGCCGCAATCATGCTGCCGATTATGGCGGTATTAATGGGTTTGATGAACGTACAACTGGTGGTTCGCGGTACTCGTCAAATGGAAGAGTCCGGTGAAACAGAACTGATTCGAGGAGGTGTCACAACGGCGACTACGCCGGTCTTAGCAACGATTTTTGAAGTGCTGGGTGTGAATGTTTTGATGACCATGACGATGGGAATTGGGGTGGTGCTAATTCCCATGCATGGTGCAACCAGTGGCGGCGCGATACTTTTTGCGACATTATTGGGGACGTTTGGCCTCATGGTGGCCGGTATCACCTTGGTATTAAGCCAATTATTCGCGGAATCTCGCTCAGTTAATGCCATTGGATATGGTGTCATTGCGGTAATGTATGTGCTGCGTGCGGTGATTGACGTTCGTCGAGCCGCGGAATGGCGATGGTTGTCACCATTAAATTGGCTTGAAAGTGCTCGCATTTTCGCAGATAACCGAGCGGGGGCAATTTTAACGCAAGGCTGGTTTGCGATTGTATTGGGCTTGATTGCGTTAGCGCTCGTTAACGGGCGGGACATTAACGCTGGGCTAATCCAATTTGCAGGGCGCGGTCGGCAACGGGCGACCGTTTGGTTACGTGGGTTTACGAGTTTATTTGTGCGTTTGCAAGCCCGACTAGTGTTGACGTGGTTGGTCGGCTTGGCATTTTTTGGCGCTATGTTTGGTAGCTTGTTTCATGAGGTGGGTACGATGATGATTGATAACCCGCAGCTAACTAAAATTATCGGCGCGCAACTTGAAGCGAGCATGCATCATGCCATCTACCGACACTTTTTGGTGATGGTTAGCATGTTTATTAGTTTCTTGGCCATCTTGGCCGGGCTAAATGTGATGCAACGGTTTCATACAGACACCGTCCGTGGGGCATACGACTTACTCGGTGGCATGCGATTAACGCGTCTTAAACTCTATGCGACGTATGTTAGTGGTGCAATGATTGTGGCACTTTGCTTGTGGGGGGTGGCCTTTATGATCGTTTGGTTTACCGCTAATATGGTTCTGACAGTGCCAATGGATGTGACCATGATGCAACAAGCTCTGGTAGGTTATGTGCCAAGTATCGCAGTGCTTATAGCAATTGCGGCTGTGTTACTGGGATGGGCACCGCGTTGGTTTGGGTTAATTTACGGCTACGCGGGCGTGATGTTTTTAATGACCTACATGAAGAATCTCATGGATTTGCCAATGTGGGCATTAAAACTGTCGCCGTATGGCTGGACCTACAATGTGCCGGTTGTTAGCTTGTCGGTTGTTCGTAGTAGTTGGTTATGCGGATTAGCTGTCGTGTTGCTGATTGTCGGTTATATTGGTTTTAAAAAACGTGACTTGGTATAAGGAGACTGAGACAGTGACTGCTGTCCCAGTCTTTTTTGTTTTGGAAAAATAACTAATCTCATTGTCTGTATTAGATAAAGCAGACTGGGAATGTCAGCGGGTTAAGACCTCCGACGTGATCGATAGCTGCTGTGATAAACACAACGCGCTATATCATTGCCCTAAATTTAGGGCAATGATATGATTTAGGAAATGAGGGATACATGGGTTTATTCAATAGCTCGTCACGGCAACTAGTTGAAACGTTTTTAGCCAATTCAAATAATCTGATTGCTCAGAATCGAGTGGTTATTGTACCGCGACAGGTAAATTTAGACTTTATTGAGAGCTATGGCCTGCGAATTGGGACAATTTAACGTATGGTTGCGGCGTTAACGTTTGCTGAGTATGTTAAAGGTCCCGATCCGGATCGGAATCATGAAGGTGAATGGATTTGGGTGTTCATCAGACGTGAGGGGCAGCGCGGCTTATATTTCAAGTTACAAATCAGGTTAGAGATGTTATTCATCATTTCAATACATGAATCTAAGGAGAATAAATGACGTACTATATTGAGAGCTTAGATACTGTGGTACCAGAATCTGATACAGAAGTTGTGTTAGTTGATGTAACGACGAAAGTACGTGGGGAAGAAGTGACAGTTACTAATGTTGCTGAACGTCGTTATCAGAAAACGGGAGAAGTGGTTTTTGATCAAAAATTAGATGACGAACGGTTAGAAGCCGTGTATAGGGCATACGCCAAGGTGCATCATCTGGTATATCAAGATGAAATTAAATTAATTCGACACAAGATTGGAATTTCACAACGTGGGTTCGCGACGTTATTAGGACTTTCGCGGGCTAGTATTGAACAATATGAAACCGGTAATTTGCCGACAACTTCAGCGAGTCGTCGGATTGCAATGTTGCGGAATGTCAATGCGTTTATTATCGATCAGCTATTTGCGGTTTCTGACCAAACTGTGTATTCGCGCCAAGACTTGCGGGTGCTGATGCAATGGCACAATCAAGTGCAGTTGGCTGTTGAACGGGTTCGGCCGGTACGACATGCAGATAAGATTGACTTTGATTTTGAAATGCCAGCGTCGATGTTACCGCATGGTGCCGAGACGACATTTGAAGTTAAAACAGATGGGAATCAAATTATTTTACGGCCGATTCAGTGAAGTTAAGCTAGCTTTTAGTTGCCGTTAGTTTTGCCTTAAGCTAATCGTCATATGATTAATTGTGTTGAAAGGGAACCCACCTAATCAACAAACCCATAGAAAAAACCCTATTCATAATTCTTTCTACTTTTTCAGGTGACAACCTGAATACTCCTTAAACGATATAGATCGTCGCAAGCCCATGCGACTTGATCCGAAACGGCCGTCAGACTCCCAACTGACGGCCGTTTTGTTTGCTGGAGAAGAAATGTTTGACTTAAACCGAGGTTTAACTGATATAGTAGTGTACACAAAGTTAGTGAGGTGAATGAATGGCGAAAACTTACACAATTGGTGAGACGGCTGAAATGTTTGGCGTGCCGGAATCGACGTTGCGTTTTTACGATAAACGGGGGCTTTTGCCGTTTATTGAACGTGACGAGGCAGATCGTCGTGTTTTTACGGAAATGCAAATCTCATTGCTGAAGACGATTCAACATTTGAAGAACACGGACATGACCATTGGCCAAATTAAGCAGTATGTTGATTGGATTGTTGAAGGAGATGCAACAATTCCCAAAAGATTGGCAATGTTAGTAGCGCACCGTCAAGATATTTATGATCAGATTGCAATGCGTGAAGCGAGCCTAGATGGGGTTAACTTTAAGATTGCGCGTTATGAAAAGTATGTGAATGAACAACGGGAGAAAGAGAATGACTAAAACAGCATTGGTTACCGGAGCTAATAAAGGCATCGGGTTTGGTATTGCGAAGGCCCTTTTGCAACAAGGCTATCGTGTATTGGTAGGCGCACGTGACGAACAACGTGGTTTAGCTGCGGTTGAGGCATTACGCGCATATGGAGATGCCAAATTACAATTGATTGATGTTTCTGATTTGAACAGTATTCAACATGCGGTTGCTGACATTACAAAGCAAGAAGCAGATTTTAGTTTATTAGTGAACAACGCTGGTATTTCTGGTGACATGGGCCGGACGGCTTGGGAATTTGAGGCCCAAGAATTAATCGAGACGTATATGGTGGACTTCATTGGGCCATATGAGTTAACCAAGGGTCTATTACCAGTCTTGATTAAAAACGCTGGTAAAATTGTGAACGTTTCAGTGCCAATTGAGCCAAATGCTTGGTGGCACCCACTTGCATATCAGGCAGCAAAGGCCCCATTGAACGTGATGACCAAGGATTTTGGCTTGGAATTTACCCAACAAGAACTGCCAGTTGAAATTATGGCTGTTATGCCAGGGGCAGTTTCAACGGATTTGAATAATCATATTCAAGGTGATTTTGTTAAGACCTCAGATGAGGCAGGTGAATTGATTGCTGGCTTTGCCACCGATGGCGAAAATCATAATGGACAGGTTATCAACTTTGATGGGACTGTCGCTGATTATTCGGCCGGTTCAAATGTTTAATTAAAGATATGAAAAGAGAGTGAGACGAAAGGCGCTTTGGACCCGATGATAACGTTGTTTGACCCGCTTATGCCTTGGAGCGTAGCGTAGAGGCATGAGTGGGTCAAATGGCGTTATATTAAGGGTTCAGCCTTTCGGAACACGTTTAAAAGCCGCCAATCCTCCGATTTCAAATCGGGAGATTGGCGGCTTTTGAGGCTGAGACAGAGACTTCTGTCCCAGTCTCGTTTTTTCATTATTGATGTGCAGCAACAAATGCTTTGAAGTTTGGCATTACAGTATCAAGCCAGTCAATGGTGCTGGCATCGGTAATGTTGTTATCTGCATCAAGCTTTGCGTGGCCACCGCCGACCATGACGTCATTCCCCATCAAGACAGGTGATTGCATCGCAAATAAGATATCACGTAGGTGTAATTGGGCATGGATAGTCCCTAAGAAGCCAGGGGTGGTGCCCATGATCATTGATGGCTTGCCAATCATGACCTTATCAACGCGTGACAGCCAGTCAATGGCATTCTTCAATACGCCAGGAATTGAATGGTTGTATTCTGGTGTGACCCAAATAACCCCGTCAGCTGCTTTGACGGTTTGCTTAAAGTCGATTACCACTTGTGCTGGGGTGAGTTCATCGTCCACGTTGTACATGGGTAAATCATTAAGTGTTAAGACGTCAATTGTGACGTCATCGGTACCGTAGCGCTTGGCGATGGCTGCAGCTAAACGGCGGTTTAAAGATGTCTTGCTGTTCGAACCAACAATGGCAACGTAATGCATAGTCTAAATCCTCCTAAAAAATCACCTATTAACAGTAGACCTAAAGCTTACCTTTGGTCAATGGTGGAGACGGGTCAATTCACTTCCGACATGTTAGAATAGTACTTATCATATAGAAAGAGTAGACGGTAAGTCTTTGTAGAACGAAATGGCTGAAGAAAAAAAGCGCCGTCCTTATCAAGGTAAGCCTGGTAAGGGTGGCAACAATCAAAATCGTGGCAAGTTTGTTCCACGTGGAACACGTGGGCCACGTCGCGATAATCGCAACCAACAAAACGTTGAAGTAAACGTTGGTGACAAGCTATTGATTACCATTAAGCGTTTGGGAATCAATGGTGAAGGAATCGGATATTATAAGCGTAAGATTACCTTTATTCCAGGTGCTTTACCTGATGAAGTGGTCGATGTGGTTGTGACGAATGTGACGGAAAAGTTTATCGAAGCGCGTATTCGTAAAATTAAGCAACGCTCACCACAACGTGTTGAACCTGTTGATAATCAAGAAGTGGGTGGTTTTGAATTAGAGCACTTGGCTTACGATGGTCAACTCGAATTTAAGCGGGATGTCATTCGTCAGGCGTTGGAAAAGTACAAGCCTGAAGGATACGAGCAATTTGATTTACGCCCAACCATTGGGATGGATGAGCCGGACGGGTACCGTAATAAAGCCCAGTTCCCGGTTCGTGAAGTAAATGGTCAGTTGGCGGTCGGTATGTATAAGCGCAACTCACACGACTTAGTGGACTTGCCCAAGGTATCAACGCAACACCCAGCGACACTTAAGGTTGTACGTAAGGTGCGTGATATTTTGGCTGATATGGAGATGCCAATTTACAACGAACGCAAGAACTCAGGCATTGTTAAGACGTTGATTGCCCGCGTATCTGAGACAACTGGTGATGTCCAGTTGACGATCGTCACGAATGGCAAGTATTTGCCAAGTGCTGATGAATTGATTGCCCGTATTAATCAAGAGTTGCCAGAGGTGGTATCTGTTCACCAAAACATCAATTCGGATAAGACGTCTCTTGTTTGGGGCGAGGATACGAAGTTGTTGTGGGGTAGTGAATACATTACGGAGACGATTAACGGTAAGACGTTTAAGTTGTCACCCCGTGCGTTTTTGCAATTGAACCCACGCCAAACGCAACGTTTGTATAACGAAGCAATTTCAGCCTTGGACTTAACGCAAGCCGATAAGTTGATCGACGCCTATTCAGGTGTCGGCACGATTGGTATTACACTAGCCGATCACGCTGGTGAAGTTCGTGGGATGGACACAGTGCCAGAAGCCATCGATGATGCCAATGAGAATGCTTTGGATAATGGCGTTAAGAATGCAGCATACTACACGGGTGCGGCAGAAGATTTGATTCCACGCTGGGCAAACGAAGGCTGGGTCGCGGATGCATTGGTCGTCGACCCACCACGTACCGGCTTGGATGAAGAATTGCGTTTGACGATTTTGGACACGCAACCAGATAAGTTTGTGTATGTGTCATGTAATGCTTCAACGTTGGCCCGTGATTTGGTCGACTTGACGCGCGTTTATAACGTTGAATACATTCAATCAATTGATATGTTCCCACAAACTGCTCGTTGGGAAGGTATTGTGAAGTTTACAAAGAAGACGAAGTAATTTAGAGAGACCAAGACAGAAATCATTGTCTTGGTCTCTCTTTAAGTTAACGTAAAGTTAGTGTTATTACTTCTTTAAGGTTCGCGCCGTATGATTAATTATGTTGAAAGGGAGGATAACTCCTAATCAACAGCACCCATACAAACAACTACTCATATTCCGCTCGAATAATTAATTCGAGCAACCTAACTCCTATAAGATCGTCGTTTGCCCAAACGACTTGATCCGAGAAACCCGTCAGAAGCCCATCTGACGGGTTTTTTGTTTGCGATAAAAAAAGACATTACGATATATTCGCATATTTGTCGGAATAATTTGGTATATATAAAGCAAGGTAAAACATTAAAATTGGCTGGAGGTGCATGATGCAACGTTTTCGAGCGCAATGCTTTGCGGGGTTGTTCATATTCTTAGCGGCGTTGGGATTGGTTTTGCCATTACTGTTGTCTAATCGACCTGTCGTTGGCATTGATGCGTTATTTCACTTTAATCGCTTCTATGATGTTGCTGAGCAATTAAAACATGGGCAGTTTAGTTATTTTATGGCTGAGTATGGGTATCAACAATCCGGCAGAATTGTGACACCGTTGTATGGACCGTGGCTATCCTATCTCATGGGAGCATTGTTGGTTCTATTACCCAATTGGTTTTGGTTTGAAGTTGTGACGGATGTGGTGGTGTTAGTCATTGCGGGGTTCGGCATTTATCGGCTGGTTCGGTATTTGGATGCGACCCGCTACGCCAGCTTGCTAAGTGCAATTGTTTATATGGCATTACCGTTAACAACGGAGTGGCAAAACAGCCAAGCGTTCTCAGCAATCGGGGCGGCACTCTTACCTTACGTTATCTATTACGGCATCGCCTTTATGAAACAACCAACAACGTTTTCATGGATTGGGTTAGCTGTATCGTTAGCGGTAATAACCCAATCACATTTATTTACATCCTTACTAGCCACATTGGTCTTGGCAATTTTTTTCGTGATTAGCATCATGAAACAACCGTGGTCGGTTATTCGGCAATTGCTAGTTCGCCTGGTATGCGCAATCGGGTTATATGCAATCTTGAGTGCCAATGTAATTGTTGGCATGCTTGATGTGATGGGAACAAATCGGATTTTGACGCCGTTTACGCCGGCTGATATTGGTCAAAAGGGGATGCATGTTGCCTTTGATCGCTTGCCAAGTCTACGTAATTACAGTGTGCTGGCTTTGTGGGTGGTGGTTATTTTTATCGGGAGCACGTTGGTTTATCAAAAATTACAACGTGAATATCGCGTGATGCTAGTGCTGGCGGCGTTATTCTTTGTCTTATCGTTGGCAGAATTCCCCTGGCATGCCGTTCAGCAATTAATGCCCACCATTGTAAATACGATGCAATTTCCATCACGCTTAGCGGTGGTCAGTAATTTAGCGCTGGTGGTTTTGTTAGCACGATTACTATCGATGGTCGTGATTACGAGTCGCATTCGGCGCAGCACAAAAATCGTGATTGCGATTGTTGTGGTCCTTGTTCCCGTTGCAATCTCAAGCAGCATGCTTGCTAAGAATGCACATCGCTTGCATACCACGCAACTAGTTAAAAATACGAAGCATGTCCAATTCAACCCAAACAAAACACCAATGCAAATTGCGTCCGATTGGCGCTTTGGTTCATTGGCGACAGGCTTGCAGGATATTCAAAAAGCGACGCCGGACTATGTTGTTAATCATGGGCTTCGTGCCAGTGATAATGCATATGATCGTTATATGCAGGAAATTATCAATAATCCGATTCATGTAAAGGTCAAACAGGCGTCGGATCGGATGACGTTAACTTGGCGGGCAACCACAACACACAAGGCGACGTTGCCAGTGATTATTTACAAACATTCGCAAGTCACGTTGAATGGCCGGCGATTAACGCAGCCAACGCAATCGCGAATTGGTGCACTACGCGTTGTGCCACAACTGGGTCAGAATGAAATCCAGGTTAGTTATCGGCCAGCAGGTTATGTTTGGCCACTCATTTGGCTGAGCATAGGTGGGTGGTTGAGTATCGTTGTTGTTATTGTTGGCCGGTCATTTAAACGATAGATGAAAAAGACAGATTAATTGGAAGCTTTAATTTGCTAATTAACCTGTCTTTTTTAGTGCTATACTGGCAACATTAGACTTTATTTTAATAAGTTAGGTGGTGGGCGTGTGAGTAAGAAGTGGTATGTCGGCATGGCTGCTGGCGGGGCCCTATTTTGGGGGATTAACGGAATTCTTTCAAATATCCTGTTTGAAAGAATCAACGTATCACCGGATTGGCTAACGACGGTACGGTTATTTATTTCAGGTATTGTTTTATTAATTTATTCATTGCTACGACGCCAGAATATTTTTAAAATTTGGCGGAGTCCCAAGAATGCCGGTATCTTGTTGGCGTTTAGTTTGATTGGTATTTATTTTGCGCAATCTAATTTTGTTCGGACGCTCTATTATGGTAATGCGGCGGTGGCAACTGTGTTGCAGTATATGGCACCGGCATTGATTGTTATCTTTCTGGCAATTTTTCGGCAAACATGGCCGCGTCGACAAGAAGTGATTGCGGTCGTGCTTTCGCTGGTCGGAATTGTCTTACTAGTGACGAATGGTAATTTGACCCGTCTAGAAATTAATGACAAAACATTGTTGTTTGGTATTCTATCCGCAATCGGCTTGGTTGCTTATACATTGATTCCGGGTAGATTATTGCAACAATATGATGCAATTTTGGTAGTTGGTTGGGGGATGTTTATTGGTGGTTTGGCAGCTAATTTTTATGCGCCGTTGTACCACCCAGCCTACCACTTTGATGCGATTGATTTAACGCTATTATTCTTTATCGTCGTCTTTGGCTCAATTGTGGCGTTTGTTTGGTACATCGCTAGTTTGCGCAAAGTGGCACCAGAAACAGTGGGTATGCTAGGTATGTTGGAGCCGCTAAGTGCAACGGTCCTATCAGCGTTGCTATTAGGCGTACAATTTCAGGCATTCCAAGTCGTGGGAATTGTGTTGACGTTGGTCGCGATTGTGATTATGAATGTGACGAAACGGCAATAATTCTGCGAACGACAGTTGCTCGCGCCGTAATAAAAACGATTAAAACCCGAAGTACACGAAAAATAAGTGTCCTTCGGGTTTTGTTGATTGTTAAAAAAGCATGCGCTAAGTCAGTCTCGGTGGGGAGTTCCGCAAATGTTCACATTCTTCACAATTTGTTCAACACGAACAAATTGCAGTGGCTGGTTGTTTAATATACGATTATATACGGTTGTTCGAAAGGAACGTGTCAAAAATCACGAGTCGTTTTGGGAAACCCGGAACTATTCAAGTCCTATCACAGTGAGGGTAGGCATCTATGGAGGAATTTAAAATGGTTTCAGGTCGTGTTAAGTTGTTTGGTGCCGTATTGGCGATTGCAGCGGTTGGTGTTGGCGTTTATCAATCAGGTATTGTCGGAGATGCCGATACGGAAAAGCAATTCTCAGTTGCGATGGTGACAGACGTTGGTGGCGTAGATGATAAGTCATTTAACCAAAGTGCATGGGAAGGTTTGCAAAAGTGGGGTAAGGAAAATAAGTTGGCTGAAGGCAAGGGTGGTTACACGTACTTTGAGTCAAAGACAGCCGCCGATTTTGCCCCAAACTTTTCACAGGCCGTTGAAGGTGACTACAACCTAGTTGCTGGCGTTGGTTATGCAACGAAGGATGCGTTGACCAATGTAGCTAAGCAGCATGAAAACACGAAGTTCCTACAGATTGATGATGTGGTTGACAGTAAGTACAAGAACGTGGCTTCGGTTACGTTCAAGTCAGAGGAATCATCTTACTTGGTCGGAGTTGCAGCTGCAACTAAGGCGCAAGAGCTGGGCGACAATGCAGTTGGCTTTGTTGGTGGCCAACGTGGTGCCGTGATTGATGCCTTTGAGGCCGGCTATGTGGCGGGCGTTAAGTCGGTAGATCCAAAGATGACGGTTGATGTGCAATACGCAAATTCATTTACTGATGCAGCGAAGGGAAAGACAATTGCGAATGCCATGATTACAAAGGGTGAGCAAGTAATTTTCCACGCGGCTGGACCAGCTGGAAACGGTGTCTTTACGGCAGCCAAGGATAATAATGTGACGGTTGATGCTGATGCCAAGCAAAAAGTTTGGGTAATTGGTGTTGATATGGACCAGTCTGATATGGGTGATTATACGGCCAAGGATGGCGAGAAGAGCAATTTCACGTTGACGTCATCGGTTAAGGGTGTCGGAACTGGCTTGGCCATGATTGCAGATAAGGCCAAGGCCGGCAACTTCCCAGGTGGTAAGCATATTGTCTTGGGATTGAAGCAAAATGGTGTTTCAATCGTGACTAAGAACTTGAATGCGCAAGAAAAGGATGCCGTTGCATCAGCTAAAGCGGCAATCGTGGCTGGTGATGTTGAGGTACCAACGACACCAGCAAAGTAACGATAAAAGAAGTGTGAGACAAAAGACATTTTGGGGCTAAGACAGAGATTTCTGTCTTAGCCTTTTTTCTACTGGCAACGTAGTTAATGGCGGTGACGTTTAACGTCCTTAATGTATAATGACCACAGAGAGACAAAAAATTCGGAGGTGAGATGGCATGGTGGCATTAACATTTTCAACAAGTCATAACGGAAATGCGACGCCTAGCGCACGTGAGCTAGATGTTCCGTATACGGATGACTTGTTTCGACAAGATAGTAAACAATATCAGCATGATTTAGCGCGGGTTAGTGTCGTGATGGCTGGTTCAACGTATACCAAGGACAGTCAACCGGTGGGAACCGGCTATGCGGCGGCAAACCTACAAAAGTTAGGCTTTACGACGAGTGACTTTAACTATGGCATTGCAGATGATCCGAATAATGTGGCCTTCACGTTAGGTGTTAAGCGATTGCCCGATATGAATTTGTTCGCTGCGATTATTCGAGGAACGCCACAAAGTGCAGAATGGTCTGGTGATTTCATGATTGGCGATGATGATGCGCCATGCATGAATAATATGATTTTCATCGGCCAAAAGGTGGCGGCTCAATTACGTGATTTTATGCTGACAGAAGGTGATCCGGAACAGCAAAATGTGTTCTGGGTAACGGGTCATTCGCGTGGCGGTAGTGCGACAGAGGTTGTCGGCAAATTGTTGGTTGACGCGGGTGAAACAGCAGTTTATGCATACGCGTTTGCGCCAACGACAACTTACAAGCAGGTTGCAAATGAAGATTATGCGGACGCGTACCCACAAGTCCATGCAATTATTAATCCGCTTGATGTTGCACCAACTTTTCCATTGGAAGCATGGGGCTTTACCCATATTGGGCAACAACATATCTTACCGCTGTCAGCTTATGACGCGGTTCGAACAGAATTTGAGCGCATTAATGGTCGGCCGTTCGGTGGCGACTTAGTTGAAGATGAGGCGAAGTTGGAACGGGGACAACAGTTGTATTATGCTTTGGCGCCAAGTGTCCGCGATTTTTATCACGCGGAGACGCCGTGGTGGGATGGCGGTACGATGACCCCCTATCAATGGGTGCAAGATTTGATGTTGGGCGCTCAAGGGTTAGAAATCCCAGCCCGGACGGCGAATGTTATGGCCTATGTTAAGACACATCCTGTGTATGCAAAGTTGTTCCAACACATGGCGAATGATGGCAATAATGGGTATGAGCACACCATCACAACATACATTAGCTTTATGACCGTGTTGCCAGATGATTGGACTGTAACGGATGATTGAGCTAACAGATGTGCTCGCGATTATTCGTAATCCAGTGCTCTTTATAAAGCCGATTATGATGAACCCTTGGTTGGTCTACCCCGTTTTATGGGCAATTGTTGGTTTTGAAAGTTACTTTGTCCTGTTTGCATGGCTCCCCGCAGAAACGACCATGTTTTTGGCGGGAAGTTTAGCGGCGCATCAAGAAATCCCAATCCAATTATGGTGGTTATGGTTAGGCTATTTGCCAGTGGTCTATCTGGGCTGGCGCTTTAAATTCCGACGTGGATTAGCTCATAATACACGCAATCGTCGTATGGATGATACCGTTGATTTCTTTAATCAGCATGCTAAATTAGCCATGTTATTTGGGCGATATATTCCGGTCCTTGGTATTTTTATTCCATTAATTGCTGGTGAAAGTCGATATGATCAAGCAACTTTTCAACGTCAAAATATAATTGGCGCCTTAATTTGGGTGCTTGGATCAACGCTAATTGGGTATTATCTGGGTTCAATTCCATTCTTCCAGCAGCATTTTAGTGTCTTGATTGCGGGGATCATTGTTGTACCGGCAGGAATTTATTACGCCGTCACTTATTTGAATAGCTTGTTTCATCATCTTCGTCGTTAAGGACTTGTTATTTTGCCAGGTAGTGGTTAAATAACTAGTAATAAGGGGGAAGATTGATTATGGCAGAACAGAATTATATTGCGCGCATGCGGGCAAAGGTTGGTCATGAAGGCATGATTTTCAATACAGTTTTTGGTGTATTGTGGTCAGAAGATCGGCGCGCTATCTTATTAGAAAAGCGGTCTGATATCCAAAAGGGCTGGGGCTTCCCGGGTGGTTACGTGGAGTACGGCGAGACCCCGCAACAGGCCATTGTGCGTGAATTCAAGGAAGAAACGGGACTAACGGTGCAAGTGAAACGTTTGATTGGGATTTCTTCTGAAATTGTTGCTGAAAATCGGTGGGGTGATGCCCAAGAAACATTGGCGATGGGGTTTGAAGTGACTTTAGTGACCGGCGAATTGCAGGAAGACGGGGATGAAACCTTGCATGTGCAGTATGTGCCGGTTAACCCAGAACCGTTGATGTTTGTGCCCCAAGCCCAAAAAACAGTGCATCAAGTGATTAATGATAATGAGCAATCAGACGCGGTTTGGTTGCGTGAAGACTAGTAAAAAAGTGACTGACGTTTCGGCGTTAGTCGCTTTTTTTGATTAATTGTTAGGTTTGTGTTGAATAAACCTAACTAACAGTTTATACTTCTTTTTCGTTAGGTTAACCAAAGTAAAACCTAACGATATATTTATTGAAAATAAAAGAGGCAAATTAAATTATGACAGATGAAACACAAGACTTGATGGCAACGTTTGGACGATTGCTGCAATCTCGCTATTTTATGACGGCGATGGCACTCAACAATCGCACGAAGCGCAATAGTGATGAAAATCTGGGTCGAGGTCGACTACGATTATTGTCATTGTTGGGAAAAACTGACGGCATTACGAATGCCGAAATTGCAGAAAAGTTGGATATTCGACCAAGCTCAGTTAGCTTGCAAGTGAAAGCGTTGGTTGACGCTGGAATGGCGGAACGACGAGCCTCAGAAACCGACGGTCGGGTATCGTTAATTTTTATTACAACGCTTGGTGAAGAAACGTTAGCTGGTTTGCATAATGGCAACGATTCATTGAGTGAACGTGCCTTTAACGTCTTAACTGGTGCTGAGCAAGAACAGTTGCAGTCATTGTTACGCCGAGTTGCGGCCAACGTAGAAGACATTCAAGTTACGCCCGAAGAAATGCGTGAAGCTTTTGGCGCATTTGGTGATCAGTTTAAGGGGATGCATGACATGCATCACATGGGGCGCGATATGCATCGCCAAATGCATCAAATGCGCCATGATGGGCATGGTGATTTCCCGTTTGCTGGCTGGTTTAATCGCAACAATAAGACAACCAAAGGTGAGGATGAGGATATTTAATCATGGATAATCGTGAAATTGGTCGTGATACACCCTATACGCGACCAGCGAAGTTTAACATGAAAGCATTTATGGCGTTGGTGCGTCAGACAAAACCAGCTTATTGGCAGTTAGCGCTTGGCTTGGGTTTGGGTGTGGTTGCAACGGGAATTCAATTGGCCGTACCGCATTTAGCGGGTGATTTGATTAACGGATTTGGTAAGGCAATTAACAAAACATTGTTGGCAAGTGTTATCGGCATGTTTATCTTGAGCGCAGTTATTAGTGCGGTATCAGGCACGGTACTCGGGATTTTTGGTGAAAATGTTGTCAGTCGATTGCGTAATAATTTGTGGGATAAACTCATTCGCTTGCGGGTCAGTTATTTTGATGACACGAAAGCGGGGGAAATGACGTCACGTTTGATTAATGATTCAACCCAAATTAAAGATTTGTTGGCTAATTCATTTCCACGTATGATGACATCGTTACTAACGGTTGTGGGTGCGCTCACATTGATGGTCATTAAGGATTGGCGGATGACAGCAATTATGGCGTTAGCAATTCCGTTGGTCATGCTCGTGATGATGCCAGTGATGCGTCAGTCACATAAAATTGGTCGTGATCGCCAAAATGCGTTAGCTGATTTTAATGGTGAGTCCGGTGAAACACTCAGCGAAATTCGGCTAGTTAAGTCGTCGAATGCTGAAGCGTTTGAGACGACCAAAGGTCACACGACAATCAAAAAGTTGTATCAGATTGGTCTCCGAGAGGCCGTCTATGATTCAATTGCTGGTCCGCTTATGACCGCCGTGATGATGGGCTTGTTTGTGGGTGTGCTTGGTTATGGTGCTCACCGTGTCGCACAAGGCAGCATGACAATGGGCACGATGTTCTCATTCTTGATGTATCTTTTCCAACTGTTGGGCCCCGCTGCAACACTGGGCCAATTCTTTTCAGATTTAGCTAAGGCTAGCGGTTCGACTGAGCGCGTACAAACGCTATTGGCAGAACCGGAAGAAGATTTTAGTCAGGGTGCGGTTATAGATGTCGAAGGGCAGACGCTGGCTATGAAGCATGTTGACTTTGCCCATGACGACAGTAAGCAAATTCTGACGGATGTCTCATTTGAAGCAAAGCCTAACACGGTGGTCGCTTTTGCTGGTCCTTCCGGGGGTGGAAAATCAACGCTTTTTGGTTTGCTAGAACGGTACTATGAGCCAACGGCCGGACAAATCAGTATTGGTATGACGAATGTACAGGATGTGCAATTGGCAGATTGGCGTGCCCAAATTGGTTTCGTTAGTCAAGACTCTGCGATTATGGCAGGAACGATTCGGCATAATTTGACCTATGGATTGGCAGGTGACTATACCGATGATGATTTGTGGCGGGTGCTTGGTTTGGCGTTTGCGGAGAAGTTTGTCCGTGATATGCCAGCGGGGCTTGATACTGAAGTTGGCGAACGCGGTGTCAAAGTGTCTGGTGGGCAACGTCAGCGTTTGGCAATTGCGCGGGCATTCTTGCGCGACCCTAAGATTTTGATGCTTGATGAGGCAACGGCTAGCCTTGATTCAGAGTCTGAAGCGATGGTTCAAAAGGCACTGGAGTCTTTGATGAAAGGCCGGACAACATTAGTGATTGCTCACCGATTGAGTACCATTGTCGATGCAGATAATATTTACTTTATTGAGCAAGGCCATGTGAGCGGATCGGGTACACACCAAGAACTTGTTGCAACACATAAGTTGTATCAGGAATACGTCGCAACACAATTTAAACAAGATTAATTAAGGTGACGCATTGCTAAGGCGATGCATCACCTTTTTGTTTCACATGGAACATATAAGGCGTGCTTATAATTAGTTAACAATGTTATCCATTTTTGTGGACGGGTTTTGCCGTTTCCTCTTGAATAATAGTAAGTAACGGTTATAATAGATACTCGTGTGAGATATATGTTGAGAGAGGTTTTTATCGTGCAAGATATGAAGTACGCGATGTCTTTGAAGGCATCAGCAATTTTTGGTGTTGTAACGGTCGCTCTTGTAATTGGCTTGATGTACTTGTTGAGCCTTGAGGGTAACGCATCAATGGTCCAAGTTAGCTTGGATATCGTATTGGCAACTGTTGTTTTGCTTGCTGTAGGTGGCATCTCAGTTGCGCTACGCACTAAGAAATAAATACTGAACGATATGAAGTAGTTGGTGAGAGATCTGCTTTATGTCACGTGAATGATTCCGAGATTGAATCGTTCCTTAACACGAAAACACCCTGGCCGAGTCGTTCAGCCAGGGTGTTTTTGTCTAGTAGATTAGAAGTTCGTCTTGTCAGCGTCGTTGTGTGAACCAGCTACGCCTTCAAGCTTGTCCAAGGCAGCCATATCATCAGCCGTCAACTCAAAGTCAAAGAGTTGACCGTTTTCGATAATGCGCTCCTTGTGCGTTGACTTTGGCAATGGCAAGAAGCCGTGTTGCAATGACCAACGCAATGCGATTTGCGCAACTGACTTGTTGTACTTGTCAGCAATTTCTTGAATTGCGGCAACCGTCAACATCTTACCCGTTCCCAATGGTGAGTAAGCTTCCGTCAAAACGTTGTGCTCGTTGTTGAAAGCCACGATTTCGTCTTCCATGTCAGAAGGGTTAACAAACAATTGGTTAACCATAGGCGTTACCTTAGCCGTCTTCAACAACTCTTCGAAGTGGTGAACTTGGAAGTTTGAAATTCCGATGGCACGAACCTTACCAGCTTCGTAGGCTTCTTCCATAGCACGCCATGTTTCAGCATTTGCTTCGGCCCAGTTGTCACGGTTAGCCTTTGGGTTTGGCCAGTGGATCAAGTAAAGATCCAAGTAGTCCAAGTCCAAACGCTTCAATGTGTCATCCAAGGCTTGCTTAGCAGACTCGTAACCGTGCATGTCGTTCCACAACTTTGACGTTACGAAGATTTCTTCGCGGGCGATGCCTGAATCCTTCAAAGCACGACCGATTGATTCTTCGTTACCGTAAGCGGCGGCCGTATCGATGTGACGGTAGCCAGCAGCCAAAGCATCAATCGTGCTTTGGTAAGCCACGTCACCATCAGGCGTTTGCCAAGTTCCAAATCCTACGACAGGAATCTTAACGCCGTTTGAAAGCGTGTATGTGTCAGTCAATGATGAAATTGCCATTTTGTTCACACTCCTATTAAATTAGTGTTGTTTAAATCATAAACAACCATGCGACTCTCTCTGTTACTTGCTAAAAATAAGCAAATAACTACTTATCCACTATACCAAAAATATAAATAAGTTGAAAAGATTAGGCACTTTTTTAAGGTTCGATTATAATGTAGAAAGCAAGGCAGTTAATTGTTGCCAAAACAAAGGAGGCGGAGCGCCATGGCAAAGGTTACAACAGAATCTATCTTTGACGCTGCACGACAAGTTTTAGCTGAAAAAGGCTTTGAAAAATCACGATTGGCGGATGTGGCACGTCGACTGGAGATTACACCAGCGGCGTTGTACAAGCATTTTGCCAATAAAGAAGCACTGTTTGAGTCGATGAATACAGATTGGCTCGAACAAGTGGATGGACCGGTGTGGGCTGCCAATGTCCGGGCGCCTGAGGAGGAACGGGAGACTGCGTTGCATGATTGGCTATGGCTATTGGCCTCGCGCCGGCGGGAAGGGTTTAGCCGCGAACCGGAAATGATGGCGTTCTATGAGGAACAACTTGCCGATCGCAGTGTTTTGATTGACCCACGACTACAGGACTTTGCGGCTGCGGTTGAAAATATCATGGCTTGGGATACATTCCGTCATCAACGTGGTATGACCATCATGCAAACATTCACGTATTTTTACCACCCGTTCTTTGCAGATAAATGGGACGATAATTTGTTTAAAGCGTTATTTGAAACGACTTGGTTAGAGATGCTGCCAGTCGTGACGCAAGATATTGCAACAACCACAGCAGAATAATTGTGTAAAATGGTATACAGGATGGTGTGTATCATTTTTTTATTTGGGGAGGTTTTTATGACAAAGCTAGTGGTTGATCAGGCGGGCTATCAAGTTGAAGGTCGTCAAATTTGGCATGATATTAGTTTTGAGTTGCATGATGGTGATTGGGTAACCGTGGTTGGTCCGTCGGGTGGCGGGAAAAGTACCCTATTAAAAGCCATTGCTGGGTTGCAGGATATTACAGAGGGGCATATTTTCTTGAATGATGAAGACGTTATGCGTTTACCCATTGGCGATTACCGCCAACAAGTGTCGTATGCCACGCAATCAGCGCAATTATTTGGTGAAACGGTGCGTGACAATCTAGATTTGCCGTATCTGGTGCGCCAACAAACACCGAATGAACAGCAACAAATTGCAGGGTTGGAGCAGATGGATTTGCCGGCGGACTATTTAGATAAGGCTGTGACGGAGTTGTCGGGTGGTGAACGGCAGCGCGTTGGGGTGTTGCGCAATCTACTATTTCCACCTAAGGTCCTGTTACTTGATGAAATATCAACAGGCTTAGATGCAGAGACCAAGCAGGTTATTTGGCGTGCGATTCATGCGTTGCATGCGCGCGAACGATTAATTGTGTTATCAGTGACGCACGATGAAGGTGAAATCGCCGATGCCCAAGATATCTTGACGATTCAAAACGGAGAGGGGGCACGACGTCATGAACAGTCAAATTAATGTTAGTAACTGGTCGTTAGCATTAGCATTTATCTTAGTTGTCATTTCATTGGTGATTAGCTACCGACAAAAGTTGAAGTTAGAGAAAGAGACAATTATTTCGGTTGTCCGCGCAATTGTGCAATTAATTATTGTTGGATACCTATTGAAGTTTATTTTCAATGTGGATAACTGGTTGCTGACACTGATTATGCAACTATTCATTATTTATAACGCCGCCCGCAACGGAAAAAAGCGAAGTCAAGGCATTCCGGGAGCGTTTGTGATTTCATGGTGGGGCTTATTACTATCAACAACCATCACGATGAGCATTCTGGTTTTAACCGGTGTGCTGAAGTTTGAACCATACCAAATGATTCCAGTGACTGGTATGGTCGCAGGAAATTCAATGACGGCGGTGGGACTTGTTTATCGCAGTCTGAATCAACAATTCCGTGACCAGCAAGGTCAAGTGTTTGAACGGTTGGCTTTGGGCGCATCACCAAAATTAGCAGCGGGTGAAATTGTCCGCGAGGCAATCCGAACAGGGATGCAACCGACAATTGATTCAGTGCGGACGTATGGTTTGGTCTCATTGCCGGGGATGATGTCCGGTTTGATTATGGCGGGGGTTGATCCAATTCATGCGATTAAATATCAAATCATGGTGGTGTTCATGTTGTTGTCCGCGACTGGTATTTCATCAGTTTTTGCTAGTTTTATGGCTTACCGCAAGTTCTTTAATGAGCGCTGGCAGTTACAGTTACCTAAAAAATAAGTATTAAATAAGCGACACGAAGTCAGGCAATTTTAGCCTGGCTTTTTTAATGGCGCTTGCAACTTAGTGTAGTAGTGTTATACTACACTATATCAGGAGGGCGAATGATGGAATTCAATGATAGTGAACCATTATATATTCAAGTCGCCGATTTCCTAGAGCGGGAAATCTTAGATGGTAAGTATCCAATGAATACAAAGATTCCTGGCGTTCGTGAACTAGCGGCTACGTTAGTGATTAACGGCCGTACTGTGCAAAATGCGGTGAACCGTTTGGTTGAGAGTGGTTTAGTTGAAACGCGTCGTGGCCTGGGGAACTTTGTAACATCGAACGAAAAGACGTTTGAAATGATTCGAACGAAAAAAATTAGGGCGATGGCGGAAACGTTTATTAAAAATAGTTTGACGTTTGTTTCGGAAGATGAGTTACGGCGCATTATTGCGGAAACTATAGCGTCAGTACAGAAGGAGTAAGGGGTATGTTTAAAGTAGCGGGATTAAATTACGCGCGTGGTCGACGCTCAGTGTTGCAAGACATCAACTTTGAGAGTGACGCACCAGAAATCATTGGGGTACTGGGTGAAAATGGGGTTGGAAAAACAACATTGATGCGCTTAATTGTGGGGGCTGTGTTGCCGAAGAAAGGGGCCCATATCACGTTGGATGGTCTAACGGGCGATGCACTTAAATCCGCCGTGGCTTTTATCCCAAACCTTAACTGGGTTCGCAAGCGCGATACGATTTCGGATGTATTGGCTTTTTATCGTGCAGGTTATCCGGATTTTAATCAGGAACGCTGGACTGAAGTAAATAAAACGCTTCGGCTCAATGAGCAAGATCAAGTATCTGCCTTATCAAAGGGGATGTTAGAACGGTTGATTTTTGCATTGACGGTATCCCGTGATGCTAAGGTGTTCATGTTGGATGAGCCGTTTAGTGGCGTTGACGTCCTGACACGGCGTAAGTTGTTACAAACACTGATTCAATGGGTGCCGGAGGATGCGACGATTTTGATGTCGACACATGAAATCGCAGAAATAGAACCGGTTGTCGATCGTGTCCTCATTTTAAAAGATGCGCATATCATTGTTGATCAGACCATCGATGATATTCGGGATAATGAGCATATGACGTTGGAACAATATTATGTGCAACGATATGTAGAAGACAATGGGGGGATTGAGTTATGACATCAACAAAACAATTAGTGAAATTAATAATTGCAGATAGTTACCGGCCGTTGTGGCAGGTGTTGAAAATCTATGCCGGTATTATGGTGCTGGTAGCTGTGGCAATTATTCATGCACAGTGGGGCCAATCTGTTGGCCACATGGTTTGGACGATTGTGACACAAGGTCTGATAATTCTGGGATTCTTCTATTTTGTCTATGGGTTGCTGGCGTTAAAGCAGGCCGTTTTATCTTGGCAAGACGCCCATTTTGTCCTGCTGCCAGTCTCGAAACGCCGTTTTTTTACGACAAATTTGCTGGTTCGTTTTTTAGTGCCGATGGTGAACGCTATTCTTTATTTTGCAATGTTGCTTGTGTACATGGCGATTGTTAAACCGTTCGTAAATGCGAAATTTGTCGGATTTAATCCGCAAAATGTGTCAGAAGTGATGCCAATTATTGGGAAAGTTGTTCTTGGCACAGTGTTTGTCATGATTGGCTTGTTTCTATTGGTTAATATTATTGGCCTGGCCGCCAATCTGGGGATGAGCCGTTTCCTATCAGTATCATCACACTGGGCAAATGTCACGATTACAGCGATGGTTTTGTTTATTGGCTTGGCTGTATTTTCGGTTGTGATGTCAGCGTCCGTTGACTTCTTGTCACCAATGGTAGGTGACGCAGAATGGCTAGATACAGTTGTCGCTATTGTGCTTTATGTGCTGATGGTTGCCGGTATTTATGGCCTGTTTGCCAAGTTTAACGACGCAAAATAGTTAGCCGTATTGGTTTGCGTGACAGACTGACACGTTAACAACAAAAAGAGCACTCGCTACCGCGAGTGCTCTTTTCAGTCAATTTAATTTTCGAATTTGAACGCATTCAAGAAGTGCTTAATACGATCGGTTGGTTCGCTGAAGAATTCAGCAGGTGTACCGTCGAAGACAATTTCACCATCTTCTAGGAACAACATGCGGTCAGCTGCTTCACGGGCAAATTCCATGTTGTGCGTCACGATAATCATTGATTGGTCTTCCTTGGCCAATCCATTCAATACACGCAAAACTTGGGCTTCTAATTCAGGATCCAAAGCAGATGTTGGTTCATCCAACAACAAGTAGTCGGGTTCCATGGCCAAAGCGCGGGCGATGGCCACACGTTGTGTTTGCCCACCGGAAAGTTGGTAAGGGTAACGGTCAGCTGTGTTATCCAAATCAACGGCTTGCAGTAATTCGTGAGCCTTCTTAGTGGCATCAGCTTTCTTTTGCTTCAGCACGTGAACAGGTGCTTCGATAATGTTGCCAAGGATGGTTAGGTGATCGAACATGCGAGGTTGCTGGAAAACCATCCCCGTCTTGCGTCGTACCCATAACAACGTATCCGTCGTAACCGGTTGGCTCAAATCAATTGTGCGATCGTCAATCGTATACAAACCTGAATCGGGGTGCTCCAACAAGTTCAAAGAACGCAACAAGGTTGACTTTCCTGAACCTGATGGACCAACGATAACGGTCGTCTCATGTGGATTGAACGTTACGTTGATGTCCTTCAAGGCGTGGTGTTCTGCGTATTGCTTATCAATGTGTTCTAACTTCAACATAATGAATTACCCCTGTACCTTTACGAAACGGTCGGCCCAACGTTGGATGTAGTGTTGTGGGATCGACAAGATTGAAACGAAAATTGCGTAGATGGCAGCGACGAGCAAGTACATTTGCAAAGGC
The DNA here is from genome assembly GCF_000193635.1 of Weissella cibaria KACC 11862. Taxonomy (GTDB): domain Bacteria; phylum Bacillota; class Bacilli; order Lactobacillales; family Lactobacillaceae; genus Weissella; species Weissella cibaria. The sequence continues at coordinate 32,911 of NZ_AEKT01000031.1, read as the reverse complement.
TCGAAGTTGGTTGCGGCCAATTGTTGTGAGAGGTAGAACATCTCGACAATGGTCACGACAGATGCCAAAGACGTATCCTTAACCAATGAAATGAATGAGTTGGCCAAGGTTGGAATTGAAATACGTGCAGCTTGTGGCAAGATGATGCGAATGAAAATTTGGGCATCCGTCATACCGAGTGCCGCCCCAGCTTCACGTTGTGTATCTGGAATTGAGGTGATTGCCGCACGAATGGCTTCAGATGCGTAGGCAGCCGTATTCAATGACAATACCCACACAGCTGCCGCCCAGCCTGAAGGTGACAACCAGCTAATACCAAGCTTTGGCAAACCATAGAAGACCACGAACAGTTGGACTAGCATTGGCGTTGAACGGAACAGCCAGACGTAGAACCACAAGATAAACTTGAGGATGCGCCAACCAATTGACTTGATGCCCGTTGCGTGTGGCACGTATGAACGTAACACGGCAACTAAGGCGGCAATGATAACGGCAAAAACAAATGAAATAAGTGCAAGTGGCACGGTGTACTTAATTCCAGCCACAATTAATTGTGGGGCATAAGTAGCGATAAATTCAAACATGATGATTCCCTTTCTGGATGTTTGGGCGCAAAAAAAGAGCGCGCAGGCTAATTTCTGTTTCGACAGGAATGCCTAGCACGCTCTCACTGGTTCATCGAAATGATTAGTTCACCAAAACGACCTACCGCGATAAGCGCGCTAGGCTGATGCAAGCAACAGTGATTTGTGTGTTAACTGACATCATGATGGGAACGGTCCTTTCGTTTTTTTACGACTTTAATATGTGTCCATTGTAGAGATTTCGCTGACTTATTGCAAGCGTTTTAGGATGAAATTTCCCTGGCAATTAAAATTCTATGACAAAACAGTTTGACAACGATTTGAGAACGGGTTATGATTTTGCTCATACTTTGAAAGGTGGCGTAAGATATTATGCACAAGCACAGCTTTAATGGGATTAAGCTAGCCGCTGCAGTATTTGCAGCAGGAACAATGTTGAGCGCCGGGGTGTGTAATCGCTAATGCGGATACAACAAAAGACCTTGGCCTCGTTCACAAGGATCAACTAACTGTTGGTTTGGAAGGTACGTACGCACCTTACTCATACCGTGCTAAGAACGGTAATTTGGAAGGTATCGACGTCGATATGGCCAAGGCAATTGGTAAGAAGATGGGTCTTAAGGTGGTCTTTGTACCAACAAAGTGGGACTCATTGGTTGAGGGGCTTCGTGCTAACAAGTACGACATCATTTTGAATGACATGGCACCTAATAAGGAACGCATGAAGTTGTTCCGTTATGGTTCTAAGTACATTTACACTGGTGGTGTGGTTGTCACGAAGAAGGACTCTGGTATCAAGTCTGTGACAGATATCAAGGGTAAGAAGACTGCCCAATCAGCAGTTGGAAACTATGTGAAGTACGCTGAAAAGTTGGGTTCAACCAACGTTGCCGTACCTGGATTTGCTGAAGCAGTTGCGACAGTTGAGAACGGTAAGGCTGATGCAACGTTGAACGATGCTGCGGCATGGAGTGTTTACAAGAAGGAACACCCAGAGACGAAGTTGGTTGCTATTAAGTCACCAGCTAAGTACATGCCTGTAACGGGTGCTGCACCAATGATGAACAAGAAGGCGACGGCTTTGGATAAGGCTGTTACAAAGGCTGAGGCAAAGATGCGCAAGGACGGCGAGATGAAGAAGATCTCAGTTAAGTACTTGGAAGCTGATTACAGCCACAAGCCAACAAAGTAAGACGAATTAAAGATATGACCGTGAGCATATCGGTTCGCTGATTTGCAATTTAGGAGTTGTTTTGGTTATTATTTGTAAATGACCGAAACAACTCCTTTTTTGTTTGTATGAAAAATGGGATACGCGTATCATTCTGTTTCAGCTAGTAGAAAGAGAAGAGAATGATGCGGGTATCACAGGTGCGTTATGCAAAACGATTTTGGTGGATGCGACTAAATGTCGCAGTCAGCGTTTCAGTCGTAACAATAAGTTTGGGATCGACGCTGTTAATTGGGGCAGCGGGATAGCATTAGGAGATTATAGACATGAATAAGATGATGAAGACGACCGTTGCGCTTGTCGCAGCTGGGGTTATCGGTGGTGTTGCCGTACCAACACTGACAGCGTCTGCAGCTGCATACAAGGGCAGCGTGCACACGAAGGGCAAGTTGACGGTTGGTTTGGAAGGTACGTATGCACCTTTCTCATACCGTAATAAGTCTGGTAAGTTAACTGGGTTTGAAGTGGAATTGGTTAAGGCTGTAGCTAAGGAAATGAAGCTTAAGCCAGTCTTCGTGCAAACGAAATTCGATTCATTGGTGGCTGGTTTGAATGCCAAGAAGTATGATGTGGTCTTTAACAACATGTCAATTAACCCAGAACGTAAGAAGGCGTACACATTTGCGCAAGCATACTTGTACACAGATTCTGTCATGATCACAAAGAAGGGGTCAGACATCAAGAACGCTTCAGATTTGAAGGGGAAGAAGGCTGCACAAACGGCGTCATCAGACTTTGGTCAAACGGCCCAAAAGAAGGGGGCCAAGATTGTTTCAGCGCCTGGTTTTGCGGAAGCGTTGGATTTGGTTGATTCAGGTAAGGCTGATGTGACACTGAACTCACAAGATTCATGGGGCGTTTACAAGAAGGCCCACCCAAAGACGGATTTGCAAGCTAAGGTAACTAAGGCTTTGGGCGAGACGACGGCCGCACCAATGTTGAACAAGAAGGACAAGAAGTTGGCCAAGGCCATCACAAAGGCGGAAAAGGCTTTGTTGAAGGATGGTACGATGAAGAAGTTGTCTGAGAAGTATTTCGATACAGATTTGACGACTAAGAAGTAATTAAAGGCTATAATTAATCCCACAAGATACACGTATCCCGTGGGATTTTTTGTGTCGTTTTTCAGATGAGGTAAAGGACGATGATAGCGAAAAAAGTGATTGTGCGAGGCCGCGTTCAAGGGGTTGGCTTTCGCTACTTTACAAAGCAATTGGCGGATAAATTGGGTGTGACAGGGGTCGTTTGGAATGCGTCAGATGGATCAGTTCGAATTGAAGCGCAGGCTGACGAAACGGTGATGATAGATTTTGTTAACGGTGTTAAAGTGTCGCCATCCCCCTATGGGCGCGTTGATTCAGTGGAGTCAGAAATCATTCCAGTTGATGCGTCGCGTCATGTATTTAAAGCCATTTAATTAGGTATACCATTTCGCTGGTTTGCTGGCAGGATGGGGATGGTTGAGAAGGCGATGAATTGAAATTGGGGTGTTTGCGCAGATGCTAACCGACACTGCCAAATAGATGCCATCAAACCAACACAATCAATTACGCAACTTGCTGATTGATTGTGTTGGTTTTTTAGTGTTGATTTGTCGAGCAGATGTTTAGAAAAATAGTAGGCAAAAAATCGTCAGTTGGGATGTGACAATTAACAAACAGTAAGGACGTTGGACTAAACTTGGCCACGCGATTTTCGCGTGTTTAGTCCGTAATGCATAAATAGCCGATTGGCGATATGCATAAAAATGTATAAGCATACAAACGGCATGGGGAGTTATTCGGGGGCCGCCGGAAGTTGAAAATATGAAAATTTTTTACAAATTTAGGTGAATGCCCTGTTTATCGATCTGTAACATGTAACACGTGTAAAGTGTGCCCCTTTTGCCTATATAGCAACTTCTTGCTATATACAATTTTCGCGATGCATCCCAACGCACCCCTACCCTACTTATTATTTAGCGGTATAATTCTTGCGACAATGCCGTTCTTCGGGTAAGCTGAACTATCGGAAAAACTTTTTGGAGGTTTTGAGCATGACTTTGAAAACATGGTTGAAGTTCGTTGAAATTCAATCATTAGTCGCTAGCGCTTTACCCTTAATCTTGGGTAATTTGTACGCGGCAAATACGTATCACCACATGAATGCAGTGCCAGCAATTGTCTTTGTGATTGTCGCCTTTGCATTGCAGATGGGGGTGAATGTTTGGAATAATCTGCAGGACTTTAAATCAGCAACCAGTGACGAGTGGAAGAACGGTGTGAACAATATCGTTGGATCGGGTGGGATTACTCCCCGCGAAGGTTGGACGACGTTAATCGGTCTTGTGTTAATTGTGGTCGTCGGTGGCCTTTGGTTGGTTACGCAGACAGGTATACCATTGTTGATTATGGGGCTGATTGGTTTTGCGGTTGCGTACTGGTATGCTGGTACGCCACTACCATTATCACGAACGCCATTCGGTGAATTGGCCTCTGGTTTGACGATGGGGTACTTGATTTTCTTGAGTGCGACATACGTCAATGTAGCGCCAGTCTTTAACGGGGAATTGCTGTTACACGCTATCGTAGCGTCAGCAATTTCATGGTTCGCAATTGGTGACATTATGTTGGCAAACAACATCGGTGACTACGAAGAAGACCTTGCTGAAAATCGCCACACATTGGTTTGGCATTTGGGTAAAGATCGCGCAGTTAAGTTGTTTGGTTGGATTTATTTAGCCGGATATTTCATGTTGATTTTGTCAGTTGTATTGGGTATTTTGCCATGGCCGGCTTTGTTGGCGTTGGTATCATTCCCGATTGTGCGCAAAAACACCCGGGCCTTTCAAGCGAACCCAATTAAGCCTAATTTCCCACAAGCCATTAAGAACGCTGTTGTGATCTCAGTGACGTTGGCCATTGGGTTGGTGATTGGTTTATTTATTTAATAATTGATATAGACGAAAAATGCGTCCCCCTAGCTGTAGGAGGACGCATTTTTTTAATCTAAATCAACACCCGGGTTATCAATCAACAACAACGCAATCATGACAAAGGCGATGTTTGAATGGTTTGAATAACCGATGTAGTAAGGCTGCCAATCACTCGCAAATTTGTGCTTGTAATGACGGAGACCCTCGAATGAATAAATCTTTGAACCGAATTGATAAATCAAATTAGCAACGCGCTCACGGATGAAACTTTGTTCGTGGAGTCCCACGTTTGATAGGGGTGACATCCCCAAATTAAACGTGTTGTAACCAGCGTCACGCGCATACTCGAATGTCTTTACGAATAGCACATCCATCGTTCCGTTGGGTGATTCGCTTGTGAAACGCATCAAATCAACGGTCATTTGATTTTCAGTTTCAGACGTAACCAGGGTTGCAAAGGCGACGATGTGGCCATCAGGTGCCTTTAAGACGCCGATACCGCCACGTTGCAAGTAGTGGTTGTCGAAGAATCCAAGCGAGTAACCCTTTTCTTCACGACCGTGCAACCATTCGTCAGAAATTTGGCGCAATTCTTGCAACAAGGCGTCTGAAAATGGTGGCTGCAACACTTCGTATGTGAAGCCAGCGGCAGTTGCTTGATTGATTTCACTACGGATATTCGCGAATTTCTTACCAGCTGTCTTGAATGATGGTGTATCAACCCACGCTTCTTCTCCAAGTTTCATAAAATTATAGCCGAATTCGTGCACCATCATGGCAATCTTTTCGGAAACCTCGTAGAAAATTGGCGTGTAGCCAAGGCGGTCGGCCTCGCTAATAAAGGCGGCCAAGGCGGCCTGGAAGTCAGCACTATCACCAAATGGATCACTCATGACGGCGGCCTTGTTGTTCACCAAACGGAATTGGATAGCCACCGTATCGGTCTCGCTTTGGTCGGGCCGGTAGTAGAATAAGCGCTTATCACCAAGGAAAATCAGGTTGGTGTAGTGATTATCACCACGTGCCAGTACTTGATTGACGCGTTCCTCATCAAGGGCTTCACCGAGTAATTGCGTGCGGCCTTGCATGTAAGCGATAAAACCAAGCACACCAAGGCTCACAATCGCAATTGCGATGAATCCAATCAACCACCAGTGCAACGATGGGACCAAGAAGAACCCAGATGTTCGCACGTGGAAACGGTGTGAGACGGCAGGCAGATTAGCGACCCCAATGGTGAGGTAAGCAATAAACAACCCACCGTAGATGACACCGTCAACTAGTCGATTTTCCCAACTGTAAATGAATTGCACCCGGGTTAACGTTGGCTTGATGAATAACGTCCCAATGAACAACGCACCAAGTAAAACTAAGGGTTGCATATGTTCGTGTGAAACAGCAACGTAGCCAAAGCTAATAGCTAACAAAATTAGCGTTGGCCAGTACGCGCGACTAACCTTATTTGCAATGCCACGGCCAGCGATAATTAGCATGAACCCGATGAAAATATTGGGTACTTGCAACAAAAATCCCGATGTCCATGGGCTGAGATGCTGCAATAGGTGGAACGATTGTAATGTCCCTGGTAAGGCACCAGCGATGATCAATGTGATGCCTGAAAAGTAGAGTAAGACGGTCACTGCTTTTTGCAGCATTGATCGCACAATGACGCTGGGTACACCACGGAACTTATGGTTGGTTTCGCGGAGTGCGCGTGTTGCGGCGATAATAACCGCGATGATGAACGGCACAATTGTGTAAGCGACACGATAGAACAGAATCCATAAGAAAATAACAGCGGGGTCCATCCCAAGTGTTTGCAGGCCGATAAAGGCGAAAATATCAAACGTTCCCCAACCACCAGGAACGAGTGTCACAATACCAAAAGTCCGGGCAGCGATGAATAATGGCATGACTGACCAGATGGCGATTGGCATTTGGAATAAAGCACCGATCAATAGAAAACCGGCTGTGTTAGCCACCCAGGTAGCTAACGACGCGGCGAAAATTCGGGCGTAATCACTAGCGCTGAAGGGTAAGCTGTCACGATGACGGAAGCGACTGACGATTAACCCAATGAATGGTAAAGCGACGGCAACAACCAGCCAAGGCGCGTAATTGACAACGGCAGTGTGTGACCAGTAGATGCCGGTTGCGATAAGACTTAGCAAGCTGACAACGGCCAAACCACTGGTCGATAACCACCAACCACGATGTAAGGTTGCGCTGCGTTCGGTGCGGTTATCATCGAAAAGGCGGTCTTGCAACCATGTTACGACGAAATCCGCTACACCAAAGGCATTATCAAACGCATTAACGACCCAACTTGATAGCCAATAATGCTTGGAATCTGTAGGGGTTAACAGACGTTTATAGGCCCAATTGTAACTAACCCCGACGCTGGCAGTTAGGATACCGATAACGAAAATACCAATTAATAGGCCAATCGGGATTTCAGCGAAAATTGCTAACAAAATTTTTAACGGCATGCGTTTGATGACAGCGCCTAATTCAAATAGCGCGACAAACGCGACGGCGATAATCATAACTCGCCGAATGTTATGCCATTTCTGATTCATATGAATAACTCCTTAATAAACTGACGCACGATTTTTGTGAATGCGTGTGGGGAAACCTGAATGAATAAATGACTACGGAATTTTACCACCATCAGCTGACCATTTGGAAGTGAATTTGCAATGTTTTCAGAGTGTTGTCGCTTAATGAAGTCAAACTGACCGACTAAAACTAATGTCCGGTTGGGCACCAGTCGCAAATCAGCCTTGCTAATGTGGGGTGATTCGAACATTAATTGTGTCTGCAACCAACGGGCATGGAGAAACTTACTCAGATAGCGTGTGCGACGGAGTAACCAATCAATCCCGGTTGCGAGGGCCATGACTGGCGCTTGGACGCCCGACAACGTTAAATTTGGGGCGTTTAAGACCATGGTGTCAGTATGGCCGGGGAAATCCAATGTGTAACGCAACGCTAGGTTAGCGCCGTCGCTATAGCCGACAATGTGCCAATGCGTGATATGAAGTTCTTGGCGCAGGGCTTCGACATCTTGGGCTAAGAGGCTGTACGTCAGATGATCAGTGTTTGATGTTGATTGTCCATGGCCGCGGGCATCTTGTGTGATCACATAAAAATCCGGGACCAAATAAGTAACGTGCCGCTTAAAATCATGCTGCGAGCCATTGTTGCCATGCAGCAATAAGAGGGCGGGATTGCTTGGATTGCCGAATGTTTGATAGCTGAGTTGACTACCGTTAAAGTTAAAAAATGCCATAATGCATGCCTCGAGATATTAATACTTATATTGTACACAGTTTGCCTGTGGATAACTTGTGGAAAGTTTGTTCGCATGACAACTGTCACGTGCATAAATGCGTTAGGTTAAACTTAATTGGATAGTGAAACTTTTCACTACGCCCGTAAATGGGCGTTTGTCGCATGTTCTGATATAATGAAAGGCAAATAGAAATACGAGGTAGCGGTATGTTACAACAATTGAAACAGTCTAAAATTCTTTTTTGGACCGTTGAATTACTCGCGGTTGCGTTGTTAATTTTAGTCATAACGCAGCTTAGTTTTATTCTAGAACCGATTGGAAAATTCATTGGGGCGGTGTTTGTGCCTTTGATTGTATCGGGATTTTTATATTACTTATTAAACCCAGTCGTTGAAGCGTTGCAAAAAATACCAGTGGGTAAGCGCCACCATGTTAACCGACCGGTTGCTATTGCCATTGTGATGATTTTATTGCTGGCCTTAATCGTGGCCGCAGTGCTGTCGTTGGTGCCAGCCTTGGCTGAACAAGTCGGTAAGCTAGTGAAAAATGCACCAGCGTTGGTCGAAACGATGCAACAATGGGTTAAACATATGAGCCAAGTGAGTTGGGTTAAAGAAATCGGCGTCAAAGTGGATTTTGCTAAAATTCAAACCCAAATTGAGAATTTCGGCGAAACGTTCATCTCAGGGACTGCAAATAGTTTGAGCACGTTGATCGGGACAGTCACGAGTGTCACAATCACTGCGATTACTGTACCAGTTATGACGATTTATATGTTGAATGATGGTCAAAAGTTAGTGCCATTTCTGCAGAAAATTTTCCCAGACCGCTCCCGTGGCCGGGTTGCCGAAATTTTAGGCCGTTTGAATGGCACGATTGCGCAATACATCAGCGGTCAGGCGATTGAAATGATTTTCGTCGGTGTCTTCACGACGATTGGTTATTTCATCATTGGACAAAATTACGCCTTGCTACTAGGTGTTTTTGCGGGCCTAACTAACTTGATTCCGTACGTTGGACCGTACATCGGTTTAGTACCTGCCTTGTTCGTGGCCTTTACGCAAAGTCCAATGCAGGCGGTGTGGGTGATTGTTGTGGTTTTGATTGTGCAACAAGTTGATAGTAATTTGATTTACCCACGAATTATGGGGGCTTCGTTGAATATTCACCCACTGACAATTATTGTGTTGTTGTTGGCGGCCGGAAATATTGCGGGGATTCCGGGGATGATTTTGGCAGTGCCATTTTACGCTGTTGTGCGGACGATTGTTGTTTATGCTTGGCAACTTTGGCAAATTGAAAAGCCAACCGTTACTGAAGAAAATTAAAGTGTCAAAAAAATGCGTTCACAGCAAGCTGCGAACGCATTTTTTATTTGGCGTGGGTGACGTAGTAGTCGGCCCAGATCCGCATCGCTTCGTGTACGTCGCGGAGTTCTTTGCCAATTTCAGTTAAAGAATATTCAACTCGGGGTGGCACTTCGGGGTAAACCGTCCGGATGACGATTTGATTTTCTTCGAGCCACTTTAAGTTTTCGGTCAGCACTTTTTGCGTGATGCCGAGTTGTTTTTTTAATTCACCAAACCGTAATGTGTCGGTTTCCAATAATAAATTAACGATGTCTGGCCGCCAACGATTGCGGTGCAACTCATTCAGTGTGACGAGCTTTTCGGCAATGGCAGGGGTCATTTCAACAGTAAAGCCCATGTGCTTCTCCTAAAATGATTTCGTATTAACCCTATTATCGTACAAAAGTTTCCTTTGCGAAACTATACCACTTTGAAGTGCCTACTTATGCAATTGTCGGCATTGCGTTATATTATTGGCATAGATAAAAAACAATTATTGAATACCCACACCTGGGAGGGAAAACAGATGACACACACAGATATTGCAAAAGCATTGGTTGGTACGTTTGTAAGTGGTGATATTGCAGTGGCTGAGGCAAGTGCCTTGCCTTCATACAAGCAACACAATTTGAATTTTGGGGATGGTCGTGATGCATTCGTTGCGGCAGTTAAGGGTTTGCAAGAAGCGCCAGTTAAGACGACGTTGAAGACGGTTCGTTCATTTGAAGATGGCGAGTATGTCGTTTTGCACAGTATCGTTAATTTTGCTGGTAGTGGTGATCAAGTTGCACTAGATGTCTTCCGTTTTGAAGACGACAAAATTGCTGAGCACTGGGATAACGTGGCCAATGTCGTGGCACCAAATCCATCAGGGCACACACAAACAGATGGTGCAACTGAAGTAACCGATTTGGACAAGACAGATGCCAATAAGGCACTGGTTGCTGACTTTGTTCGTGACGTGTTGCGCGGTGAAAATCCAGATAAGCTGCCAGAATATATCGCGGGTGAAGATTACATCCAACATAATGTCGATATCGCTGACGGTTTGACCGGTTTGACGACAGCCTTTGCTGCGATGGCCGAACAGGGCGTTGCGATGGTTTACGACAAGGTCTTTAAGGTCCTTGGTCAAGGCAACTTTGTATTGGTTTTGGGGGATGGCGAATTTGGTGGTAAGCCAGTCGCATTCTATGATTTGTTCCGGGTTGCTGATGGCAAGATTGCTGAACACTGGGATATTATCGAAGAAATTCCCGCTGAATCAGAGTGGGCAAACACCAACGGAAAGTTCTAAGCATAACGAAAAGGCGCCGAGCATTGCTCGACGCCTTTTTACTGTTCTTGTATGGATTTGGATTATATTAGGATTTATATGATTTTTGAACAGTAATTTCGTGTTAATTGTTAAAACTTATCGGCGGCAGTGAAGCGACCGTGAACGTGGGTTGGGTTTGCCAACTCATCGTACAAGGCCTTGGCCAAAGTACCAGTCGTCACACGTGATTCTTGACGGTTGTTAAAAATCAACGCATCATCTGACTTCAAGTACGTTGGCGTTGCAGGACCTGGCATGAAGGCTTGTTGTGGTGAAATTGCCATCCAGGCAAAATCATCAACCGTCTTCAAGTAGTTCAACTCAGCGGCTTGCTCAATGGCAACTTCAATCCAAGGTGCTTGACCACGCATTAGACCCAAACGGTCAGCCATGACTGAACCGTCAGGCATTTGCAATGTTGATGAACCAACCACGAAGACCACGATTGGGGCGTCTGTGCCGGCCAATTGGTCGTGTAGGTACTCAGCAAAGCGAGGGTGATCGCTGGCACGTGAGAACGTTGAGGCAACGACGATTACGTCGAATTGCGTCAAGTCTTCACGAGTCAATTCAAAGTTTTGGCGTTCTAGGGCTGGAATTTCGTTTCCAAACATACGTGTTACCTTGCTAGCTGAACGGGTAATTGCCGTTACTTGGTGCCCACGTTGGTAACCTTCAATAACGAACGCTGAACCGGCCATTCCGGTTGCGCCGATGATTCCAATCTTCATAGTGCTGACTCCATTCGTCTAATTTCAAGGCTAATCATAAGCGCTTTTCTGAATTGGGACAAATAAAAAGGGACACGACAAAAAGGCTGTTAAAATTGTCTCATTTGTTTATAATAGTTTTTAAATACTAAATGAAAGTTAGATGTGTGAAATGGCAGAAAACCATTTGGAAATTGGCAAATTAATTGCTGAAAATAACTTATATCGTGAGTTGAGTGGTGGCCAGTTTGGCATAGAAATTGAACAACACCGGGTGACTGCCGAGGGTCGGTTAAGTCGGCGAACATATCCCGCGAGTTTGGGCTCACGGACAACGCACCCTTATTTACAGACCGACTATAGTGAGACGCAATCTGAATTGGTAACGGAACCGGTTGGCTCGTTTGAAGCAGCTCGGGATTTTTTGTTGCAGTTACAATGGGTCATGCGGGATCATATGTCGGGGTCCGAGACGATTTGGCCATTAAGCATGCCACCTAAGTTAACGGCGGATGATTTGCAGTGGGTTGATGAAACGTTCGATCGACCTTGGATGCAAGATTACCGGGACTGGCTGGCTAAGAAATATGGGTCAACGCATGAGATTATTACGGGCTTGCATTTGAATTATTCTTTGCCAGAAACGTTGTTGGAAAAGTTGTTTGCATTGAGTGATGAAGCGGATTATGTGACGTTTAAAAATGCCGTCTACTTTAAATTGGCGCAACAAATTGCGGCGCACCGTTGGTTATTTGTTTATCTGTTTGGGGCTGCGCCGTTCAGCATGAATGATACTGATTCGCGGGTGCCTCGCATGGACCAGCCGGTACGTTCAATTCGAACCAGTCAATTTGGGTTTGCCAACGATGGTAACATTCGGGTTGATTATGCTACGAACTTGGCAGATCACTTTAATCAAATTAAAACGCATATTGCACGTGGTGAATTATTCTCAAATCATGAATTTTATGGCACGGTGCGCTTTAAAGGTCGTGAAGACTACGATGATATGTTGCAACACGGGGTTGAATATTTGGAATTGCGAATTTTAGATGCTGATCCGTTTGATCCGGCTGGTATTTCTGAAAACGCCCTGAATTTGATTCATTTACTATTGTTGCATTTTGTCATGAGCGACCGTGAGTACTCAGCAACTGAGTTAATTCAAAGTGATTCGTTGGCCAATCAAATCGCGCTGCAAAGTCCTGTAAGTCCATTGCCTAACAAGGCAGACGCCATGACAATTATGAGTGAGATTTCGCAACTGGCAGATCATTTTGGCATGCGGTTTAATGATGGGCTATCATTGGTGGCTGAGCGTATTTTGACGCCTGCTAAGACGCCGGCTGCTCGGATTATTGCGACGGCTGGTACGCCGGAAGCGCTCCAGGAATGGGCAACTGAATTAGGTAATCAGCGTTATGAGTTGTTCCGAACTGAACATGATGCGCAATTTGCAGCGTTGTTTGGTACTGGCCAGTTTGCGAAGCTTGTTGCCGAAGCAATGGTTGTGGGTATTCGGGTTAAAAATTGGACCCGGACTGACTTAACGTTGGCGGTAGATGACCACGAAGAAACGATTCAAGTGCCGGTTCCATTAGCAACGCTGTTCCCAGAACGGTATGTAGACTAGTCTTATTTACTGACTAAAAGGAAGTAAAGTGTTACAATAGCTTTCGTGATATCGAGAGGTCGACCTAGTTGTCGAACACGCTCGTCAAAAGAAGGAGGCAACAAATGGCAAAGGAACACCCTTTTGATTTTAAGAAGTGGGATGCCTTTTTGGCAGAAATTGAAGGCAAGGAAATTCCTTGGGTAATAGGTGCTGTCGCAGATGGCCACCCACAATACGACCCTCGTATGATCGAGTTGGCAAAGGCGTTTGAATGGTCAGATTTCTTCGACAAGAATTTTGATCGCACGTTGAAGCAAAAGGGTCACCAAGAGTTGCCTGAAGAAGAAGTGGATGAAATTTCACGTACTGGTTCAGACTTCCGTGATGTGCGCGCCGTGGCATCAGTTGTCATTTACGGTGAGCGTCGCTTGGAAGGTATGTGGGCAGCAATGACGGAGAAGGGTATTTTGCGTCGCTTATTGCAACGTTTGGATTCATTGACACCAGACGATTTCCCAGGACCAAATTACTAAACAATTATTAATCAAGAGGCTGGGACAGAAGTCTCTGTCTCAGCCTCAAAAGAGCCGCCAATCTCCCGATTTAAAATCGGAGGATTGGCGGCTTTTTAAACGTGTTCCGAAAGGCTGAATCCTTAATATAACGCCATTTGACCCACTCATGCCTCTACGCTACGCTCCAAGGCATAAGCGGGTCAAACGACGTTATCATCGGGTCCAAAGCGCCTTTCGTCTCACTCTCTTTTTTTGTGGCTGACGTACATGAGAATGATTAAATTTCACTCATGTAAATGGTAAGGAATATTGAAAAATGGGGGAATTCTTATATACTAGATTAAGTGTTGTAAAAAAACATCCCAGTAGGGGCTGAGATTGTAAATTAGAAATAAATATAGAAAGCGAGTGTTATTATGGCACAGCAAGAAGCTTCACAGCAGAAGCTAGAGCGAGGCCTATCTAGTCGTCACGTTGAAATGATCGCGCTTGGTGGAACAATCGGAACTGGATTGTTCTTAGGAGCGGGACATTCAATTAGCACAGCAGGGCCTGCCATTTTGCTTGTATACATTATTACAGGACTCTTTATGTTCTGGATGATGCGTGCGCTAGGGGAGTTACTTTTGACTGATCCGGACAAGCCAACCTTTGTCGGGTTCGTGGAAAAGTATCTTGGTAAAAAAGCGGGATTCGTCATTGGTTGGACGTATTGGATCGGTTGGATTACGATTGCCATGGCTGAGTTAACGGCCGTGGGAACGTATATGAAGTTCTGGTTCCCAGGTATTCCGGTTTGGATTTGGGAAATCATCTTCCTGGTTGCGCTTTATGGCATCAACGTCATCGCAGTTTCGGCGTTTGGTGAGACCGAATTCTGGTTTTCAATGATTAAAATCGTTGCGATTGTGGCGATGATTGTTGCTGGAATTATTATGATTGTGACGCATGCGAAAACGTCAGCCGGCGTGACAAGCTTGTCGAACTTGTGGCAACACGGTGTCATTGCACATCACGGGCACAAGTTGCTAGCGGCCTTCCAAATGGTATTCTTCGCCTTTTTGGGAATTGAATTCGTTGGTATGACAGCCGCTGAAGCAAAGGATCCGTTGACAACGATTCCAAAGTCAATCAATTCAATTATTATTCGAATCTTGATTTTCTACGTAGGTGCCTTAGTTGCAATTATGAGTATCCAACCTTGGACGAACTACAGTGCAAGTGAATCACCATTCGTGCAAGTGTTCTCAGGTATCGGGATTACGGCGGCAGCCGGCATTATTAACTTCGTCGTGTTGACTGCGGCAGCCTCGTCATTGAATAGTTCATTGTTTACGACGGGTCGGATGTTGTTCTCGTTATCAAATGGTAAGGGCTATGTTGGTAAGTTGAACCGCCGTTACATTCCACGTAACGCCATCAACGTGTCAGCTGTCTTGATTGCCTTGGCTGTCTTGGTGAACGTATTCTTCCCATCAAATGCTTTCGATTTGGTGACATCAGTGGCCTCAGCAGCCTTCGTGGTTATCTACGGCGTGTTGGTGTTTGCTCACTTGCGTTACCGCCAATCAGCTGATTTTAAGAATGGTGAGAAGCGCTTCCTAATGCCTGGTGCACCATTTACGGATTACCTAACGTTAGCATTCTTGTTTGGTATCTTTATGATTTTGTTGTTCACGAAATCAACGATGCCCACAACGCTCCTGGCACTAGCTTGGTTTGTCATTATGATTGCCCTTAGTCGCCGAGTTAAAGATTAAAATAGTGTATGATAAAAGGTAGATGCAGATATGCAGCTACCTTTTTTATTATGCCTAGAGAAATGAGTGGACTGATATGACAGACAAGTTTATTGATCGCGATTATAAGAAAATTGAAGCTGAGACGGCTTACATTAAGCAACAATGGCACGATATTGCTTACATGGATGGTGAGCGCCACACGCTTGATGTGTACTTGCCTAATGAAGGACAAGGGCCTTTCCCGGTAATTGTTGATATTTATGGTGGCGGTTTGATTTTCGGTGACAAGAGTTCACATAAATTGGAACCGGCTTTGCGTTTGCTGGATAAGGGTTATGCCGTTGTTAGTGTGGACTATTCGTTAATTCATCAAAAGGATTTCCCATTCCAAATTTATGAAATTAAGGCAGCCTTGCGCTTCTTGCGTGCGCATGCAGATGAATATCAATTGGACATGAATCGTGTTGCGTTGATGGGTGAATCTTCAGGTGCCCACTTGGCCGTGATGACCGGCGTAACAGCGTCAGTTGACGCGTTGCAAAACCCATTTATGGGTGATAACAATAATCAACCAGAGACGGTTAATGCCATTATTGCGATGTATGGGCCATACGAATTTGATCAATTTGTTGACCAATTCAATGAGAGTGGCGTTACGCCTAAGTATGCTGAAACGGGTACGGCTGAGTCGTTCGAGGGACAAATGTTTAATCAACAAGCACCCAAAGACGTTCCACAACGTGTGAAGATGTACAGTCCTAAGATGTACTTCAACGCAGAGATGCCACCTATTTTGGCATTTGCAGGAACGGCTGATGCTGTGGTACCTTATCAACAGACAGTAAATATGATTAACGGAGCCCGTGAGTTTGTTTCTGAAGACAAGGCAGTGTTGCATTTAGTTGAGGGAACAGGACACGGACCGGCAGACTACATGTCGCCAGAATTCACCGATGAAAAGGCAGCGTTTTTGGCGAAGTGGCTCTGATTAAGGGGATACTATGATAGGGGCTTTTGGTAAGTCGTTTTTTCGAGCAACACCAAAACAATTACTGGTGCAATTGCTAATTGATATTGTTTGGTTTATTATTTTTCGACCAACAGATCCATTTTCAAAGTGGGTCTTTATCGCAATTTTGCCCGGCATTGATTTAATTTCAGCTTTGGGGAGCTTTTGGAATTACGTCAAAGATAATCGACAACAATGAAAAACGGTCTGGATGTTTCATGTGAAACATTCAGACCGTTTTTCTGTGTAACCAACTTGGCAAACCAAAATACATAATCATTGACCCGCCCTGGGCAACCTTGCGATACTTAATCAAAAGGACAGTTAGGGGGATGCTTATGCGTAGATTTTTGGTTGATCTCGCGTTACTGAAGAAACAATTTCAGGTGCCGGCGCTCCAGACGTATTTGAGCCGGGCTAATCTCAATATGGTCGGGCCAACGATTACATACTATACATTATTATCGTTGGTGCCGGTTTTGATGAGTGTGGGAGCCATCGCCGGGCTGGTCGGCATTAATGCCCAGGAACTCAATAGTATGTTGCGGGAACAATTGCCTAAAAACATCATGTCGATTCTTGGACCGATTATTACATCGGTCCTAAGTGGTGGTGTGGGAATTTTGTCATTCTCAATCGTGATCACGATTTGGGGTGCTAGTTCAGTGTTGGCGGTTATTCGTAAAGCGTTTAATGCGGTTCATGATGTGCCAGAACGGGTTAGTGGTATGCTAACTCGGGTCTTTAGTTTTCTATGGTTGATGGTCATTTTGTTAACGGCCGGCGTACTGATGGGTGCAAGTGCGATGATGCCAGCAATTATTGCGGCATTGCCGTTTGATATGCCATGGTTAGATAAATTGGCCAAGCAGAGCTGGTTGTTTGCGCTATTTGGGCTCTGGGTATTGATGTGTGTGTTCAACTTCGCATTGCCGGCTAAACGGTTACCTTGGAAGGCGCTTGTGGCCGGTTCTGGGATTGAAGTTTTACTTCTCTTAGCGTTGAATGCCGGTTTTAGCTTTTATGCACAATTTGCCGTTAAGAGCGTAGGATTTTATCAATCGCTGGGGTCATTGTTGGTATTGATGGTTTATCTTAATTTGGTCGGGACCATTATGGTTGTCGCACAAATTTTAATTGCTTGGTTTGCAGATTTATTTGCTGCGCACGGCACCCGGTATGCCTATGTACCCGAGCAGGCGAAAGGGGTGGCGGCTAAACGGCGGTCACCACTTAGCCAGCGTCAAATTACCAAGCATCAACCGCGTTCACGTCGTTAAGACGACCGAGATAGTTAAGGTGAGGTGAATTGGCAAGGCCATTTGGATTGGTGCCGGGTTCACCATTTGGCACGGGTAACCCCAAGTCGGCATAGTAATCCAGCCAGCCGGGTAAGATGCTATTGTTGGGGCCAAATGTCATCGGCGCTTCGGTGAAAATTTGGGCTGGTTGAAAGGCGTTCATAATATATTCAGAGCAGTAATAGCCAGGCCGGGATTTAATAAAGGACCAGTTATAGGGTTGGCCGAGCATTGCTTTGGCATTTTGTAAAATTGCTGGCCAGGGTGCGTTGCTGATTGTTGGTCGGTAAACATCGGCGACGCCAGTTTGGCGGTTCAAAAACGTCGCCAAAGGTTCGCGGGTACTGCCAGTTTCGGGTGACGCGTGGAGCACGAAGAGTGTGGCTGTCGTTTTCTCGACAAGCCCGATATGGGTGTAGTCAACAGCGGTCTCGCGATGTGTGCTCGCTGCGATGCGTTGAGAGAAGTCGTCGGTGTCTGTGACACCAACAAAAATTAAATCACCGGTTTGTAATTGCATAGGTAATGACCTTTCTGAAGATACAATAAATCCCCCAGTGCATGCGCTGGGGGATTTATTAATTAATTAGCTTCAATTGCAACAGCGTCGGCAGCTTTCTTAGCCGCCCATTGCTTGTCGAATTCGGCCAAAAGTGCGCGAACTTCGTCAGTCGTGTTGGTATCCATTAGGGCAACACGCAAATCTGAAGCGTACGCAAAGTTACGGACGTAAATCTTGAAGAAACGCTTCAACTTTTGGAAGTTCATTGGCCCAAATTCAGCCGTGAACTCATCGTACAAATCCAATTGCAAACGGAGCAATTCAAGGGTTTGATCCAACGTGTGATCAGCAGGCATGATTTCAAAGGCAAATGGGTTTTCGAAAACACCACGACCAATCATGACACCATCGACACCAGGGTGTTGGCGAACCAATTCCAGCCCTTCTTGACGAGTCTTAACATCACCGTTGATTTGCAACAATGTGTCTGGTGCAATTTCATCACGCATCTTAACGATTTCATCGATGTACTCGTAGTGAGCAGGCACCTTTGACATTTCCTTACGTGTACGTAAGTGAACCGTCAAAACTTGAATATCTTGCTTCAAAAGGAATGGAATCCACTCGCGGAATGTTTCCAAATCATTGAAGCCCAAACGCGTCTTAACAGAAACGGGCAAGCCTGCCGTCTTGGCAGCTTGAATCACTTCTTGTGCTGACTCGTAGTGACGAATCAAATCTGATCCGCCTCCGTTCTTAATAACTGTTGAATCCGGACAACCCATGTTCAAATCAATGGCATTGTATCCACGATCACGCAATTCAAGGGATGACTTTTCGAAGTCTTCACCACGGTTTCCCCAGATTTGCACAACTGGCACCTTTTCGCTCTTATCAACGTGTAGGCGACCTTGTACAGTAAACTTAGCTTTTGGGTGTGTAATACTACGGGCGTTAGTGAACTCCGTGTAGTAAACATCAGGCGCAGCGGCTTTATCAACAACGCGACGGAAAACAGTATCCGTTACGGCTTCCATTGGGGCAAGTGAGAAGAATGGGGTCTTCTCAATCCCGGCCGCCTTAGGGTGCTGTTGTGCTTCGTCGACAACGCCTTGCCAGTAAGCTGACTTTGCTTTAACCATGTCAAAATTCCTTTCTTTAACCTTATATTTTCATTCGTGCGGCTCGATCTTCCGCAAATCCAAACTGGGACAATAACATATTAAAGGGTTTTGAGTTGCCTTTCAAGGTGTTTACCAAATGAAAGTGGTAATTCCCCCTTAAAGCCAGTAGACTAGTAACAAAGATGGGGGAGGATTTAAACATGATTACAATTAGACCAGCAACAGTGGCTGATACAGCAACCATTGTGTACTTAGAAATGACGATTATTGACCAAATGGAAATTCCAATGGTAGCCAAGTTAGGACGCGATAATATCGAACAATTATTGCATGATAGTGCCTTGGCTGATGACACGGCCCGCTATTCGCATACGCACGCAACGGTCGCTGAATTAGGTGGGGCTATTGTGGGGGTGGCGTTTGGCTATCCGTCAGCTAGCGAGCCACATTTGGATTTAACGATGCAACGATTGTTAGCGGAACGGTTTGGTGAATTAGCAGAACTGTTCCCAGATGTTGAGACGTTGCCCGATGAGTGGTATCTCGACTCAATTTCAGTCGCTGAATCAGCACGCGGTAAAGGTGTCGGCACACAATTGCTGGCGGCTTTGCCAGAAGTGGTGGTAGCACAAGGTGAAACGGTCATTGGCTTAAATGTTGATGATGGTAATCCAAAGGCGCGCGTATTGTATGAACGTGAAGGGTTTGTCGCAGTGGGCGAACTAATGATTGGTGCGCATCACTATACACATATGCAGCGTGACTTGAGCTAAGTTAACGCTTTAGGGGTGAAAGGTATGACAAAATATGTAGATTGGGTCAGCTTATTATTCATGCTGATTTATGCCGTGTCGGATGCGATTGTTTTTCGCACAGATTCATTTTGGCCAGGTGCTATTAAGTCACTGATTGTGGCAGCGGTATTAACAGCTATTATTCGGTTCGTTGTGAAGAAAATATATCAGCACAAACGATAAAAGAGGCGTACACTGGATAGCAGAGTTTATTTAGTGGGAGACGTCATTAATTATGGCCATAAAACGACAAATGATTGCTGGTATCTTGTTGACACTAGCTGTCGCGCTTGTTGCAAAATTCGTATCACCTTGGTTACCAACGTTGGGCGCTGAAGCCTTGGCGATGGTGCTAGGGATTATATTAGGAAATACTGTTTTTGCCCAGCAACGGTGGGGTGCCGGTGTGAAGTGGGCTGAAAAATATCCAATTGAAATTGGTATCGCTGCCTTGGGGCTAAATGTCACGTTACAGAACATTGAATCATTAGGTTGGACGGGCATCATTTTTATTTTGTTGCAAATGTTGGCCACAATTTTAGTGGTGATGTGGCTGGGCGGTCGCGTCTTTAAGGTCGCACCACAAACGGCCATGTTAATGGGTGCGGGAAATGCGGTGTGCGGTTCAAGTGCAATCGCATCAGTTGCGCCGGCAGTCGGCGCAACTGATGATCAACGGCGTACGTCTGTTGCGACGGTTTCGTTAGCCGGCGTGGTGCTCTTGTTCGTTTTGCCGATTATTGGTCCGGCAGTCTTTCCACATAACGACTTGCTGGTGAGTGCCCTAATTGGTGGTACTGTACAATCGGTTGGTCAGGTATCAGGAACGGCCTCATTGGTTGGTGGCGACGTGGTGACATACGCACCAATTTTTAAAATGTTGCGTGTCATTATGTTGTCAGTTGTCGTGATTTTGATGGCGCGCCATGCCTCAAAGCTGACGCCAATTGAAGCGACTGCGCCCAAAACAAGTGTTAAGATCCCATGGTTTGTGATGGTGTTCGTGGTATTGATGCTGGTGAATTCATTTATCAGTTTGCCTCACGTCCTGACAGGAACGGCTCACGAAATTACAAGCTTCTTCGGTATTGTCAACTTGGCGGGAATCGGCTTGAATTTGAAGTGGCAGACCATTAAGCAGTCAGGGATGAAATTCTTGGGCTATGGTTTAGTGACCATTATTTTCCAGGTTGTGTTGGCTATTGTCCTCATTACGGTATTAATGAAATAAGCGACTAAGAATGTCTAGCATGCAGGTGCTAGGCGTTTTTTGGTTGCATATTAAAGTGCAACCGATAGTTGCTGGTTAAAAATATACGATTCGGGTATGGTGGATATATATTATTGACTGTGGAGGCCGGTTATGGAAATTGGGCATAATATTCAACAACGTCGTGAGGACAAAGGCATGTCGCAGCAAGATTTAGCCGATTATTTGGGTATCTCGCGACAGTCTATTTCAAAGTGGGAGAATGGATCGGCGTTGCCAAGTTTCAAAAATGTTCTGGCTTTGAGCGACCTTTTCGTGGTGTCGTTAGATGAGTTAGTAAAGGGGGATGAAGCGTTGATTGAAAAGTTTGAATCAGGCGAAAGTACAAAGATTACACCAGCTAATATTATTGTCTTTACGACACTCGTATTGGGCGTAGTCACATACATTATTGAAAAAATTTGGCTGCATATTAAGGTAGGAACGATCGATAATGATGTCGAGCTACTGAGACTGGTTGCATTTATTTCAGTGATGATTACTGCTAACTGGCGGGATATCAATAAGTTATTTGCTAAAAATAGGCCGTTTTTCTGGGCCATGCTAGCCTTTGTGGTTATTTTAGGCGTGCCATATCTAACCGATTCTATTCAAGGATTTATCGATGGCTTTATGGCTGGTGCGCACGCTAACTAAAGATGAGTTAATCACAAAAACAACACTTTTTTGTACTATTCTGTGAACTTTTTGCGTACACTAATTGGGTTCGCCATACACTAGTATTCGGCGACTAAGAGAAGAGTACAAAGAGAGGGATTTAGATAATGACGATGACAGTTCATACGCAGGCGTTCATGCTGGAATTTGGTAATATTTTGGTGAAGTCAGGTATTCGACCTGATGTGGCAGGCCAAGTGGTAGCCAAGTTGCATGCTTACGAGGCTGAATCAGGGGCCTATCCAAATGGTCACCCCTACCCAACACCAACGATGTATAACTTTGGTGGGCAAACGGCGGCAACGTTTGCGCAAGGGTTGGTGATGTTAGCGAACATCGAAAAGCGAACGGGTAACTTAAAGCGTATCTACGGTATCGGTCATGCTGAATTCCAACGATTTATTAGTTTGACGCAAACGCTCCATGATCACTTGTTAAAACAGTCGGTGGCGCAAGTTTGGGCACTAAATGCGACTGAGTTTAGCAAGTTGACGGGCATTGCGATGCGCAGTCATCAATCATATAAGCGTGCCGTAGAACATTATCTAATGGATAATGTGGCACCCATTGATTCAGAACATAATGGTGTTTCACTATATTAATTAGCGCAACTAATTGGTGCGGTCCAATCAAAATGTTTGGTTGGACCGTATTTTTTTATTTTGATAAAATATACGTGGAAAAAGGAACTAGGTTAACAACTGGTTGTAAATAAAGGAGGTAATTGCGATGCGAGTTACTAGAGAGATGTTGCCAGGTATTGGCCTGACGGTTGCCCTCGCAGTCGTTGCAGAGTGGTTAACCCCATTACTACCGTTTTTGGGTGCGGAAGGCATCGCCATGTTGTTAGGAATTGTGATTGGGAATACTGCCTTTCGTCAGCAAATCTGGAACCCCGGGGTCGATTGGTCGGAAAAGTATTTTATTCAATTTGGCATTGCTTTTCTTGGGTTAACGGTCACGCTTAGGACGGTTGAGCAGTTAGGCTGGCAAGGGATTTTGTTTATTGTGTTGCAGATGACGGCCACAATTTTAATTGTCATGTGGCTCGGTGGGCGCTTTTTTAAGGTGTCATCTGAGTCAGCAATGTTGATGGGTGCAGGTAATGCGGTGTGTGGCACGAGCGCGATTGCTGCCGTTTCGCCGGTAATTGGTGCTAATGATACGCAACGCCGGACCGCTGCTGCGACCGTGTCGTTGACTGGTGTGGCACTGTTGCTGATTTTGCCAACCATCGGACCGGCTATTCTAGGTCACAATGATTTATTATCGGGTGCTTTGATTGGTGGTACGTTACAATCGGTTGGTCAAGCTGTTGGCGCTGGTTTGATGGTCAATGATGCGACTGGAACGTACGCAACATTGTTTAAGATGCTCCGCGTGGTATTGTTGGCCTTTGTGGTTATGGCCTTTACGAAGATGAGTCGTCGTGGACAAACGCAACAAGAAGCTGTGATGGCACCAGCAAAGCCATTTTGGCGCATGATGCCATGGTTCGTCACGGCCTTTGTCATCTTTATGTTGGTAAATACGATGATTGGCTTGCCAGCACCGGTAGTCGCTGTCGCCAAGGAATTGGCAAGTTTCTTCGGGGTCATTAATTTGGCTGGCATTGGGTTGAGTCTAAAATGGTCAATTATCAAGAATTCGGGGGTTCGCTTCCTGAGTTTTGGTTTGGTCATTGGTGTGATTCAGGTATTGCTAGCGCTTGGCTTGATTCACCTGTTAATGATGTAAACAAAATAAACTGGGACAGAATCGTTGTCTCAGCCTAAAAAGCCGCAAATCTGCCGAGATAAAATCGGCGGATTTGCGGCTTTTAAACGTGTTCCGAAAGGCTGAACCCTTTTTATATGGTTGATGTGACAAAATCAGTAAAAACTTTGACGGCAGTGTTTGGATTTTGCTGGTTAGTTGCTAAGACAATTTCATAACGGTGTGATGTGCTAGCGATTGGTCGGAATACGACGCCATTCGTACTGAAGAGTGAGTTTTCAGGAAAGAAGGCGATGCGCTTTTTCAGACGGATTAACATTAAGAGCAATTCCAAACTCTGAATGCGTGTGACACTGTTGAACGAATAGCCATCGGCTTGGGCATTGCTGGTTAAACCATGTGGGGCCAGCATGTTGGGATCAGAAGATACAAAGATGACGTCGCGGTTAGCTAATGCCTCGTTTGGCACCACTTCATAACGCGTAATGGGGTCATCTTCGGCGACAGCGACGAGCATATTGCCCTCTTCTAAGACCGTTGTTTGGATTTGTGCATAGTCGGCAAGTGAATCAAGCCCGTAATTGCGGGAAAATAGAATATCAATGGTTTGCGACAATAGGGCTTGGTTATTATCGCGAAAATTATCCTGTGAAATGGTGATGTCGATTTCTGGGTGCATGGCCATAAAATCGTGGAGCATAGGTGACATTAATTGTGTCTCATAATAGGTTGTAAAACCGATTGTGAGGGTTTGCTTGTCGGTAGCGCCGACCGCGTGCGCCAGTTGGACGGCCTGCTCGTAATTTGTGATGAGCTGTTTAGCGTGATTATAGAATTTACGACCAGCTGATGTGACGGTGACCCGATTATTTTCACGATGAAATAGCGGTGCGCCAATTTCTTCCTCTAAATTTTTCATTTGCTTGCTAATGGCAGTTTGTGACACAAAATTTTTCTGAGCCGCAGCCGTAAAACTAGCCAAATCAACAGCGTCGATAAAATAAGTAAGGCGTTCAAGACCCATGGTGACCTCCTGCGCAACTTTTGGTTGGGGTAACTAACTTTTTTAGTGTGTTCGTTCTTTCACAAATGCGTATACTAGATAGTGTTGATAAGTGATTTAGGTAACAAACTTCACTTATATTTAGTTTATTTTATACCGAAAATAAAGAGGTAACAACCATGAGCAAGGTTATTTCAGCAAGTGAAGCTGTAAACTTGATTAAAGATAATGATACAATTGCAGTCAGCGGGTTTGGCCTTGCTGGCGTTGCAGAGGAACTTTTGATTGCGCTAGAGGAACGTTACGCCAGTGAGTCACACCCACAGGGTTTGACGGCGATGCATTCTAGTGCGGTTGGTAATCGTGATCAAAAAGGGATGAGCCATTTGGCAGCCCCAGGGTTGTTGAAGCGCTGGATTGGTGGTATTGCTGCTGCCTCGCCTCGGTTGGGTGAAGCAATCAATAACAATGAGTTAGAAGCTTATAACTTGCCACAAGGTGTCATCACACGTATGTATCATGACATCGCTACAAAGGGCCCTGGTGTCATTACGAAGATTGGTTTGGGCACATTTGTGGATCCAGATATCGAAGGTGCCAAAATGAATCGGGTGACGACTGAAGAAATTGTTAAAAAGATTTCTTTGGATGGTGAAGACTGGTTGCGTTATCCAACTTTCCCAATCAACGTGGCCTTGATTCGTGGAACATATGCTGACGAAGCTGGTAACATCACGCTTGATAAGGAAGGGTTGGACATGGAAGTCCAGGCTATCGCGCAAGCAGCTCACAATTCTGGTGGTATTGTAATTGCCCAAGTGGAAGCTTTGGCGGAGACGAACACCCTTAACCCTAAGCAAGTTAAGGTACCTGGTATTTTGGTTGATCACATTGTTGTTGCACAACCTGAAAATCAATATCAAACGGAAAATACGTTGTATAACCCAGCTTTCTCTGGTGAAATTCGCGTACCGTTGCAATCTGTACCCGCATTGCCACTGGATGCGAAAAAAGTCATTGCGCGTCGTGCCGCGATGGAATTGCGGTCAGGTGCAATTTTGAACTTAGGTGTTGGTATTCCGGTTAACGTCTCCGCTGTTGCTGCTGAGGAAGGCGTTAATGATGACTTTGTTTTGACGACTGAAGCGGGCTCAGTTGGCGGTGTGCCAGCTGGTTTGAAGGACTTTGGTCACGCCTATAATTCACAGGCAACGGTTGATATGGATGCGCAATTCGACTTTTACGATGGTGGCGGAATCGATTTGTCAGTCCTTGGGTTGGCACAAACGGATGCAACTGGTAACGTGAATGTATCGAAGTTCAATGGGCGTGTCGCTGGTGCTGGTGGCTTTATTGACATCTCACAAACGGCGAAGAAATTGGTGTTTGCTGGTACGTTTACTGCCGCTGGTTTGAAAGAACACATTGCAGACGGTCAGTTGGTAATCGATCAAGAAGGTCGTTTTCCAAAGTTTGTGGCTAGTGTGGAACAAATTACGTTCTCAGGTCAATACGCTGCTGAAAATCAACAACCCGTTGTTTATGTTACGGAGCGTGCGGTGTTTGAATTGACGCCTGCTGGCTTGATGTTGACCGAAATTGCACCAGGTATGGATTTGGATGCTGACATTTTGGCTCACATGGATTTCAAGCCTATTATTAGTGATGATCTAAAGCAGATGGATGCTGGATTGTTTGCAGAAGAATGGGGTGGTCTTTCTGCCCTTGTTAACCAATCAGAAATTTAACGAGATAAAAAGGAGACATTATTATGGCAACTGTTGCAGAAATTTTAGGAACCAAGTATCCCTTGATTCAAGGATCAATGGCGCGCATTTCACGTCATGAGTTAGTTATCGCCGTTTCAAATGCCGGTGGATTGGGTGTTTTGACATCAGCTGGGTTTGATAAGGAAGGCTTGCGTGAAGAAATCCGTAAAGTTAAGGCCGGCACAGATAAGCCATTCGCCGTTAACTTGATGTTGATGATGAACAACATTCCTGACATGGTTGATGTCATTATCGAAGAACAAGTGCCAATCGTTATGACGGGTGCCGGTACGCCTAAGCCATACATGCCTGCTTTGAAGGAGGCTGGTATCAAGGTTATTCCAGTTATTCCATCAGTTAAGTTGGCAAAGAAGATGGAAGATTTGGGCGCCGTTGCGGTTGTAGCTGAAGGAATGGAATCTGGTGGTCACGTTGGTGAGACGACAACGATGGCCTTGGTACCACAAGTAGCATCAGCCGTGAATATTCCCGTTATTGCTGCGGGTGGGATTGGTGATGGTCGTGGTGTAGCCGCTGCTTACGCTTTGGGCGCACAAGGTATCCAAGCCGGCACAATCTTCTTAACAGCTGATGAAACGCCAGTACCAGATGCCTTTAAGCAAGCCGTTTTGGAAGCTAATGATACGGCCACAACTGTGACGGGTCGCCGTTCTGGTGCGCCAGTTCGTTCAATTAAGAATCCAATGATTGCAAAGTATTTGGAGCTTGAATATTCAGGTGCGTCACGTGATGCGCTAGAAGAATTATCATTGGGATCACTTTCAAAGGCTGTCTTTGATGGCGATGTTGAAAATGGTTCAGTCATGGCCGGCGAAATTGCGGGTATGGTTAACAGCAAGCGTCCGGTTAAGGACATCATTGAAGGTTTGTTCAATGAAGCCGAAGCCGTTGTTAAGAATTTGAAGATTACGTATTAATAAGACCAATAGCTGCTGTGATAAATAAAATGACCGCCAGGAATTTTAGCCTGGCGGTCATTTTATTTGCGCAAATTAAGCTGGCACAATTTTGATGTGCAACCCGTTTGCATCGATTTTGTGGGTCACTTGGATGCCGTTTGCTGTCGCAACAGCTGGTTCGTCGGGGTTTTCGTGAACGGCCATGTAGGCGTTGAAGAACTCCTGCGATGACCAGCTCATGCCGTGCTCGAAGGCAACGAATGCGCGACCAGCTTCGTCGCTATCAGCATCCTCTGAATCGATGAAAATCATCGTTGCTTGATCATCCTTAACTAAAACCGTGACTTGGACACCCTCAAAAACATCGGTATTACCGTGTTCGTCGAGCTGTAGACCACGGTGGCTTTCCATGTTGAAGTTTCGACGCAACTTATTGTACTTTGCGAGTGATTTCATGGGGAAAATCTCCTGTTCTGTATAATTGACAATCTTAACTTTACGCTGACTTGAAGTAAATGCAAGTGAAGAGTTCGTCGGTGAAGCGTATACTTGAGAGAAACAAACGAGCGGGGAGTATTGTTAATGCTATTTACAGAATTGAAGGATTATGTCGTTTTCGATTTAGAGATGAACGGTAGTAATCAAATTATTGAAATTGGGGCTTTGAAAATTACCACCGGTAAAGATATTGAAAAATTTTCCGTGATTGTTAATAACCCGCCCAAGGGCAGTGGAATGGCGTCATTTAAATTCATTTCACAATCCATGGGTGGGGAACACGGCTGGATTACGTTGGATATGATTCATAACGGTTTGTCGGAAGAACGGGCGTTGAGCCGGTTTATGAAGTTTGTTGGCGAATATCCGGTTGTTGGCCACGCGATTGTTGATGGGGATGTGCAGTTAGTCAAAGAGGGGCTCCGCTATCATGATTTAGGTAAGTGGCACACGAATGGTAAAATTTTTGATACGCAACAGCTCCACGGGGCCTTAAATGGTAATCCTAATGATATTTCATTATCGGGTTTGGCTGCGACGTATGATGTCGAGATTGGTAAGCAGAAGCACCGTGCTTTGGCGGATGCCAAGGCAACTTTGGCTGTCTTCTCAGCAATGCAACGAACATGGCGATAAAAAGGTCCCAAATCTTCCGAACAAATGCGGAGGAGTTGGGACCTTTTAGAATCTACTATTAATAAGCTAAATGTCCTTTATCTAAAGGTAAGATATAAGGATTTTGGAAGCCAGTTGTGTCAACGAACTCACCAAACTTCGCCACTCGCTTTGGCTCTTGGAGTACCTTAATGTCAGCTAGTGGGCTAGCATCAAAGACGACGAAATCAGCCATTTTGCCAGGAACTAATTCACCATAATCAGCACTAATTTGCAATAAATCAGCTGCATTCGTGAAGAGTGCCTGCAAGATTTGGGCGTTAGTTGCGCCGGCAATTGACCAAAGTTCAGCCTCAAGGGCAGTGTCAGCATAACCGTTCAATGGTGAACCAGCATCAGTACCCAGTGCCAAATTAACGCCATTCTTTGCCGCTTTACCAAAGGCTGCAAAGTGTGAATCAACCCACTTGTAGGCTTTGTCGACCATCCACTGTGGCAACAAACCATCACCGCGCTTGATGATGACATAAGGAGCCACTAATGTTGGCGTTAAATATGTACCCGTTGATTGGAATAATTCGAGTGCCTCATCGTCAATCACAAAAGCGTGCTCAACCGAATCAACGCCGGCGCGCAAGGCTTCTTTAACAGTTTGCAAAGCTTCCGCGTGCGCCGCAACCTTGATGCCGCGACGGTGTGCCACGTCAACGCCAGCAGCCATTTCAGCTTCCGTCATTTGTGGCATATCAGGTTGCTCGAATTGATCAAACGCAATACCACCTGACGCCATGTACTTAATCGCATGGGCACCTTGTTCAATCCGACGGCGGACACCGGCCCGGAATTCTTCTGGACCAGACAAAGCTTCACCAATCTTGGAAGCGTGGCCACCAATGGTTGAGAAAGCACGACCAGATGCGACAACGCCAGTGCCACGCCATTGACCATTCAGCGTCATTTTTTGCATACCAATATCGAAGCTTTGCGCAGTTGCCAGAACACGGGTGTATGTCACCCCTGAAGCTAACATTTCATTTAAGTTAGCTTGGGCTTGCATTGCAATTTCGAAGGGTTCGCGTGAGGCTTTTGGCCCGTATGGGAAGACTTTATTAATGATGTGAACGTGGGTGTTGATCATACCAGGCGTGATGAACTTGTTATTTAAATCAACAAGTTCTTGAGCATCGGCAGGCGTAGCGCCAGTACCGGTAGCCGTAATACGCCCGGTTGTTAAATCAACTGAGAACCATGAATTAGGAATGAATTTCGCTTGCGCAACATCGTAGACTTGCGCATTATGATATGTGCGGATCGACATGAAACCACCTCAGTTATTTAGAATACTTACTTAACATTATATGCTTTTTCCAACTGTTCGCGCCATTATCCGATTTCTAAGGTGTTCCGAGGCGGTTACAAATAGTCAGTATGAGTATTTACTGAGAAATGGTTGACGAAATTTAATTCCTCACTTATGATTAGGGAGTTAAAACCTAAACAATTAGAAAAGGAAATGAAATTCATGCAAATGCACCTGTCAACAACGCAAGCGTTTTTCAACTTTACGTTTTTCTTCGGTTAGTCATCCGAAACAATCGTAAAGTTATTTTGCGTTGGACACTCGGATGACGGTAAAGTATCCGAGTGTGTGAGACATGCTAACTGCTGCGGGCAGACCATGGAACTCATTTAAACACGTATCGGATACTTTGGTGTTATCCGATACGTGTTTTTTTATTGGTTTCATAGGAGGTAGTAGGATGCAGTTGTGGCAACGGATGTTTAAGAAGGAATCGTTGACGGCGTATTTAAAAAGTGATGAACACTTTGCCAAAACGCTGACCGCGAAAGATTTGATTGGCTTGGGAATTGGTGCGGTCATCGGGACCGGAATCTTTATTTTGCCAGGAACGGTTGCTGCGACAACCGCTGGTCCAGGCGTTGTCTTTAGTTTTATTATTGCCGCAATTGTTTCGGGGTTAGTGGCCATGGCATATTCGGAAACTGCTTCAGCGATGCCGGTTGCGGGCTCAGCATATTCGTATGGTAACGTTATTTTTGGTGAAGTTGTTGGTTGGGTGCTAGGTTGGGCACTAATTTTGGAATATGCATTGGGGGTCGCGGCAGTTTCGACCGGCTGGTCAGCCTATTTTGCCAATTTGATAGCGCCGGTCTTCAAACTACCCACGGCCTTGTCGGGAGCTTACAATCCAGCCCAAGGGACGTACGTGAATCTGGTTGCGGTAATCATTGTGTTGTTGATTGGGTTAATGTTACGTGGTGGTATGAAGGAATCGAAGCGAATTCAAAACGCAATGGTTTTGTTGAAAGTCGCGATTATCATTATTTTTATTGTGGTGGGGTTCTTCTTTATTAAGAGCAGTAATTTGATGCCAGTGATTCCAGCGCGGATGCATGGCGCATTTGGTGTACAAGGTGTCTTGGCCGGCACGTCGATGGTTTTCTTTGCCTTTCTTGGATTTGACGCCTTATCGGCTTCAGCAGCTGAAGTGAAAAATCCGAAGCGCGACATGCCAATCGGAATTATTGGGACGTTGATTATTGCAGCCATATTGTATGGATTAGTCGCGTTCGTGCTGACAGGAATGGTGCACTACACCAAACTAAATGTGGCTGATCCGGCTGCGTTTGCGTTACAACAAGTCGGTCAAAATTGGGCGGCCTTAATTATTACAATTGGTGCATTGATTGGGATGTTCACTATGATGACAACGATGCTTTATGCGTCATCACGATTGATCTATGCTGTTGGCCGTGATGGTCTATTGCCCGGTAATTTAGGGAAGTTAAACCAAAAGGGTGAACCAAACCGCGCGTTGGGAATTGCAACGATTGTAGTAGCATTCTTTGGCGGTATGGTACCGTTGGACAAATTGGTTGATCTGGTTAATATGGGAACGTTACTAGCCTTTATGGTTGTGTCGCTAGGCATTTTGCCATTACGTAAGCGTGCTGATGTGAAACAAGATGGTTATAAGATGCCCGGTTTTCCAGTGTTGCCCATTTTGTCAGCCGTATTTACGTTCTTCTTGATTACGCAATTACACGTTGAAACATTAATTGCAGCGGCTATTTGGTTTGTGTTAGGACTGATTTTGTACCTAACGTATGGTATTAAACATTCACGGATGAATTAATAGGATGCGGTTGTTCCACGTGGAACAACCGTTTTTATATTTACCGCGCTTACTTTTTGTTTGTGCACAGTTTCTCAAAGTT
Source organism: Weissella cibaria KACC 11862 (assembly GCF_000193635.1). Classification (GTDB taxonomy): domain Bacteria; phylum Bacillota; class Bacilli; order Lactobacillales; family Lactobacillaceae; genus Weissella; species Weissella cibaria. The sequence continues at coordinate 1,220 of NZ_AEKT01000031.1, read as the reverse complement.
ATGTTATAATATATGAAGAAAATGACATGTATTATTTTGGGGGAACGGGAAATGATAGTGAAACAAAAATTATTAGCGAAGGGCATTCAATTGGAAGTGATTTCAATCGCTTGGATGGCACTTGAATTTGTGTTGGGTGTTTCAGCCGGTCTGCAAGCTGGTTCGATTTTGTTGATTGCTTTTGGCTTGGATGCGCTCTTGGAAGTCATCGCGGGGGGCGTGTTGATTTGGCGACTGCGGGCAGAATATGATGGTGCTGATAATGAGCGGGTATTGACTGTTGAACGACGTGCTTCGAAAATTGTGAAGGCAATTTTATTATTATTGGCAACTTACGTTATCGTCACGTCAGTTATCAATTTAGTGCAACATGAAGTGCCGGGTGAAAGTGGTATTGGCTTAGTTGTGGCGATTGCGTCAGTGGTTTTGATGCCAGTTATGACAACGATGAAGCGACGATTAGGTGCCCAAATTGGCTCGGAAGCCCTACGCGAAGATGCGATGTGTAACGTGGCGTGTGCCGTGTTAGCGGCCTTGGTTTTGCTGGGCATGCTGTTAACAGCATTATTTGGTTTGTGGTGGGCTGATGCGGTTGCGGCCGTTATCTTTGCGATTTACATTGGTCGTGAAGGCTTGGAATTGTTTGAAAAATAGTTTGAGACAAGTTATGCGGTACTTTTTAGGTGGGGTTTGTTATGATTAGAAGTAAGAACTACTGGAGGGTAGCCATATGAATCGAAAATTTATCGAGAAGGGTTATGGCATTGTACTAGACGTGGCGATGCTCATTTTGGGCATTGCCATGGTCGGATTCTTTTTTAAGGATCTTTGGAATTTAGGTACGATGGTGTTGCACACCGATTTAGAAGTTGATTTTTACGCAGTGACTGAAACGATTTTGGAAACGTTCTTGTTCTTCGAGTTCGTGGTCTTAACAAAAGAGTATTTTGTGCAAGATCGTATTTCATTACAGAATTTTATGTATATTGGTATTACAGCTTTATTGCGTAATTTATTGGTATATCATGCTGATACGATTGGCGTATTGATTCAAGCCGCGGCCATCGCGTTATTGATTGTTGTGTTGATTGCATATCGCTGGTCACGTCGCCATTTAGCTGATTTAGCGCATGAAGAAGAACGTAAAGAAGTTGAATTTGCTGAAAATCATCCTGATCAAGTGGAAGATTAAACAATATTAAAAATCGTTCGTGTGTTGT
>NZ_AEKT01000032.1 GCF_000193635.1 Weissella cibaria KACC 11862 | reverse complement strand
AATTAACTATTGACATTATGATTCAGTTTTGAGATAATTAATCTCGTAATGCTAATTTAAATATTAGTCGTGTCGTGACGATGGCACTGAGGTCACACCTGTTCCCATACCGAACACAGAAGTTAAGCTCAGTAACGCCGAAAGTAGTTGGAGGATCGCTTCCTGCGAGGATAGGAAGTCGCGATGCGCATTGGACGTTTAGCTCAGCTGGGAGAGCACCTGCCTTACAAGCAGGGGGTCACAGGTTCGATCCCTGTAACGTCCATTGGGTCGTTAGCTCAGTTGGTAGAGCAGTGGACTTTTAATCCATGGGTCCAGGGTTCGAGCCCCTGACGACCCATTGGGTAATGACCCACAAATAATAAATATTCCGTCAACCGGTGATTTATATTATGTCGCCGACTTAGCTCAGTTGGTAGAGCATCGCTCTTGTAAAGCGAGGGTCGAAGGTTCGAGTCCTTTAGTCGGCATCATGCGAATATAGTTCAGTTGGTAGAACGCTACCTTGCCATGGTAGAGGTCGCGGGTTCGAATCCCGTTGTTCGCTTTGCCGGCTTGGCGGAATAGGCAGACGCACAGGACTTAAAATCCTGCGATGGAAACATCGTACCGGTTCGATCCCGGTAGCCGGCACTTATTTATGGACTTATATGCTAATTGGATAAACACCCCGGCTACGAACCGGGTATTGCAGGTTCGAGTCCTGCTAGGTCCATTAGCGAACGTAGTTTGCTAATTTCAAATGAATAAGTTCGGGACGTAGCTCAGCTTGGTAGAGCACCTGGTTTGGGACCAGGGGGTCGCAGGTTCGAATCCTGTCGTCCCGATTTATAACAGAATATGTTATAGTTCGCGGTGTAGCTCAGCTGGCTAGAGCGTCCGGTTCATACCCGGGAGGTCGAGGGTTCGATTCCCCCCGCCGCGATTGACTCAAATAACAAGGACCTTTAGCTCAGTTGGTTAGAGCAGACGGCTCATAACCGTCCGGTCGTTGGTTCGAGTCCAACAAGGTCCATTTTTAGACCTTAACGTCTTATGGAGAATTACCCAAGTCTGGCTGAAGGGAACGGTCTTGAAAACCGTCAGGTCGTGAAAGCGGCGCGTGGGTTCGAATCCCACATTCTCCTTTGACATCGTAGATGTCACTTATATTATTATCGCGGGATGGAGCAGTCTGGTAGCTCGTCGGGCCCATAACCCGAAGGTCGTAGGTTCAAATCCTGCTCCCGCAATTGAACTAAAATAAATAGTTCAGCATAAACAGAAATGTTTGGTCGCATGGTCTAGTTGGTTAGGACGTTCGCCTGTCACGCGAAAGATCACGGGTTCGAATCCCGTTGTGACCGTTATAATGGCTCGGTAGCTCAGTTGGTAGAGCATACGATTGAAGCTCGTAGTGTCGGCGGTTCGATTCCGTCCCGCGCCATTACCTTAAAACAAAAGGTACAGATAGTTTTGCGGATGTAGTACAATGGCTAGTGCTCCAGCCTTCCAAGCTGGGAATGCGGGTTCGATTCCCGTCGTCCGCTTTTTTGTTTTATGGGACTGTAGCTCAGCTGGTTAGAGCGCACCCCTGATAAGGGTGAGGTCGGAGGTTCGAGTCCTCTCAGTCCCATTGGTTAAAAGGTTTAACTTTTGACATGGGGACATACTCAAGAGGCTGAAGAGGCGCCCCTGCTAAGGGTGTAGGTCGGGAAACTGGCGCGAGGGTTCGAATCCCTCTGTCTCCGCTCTGATAATGGTAGGCGATTGTCTACCATTTTTATTTGCAAACGATATTGATAAACGTGATTCTGTATTCTACAGAGTCACGTTTTTTATTTTAATCGATTAGGAGTATGCACCGAGATAGGATCACATGCCAGGTCAACCATATTAGCCATATTGTGTTATGAGATGAAGTTTTTGCATATTCAAAATAAATGTCGCGACCTTGTCATAGTGGCAAGGTTGGGTGGTAATGCTGATGTACAGTATATGCGGTCAATGATATCTTTCGTAATTGCCTATGAAATTAATTAGCGTGCCTGTTAACAGTTAACAGGGTGCGCTTGTAAGTTGATATTCTCCCCGTTAAGATAGGAATATCTTATGGATTATTGGGAGATTATGTAATGAAGGTATTAAGTGGTGCACTAAAGCGTCGACGTGAACAATTGGGGATTTCTCAAGCAGAGGCTGCTGAAGGAATTTGTCATCAGTCGTTACTATCACGGATTGAACGACTAGATGAGGTATCGAATATCACAGTTTTACAAAAGCTATGTGATCGGCTACAACTAACGGTATCCGACGTCGCACGCATGGATAATCGCATGTTGACGACGTTGAGTGTCGTGCGTCAATTGATTGAACGTCGCGAAATCGAGCAGGCAGCAGAAGCACTTGAAAATCCGGGGTTAATGAGTCGTATCCCAGTCTTTGCCTATCCGGAATACAATGTCTTGTCGGCCCGGGTTGCATTAGCAGAAAATCGCATTGCGGACGCTATGCAATTGTTGCAGTTAGCCTTAGGAGATGTCGAAAAGCATCAGTATGAGTTGACGGTCGAAATTTTCACGGAGATGGGTGCGACTTGGCTAGCGCAGGGTGAACACATTAACGCGTCGGAATGTTTCGAACGGGCTCGCGGTATTATCCATCGATTACCACGGGATGTGCAACTCAGTATGGCACGTGTCATTGCGCATACGAACCGTCATCGAGCAGAGATGTATTTGGCTGTTGAAGATCCGCAACGAGCGATGGAACGGGTTACGGAAGCGATTGGTATTCTACCCGCACCTGAAGTGACAGACTATCATGAAATGGTAGAGCTACAAATGTTGCGGTCGCGTTGTGCGGATGCTTTATCATTAGAAGAAGAGTCAACGAACGCTAAGATGCTAGTATATGCAGCTGCTGAATTTTCTAAGGATGCCAAATTGCAAGACGATGTGAAGCAATATTTGGCCCCAGTTATGCCTGAAGAGGTATAGCTATTAATGAATACCAAAAACCCCCGGCAAAAATTTTGCTGGGGGTTTTAGTATTAGTAACCGCGTGTTAAATCCACGACATTGACTGATAGTGGCTCGTTTGCTAAGTAACTTGGTAAGTTCTTCATAAATAAGGGGAACAGGTTGCCAGCGCGTCCTGCACTAGAATTTTCTGCCCAAGTTGTATGTTGTGTTAATAGTAGGTTGGGTTGTTGCCACAATGGTGAATCATCAGGTAATGGTTCAGGCAACGTAACATCTAATGCTGCCTGACGGATAGTCCCTGCTTGCAAGGACGTGATTAAATCAGCTTGGTTGACTGTCGTGCCACGACCAACATTAATGAACAAATACAAATCACCAAGGGTTGCAAACCGTTCAGCGTTGAAAAAGTTAACCGTTGTGTCGGTACCAGGCAAGACGTCAACAACGACAGCAATATCATCAGGTAGTGCACCGAGATTGTCGATTGCGACAACGTCATCAAAGCCGTCAACTGGGTGACCAGAGGTGTTGACGCCATACACACGTCCACCAAGCGCCTTCAGATAGTGGGCGATTTGGCGTCCAATGTTGCCAGTTCCAAAGATAACGGTAGGTAACTCGCTAATCGTATATTGATCAGTGAATTCTTGCCAGTGGGTTTGGGTTTGATAAACATTTAACCCCCGGGCGAAATGTAGCATATAACTGATGACAGATTGGGCAATTGGGACAGACTTCAAACCACTGGCGTTCGTTAACATCACCTGTCGGTCTGCAAGCTCTGCTAAAGGCATGTAATCGACACCAGCCGACATGGTTTGAACCCACCGAAGTTTGCTAGTTGGATCAGCAAGTATTTTTTTACCGATTTCTGTTGACCAGCCGTAACTAATTTCAATTTCGCTGATATCAGCTGCAGTGACTGTGTCAGGTGTCACAACAGTAATATCGAGGTCATGTAAGACGACGATGTCTTGCGGTTGTAATTTTGTAACTTCTAAGAGTAAGCGTGACATAATAAATTCCTCCTTGATTTGGGTTGCTTACGATTAGTGTATGTCATTTATAGGAGTTCGTCTATTAATAGTGTATTCCCTTTTCTCCACTGTCAGCACAGATAGCCTGCTATAATAACCGCATTAATAAATTTAGAGGTTATTGGAAATGACAAATACACGCTTGAAGACTCGTCAAATGGTATTGACGGCGCTATTCATTGCAATTATTTTGGTACAATCAATTATTCCATGGTTGGGTTATTTGCCACTTGGTGCTTTTGCCGTGGGTGCGGCGGTGCAAATTATTAGTGTGACGGTCGCTATTGGTGCACTTATCCTTGGACCAGCGCGTGGTGCGTTGCTTGGTTTTGTTTGGGGAGCATACGCACTATGGGATGCTTGGACACACGCACCTGTAATTGGTGGACTGATCTTCCGCAACCCAATTACGGCGCTTGTGCCACGTATTCTGGTGGGGTTGGTTATTGGTTATCTCTATTGGCGTTTTGTAAGGAACCGTTCACTGGGGCAACAAACAATTTGGCTTGTTGGTCTTGGTGCATTGTCTGCCTTTATTAACACGTTCTTTGTACTTGGTTTCACGTGGATTGGCTTTACCGTGATGCACACGACCTTTACCGGCATCCCACAAACCGGCTTGCTTGGTTGGTTGATTGTCGGAGTTGCTGGTTTCAATGGTATTTTTGAAATTATTGTGTCAGCTATTTTGGTGCCATTAATTGGCGTACCTGTTTTGACGGTGTTGCGTCGAGCAGAATAATTCATATTTTTCAGATAAGGGCGACTTGGTCTTAGACCAATAGTTGCGGTGTAGATCCCAGTTTCATTAGTGAAGCTGGGATTTTTTTAGCGACAAATGTCCGGAAAGGGTGATTTGTATGAATAAATTCTAAAGTGACATAAATAAAGTGGCAAAAATAGGACATACTCTGTACAATTAGAACTATGTAAGCATTTATTCATTGTTTAGGGATAATTTAATATTTTATAGGAGGCAAACAGTATGGATTTGACAATGGGCCTGTCTATTTTAGACTTGGCACGTGTGCAATTTGCCATGACAACTGTATTTCACTTCTTCTTCGTACCGCTGTCAATCGGACTAGGTTTGGTTGTTGCAATTATGGAGACGATGTATGTCATCAAAAAAGATGAGCAATACAAACGCATGACGAAGTTCTGGGGTAAGATTTTCTTACTTAGTTTCGCTGTTGGTGTTGTTACAGGTATCGTTCAAGAATTCCAATTTGGGATGAACTGGTCACGATATTCACGTTATGTCGGGGACATCTTTGGACCAGCTTTGGCTGTTGAAGCCTTGGTAGCGTTCTTTATGGAATCGACTTTCTTGGGTTTGTGGATGTTCGGTTGGGAGCGTTTCAATAAAGGTCTTCACTTGGCCTTTATCTGGATTACCACGATTGGGTCAGCCTTTTCTTCTTTGTGGATTTTGGCAGCTAACTCATTTATGCAGAACCCAATCGGCTTCAAGGTGGATCATAAGTTTGACCGCGCCGTTTTGGTTGATTTTCCAGCATTGCTACAGAATCACCAATTGTGGCTAGAATTCCCACACGTTATCTTTGGGACGTTCTTGGCAGGATCATTTGTTGTGATGGGTGTATCAGCTTGGTCGCTGCTACGTAAGCCAACACATGAGCTAGATTTCTTTAAGAAGTCAATTAAGATTGCAGCAATTGTGGCATTGGTTGGAACAGCGGGAATTGGTTTGACGGGTGATCGTCACTCATTGTACTTGCAAGATGACCAACCAATGAAGTTCGCTGCAACTGAGGGACTTGATAAAAACGTTGGTGGTAAGAACGAATCGGCACCATGGTCGGTCGTTGCTTACACGAATCCAAAGACTCACGAAGTTGAATGGTCATTGGACGTGCCATACGTGTTGTCAATTTTGGCGCACCACTCGCTTGTTGGTGGAAGCCAAGGTTGGACAGAAATTAATAAAGAATTACACGAAAAGTATGATCTTAAGTTTGGTAAGGATATGAACTACTACCTACCAAACAATACGATTTATTATGCGTTCCGTATTATGGCCATGTCGGCGGGGGCTTTCGGCCTCTTATCAGTCGTTGCTTTATGGGCTGTTCGTAAGAAGTCTAAGCTTGATATTACGAAATACAAGTGGGCATTGTGGATTTTCGGACTCGCAATGTACTTGCCATTCGTTGCCATTACGGCTGGTTGGCTGGTTACAGAATTAGGGCGTGCACCGTGGGTTGTTTACGGTGTTTTGACAATTGCTGATGCCGTATCACCAAATGTGTCATTTGCTTCTCTACTAACATCAAATATTTTGTACTTCCTAACGTTTGCTGTTTTGGGTGGTTTGATGGTGATGTTGTCACGACGCGTGATGATTGCCGGACCTGATTCTGAAGAACGTGTGGCCGAAGAATTGGTTGATCCGTTCTCCGCAAAAGCATTTGAAGCTGGCAAGGAGGCTTAAGCATGACAGATTTTCAAATTTTATGGTTTGTTTTGATTGCCGTTCTGTTTGCTGGATTTTTCTTTCTAGAGGGATTTGATTTCGGAATTGGGATGGCACTGAAAGGTGTTGCGAAAACAGAACATGAAGAAGATGCCTTGATTGCATCGATCGGTCCTCACTGGGATGGTAATGAAGTATGGTTGATTACTGCTGGTGGTGCCATGTTCGCAGCGATGCCATTTTGGTATGCATCACTATTTTCAGGTTTCTACTTAATTTTATTTGCGATTTTGTTAGGGTTAATCTATCGTGGTGTTTCATTTGAGTTTCGTGAGCAAATGAAGACAGCCAAGTATCGTAATCTGTGGACAACCATCTCGGCGGTCACGTCGTTCTTTGTACCGTTCCTATTTGGGGTGTTGTTCGCAGATGTTGTGCAAGGCATGCCATTGGACAAAGCCGGTGACATGTCAGCAACGTTCTTTGACTACTTCAACGTCTTCTCAATTATTGGGGGTGTTGCAGTGGCGTTGTTGTCATATGTCCACGGTTTGAATTACCTACGTTTGAAGGTAGAGACGGGCGTCCTACATGACCGGGTTCAAACACAAATCAAGGTGTTGTATCCAGTTTTGTTGGTTGGTGAAGTTGCTTTTGCGGCAGGCTTGTTCTTGTTTACTGACTTCTTTGCTAAGAAGCCGTTGATTACGGTAGCGTTTCTAGCCGTGATTGTCTTGCTGACAGTCATTGCGTGGTTGACTGGTTTGAAGCGGCGTAATGTTTGGTCATTTATCACGTTGGGATTGGCCATCATTGCAGTCGTGCTACTACTATTTACCGGTTTGTTCCCACGTGTGATTGTTGGGGATGTACCAAGCATGTCATTGCTGTTGAAGAATGCAACATCATCAGCGTACACACTGAAGTGGATGACAATTATTTCGTTGACGGCTTTGCCAATTGTCTTGGCATACCAAATTTGGAGTTTCTACATCTTCCGTCAACGCATTGTTGTTAAGAAGTAATAATGCCCGTCACGTACGGACATGGAAGGGGATCAAGGTTAACTTGGTCCCCTTTGTACATATCGAGAAAATGGAGAGTTTGTCATGTTAGATAAACGATTGTTTAAATTTCCGGGTGCCCGGCAAGCGCTCGGCGTGTTATCACTACTAACGTTGATTCAGGCGATTGCCATTATTGGTCAAGGGCGGTTTCTAAGTGTCGCCATCACTGATTTGTGGGGTGGCCATCAATTAACATCAATTGGCATGGTGCTTGTTTGGTTTATGTTGGCTTATTTGTTACGACAAGTGATGGGGGTCGCTAAGCAATACGCGTTGGCCCCATTTGCCGATAAAACGACGGCTAGTTTGCAGACTCAGTTAACACAGAAGTATGCGGCTTTAGGTCCACGAACGGTGGCAAATCAAGGGACTGGTAAGTCAGTGACGTTAGCAGTTGAAGGTATCGACCAAGTCCATGATTATTTAACCTTGGTGTTGGTGAAATTATTTGATATGAGCATCACCCCGTGGCTCATTTTGCTGTATATTGCGACGATTAATTTCAAACAGGCGGTATTTTTATTTGTCATTTATCCAGTGATTGTGATTTTCATGATTGTGCTGGGATTGGCGGCCCAAGCTAAGGCTGACCGAGAGTATGAAACATTTAACCGGTTATCAAATCATTTCGTTGATTCACTCCGTGGCCTAACAACGTTGAAACAATTGGGGTTAGCCAAGCAATATGCGCAAAATATTTACGATGTTTCGGAAGACCATCGTAAAGCCACGATGAGTACGCTTAAAATTGCTATCTTATCAACGTTTGCGTTGGACTTTTTTACAACATTATCAATTGCGGTTGTTGCCTTGTTCTTGGGGTTAGGTTTAATGGATGGGGCAACACACTTGTTGCCGGCCTTAACGATTTTAGTTTTGGCGCCCGAATATTTCTTGCCAATCCGAAATTTTGCTAATGATTATCACGCCACGCTAAATGGTAAGAACGCTTTAGCAGATATCATGACTTTGTTAGAACAACCGGTTGCGCCAGAAACGAATCGATATGTGCGACGGAGTCAACGTTGGCAAGCAACGGATACGTTGACTTTAGAACAGGTATCATTTAGCTATCCTAATGCTGATCGACCAGCACTTCAGCAGATTAACTTAACCTTGACCGGTCATGCCAAGGTGGCCTTAGTTGGTACTTCTGGTTCCGGAAAATCGACTTTGCTTAATCTGTTAGGTGGATTCCTAGTTGGCGATGGTGATGTAAAGATTAATGAACAAGCATTGCCACACCTGCAGCAGCGACAATGGCAAGAGCAAATTCAGGTGTTGCCGCAACATCCGTATATTTTTCATGACACACTACGAGCTAACCTGGCATTTTATGCACCCAATCAGCGTGATGAAGATCTGATTGCAGTGTTACAACAAGTGGGACTTGCCGATTGGTTTGCTAGTCTACCTGATGGCCTGGATACGTTAATTGGTGAAGGGGCAATGCAAACGTCCGGTGGTCAAGCACAACGAATTGGGTTAGCCCGGATTATGCTCGATGAAGAGCGTCGCGTTCTTCTGCTAGATGAACCGACTGCGCACTTGGACATTGAAACTGAAGCGCTATTGAAAGAGACGATGTTACCGGTTTTCGACAATCGATTAGTTATTTTTGCCACGCACCGATTACACTGGTTGCGCCAAATGGATTGGATTATTGTGATGCGAGATGGTCAAATAGCTGAACAAGGAACGCTGGCTGACTTAATTGCGAATAACGGCTACTTCGTGACCTTACAAGCAGCGATGCGAGGAACGACACATGCGTAAAATGATATTACTGATCAAACGAGACACCTGGGTATTTCCATACCTCAGGTCATATAAAAAATTATTAGCCTTGATTATTTTCTTAGGATTTATGACAACGTTCTCTGGGGCAGCTTTGATGTTTACCTCAGGGTTCCTGATTTCACGTTCGGCACAGATTCCTGAAAATATTTTGATGGTCTATGTCCCAATCGTGTTGACACGTGCATTCGGAATTGGACGACCATCATTCCGCTACGCCGAGCGACTCGTGTCGCACAATTGGGTACTTAAAATTGTGTCGACCTTTCGTCGGCGGTTATATGAGTTAGTTGAAACGGGAACAAAATCGGTTTATGCGAAAACGCAAACGGGTGAGGTTTTGAATGTTTTAGCAAATGACCTGTTTAAAATTGAAAACTTTTACTTGCGGACGCTGTTTCCAACCGTGATTGGATTAGTTATCTACATCCTAATTGCGATTGGTGTTGGCGTATTTGATTGGGGATTTGCCTTGGCAATCTTCTTAATTTTGGGGATGACAACCATTTTAGCGCCAATGATTACGCTAGCGGTCAACGGGGCACGTGATTTTAAACAGCAACAACTAGAAGCTGAATTGTATACAGACTTAACTGATACGGTCATGGGCTTGCAAGATTGGATTTTAGCTGGCCGAACAGCAGAACTGGCTGAGCGACAACAAGCTGACTTCAATGCCATTAATCAGTTGAAGTCTAAACAGGCTCATTTTAATTGGTGGCGTGATTTTAGTGGTGCGATGATAATTGGCTTTACGGCAATTGTCTTGCTAGTTTTTGCAACTCGTCACTTTGGGGGTAGCAGCTTTGGTGTTAATTGGATTGCAGCGTTTGTGCTAGCTATTTTCCCGGCTGAGGATGCATTGACATCAATTAGCACTGGGGTAGGTGAGTGGCCACGTTATCAAAATTCGATTACACGGTTAAATGAAATGGACGAACAGGCTCAAGCTGAAGCACAGTTGCAAACGACACAGCAGGCTGCACAGCCAAGTAATCCGACAATTGTGCTCAATCAGGTGACGTTTGGTTATGATCAAACGCCAGTGCTGCAGGACCTGTCTCTGACGATTCCAGATGGTCAAAAAATTGCAATTCTTGGTCAATCCGGCGCAGGAAAGACAACCCTTTTGAAACTATTACTTGGTGACGAAATGCCATTGGCTGGTACGGTTACCATTGGTGGTACGGCCGTGGCTGATTTAAGTAGCCAACGTGCGACGTTAATTGCGGTCTTGGATCAGCAACCGTACTTATTCGCTAGTACGGTCGCCAATAATTTGCGTTTGGGAAAACTTGACGCGACTGATGAAGAGTTGTGGGACGTGTTAGAACAGGTTAATCTAAAAGAACTCGTGGTACAATTACCTGACGGCCTAGCAACACCAATGAGTGAGATGGGAAGTCGTTTTTCCGGTGGTGAACGACAACGATTCGCATTGGCCCGTATCTTGTTGCAAGATACACCGATTGTCATTTTAGATGAACCAACAGTTGCGTTAGATCCAATTACGGAACTAGCGGTATTGGAGACGATTTTTAAAACGTTGCATGACAAAACTGTGATTTGGGTTACCCACCACTTGACCGGAATCGAGCTCGTTGATAAGGTTATTTTTATAGAGAACCAGCAAATTGCGATGGCGGGTACGCCAGCTAAGTTGATGGCAACTGAGCATCGTTTCCAGCGTCTACTAGCTCTGGATCATGGCGATTTAATGTTAGAATAGGAGGAAAATGTGATGGCAAAAAGAAAAAAGCGTCAGCCACGACGGCCAAAACGCAATTTTCAGTTGTCACATTTTTTCGTTAAAAAAGGGCGACTGCAATGGCCACGTGTGATTGTACTAGTTGTCCTTATTCTAGGTGTGGCTGTTTGGCAAACGGATATGCAACATCATGAAGCTGCCGCGCAGACGCCGACGGCTGATTTACCGTTAAATCAATTAACCCGGGAACAATTCATTGCCCGTATTGCCCCAGAAGCTCAAAATTTGCAGACGGAGTATGGCGTGCGTGCGTCAATTAGTATTGCGCAAGCTGCCTTAGAATCGGATTGGGGACGATCGGAACTTGCTGCAAAGTATAATAATTTCTTTGGGGTGAAGGCTTCACCTGGTATGCCAAGCGTGACGCTGGCTACTAAAGAATATGTCAATGACGAATGGGTGACCATTAATGCGAGTTTCAGAACGTATCAAGATTGGCGTGCGTCGATGGATGACCACGCGTACCTCTTGGCCCATGGGACGACGGATAATGCCCAGCGTTATGCGGCTGTGATTTATGCAGCCGATTATAAAGCAGCAGCGCAGGGATTAGTCAGCGGCGGTTATGCGACCGATCCAGGTTATGCGACAAAAATCGTGCAAATGATTGAAACGTATCATTTAAATCAATATGATGTTAATTAGAGTTACGAAACGAAGTGAGAAAAAGTATGAGTCTTGAATTTTTACCAGGATCAACAATTGGTATTTTAGGTGACGATATGATGAGCCAGTATGTCGCCCAAGTGGCCCATAATATGGGTTATAATGTGGCGGCATATAGCACGAACCCTGAGGCGCCAGTGTTATCTGAAGCAGATTATCGTTTCGTTGAAACAGCCGGTGATTTAACAGCGCTGCAAAATTTTTTGGCACTATCATCAATGGTGACTTATACGTCATCCTGGTTACCAGCCAAAGTTATCGATGCATTGACTGAATCACGGTTGCCACAGGGAACGGATTTATTACAACTGACTGATGATCATGCTCTGGGACGGGCTTTTGCCGAAAGCCAGTCATTGAATATTTTGCCGTATGAAATAGTGAGTTCATTGGACGAGGTTGCACATGCAGCCGCAGACCTTGGTTACCCAGTGGTGGTCAAACCTATTTTTAAACACAAGCATCACGACGATACCGTTATTCTGCGAGGCGATTGGGATTTAGGGCTGGTTGCCCCGATGATTGATGGTGGCACGTTGATTGTTGAGACGTGGCTCGATGATGTCCAAGAATTTGCCATGACGGCAGTCCGTGGCGTCACAGGGGACATTAAAATTTACCCGCTACGTCAAACTGCGGTTGCGACGGATCACATGCGGCGCGCGTGGACTATTGGCGACATCGCCGATGATTTGATGACGGTTATGTTGGGTGTGACAGAGCAAGTCGGTGAAGCTTTGCAGTACATTGGTGCTTATAACGTGGCATTCTTCTACAGTAGTACGGGTAACCTTTATATTCGTGATATTGCAGCAGGTGTGCAAGAAACCGCTGCCGTTTATACAGCAACGACCAATGTTTCCGTTGCTGAGCAACATGTGCGGGCTATTACGGGACAAGCACTTTCAGACATTTTAATTAATCAGGCAGCAATCTATATGCCGTTTACAACTGAACAAGTGCCGGCATTGATGCGTCATTGGGAAATTCAAGCTAATTGGCAGATTTATTTTTACCGTTTTCCTGATACAACTGGAAAAGCAGGGTACGTCTTAGCTTGTGGACCTTCAGTGACATTGCTGTTTAATCAATTACACGTGGCCGGTGTCTGGCAGTTTGACGATTAACATTATCAAATAAAAAAACTACCTTTACGTTTATGTCGTAAAGGTAGTTTTTTTAACCCATCATAACTTGGAACAGCGTGATGAACACACCCGCCAATGAGAGTAATAACATAAAAATAACGAAGCCTTGAATAATCTTTTGCATCGTTGACTTTTCTTTTTTCTTAGCCATATGGATTTCCTTTTGATTGTTGATTAATTCTATTGTACCATTTGCCGATATGATAGAATAGACAAGTAGAACGACTGTTAGACAGTTGTTAAAATTAGTGTAGGAGGACAACCATGCTGACAGTTTTTAACTGGCCCATTACGGTCGCCCTGGCTTTTGTTATTTGGGGTCTCCTGTGGATTGGTCAACGCACGGTCTTCCTGTATAGCTGGCCGAAACATTTGCGGGCAATTGATTTAGCAACATTTGTAACGTGGTGGAGTATCGAATCGATGACGTTTCAAATTTGGCATCAATCAATTTTAGCGCCAATTTTATTGATGTTTGTCCTCTGGGGCATTGGCATCGCTCTGTATCAAGGTTTTGTGCGCGAAACGTTTGAGACGCGCAAATTCTGGATTATGTGGTGGCGCGTTGTTGGTCTGGGCAGCTTTGTAGTAATGATTGCAATGGCAATCTTTGCTTTTGTTGTGACGAAATAGAAAGAGATAATAATTATGGAAAAAATTGAAGGTTACGTTAAGACCTGGAATGCTGATAATGGCTTTGGTTTTATTGAATTGAAGGGTGAAGAGGATGTCTTCGTCCACTTTTCAGCAATCGAGACACCTCGTGTTCGTGATTTAGAAGTTGGTGAACCGGTCAAGCTAGTTGTCGTACAGGGCGTTCGTGGTCCACAAGCAGCGGCTGTTGAGGTTAAAGTGACTGGGGAGGCATAACATGGCATCACAATATGACGATAAGTTTCGTGAGCGCGTTATTTCTGAAGAGGAACAATATGACGGTCATATCGTTCGGGTAACCGAGCAGACGGTTGTTTTGCCAGACGGTCGCCAAGCTAAGCGTGATGTTGTTTATCATGCCGACGCAATTGGTGTATTAGCTTTGACCGCCGATGATGAAATGATTCTGGAACGTCAATGGCGTGCGCCTGTCAAAAAAGTGACACTGGAGATACCAGCCGGTAAAATGGATGACCGTGATACGGATCCGTTAGATACGGTTAATCGTGAGTTAAATGAAGAAACGCGGTTACAAGCGGGCCACGTCGAAAAAATCGCCGGTTTTTATACGTCGATTGGGTTCGCGGATGAATTCATGACGCTGTATTTAGCGACTGATTTGGTGCCAGTCGGAACCGAACTGCCACAAGATGACGATGAGCAAATCGATTTAGTGACTGTTGACTTTGCTGAGGCAACACGTTTGTTTGAAGCAGGCGAACTTGATGACGGTAAGACCGCAATGGCTTATTTGTACTGGAAGACGCTTCGTTTGGCAGGTAAGTAATATGTTTTGGCGGAAGGAAAAGACCCCTCAAGGTCCAGCTGATTATACGACCGATGGCAATGACGATGGGCTAGGGAGCGTACCGTTACAGTCGCAACCTGAGCAAGTAAACGATCATTTAACGCGGCGAGAGTATCGGTTATCGGGTAAGGGCCGTTATGAACTCGACCCGATAACGCATGAATTGACGCCGGTTGGGAAATCTGCCCGGTTAAAGCATCGACTTAATCTCGCGATTATTGTGTTAGTGGTGTTAATCATTGTGACTTATTTAATATTATTTTTGTTGTAGTAGAGTGATTTTGAAAGTGAGAGTTTAACAAATATGCGTTATGGAATTATTAATGCCATGGCTGAAGAAAAAGCAGCCTTGGTAGCAGCAATGACGGACGAAAAGCAGACGACAATTGCCGGCAAACTTTTTCACCATGGTAAGATTGGCAACGTTGATGTTGTTGTGGTTGAGTCAGGAATTGGGAAGGTCGCGTCAGCATTGACGACAACTTTGTTAATCACAAACTTTGCGGTTGATGCCGTGATTAATTCTGGATCAGCTGGCGCATTGGGGGCTGACTTACGCATCGGGGATGTTGTGGTCGCATCAGAATTGGCCTACGCCGACGCAGATGCCCGTGCATTTGGGTATGTTTACGGGCAAGTACCACAACAACCAGCACGCTTCGTGACGGATGCAGACTTATCAGCAGGCTTGGCAGCTGTGTACGGTGATGTGACAGATGCCCGTTTGGTTCGTGGCTTGATTGTGACGAGTGATTCATTTATCTCTGGCGAAGAGCAAAAGCAAACAATTTTGGCAAACTTTGCTGATGCACAATCTGCTGAGATGGAAGGTGCGTCAATTGCCCAAGTGGCACATTACTTCGATGTACCATTTGCAGTTGTTCGCGCTATCTCAGATAATGCAAATGGTGAGGCTGGCCCAACGTTTGACGAATTTATCGTCGATGCTGGTAAGCAATCAGCACAAGTGTTGATAGATTTCTTCAACAAGCAATAACAATGGCTAAAGAGCAACGTTGCACGATGATGCAACGTTGCTTTTTTCGGATGATGACAATCCTGCGACCATACAGGTTGTGTCATAACGGGTTATAATAGTTGTTAAGCACATTAACTTACAAAAAGTACACCTTTTTATTTCCATTTCAAAAATAGTTCTGTTATTCTAATATCATTCATTAAGAGAATTACATGAAACGAAGGAGCATCCGAATATGACTATCCGTGGAATTCACCACTTGACGACGATTACGTCAGATTCACCAAAGATTTTTGATTTCTTTTCAGGGGTTTTGGGTCTTCACTTGATCAAGAAGACCGTTAACCAAGATGACGTACGTACGTACCACTTGTACTTTACTGATGATATGGGATCAGCTGGAACGGTTTTGACGTTCTTCGACTTCCCAGGTATCAATAAGGCCATCCACGGTACGGATGAAATTACGCGTACGGCGTTCCGTATTCCTTCAGACGCTTCATTTGATTACTGGATTAAGCGTTTTGATGAATTCGGTGTTAAGCACGACGCAGAAACTCACGAAGAGTTTGGTGTAAAGTACTTGGACTTTGAGGACTTCGACGGACAATTGTACGCTTTGGAGTCAAACGAAAAGAACACGGGTACTTGGGCTGAAGGTACGCCATGGCAATATTCATCAGTTGATCCACAACACGCTGTACTTGGTTTGGGTGCACAATTGTTGACGATTAACAATGAAAACGCTATGCACATGGTTTTGACGTCTGTTTTGGGCGCTAAGGAAGTTGCCCGCGACGGCGACGATGTTTTGTACGAGTTTGACAATGCCGGATTCGGTGGTCAAGTACACACGCGTTTGGTACGTTTGTTGCCACGTGGTTTGCAAGGTTATGGAAATGCGCACCACTTTGCCTTGGCAGTTGATGATGAAACGGCTTTGAACTTCTGGATCAACCGTTTGCGTCAATTGGGCTTCCAAGACTCTGGATTCGTGGATCGTTTCTACTTCAAGTCAGAGTACTTCCGTCCAACGCCAGGAATCTTGTTCGAAATCGCTACGAACGGACCAGGATTCTTGCAAGACGAGACGTACGAAGAGGCTGGTCACCACTTGGAGTTGCCACCATTCTTGGAAAACATGCGTGATGAAATTGAAGCTGGATTGATTCCATTCAACTCATCAAACGATGATTTGCCTTCACCAGAGGTGTTCAAGAAGAACGTTTCTGATAACGCAGAAAACTAATGATTATTTTGAAGCAGGAAGCAAGCTAAAACTTGGTTCCTGCTTCTTTTTTGCAAATTGGGTACACTAAAAGTACGAAAAATAGGTCGCCTTTTACTTGTTAAAAGTTAGTTAAAGTAGATATAATAGAGACACTTACTCGAACGGAGAAAAAATAATGGCTAAGAAAAAGTATAAAAACACCATTCGGCATGCCTATGTGTCAGGAGATCCTGATTTAGCGCCAATTTTGTTACTACATGGAACTGGTGGTGATGAAACTGACTTGCTTGAAATTGCTGAATTCTTGGCACCCGAAAACCCTAAGATTTCAATTCGTGGCCGCGTTAGTGAAAATGGCATGAATCGTTATTTTGAGCGTTATGAGGAGGGAGAGTTTAATCTTGAATCGTTGCACGCAGAAACAGATTGGTTAGTTGACGCGGTTCATGAACTGGCTAAGCGTTATGAGCTTCATGAAGAAGCAATGATTATGATGGGCTTCTCAAACGGGGCAAATATCGGCGCTCACGCGATGATGGCCCGTGAAGATACCCCATGGAAGACGGCGTTGCTCTTCCACGCGATGTCTGTTGAACGATTGGAAGAGATTCAAGATTTGACGGATACGCGCGTCTTTGCATCATTTGGTGAGTTTGATCCGATTATCTCAGAGACCAATTTCGATATGCTGACGGAAGATTTGCGCAAGGGTGGCACACTATTGTCGACATTTGCGATTAAGACGTCACACACGATGTCACAACCTGAAATGCAAGCTGCGAAGCTTTGGCTTGATGCCAATGACTTACTTGATGTGGATGATGAGCCAGAATGGCCAGCTTCAATGATGTATGGTGAGGATGAACATGATCACCACCATCACGATGAACACGATCATGATCACCATCACGAAGAGGACGATCATGATTGGCACTACCCAGATGGCCAGCCGGCTGAAGATGAAGATGAGGTAGCCAAGTTGCCCGAAGACTAGTAAAATTATTCACATAAGCGACTGCTTAATTGGTCGGGAAAGTTACTAGTAAAGGGAGATGTCACAATGGCATTTGAAACAACAGTTAAGGTGGTAGGCGATTCAGTAACATATCGCTTCAACCCACAATTAAAGAAATACGCACTTGGTGATACAGGATTTGTCACTAATAATGCAGGGGCGTACGTGATGCAACGTTCACTCGAACCAGCTAAGGGATTAGCAAAGGCTATTAAGCTTAAGGTTGTCGTTGATAAAGATTTATCAGGCGTGAAAATTAAAACGGTTAATCCTAACGGGGCAGCCACGGTGAACATTTTCAACCGCAAAGATAATGCTGAAATGATTGAACTCTATCGTTTCTACTTGAATGAACTGGTTGAACGTGAAATTTTATTTGCTGAATAACAAGAAAACGCAATGGCTAAGGATGGCGCCATTGCGTTTTTATTTATCCAGAACTTAAAGAAACCTTGATATTTGGGCATTTGCAAGGAAAAAGGGATAACTAAAAGTTACGGTATTCTATAAAACGCAACTTATCTTTTGTAATATTAACGTCACAAAAGGTTCAATTAAACCGAATGTTAAGGTAAAATCATGTAAAATTCGCACTTTGGACATAAATTATCTAGTTTTTTAACTGGTTAATCATTTTTGTAGAAAAGTGATTAGAACAATGATTTCGACTAACAATTCGTGCACTGTTGCATCAAAGTGACCTAAAAACAGGCGTTTGAGATAGAGACGTAACGCAACGACTTTTATTTGTAACAGTACGCGCGCTCAGGTTGGTAAACTAATATCTGTTGTTGAGAGGTACACGTGTCACAGTCGCAGAGCAATTTGGCCGCGACTGTTCGAACACATTTGTACATTTATAGATATAGAGTTTTAACCAAGAAGGAGAAATATTCCCCATGAATAAGAAGATGATTACTGCATTGGCTGTTGCTGGTATGGCTACGTTCGCTTTGACTGCTGATGCATCAGCTGACACATACACGGTACAATCAGGTGACACGTTGTCACAAATTGCAGCAAACCACAGCACAACGATCGATACATTGGTCGCAAACAATGCCATTGCTAACGCTAACTTGATTTATGTTGGTGAGCAATTGGAAATCGATGCAGTTGCTTCTAATGCTTCATATGATGCAACGCAAGCTTACGTCGCACCAGTTGTTGCGTCACAAGCGCCAGTTGCAACGGAAGCAGTTGTTGCTTCAGCAGAGCCAGTTGCAACGTCAGTACCAGCTACGGTTGTTGCTTCAGCAGAACCAGTTGTTGCAGCAACGTCAGCTGAAGATACGACAGCTTACACAGCGCCTGTTGCCACAACACCAGTTGCCACGACAACGACTACGGCTGCTGCTTCAGGTTCAACGTATGACCAATTTATTGCCGCTGGTGGAACTGACGCTATGTGGACGGCTATTGTTATGCCTGAATCAGGTGGTAACGTTGATGCCTCAAACGGTCAATACCACGGATTGGGTCAAACTAACCAATCATGGGGTTACGGATCAGTTTCTGAGCAAACTTCAGGTATGTTGAACTACGCAACGTCACGTTACGGTTCAGTTGACAACGCCATTGCCTTCCGTGCAGCTAACGGTTGGTGGTAAGATTTAACCAGATAATAATTAATCGATAACACAAAAGCGCTTAACGAACACATTGTTCGCTAAGCGCTTTTTTTAGTTAACTTGATGGCTTTTTGCGGCGTCAGGAAAGGTTAGCACGGCTCCTGTGACGGGCCACATCCAATACTTTTGATTTGCGATCAATTGCATTTGTAGACTGTAAACCTCTGTGGGAGTGGCCATAATGGTCACGTCCGTGATGTGATCAGTTTGATAACGGCTTGGTACTAAAATTTGTGAGACCAACTGTCGGTCATCGTCAATTAGGATGCCTTCGCCAAGGGCATCATCAGCAAGTTTTACTAAACGTGTCATAAAATTTCTCCGAATTTGTTAGATGTCACGGAATAATTCTTGCCAGGCGGCTTTGTTGAGCTTCGGCTTTTTGCGTCGTGGCTGTCGTGGCTTGGGCGTATAGGTTGCTTTTTTATACTGCCGGACGATTTCAGCCTGGACATCCTTTTCCAGTGGCAGGGAATGTGCCACAAAATCAATGGCATCAACCGGCAAATCTGGGTAGGCAGTGTGGTTATCAATGAACCATTGGCGCATCTCACTGTTTAATCCAGCATGACGCCGGATGCGTTGGAGCAACTCATCCAAACCAAAATCCAAGTGGTGGATTTTGGTTTGCAACTGGCGCATGACGGCTTCAGGAATGCCAATGTGATCCGCAAAATGTGTGATGCCAAGTTTAATAAGTGTACCGTCTTGATTTTGAAGGACGTACTGGTGCTTCAAGCGTCGACCGCAGTCACAATAGAGTTGTGGACCAGTATTCGCATCATAATTATCGTTGTAGTTATAGGCGACAAACTGCCAGGTGCTACCGTGCCCAATTAAATTTTGATCAACAAAAAGCGAAGTGTGCTGATAACGAATGTGCTGTTTCAACACTGCTTGCTGCTCTGACGTTAAATTATGCCAAGTTTCTTGTCGTCGTTCCTTGGTCAGGGAGACTTTTGACGACTTTGCGTGCGTTGCCATGTTTGACACGACCTTTCTAGTCAAAATACATGGTAATTATTATACGCGTTATTGGTAGCCCGCCTCAAGTAGGCGTTGTGAAATAGCAGCATAGACTGTCTCAACATCGCGTGGCGTCCCGCGCAGTTCGTAACTTGCAATCACGGGTGCTTGAAAGGCTACGGCGTACCGACGGGCAGTTAAGATGTACTGGGCGTTGAAATTTTTATTACCAGAGCCGACGATTCCTAATAAATGCTGGCGATTATCACCATATGAAATTTGATCAGCCAAGGCATTGGTCATAATTTCTTTTACGCCGTTATCGATGCCGTTACCACCATCGAGGTAAGTTGGTACAAATGCAAAAAATGGTGCCGTTTCATCTTGATCGAAACTGGCGTCAGAAATCTCGACGGCTTCAAACGTCAAATCATCGTGTTCCGTGGCGTATGTCACGAGATGATTGACGAAAGACCGGGTATTGCCGGAAATTGACGTATATAAAAGACGAACTTTCATGATGTATTCCTCATATATGTTTTTTCTAATACTATTCCTATACAGTAGTTGATTCAACCTGTTTTTGCAAATTTTTCACATAACGGAAAGTTATTTTATAATATTTTTGTAACATTCACGGCGAAGCCTAATACGGCGGTAAATGCCGTTGTCAAGCCCTTTTTTGTTCGATATCAGTCCCTTGCATTCTGTTAGGTTCGTCGCTATACTCAAAAGCAGATATTAACTAATGTCACGAATTAAAAAAGCGAAAGATAAAGGTGAATGATATGCAAAACGTTACTGTATATACGAAGAATAACTGTATTCAATGCATGATGACGAAGAAGACGCTATCTCAATACGGAGTCAGTTATGTTGAGAAGAATGTTGAGGAAGACCCAGCAGCCATGGCTTTCTTGAAGGATCAAGGTTACCAAGCCGTGCCAGTTGTGTTCTCAAATACAGCTGAACCAATCAAAGGCTTCCGTCCTGATTTGTTGGCGGAAGTTGCCAAGGCAATTTAAACAGCTGCTTCATTAGTCGTACACACATGCTACTCAAACGTCGGTGCAGCCATAACGGGTTCCGCTTTACGTTCGGTAGCACAGGGGGAATAATTTATGTCACTAGGAACGCTCGATTTAGACAAAGTATCATACTTTGATCTGAACAATGAATTAAACATTCCAAAGGATAACAGTATCCAACTTGGAAAAGACAAGGAAGCACTAGACGCGTTTATTCGTGAAAACGTCGTGCCAAACACGTTACAGTTTGACAGTTTACGTGATCGCTTTGATTATTTAATTGCACATGATTTTGTTGATCAAAAAATGTTGCAACAATACAGTTTCAATTTCATAACGCGCTTGTATGACTATTTAAAGGCACAAGATTTCCAATTCAAGTCATTCATGGCCGCGTATAAGTTTTACGCACAGTATGCAGTGAAGACCAACGATAGTGAGTATTACGTTGAAAACTATATTGATCGTATTGCGATGAACGCGTTGTTCTACGGTGCCGGTAATGAAGAATTGGCCATGAATTTGGCTGATGAGATGGTTCATCAACGATACCAACCGGCAACACCATCATTTTTGAATGCCGGTCGTTCACGACGTGGTGAATTGGTATCATGTTTTATCCTACAAACAACGGATGATATGAATGCCATTGGTCGTGTGATTAATTCAGCCCTGCAACTGTCAAAAATTGGTGGTGGGGTCGGAATCAACCTTTCAAATTTGCGTGAAGCTGGTGCACCAATTAAGGGCATTAGTAATGCTGCTTCAGGGGTTGTACCAGTCATGAAGTTGTTGGAAGATTCTTTCTCTTACTCAAACCAGATGGGACAACGTAACGGCGCAGGGGTGACTTACCTATCTGTCTTCCACCCGGATATCATGAGTTTCTTGGCAACTAAAAAAGAAAACGCTGATGAGAAAGTTCGCGTGAAGACGTTGTCGCTTGGGGTGACGGTTCCAGATAAGTTCTATGACTTGATTCGCTCAAATGCGGATATGTTTTTGTTCTCACCTTATGATGTTGAACGTGAATATGGTGAGCCATTTAACTACATTGATATTACGGCTGAATACGACAACATGGTTGCAAACCCTAAGATTAAAAAGTATAAGATTCGAGCGCGAGACTTGGAAAATGAAATTTCTAAGATGCAACAAGAGTCAGGCTATCCATATGTGATTAACATTGACACGGTCAATGCTGCCAATCCAATCCACGGCAAAGTGATTTCGTCGAATTTGTGTTCAGAAATTTTGCAGGTTCAAAAAGCTTCTGAGATTGATAATGAGCAACAATACGTCACGATGGGATCAGATGTTTCTTGTAACTTAGGATCAACCAACATCGTGAATATGATGGCGACAACCGACTTTGCCCGTTCTGTTGAAACGATGATGCGTGCCTTGACGTTCGTATCTGATAATTCAGATTTGGATATTGTGCCATCTGTACAAAATGGTAATCGTGAATTGCACGCGGTTGGACTTGGTGCCATGGGCTTGCACGCTTTCTTTGCGAAAAACCACATGTATTATGGTGATGAAGAAGCATTGGACTTTACGAACGTGTATTTCTTGATGCTGAACTACTATACTTTGTTGGCGTCAAATAAGATTGCTAAGGAACGTGGCGAGTCATTTTATGAATTTGAAAAGTCTGCCTATGCGGATGGTTCATACTTTAACAAGTATTTGATGGCTGACTGGTCACCAAAGACGGCAAAGGTTCAGGAAATTTTTGAACAACATCACTTCCCAACTAAGCATGACTGGGCAATGCTAAAAGAATCTGTGCAAAAGCACGGTCTGTATAATGCTTACCGGTTGGCAATTGCACCAACGGGATCAATTTCATACGTGAATGACTCAACGGCATCTTTGCACCCAATCATTAACAAGATTGAAGAGCGTCAAGAAAAGAAGATTGGTAAGATTTATTACCCAGCGCCATATCTTGGCACGGACACGTTGCCATATTATGAATCAGCCTACAATTTGGATATGCGTAAAGTCATTGACGTATATGCAACGGCGCAACAGCACATTGATCAGGGGATGGCCTTGACGCTGTTTATGCGTTCGACAATCCCAGCTGGTTTGTATGAATGGAAAAACGGCCGGACGGATAAAATGACCACCCGTGACTTAAATATTTTACGGATGTACGCGTACCACAAGGGCGTTAAGTCAATTTATTATGTACGAACGTATACAGACGATATGGAAGAATTCGGGGTGAATGAGTGCGAAAGCTGCTCAATCTAGCGAATTGTGAAATAATAAGCAAAAAGCTGGTATAATCTAGCTATGATTTAAGAAACGGTCAGGGTCTTAAAACTCTGACCGTTTCAATGTGTAAGTGATAGGGGATTGTTATGACTGAAGGATACGTTGCCATCAACTGGAATGAAGTTGAGGATGCGATTGATAAAGCAACATGGGAAAAATTAACTGAACAATTTTGGCTAGATACACGTATTCCGTTATCAAACGACTTGGATGACTGGCGTAAGATGACTGAAGAGGAACATTATCTTGTCGGCCACGTGTTTGGCGGATTAACGTTGTTGGATACGTTGCAGTCACAAGATGGTATGGCATCATTGAAGCGTTCAGTGCGTACGCAACATGAAGAGGCAGTTTTAAATAATATTGAGTTCATGGAATCGGTGCACGCAAAGTCATATTCATCAATTTTTGAAACGTTGAATACGCCCGCTGAAATCGATGAAATTTTTTCATGGACAAATACCAATGATTTCCTACAATACAAGGCGCAACGAATTAATCAAATCTACCAAACTGGGGATGATTTGCAAAAGAAGGTTGCTTCGGTATTCTTGGAAACATTCTTATTCTACTCAGGATTTTATACACCGTTGTGGTACTTGGGTCACAACAAGTTGAATAATGTGGCGGAAATTATCAAGCTAATTTTGCGCGACGAATCAGTGCACGGTACGTACATTGGTTACAAGTTCCAACTAGGATTCAATGAGTTAACAGAAGACCAACAAAGCGAAATGAAGATGTGGATGTATGATTTGTTGCTAGATCTCTATAACAATGAAGAACAATATACTAAGCACTTGTATGATGGTATTGGTTGGACGGAATCAGTGTTGACGTTCCTACGCTATAACGCAAACAAAGCGTTGATGAATCTTGGGCAAGATCCGCTGTTCCCAGATGGTGCTGAAGATGTTAATCCAATTGTGATGAATGGTATTTCAACGACCACATCTAATCACGATTTCTTCTCACAAGTTGGAAATGGTTATCGTTTGGGACAGGTTGAAGTCATGGAAGATGGCGATTACAACATTGGTTTGGATTAGGTTGCATTTAAAAAATTAAAATGCTATCATAATTGCAAGATAAAAGTTAGGTGGAAACAGTGATGCAAATTGCAATGGCACAATTAAATGGTTGGTGGCGCAGCTAACGCGTCCGAATTGTTGATTAACAGATTCGGTACGTGCTCTTTTAGAGCGTATTGAGTCTGTGCCGACTGATTTCCGTTAACGAAAGGTCTGCACGGGTTACCGCGCAGGCCTTTCTTTTTACCGCAAGAGGGGTTTGCTAGGAGACCCTTTTGCGGTTTTATTTTGTCATGATAGTAAGAGGATAGCGATATGAATAAGAAAGTGATGGTAGCGTTAGGGCTACTCGCGGCAGTTTTAGTGGCTGCCGGTGTGCAGGAGTCTGTTAGCGAGCAGCGGGCAGCGAAAGTCCCAACGGTTGGGATTTTACAATTTATGTCTCACCCGGCCTTGGATGCGATTAATAAAGGCATTCATACTGGACTGACTGAGAGTGGTTATCACGTTGGTAAGGACGTTAAAATTGATTTCCAAAATGCACAAGGCGACCAGTCTAATCTGAAAACGATGGCGACGAAATTTGCGGATGCCAACGATGCCGTATCGGTTGGGATTGCAACTCCAGCCGCGGTTGCATTGGCAAATTCAATCAAGACGCAACCGGTGGTGTTTTCAGCTTCTACAAACCCGATTGGCGCTAAGTTGGTAAAGAGTTACCAAAAGCCAGGTGGTAATGTGACGGGCGTGTCTGATCAAGCCCCTTTGCCAGCACAATTAAAGATGATGCGCGCATTTGTCCCAGGTCTTAAGACATTGGGGGTGATTTATACCTCTTCTGATGACTCGGCGACGACTGAAGCGCGCAAGATGATCACGTTAGCTAAGCAGGCAGGCTTAAAGGTTAAAACCTACACCATTGCCTCTTCAAACGATTTAAATCAAACGTCGTTGCAAATGGTGGCGGGCCATCAAGTGGATGCCGTATTTGTTCCAACGGATAACACCATTGCCGGGGCTATGACGACACTTGTTAAGAATACGGACGCGGCCAAGGTACCAGTCTTCCCAACGGTTGACACGATGGTGGCAGATGGTGGTGTTGCGGCTGAATCAATTAATCAAACGAAATTAGGTATCATGACTGGCAAGATGGTGGCCAAAATTTTGAAGGGGGCTGACCCAAAGTCAGTGCCAGTTGATTTTACCAAGGCTGGCGAATTAGTCGTGAACAAAGCGCAATTAGATAAACTGGGTCTGACATTACCTCGTGGGTATACAGACGCGAAGCTTGTAAAGTAGGGAGGGCACACAGATGAGCATTTTAGTTTCAGCTATTGGGCAAGGGTTATTGTGGGCGACACTCGGCATTGGGTTGTTCTTAACATTTCGAATTTTAGATTTTCCGGATATGACGGTTGAAGGAACGTTTCCACTGGGGGCAGCAGTGGCAGTCACGCTGATTGCAAATGGCATGAACCCGGCGCTGGCTAGTTTGATAGCAGCGTTAGCCGGTGCGTTAGCTGGTCTGGTGACCGGTTTGATCTATACCAAGGGTAAGGTCCCTATTTTGCTAGCCGGTATTTTAACAATGACTGCCATTTATTCGATTAATTTGCGTGTCATGGGTCAAGCGAACCGGTCGCTACTTGGGAAAGAAACGTTGTTTACGGCGCCTTTCTTAGACTTTTTGCCTAAAAATTTTCCAACGGTTATGGTGGGGTTGCTCATTATCATTGTGGTGACAGGTGCCACGGCGGCATTTTTGCAAACGGAATTGGGGCAGGCGTTTATTGTGACTGGTGATAATCGTGCAATGGCACGTTCGTTAGGGGTCAATACGGATAATATGACTATCATGGGGTTGATGGTCTCGAATGCCTTAATCGGTCTTGGCGGTGCTTTAGTCGCACAAAACAATGGATTTGCCGATGTAAATATGGGAATTGGGGTTATCGTGGTAGCGTTGGCTTCTATTATCATTGGTGAAGTTATTTTTACCGATCAAATGACGCTGACGGACCGGTTGATTACGGTTGTGATTGGTTCAGTCCTTTATCGTTTTGTCTTGGTCATCGTTTTGTATCTTGGCTTTAACGCGAATGATTTGAATCTCTTTAGTGCTGTTGTCCTTGGGTTGGCATTGATTTTGCCACAGCTACGCAAGTACTTCAAACTGGATAGTGTATTACGTAAGGGGGTAGCCTCACATGACTAAGACAAGTTTAAGATTAGAAAATGCAACGGTGGTTGTGAATCAAGGAACACCTGAAGAAAAGACGATTTTAGATAACGTCTCATTGACGCTTAACGAAGGTGATTTCGTCACGGTGTTGGGTTCAAACGGAGCGGGTAAATCAACCTTGTTCAATGTGATTGCAGGGTCCCTGATGTTAACTGACGGTCATGTTTATCTTGGTGATCAAGACGTGACGCGCCTAACTGAAACACAACGGACGAAGTTCTTGGCCCGGGTGTTTCAAGATCCTAAGCTTGGTACGGCACCCCGCATGACGGTTGCTGAGAACTTATTGTTTGCTGAACGGCGAGGACTGTCACGGCGTCTAAAGTGGCGTGGTCTGACCAAAGAAAAATTGGCTGAGTTTGCGACGGTTGCGGCAACAATGGGAAACGGACTCGATGCACGTTTGCATGTCGCGACTGGTGACCTATCGGGTGGACAGCGGCAAGCCTTGTCATTTCTCATGGCGACAAGGCTACGACCTGAGTTATTGTTGCTTGATGAGCACACGGCGGCGCTTGATCCCAAGACCAGTGAGCAACTGATGCGCGTCACGGACCAACGAATTCGGGAAGACGCATTAACCGCGCTGATGATTACACACCATCTTGAAGATGCCATTCAGTATGGTAACCGACTAATTATTATGTCTGCTGGAAAAGTATCGTTAGATGTTGCTGGTGCGGATAAGGCGAAATTGACGGTGCCAGATTTGCTGGAATACTTTAATCGTTATTAATAATCAAATAGAGTGAGACAAGAGACGCTTTTGAGGCTGAGACAGAGACTTCTGTCCCAGCCTCTTTTGTTGCTGGTTAGAGACTTAACCTGATGTTTTCCTAAATGACTGAATAAGTGGTAAATTAGAGGGTGAGTTTTTTGCTGGAGGTATGGTATGAAAATAGATCGCACAAGACTGCTTGTTGTCGGTCGTGCAGTAATCGTAGGAATATTAGTTGGTGTTGTTGTGAGTGCTTTCCGCTGGCTAGTGGAAGCCATTTTAGAACAGTGGCGCCTTATCTATCATCAAATTGGCCATGCTACAAACTGGCCAATTTGGTTAGTTGGCACAATCGTTGGGATGATTGGTTTGACCGTTTTGGTGGGGCAAATTATCAAAGGCGACCCAAATGTCAACGGATCGGGAATTCCACAAGTTGAAGGACAATTGGCCGGTCAGATGACGGTTAATCCATTTTCTGTGCTCTGGCGCAAGTTCACAGCGGGCTTAATCACAATTGGATCTGGTGCGATGTTGGGGCGTGAAGGGCCATCCATTCAATTGGGATCTGCCGTGGCGCAGTTATATGGTGAAAAGCGAGGGTATGACGCCCGTGATACGAAATTAATGATTGCAATGGGGGCAGCAGCTGGTTTATCAGCAGCATTTGGTGCACCCGTAGCTGGTACGTTGTTTGTGGTAGAGGAAGTTTATCGGACCTTTTCAATGTTGGTTTGGTTGGGTGCTTTAACGAGTGCCGTTGTGGCTGATATGGTGAGTGTGAACGTGTTTGGATTAACACCCGTGTTACACATGGCTAATTTGCATGCGCTACCTTTGCTTGATTATGCGTGGTTGCCATTATTTGGGATTTTGCTCGGATTGTTTGGTTATGTTTACCAACGGGCAACGTTGGCAGCGCCTAAGTTATTTGCAGGGTTAACGTGGCTACCACGTCATTATCACTTCATTGTGGTCTTTATATTAATGCTACCAATCGGGATTTGGTTGCCTCACTTACTTGGTGGTGGGGCCGGGTTAATTTTGAACCCAACAACAGCAACCGCTTCAATTGGATTATTAGCTCTTATTTTAGTGATTCGGTTTGCTTACTCAACCTTAGCCTTTGGTTCTGGGGTCCCAGGTGGTATTTTCTTACCTATTTTGACACTCGGTGCTGTTGCTGGTGCCTTATATGGCGCAATATTGGTGTACTTTGGCTGGCTGCAGCCAACTTATGTATTAGACATGATGATTTTGGGGATGGCTGGCTATTTTGCCAGCATCTCTAAGGCCCCATTTACGGCCATCGTTCTGATTGCTGAAATGGTTGGTTCGATGAGTCATTTGGTCGCCATGGCAATGGTCGCGTTGATTGCGTATCTTGTGGTCGACTTTTTGGGTGGTGAACCCATCTATGAGTCCTTGCTGGCCCGGTTACGTTTATCCGATCAGCTGACGAAATTACGGGGACGCCTCGAAGAAATGACGATCGTTGTTGCACCGGGGAGTGCACTGGAAGATGCGGAGGTTCGTCAGTTACAATTGCCCAAAGGCGTCCTTATTCAACGAATTCGGCGGGGCGCGGAAGAACAGTTACCCAATGGTGATTTTATCCTGCGGGTGGGCGATGAGTTGGTCCTGTTAACTGATGAAGCACAGTTTGGTAAGGTTTGGGATATTATGCAAGCCTTAAATCGGGAGGATCGTTAAAGATGACAAAACTTTTTTGGCAGCGGTTAATGGCGGTTGGCATGGGTGGCTTCTTTGGCGGGAGTCTACGTGAAGCAGTTGCGCTATTGGTTAATGTGACGAATTTTCCGCTATCAACCCTAATTATTAATTTAACGGGTACCTTCTTGTCGGCTTTTCTCGTCGTCATTTGGTCGAAAAAAGTGACACTTGCTCAGCCGGTCGCCGACTTTATTATGGTCGGCGTCCTTGGCGCCTACACTACATATTCAACAGCCATCTTAGATATGGTGAAACATGGTTGGCTAATTGGTGGTGTGTATATTCTTGTGAGTGTTATTGGTGGTGTCATAGTCGTCTATCTGGGCCGTTATTTAGCTGAAAAGGTGGTGGCAGCATGATGCAAATTGTTGTTGCGGGCTTGGGCGCTATCTTCGGATCAATGGCCCGGTTCAGCTTATTAGAGTTGGCACCAAAAGTATTTGGTAAGGCAAGCGCTTGGATGGTGATGGTCATCAATCTTTCAGCTGCGTTATTAATCGGTTTTGCCTATGGCATGCAACTACCGGTTATGCAAAATACGTTCTGGGCAACTGGTATTTTGGGTGGTTATTCAACCTTTTCAACCCCAATTGTTGCCTTGGCCAACGGGCTGCAAAATCCCGGTGAACGGGTTAACATTATCGGCCAAACCTTACTAGCGTTTGTGGGGGGCGTCCCTGTCTTGCTACTAGGCGCGTGGTTAGGGGCACACTTTTGAGCGTAAACGTGGTAAATTTAATACACGACGTAAACTATTTGGAGAAAAATAAGAGAAGATGAGCAAGATTGCGGTTTTGGTGGATAGTTCAAGTTACATTTCACCCGAAGATTTAGAAGCTTTAAATATTAAGCAAATTAACAATCCTATTATGATGGGCACGCAAGTATTTCATGAGAATGAAGATTGGCAGACGCCAGCTGAATTCTATGAAATGGCCCGGACGGCAGTAACACCATTTACGACTTCACAGCCAGAAATCGGTGTTTTCATGACGGCCTTCAACGAGTTGGCTGCAGCAGGTTATACTGACGTGATTGCCGTGGTTTTGTCGAGCGGCATTTCAGGTACCTATTCATCAGTCCAATCATTGGCACAAACGATGGATAACATTAAAATCCATGCCTGGGATTCACAAATTGCGGCCGCTGGAGCCGGCAATCAGGCTAAGTTGGCAGCCGAAATGGTGCAAGCTGGCCATGATGTACCGGAAATTTTGGCGGCTTTGACGACGCTA
Source organism: Weissella cibaria KACC 11862 (assembly GCF_000193635.1). Classification (GTDB taxonomy): domain Bacteria; phylum Bacillota; class Bacilli; order Lactobacillales; family Lactobacillaceae; genus Weissella; species Weissella cibaria. Next base: position 6,766 of record NZ_AEKT01000032.1, on the reverse strand, counting down.
CGTGGGACGACTAATGTTTATTTCGCAGTAGATGATATTCGTCATTTGCAACGCACGGGTCGAATTTCAGGTGGGCAGGCAACGCTAGGATCATTGCTAAATATCAAACCGATGTTGACTTTTGAAGACGGCAAAATCATTGCAATCGGGAAGGAACGCGCGATGAAGCGGGCTTGGAAGAAAATGATAGCTGACTTCACAGCAATTCACGACGCGGCTACCTATCCATTACGCGTTGCCATTGTTGATGGCAACCACCCAGATTTGGCCGATAGCTGGGCGGCTGAGTTACAAGCGGCCTTCCCAGATGTGGTTGTCGAACGTAGCATTATCGGTCCCTACATCGGTGTCCACACGGGCGAAAAAGCCATGGGGATGATTTGGGGTCAGGACTACAAGTCGTTATTGTAAAGTTAAAGAATAGTTAAAGGTCTATACCAAACAAATGTTGGTATAGACCTTTTTTCATAAGGAATCATTGTCAAATCAATGGTTTAAGTGCAAAATAAAAAACATTGGTATAGGAAATTATTCATACTGTTAATTATTTTTTAGGGGAATTGTGAAAATGAAGGATTATCTACAACGAATGGGTCGTTCGTTGATGTTGCCGGTTTCCGTATTGCCAGCTGCAGCCTTACTTGTTGGGGTTGGTAATTGGATTTTGCGTTTGCCAGGTGGTGTCGCGCAATCGATTGGAAACTTTTTGGCCTTTGCCGGTAATGGCTTGTTGGGCCAGTTGGCCTTGCTGTTCGCAGTTGGGTTGGCCTTGGGTATGGTGCAAAAAAAGGAAGCTGGTGCAGTTGCACTAGCAGCTGTTGTGGCGTATGAATTGCCTGTTAACTTATTGGCGCCAAAGAATATCGCAGCGCTGATGAACATCAAACTGAGCGCCGTCAACCCGGCATTTGATGCTTTGGTAACAAATAATGTGTTGCTTGGTATTATTTCAGGTTTGCTAGCGGCAGCAATGTATAATCGCTTTAGCGAAGTACGTTTGCCAGCTGCTTTGGCCTTCTTTAGCGGTAAGCGTTCGGTACCGATTATTACGGCTGTCCTGATGTTGTTGGTTTCGGTTGTATTATTGTTGGTCTGGCCACCAGTTTATACCGGCTTGGTTACGTTTGCGAAGTTGATTTCCGGCCTTGGCTGGGTAGGTGCCGGTTTGTACGGTTTCTTCAACCGCATGTTGATTCCAGCTGGTTTGCACCACGCGTTGAATTCAGTCTTTTGGTTTAATATTGCTGGTATTAATGATATTGGTAACTACTGGAACTCAACTGGTGTTAAGGGTGTAACAGGTATGTACCAAGCTGGCTTCTTCCCAATTATGATGTTTGGGTTACCTGCGGGTGCTTATGCCATTTATCGGCAAGCACGTCCCGCACAAAAGAAGCGAGTTGGGTCATTGATGTTGGCGGCTGGAATTGCGGCCTTCTTTACTGGGGTCACTGAACCACTTGAGTTTTCATTCATGTTTGTGGCTTGGCCACTGTATGTAATTCACGCTATTTTGATGGGCTTGTCATTGGCCATTGCAGCCTTCTTCCACTGGACGTCAGGATTTACGTTCTCTGGTGGCTTGGTCGATTATATTCTGAGTTATTCAATGCCATTGGCGAATAAGCCATACATGTTGCTAGTACAAGGTGTCATTTTTGCGATCTTGTACTACAGTATCTTTACTTTCGCGATTAAGAAGTTTAACTTGATGACGCCGGGTCGTGATCCTAAGGACGATGATGACGCGGCCAACGATGTCCAAGTTGGTAAGGCGGCAACAGTTGGTGGGGAAGATAAGTACCTCCGCACAGCACGAATGGTATGGTCAGCACTAGGTGGTGACGCCGCTGCCAAAGACAATTTGACGTACTTGTACAACTGCACGACGCGTTTGCGTTATAAGATGACAGATACGTCATTGGCAGATGTAGATGCGTTGAAGAAGACGCCTGGTGTCATGGGGGTTAACGTTTTGGATGATCACCAAATTCACATCGTGATTGGACCTGATGTACAATTCGTGGCCGATAACGTTGAGAAGATTTATAATGGTGAGTTATCATCTAAGCTAGAAAATCCATTGTCTGCTGATGAAGTTAAGGCAGTCGATGAAACACCAGCCGGTAAGGAGGAAAACTTCTTTGCGGTTGCGAACGGATCTTTGCTTCACTTGGAACACGTCCAGGATGAGACATTTGCCTCAAAGATGATGGGCGATGGCTTTGCAATCGAACCAACCGATGACGATATCTTGGCACCAATTGATGCTGAGGTCACGATGGTTTCGCCAACGAAGCACGCCATTGGTTTACGGACAGAAAGTGGTCTAGAAATTTTGGTGCACATGGGAATCAACACAGTTGAACTGAATGGTGAACCATTCGATATCAAGGTGGCCGTGGGCGATAAAATTAAGCACGGTGACTTGCTTGCAACGATGGACATTGCTGCGGTCAAGGCTGCCGGTAAGCTAGCAACCACGATGGTTATCTTCATGGGCTTGTCAGAACAAGCCCAAGTCAAGGTTGACGATGAAGAGATTTTTGATGGTATCGCGGGAAACTATGTTGGCCGTGTAATTTTCTAGTAACGACATTCTAAAATTTAGACACAAAAACTCGTCTTTACGGTTGTAGTAAGTTAGCTACAATTGTGAGGACGAGTTTTGTTTTTTAAATCGTATAAAAAATGTAAGGGAATATAGTTGAATGACTGTTTCGCCGGTGGTACACTCAGTTAAGAGAAAAAGGCACGTGCGCTAACACGCGCAAAAATCCAGAGAGAATAGATGTTGGAAGGTGTAACGCATGAGTTTAATTAATCGTGATCGAATCAATGAGATTCGACAAGCAAATGACATCCCGGTTCGTGAATTAGCGAATATTGGCATTAGCCGTAACCGCTATTACCGGTACTTGAATGAAGAAAATGATTTGCCTGCCGAGGGGTTCATCTCATTGATGAGTCACTTACTGTTGACGGGTGCGGAAATCAATAGTGAATTGGTTAACGGGCATGACACAGTTGAAGGCCTAATGGGCGAGTTGTTGGCAGCAAATCAAGCCCAAGATGCAGAAACAATCAAAGAAGTGAGTCGACGTAGTTATCAACTATTCCGAAATACAATGGCACGTGGTTTTTTGCGTGTCGCGAGTTTAGCGGATGTGCTTCACGCACGATTGATTCCCGATGAACACGCCCAAATTGCCCAACAAATTTTAATTGATTCATTTGAAGCGGTTAAAATCTGGCGTGCAATGGATGTGGCGTTGCTCTATCCTGTGATTGCGGAAGTTGATAAGGCGATGGCACAACAATATCTGTCAGAAATCTGGACCAAGAGCTGGCCACATAGTACGATGGAACGATTGAATGCAATGACTGTGCGTTATATGACGGTTTTATTGGGACGTGATGATTTTGATTTAGCCAGTTTTAAAACGGTGGCAGATTGGATCGTTAATGAGCCAAAGACCGCAATGAGCTTCGCTTGGTGGGCGCGATTGGTATCTCAATTGGAATACCATAATTGGGATGACGCTCGGAAACTGGCGAACCAGGCAACTGAATTAGGCATGACTGAAATGGCCGAATTATCAAGTGCTTTGATTGATGCTTGGTACAAGCGAGCAGAAAATATATGATGATTAAAATAGCCCCAACATGACCGTACTTGGTCGTGTTGGGGCTATTAACTATTTGTTAGCAATGACTTCGATGTGGTTACCTTCAAAATCATCTAAATGGAAAATGATATGCCGACCATCGTCACTCTCGGTAGCTGGCTTGGCCTGGGTGACATAGTAATTGATAAAGTGATTTTCAACGGTTTCCTTGTGATCACGAACGGTGACCTGGACAACAATTGGATCGGCTTCCGGATCTTCTTCAAACACGATTGATTGCTGATCGAAGTACAAGTGCCGGGATTCATTCTCACCAAATTCAGTTGGCAAATCAAAAACTTCACGGTAAAAACGGACAGCTCGTGCGACATTCGTGGTTGGAATGCGCAGGGGAGCAAATTTACGAACTCGCATAATAAACCTCATTTGACTATTAATGTGTGTCTATTATACGCCTTTCTCATGAGTGGTACACGATGGAAAATGGAGAATTCCCTGATTTGGGCGTCTGTATTGCTAGATGGAGGTGCACAAATGCTAGAAATTGCGGATTCGGTGCAAAAAGTTGGTGATGCTATGGTGCAACAGTTCGGGCAGTCACCACAAGAAGCCTGTTGGATACTTGCGGTCAATACGCAAATGCGGGTGCTAGAAGTTAATCGGGTTGCGATTGGTACCTTAGACAGTGTGACGGTGCATCCACGCGATATTTTTCGACGCCTAGTGGCATTGAATGCTTACGGCTTTATTGTGGTTCATAATCATCCGAGTGGTAGCTTACGGCTCTCACAAGCGGATCGTAAACTCATGACCCAGCTGGCAATGTGTAGCGGTGTCATGCAATTTCATTTGCTCGACTTTATGGTAATTTCAAGTCGTGGCTATACGAGTTTAAGGTCGCAACATTGGTTGACAGAAATAAGCGTTGAAACGTTGTATGACTTATGGACGAAAAACGATAAGGTGTGATAAACTTAATAAGAAATTAGTGTGGCGTTTTAGCGTAGCAATTAGTAATCTGCTCCTTGAAGTTTATCCGGACAGTGAGATTGTTTTTTGCAGCTGGTAAGGGTGACTTGGTTACGGTGGTAGGTGATAACTGCTGACGTATCCAGACTGCTTTATGTTAGGCCATAGAAAAATTAACTATAAAATATTGTAAAGAAAAGGGATAGAAGCCGTGTTTTCATTTGGAACTCGTAATGTCGGAATCGACTTAGGAACTGCCAACACGTTGGTATACATTGAAGGTAAGGGAATTGTGCTTCGTGAGCCATCAGTTGTGGCTCGTAACACAAAGACGAATGAAGTTGTCGCAGTTGGATCGGCTGCGAAGGATATGCTTGGTCGTACACCAGGCTCAATTAAGGCAATCCGCCCAATGCGTGATGGTGTTATCGCCGATTACGAGACGACGGTTGCTATGTTGAAGTATTACTTGGGTAAGGCCTTGGGGGGTCGCGGTGCTAAGCCATACGTTACGATTGGTGTGCCATCAGGCGTTACAGCTGTTGAACGCCGTGCGGTTATTGATGCGGCACGTGTCGCTGGTGCGCGTGATGCCTATGTCATCGAGGAACCATTTGCGGCTGCTGTCGGAGCTGGCTTGCCAGTGATGGAGCCAACAGGGTCAATGGTCGTTGACCTTGGTGGTGGAACGACTGATGTTGCCACAATTTCATTAGGTGGCATTGTGTCATCACGCTCAATTCGTATGGCCGGTGACAAGATTGATGAAGCAATCATGTCATACATTCGCCAAAAGTACTCTGTTCTGATTGGTGAGCAAACGGCAGAACGTTTGAAGATGGAAATCGGTTCAGCTGATGTTGAAGCTGCTAAGAGTGCGGAAGGAACATCTGCACGTGGTCGTGATTTGGTAACTGGTTTGCCAAAGACGATTGATATTGAAGCGGTTGACGTTGCTGACGCGATTAAGGATGTCATTTCAGAAATCATTATTGCAATTAAGGAAACGTTGGAAGAGACGTCACCAGAAATTGCTGCCGATGTTATCGATCACGGTATCGTTTTGACGGGTGGTGGGGCCATGTTGCAACACCTCGATGAAGTGATTGCTGAAGCGACGAAGGTGCCTGTTTTCGTTGCGCCTGAGCCATTAGATGCAGTTGTGATTGGTACTGGTGAAGCATTGAAGTCAATTGATGTTTTGAAGAACAACTAAGCAAGATAGACGATAACGCCGCACCATTCGGTGTGGCGTTGTTTATTTTAATCAAACGAAAGGCAATCGGAAGATGAAAAATATCTTTACATCACGCCGTTTGGTCGTCACAGTGATTGTCGCAATTGTGACGATTGGTGTGATTACACTTAGTTCGCGTGCACGTAGTTCTCAAAAAGAGCCAGCATTGCCAACTCGTGTTGTGTCAGACGTGTCAGGATGGGTGTCAGGTGTGGTAAGTTCACCCGTCAAAGCATTGAGTAGCAGTTATGCGGCAATTACAGATTTGCTGAACACGTATAACGAAAATGAAAAGTTAACAACGAAAATTGATGATTTGGCACAATCTAAGGTGCAGTTACAGACATTGCAAGCTGAAAATCGTGCTTTAAAAGATCAATTAAAAATTGATGGCACGTTAACTGACTATAAGGTTGTGAATGCAGTCGTCATTTCACGGTCACCAAGTAATTGGCAATCTCAGTTGATTATCAACAAGGGAACGAATGCCGGTCTTAAAAAGGGCTTGTCAGTGATGGGATCAGGTGGGTTGATTGGTCGTATCACCCAAGTTAATACAACAAATGCCAAGGTTGAATTGTTGTCTGATGATAGTCAAGTTGCGGATCGTTTTGCTATTCGGGTTACGAACAGCAACAGTGAAGTAATTGACGGTATTGTTACCAGTTTCAATCAATCAAAGAATCTAATTGTGATGGGACAAATTACATCTGACGTTGACGTTAAGAAGGGTGATTTGGTTACTACAAGTGGTTTGGGTGGTGTGACACCGGCTGGTTTGTACGTCGGTAAGGTTGCAAGTGTCGGTAAGGATAACTACGGCTTATCAAAGAAGATTTACATTAAGCCCGCGACAGACTTTAATAACGTGCCTGTTGTCAGCGTGGCAATTCCACAACAATAAAAATAAAAAGACGACGACGTACGTACG
>NZ_AEKT01000033.1 GCF_000193635.1 Weissella cibaria KACC 11862 | reverse complement strand
GTGGCTTTTTTAGTGGTTGTTAAGATAGAGATAGTGTACCCAAACGCTTGGTTCGAGCACAAAAACTATCTTACACAAGTTATTGCGATAACTATCATTTTGTCTCAGAATTGAGTTAATATCGCGCATTTTTAGTATGTGATTATCGCAATTCAACGCCAGCTTCGCGTGCCAATTGACGTAGATCCGCTGTATCCATATTCAAGTCAGCTCGTAAGCGAGCAAACGTAATGTTGGGCTTAGCTGCAACCCGTTCTTGAATACGAGCTATTTGTGTTTGCCGGAAACCGTTTGTATGGGTCCCTGCATTCTCAATTTTTACACCAAACTCCGCTGCCGTTGATGTGCCAAAGGTATAGTTCAACTGACCCACCCCAGTTGACATTGCTGAATAATCTGCCATCATGTTTCTCCACCATTTTTAAGATAGCCTTATCATACAAGTCATATATGCATAGTTTATGACCGCTTTAGGCGTTAAATCTGGTTTTATTTATGGCTAATCCGCATAATTTCCTCATAAAATGAGCTATTTAATTCTGGCACATCTGATGTAATCTTATTAACCATTTGTGTCACAATATCACCAACATCCCGTCGACTCTCAACCACATCACGAAAAGTCGACAACACAATATAACGTAACTTTGTATTTGATTCTTCGACCTGTGCATACAGATCCATCAAGATTGTTAAAACCGTTTGCTTTTTTTCTGCCATTTTCTTATCCCCTATATCGCCAGTATAAAGGACCGTTACTTTCATATCCGCTTTGGCCTAAAATTGGGTTAATTTTTTGCGATATCTGCTTTTCGGGTAGAAATCAAGCTAAAAATCCATTAAATCGTTCTACTCGTGGGACAAATTGGGCACTCATAATACATCTTTATTCCACAATACCGGTATAATTAATACAGTGGTTTTAAAAGAAGAGAGTATAGTGACTATGTTATTAAGAGAAAAAATTAATGAAATCAGACAGGCGAAACGCGTCTCGATTGATCGCATTACGAAAACTGGTATTTCGAAAAATAAATATTATCGCTTTGTATCAGGTGAAGGTTCCCTAAGTATTGGTGACCTACAAAAATTAATTGAATTGCTGACCGTCTCATTGTCGGAAGTTGTGGCAGACTCCAGTGAACGTGATCAATTGATTTTTAATGAATTTGGCGATTACTTCACACTAGACACCACTGAGTATGAGCAACGTGCTAAAAATGCCGCTCGTCGCTATATGGCAACAAAGCTGACCGCCTACTACACCATTTCAACGGTGTACGAATTAGGTGCCGCTCACAAAAAAGATGAACCAGTCTCGGATTACGTTGACGACCTGTACAACGGACTGAAGCGTCAAAAATTCTTTACCATTTTTGACCTTCAAGTTTTCCGAATCCTAGTGCCTTATCTATCAGTGGCCCGTTTTTTCAAGTTGTATCCGATCTTTACAACCTCGCTCCGGACGTACGAAGCCTATAATCCGGCTGACGGTATTGAGCTAATGATTAAAATTCATGCGACCGCAATGACTTACGCAGTTAGTACCGCAGCCCGAGCGCGTAAATATCTAGACTTTGTCTTAACACAAGTATCAAATATGCGAGGCCGGCCATTTGCTGGTGAATTTGCCATCATGAAACGGTTGGCTAATATTTCCCGACTCTACGTCATGGGCAATGTTGATGCCGCCCAACGCGCCTTCGATTCTTTCTTCGGGGCCGCTAAGCGTTTGGATATGGACCGCCTTTACGCATCCCCAAACATGCAAACGTTCAACGTCTACTGGAAGAAATTAACTTCGCACGCCCCTGAGAAATTGCAACCAACTGCTGCGGACACCGTTCTCGTTGGATTAGACGACTCGGCTGGCGTCTCATTTGCAGAAGTTCCGATGGGGGCGGCGTTTGAATACATTATGAAGCTGAAAAAGTTATCGGTTCACGAATTTGAGACGGCCGGTATGAGTCACTCTAAAATTTACCGAGTTCGGAAGAACTTAGCCGAATTTGACGTGAACGACTTATTCGCAGCCATGATGGCCGCCCGCTTAGATGTTCGTGATGTCGATGTGTATCTAACAACTAATTCAACCGCCTACGGACGCAGTCGCTTTGGCATGCGTCATTTATCAGTTGATGAGATGCAACTCGCCATTACTGATTACGAGAATTTGTATGCTGAGACTGGCTTCGATGTTTACAAAGAAATTGCCTTTGAGTTCCGTGGCACCGTCTTGAAACATACCGTGCCACATTGGCTTCAATCTGAAGAACTGAAGCAACTCTCAATGGAGGTATCCGACCATTTAGGTCATTTCGACACGTGGCATGAAGCACAACAACGTTTAGCTGCTTGGCCAATGCTGAACCAACCGGATTCGAATTTGATTAAGCGTTGGATGGATCAGACTGTTGATTTTGGTCATTATATGGAAACATTCCGTTATCCGTATGACCCAATTTTAATCAACTATGATTCGCCACTCATCCAGGCCGTGCTAAACAAAGACGCTGACCGTGCCGAAGCAATTTATGCACGTCAGTTTGCTGAATACCAGCATCGACCAGACATGCACATCTACTTTAATTATCGCTGGCATATGCTCTTAAATGCCGAATTTATCAAAGTTCTGCGTGAGGGATATGTCATTCCATTGACCATCGATAATTTGCTAAAAGATGTTGAAGTAATAACTGGGGAGCGCGATTTCATTCAACCTTATCAAGAATTGTTAACGATGTTGAAGGAAGTTTATCCCGTCTATTAATACACAAAGAAACCCCGTCGCCATTCCATAATCGGAATAGCGACGGGGTTTTAATTTACATTTAATTAGGCGGTTGGTTGAATAAGTTGTGCTGCATTCAACCGAGCGACTGCATCAACAGCATTGACAACTGACGCTTGTGCACGTGTCGTTTCTGCTTCATCATCCAACAACTCACGTAAGTCCATCTTAGCTTCGTCAACCGCTAAAATCTGATCGATGTACGCCATCTCGTACTGCTCCTGATTTTGCATCGTGAATCCATCCGGTACCACGATGCTCATCACTGGATTGTACTCCATTGTTGCTTCACCATCCATCTCATTCATCGGTGCCGACGCTTGTTGCAATTGCTGGAACTTCTGACTAACATTCAAAGCCACGATATCTGACAGGGCGTTTTCAACATGCTTAACAGCCTGTTCGACCTGACCAATTGTCGCACCATCATCCATTGCCTCTTGCAGGGCCATCTTAGCATCCTCGAGTAGTAAGACGTGGTCAATATATGCTTCTTCGTAATCGTCTGCATCAATATTAGCAAACCCAGCTGGCGCAGCAATCATATTAGCAGGCTCATGATCCAACGTTTGTGACCAAACATCATCTGCTTGATACGTCACACGCCCATCGGTAATCTGCGTCGCTTGCTGTGCAACCATAAAGCGTTGCGCTTCATTTAAGGCTACTACCGCAGCTAATGCACGACTAACTGCTTGGCCATGTTCAGCCAGAGAACGCGTTGTCGCATTGTCATCGATAGCCTCTTGTAACAGCATCTTCGCCTCATCGACAGCAATCACTGCGTCAGCATAACGCTCAGCATACGCTGCTTCATTGACATTAACCGTCCCAGCTGGCGCAACTAATTGAGCAGCTGGCTCTTCATCCAAAAAGCTAGCGTAAGTTGTCCCCCAATCAGCCCAGTTAGCTGGTACATCGGCATCGCGTGCTAACAGGTCGGTTGTCGGTGCATAATTCATTGCCACTGACTTCAAATCGGCCACTGGCAATTGCTCTGGCGCTTGCATGTCACCAAGGCGGAACCCAGCAAATGATAATGGCACAATCGTCAAAGCCACCATACCGATAGCTTGTGCAATGGCAACCACCAGTGTGGGCATTTCACCAACAATCGTATCCGTTTGACTAGCTTTCGTCCACTTCATACCATCAGCTAGCAGACTTTGCATGCTGACCGGTGTCGTGGTCGTTACTTGCCGTGCAACACGCTGTACACCGTTAACTGACTTATTAGGCGTTGCCCATTCGATAACAATGGCCTTATCGTCCAATTGTGCGACACGTACATGACTACCCTGTGGCAGACTGTGTGCCAATAATTTGTTAACTGCCTGCAAAACATCATGTTGCTTACTATTATTTGTATGTGCCAACTGTGCCACTAATTTTTGTAGCACCGCACTCCGCACAACCATCCGTTGGACAGTCGTTGTCGCAGCATGTGTCGCCTTAGAATTAGTCAACGCAACATGCGGTACGGCTCGATCAACGACCATCTTTTCGGCAAGCTGCGTCCGGGCCACCTTCGTCTGGTTATGGTGAGTCTGATGTGACTCCGCCTTGCTAGACTGCTCAGATTTTGGTGTCGTTGCGTCAATCCGTGCACTAGAACTTGGTGTGACTGGCGTAGCTGGTGCAACTGAGGCAACACTTACACTTGATGTCGCAAGCGATGATGCGGCTGACGATGATTCTGATACTGCCGACGAAACGCTTGAAGAAGCTGTCGAACTTGGTGCCGAAGCAGGCAAGGTACTTGGCGTGGTCACATCACCCCCCTTGTCAACGACCATTGGATTAATCAACGAAAACGCTGGCGTCGTTCCTTGATCAACTAATGTCACACCCATTTGTGAACTAGAATCACCGGTGATGGCCTTAATTGCCAACGCCATCGTGGCCACATTTTTTGCACCCACAACCATTGATTGCTTATACGAACCGTCAACTGCCTGAACCGTTAACACCCCTGTACCATCACCATTTGCAACATAGCTTATCGTAACAGGCACAACTATGTTTGGTGTTACTGCCGTCCCTAAATCATTAGAACCCGCAGTTTGTACATCTGTCGCAAAACTATCAGCCGTCATCCCTGTTTTAGTCGTCACTGAGTGATTTATAAAATCAAGCCCTGAGCCCACGTGATAACCAACATATTGTGTCCAAATGGCATTCCCATAACTGGTATACCCCAGCGTGTGCCCACCAAGTTGGGCCACCAAGTCAGTAATCGCTTGGGTATTCGTCATAGCTGTGCCATCAGGGTTAATATTTGCTGGTAACAGCTCACCAGCAGCATAAGCGATATCGTTCTTCACAACATCATTGGCGGCATAAACTGTCCCATCAGGGGCGGTAAAGCCGGACTTCAATTGCGTACCAGCCTTAATAACGGTGCCGTTTTCAGGTGCCGTCAATCGGAAACCAGCCTGGGCAATCGTATTAGCAAGATTAGTGATGCCATCACCATTATTTGCATTCAGGTCAAGACCCCAAGCAAACGCTCCCCTAACACCATCAATTCCCAAACCACCACCATTATTACCGGTCGTTGCAGCTGCTTTAGGATCAACTGGCAACAGTGTAAGACCTAAGAAATCACCAAAGACGTGGTTCATATCTTGTAGATTGGCCAAGTCCAATTCAAGATTTAACGTCCAATTTGCCTTCATATCAACTTGCTTGTTAAACGTTAATGCACCTTGTTGTCCCTTATTGGTCGTTAATGTATAGACTGATCGTGACTTATTCGTTGCCGCAATACTAGCATAATATGAAGCGGTTGCCACTAAACTAGCATAAGTTGCACTTGCACTTCGATTATAGCCGGCTACTGTCTTAGCTGAGTCGGCCGCTAAAGACGCCATCATCGCCAATGAACTAGCCATAGCTGGCGTCAGAGTTGTCATAACCGCTTGTGACTTTGTCGCCCCCGATGTCACCGCCGTAAAGTGCGAACCCACCGTTTCTTGGCTAACTTGCGTATCCGACGCAACGTTGCTTGTAGCGGTCTTGGCGGCAGGTGCAACTGAACTAGCGACGTCACTTGACGTAGCCGCCGGCAATACTGCCGCGTAAGACACTGGGACGTGAACTGCTGACAAACTTTGCGCCGTCGCAGTTACTTGCGCCATGGCGCTTTGATCATCACCATCTACAACACCTAAATCAACTGTGCTGTCAACTGATTGACTAGTTTCACCTGATTGTTGCGATGAACTTTGCACACTGACCGATGAACTTACGACGGCAGAACTTGATGTCACAACTGACGACACCATTGATTGACTTGATTGATCACTGACACTACTAATCGATTCATCGCTTGCGATTGCTGATGAATTTTCATTTGCAGATGTCGATGCTGTGCTAGCGACTGAGGTAGCCGCTACCGTTAAATTCGATGCACTATCAACGTTGGGCGCTATTTGATTGGTTGTGGCCGTAGCTGACGTACTGGTTTGCTCAGCTGGTGTCACATCAGCTGAAACGTTCACTGGCATCAAGCCGCCCAGTCCAACTGCAGCGGCAAAGATTCCCGCAACGACCCAACGCTTACCGTCTTTATACATCTTAAAATGTTTTTGTGTTGGTTCTAATGCTTTGAAAGACTTGAAATTCATTTCCCAAACTTCCTCTCTGTTTTCTTAAAGCGGTTCGCGTTTGGCCTGAGGATATCAGAAAAGGCCACCCATCTTACTAGTAGACGCGTGACCTTTTCTCATTTCCACAGTACAAAACACCTACGCAAAAAGCGTAAACTCTGTGTATCATACCAACTACCATTCCATGTTTATTATTATAACAGGTTACTGTGGTTATGTATAAAAAATAAGCAAAAAACAGCGGTAGAATGTGTCGCTTTTGAAACATTCTACCGCTGTTTTTAATGTTTGTGATAAGTGGCTTTACACTAACTGGTTAAGCCACTTTATTGTAATAGGTTTTTAAAGATTGTTAACTTTGACAAGAGCATCTGAGCAGCAACCGCTAATGCACTCATACCAACAGATAACGCTGAAAACGTCCGCGCTTTGTCGTTCCACATTGAAGGCTTTGGCGCGTCAGCCGTTGAACTTAATAATGACCCCTTTTTAACAACCGTTGTGTCATTTGGCTGATCACGCTTAGTGCTTGGCTTTGCTGATGCAAGACCCGGCGCACTTACTGGCGTCGTTTGCGCTGGTTGTTGCAACGCTGCTGCTGCGTCAATGACCGCACTTGCAGACGTTGGCGCTTGCCAATCAATTTGCTTAGTTGGCGCAATTGTTGTTGCCATCTTAGGCAAGTTAATAATTGCGGCTGGCTGGGTTGCCAATGCTGGCAGGATAACCTGGGTTACCCCGTTTGATTGTGGCACAACTGGTGTGGCCTCAGACTGAACACCCGTATCACTGGCAGCAACTGCAGCCATACTTGCCGGTGCTGATGCCGCTGAACTGATTGCACTAGATGGTGTAACCGTCGCTGACTCACTGGCCTCTGAAGCAGATGATGCGACTGATTGGGATGGCGCTACCGTGATACTTGATTGTGAAGGTACGTTGGATACCACCGGTGTCTCGCTAGCTACCTCTGACGTCGTATCACTAGGCATCGTTACTGCTGAAGATGATGCCGGTGCTTGTGAAGTGACCACCGATGACGGCGCCTCACTTGGCGTTGTCACGACTGCAGATACGCTGTGTGATACCTGAACAGATGACGCACTCGGTGCAACAGACGAAGCGCTTGACGCTACTGACCCAGGATCAGTTGCTGCAGATGAATTTGCATCTGACGTTGCGCTAGATGACGCTGGGTTGTTTGATGCAAAGGCAGCCCCCGTCAATGTGAAGTGAGCAACTGAGCCTTGAATGGCAGATAACGTCACGTATAGTTGACCGCCTTGTACCATTGCGATTTGATCCTGATCAGAAGATGATACTCCAGTTGCAGTAACGCCGGCTGGCAATGCAATCAACTGCATGCCTTCCAAGTTACCGTCCTGGCCGGCATATTCAATGCTTGATCCGCCGTTAGTACCATCTGACTGGAACCAGGTAACTGGGTTTCCTGCATCATCAACCAAATTAATCACAATTTGCTTTTGATTAGTACTTGTTGCCGATTCAAGTCCTGATGTATATGGTGAAGCTTCAACCAATTTCTCTTGTTGAACGAGCAATGTTCCCGTGGCTGCCAAACCAACGAGTGCCGTCAACACAATTTTTTCTCTCTTTAATGTCATGTCTGACGCCCTCTTTCGTCCCACAAACATTCCTAATGAATGGTATAACTCAGTGCAACTGCTTTAAATATCCAAGCAATTGCCAAGAACACCAACGGAATATTCGCTAACAAACCTTTCGCAATTCCCCGAAGGAAAATTGTATAAACCAGTCGCGCAATTGATGCCAAAATTGCTGTGGTCAGTACCGCCAATGATAACGTAATCCACAAACGTGAATTCGGTTGTATAAACATATCGAACACACTAGTGACGAAATACAAACCGATCATCACCATAATATTTTGGCCGCGCTGGTTAATTCTCTTTCTTAATGTTTTCCGGTACGTCTTCTGATCGGAGACGCCCGACTTTGTTTTTGATACCATATTATCCATTTCGCGTTCCCTTAGTTTCCGAATGTATCTTCATTCTAACCGAAAGCAACTTGTGTGCATATGGTCTTGCCTTCTCTTTACGTCCCAGTATAGCAACACTTTCCACTATCCAGGATAAAAAAGTTAGTGTTTAACACAAAAACGGGTAAACTCATTTGAATTTACCAGTCATTGCTAACATCACACTAGCTATTAAGAAATGAATTGACTGATCGAGTGTTGCAAAAAGATCGCGTCTTTTCAATTAGGTATGGTGTGGTATGAGAGAAAAGTCAACCGCTCCACCAGCCAATTCATTTCTTAACATGTATAAGTGTACCCCCGCCTAACCTTCATATTTGGTTTCTTCCCCAAATTAAGCTCTATAACTATGGTTTTCCAAGTAACCTAAAAAAAGAGCTGAATTCTATGCGAATTCAGCTCAAATCTGGGACGTTTTTGCCATTTGTCCGTTATTTTTTCAAATTAACTTTGCAGTCCAGCTAAAACTTTCCGACGCCAAGCAACCAATCTGATGATAATTGCTAACGAAGCGACTGCCAAGGCCGCAACCATGCCCCAAAAGAGCATAGGCAAATGGGCAACTCTGGCTGAAAACATCGACATGCGCGTTGTAACGAACTGACTATTTGCCATCGATGTATTCTTATCTAAATCACTTAAAGCTGCCGTCGACACTTGCCACGGTAACTTAGTCGCGTCTAAGTGTGTAATCGCTTGATTCGGCCCCGTGTTCACTGGGTACATCAAGTCATTCTTGTTGTTCAAAGTGTGTCGTAGACCCATCGCGTGGCCCATCTCGTGGGCGATAACGCTGGCTGTGTAGTCAGCTGCCGTCTGGTATGAGGTCAACTTAAAATTAGTGAATATTCCTTTTGTAAAAATGACAATCTTTTTGGTGCCAGCTACATCCGATGTTTCGCCTAAAACATCAGCTGCTACTTGGTTTCCTTTCGCATGGCCCGCAATTTCTTTTGTATCGTTAAATTCAATCGTGATTGTCGTGGCGTCCGATTGCGCATCAGCTGCCTGAAAGAGGCTTGGTTCGTGCAAGGCTGTCGTCCACATCGTTTCAGCGGCCACAACAGCTTTGCGCTGGTTTGCCGTACCAGCTAACACATTCACGCGATACCGCGCCTGATTAACGGTGTCAGCATGGGCTGTATGACCAGCAACCAGTAAGACACCAAGCAAACTTATCACGATTCGGAATAAAACATGTTGCGTTACACGCATCGTATTCAACCTCATCTCAACTCAATTTCTTTCCCGTATTGGATTATACAGTGCCAAGCACTTTTTTCAAGCATTTCGTTTCACAATTAGTAAGCCGGATAGACCTCACGAATTGCGTCCAAAATCGCTAAATAAGGCACAATAAATCGACGTTCGCCAGTCACGGTCTCAACATCGCGCAAAACACCTTCGATTGTCATCGGCACCACGAAACCATCTTGAACAACTTTTAGCAGCTGTTCGTTCAACAATTTATGCCAACGATAATTGAAGTAGATTTGCAAATCAGGGCGTGCCTGGTATTCTGCAAACAAGCGTTGGTAGACTTCTTGCGCCTTTGCAACATCCTGTCGTAAGATCGCCTGCATTAAAACCGGATCAAAATTAATTAAAATCGGATCGTACGGATACTTAAACACCTGTGCATTGCGAGTGAACGATAACAAAATTTCCATCCGTTGACCAACGCCAACATCAGTCGTTTCATCCAAAAACGCCCACGAAGCAAGCCGGTGTTGCGACTCATGCCATTCATCAAAATGTTCCAAATGGGTTTTAACGTCGTCAGACAATTGTTGTAATTCTGGTGATGTCAGCCAATTCTTGACCGTATTTTTAATGACTACACCCCGGAATTCAAGACTCATTTCCGTATACAAATCTAAGCCGGTTTCTTCAGCTAAGGCTTCGTACTTGGTGATCGCCTCTTGTAACTCCGTCAGACTTAGGTGTCGCATACCAAACCGTGGGCGCCCCATTGCAGCCGAACTGGCCGTTAAATATACGTCAATATCACGGACATCCAAACGGGCGGCCAACATTCCCGCAAACAAATCTTCCACATCAAATTCAGCTAGGTTTTTACGAACCCGATAAATTTTAGAGTGACTCATCCCCGCCAGCTCAAATTCATGGACTGATAATTTCTTAAGCTTCATGATAAAGGCAAATGCTTCACCCATACCAAAAACGCCAAAATCAACCGTTTCAATTTCAGCTGATTTTAGGGCTGTATCAGATTCCTGAAGTTTGCTTGGGTCAATCGAAATCAATCGCTTCCAAAATGTTTCGAAATCCAACAAGTTGGGGGACACCCATAAGCGCTGAACATCTAATCGCTTGGCTGCCCCATTAAAACTATCGAACGCGCGTTTAGCCGCATCCACATTACCACTTTGGTACAGGCGCACAATCGACACGAAGCGTTTCATAATCGAAAATTCAGATGTAAATGGGCGCCCTTGTAAAGCTTCAATTTGTTCAATGACAAAACTCAAGTACTTTTGGGCTCGTGCTGTCGAACTGATGGCATATGACAAAGCAGTTGCGTGCACTTTTACCATCAACTCAATACCGTCAGCCGGATTATAATTTTCATAAGTTCGCAATGAAACGGCAAACACCTCATACAACTTAAAGAAACGTGCCACGTTTAACTGTGGCATTAAAATGCGAAAAACTTGCAAATCAAAAATTGTAAAAAAACGTTGCCGTTTCAGTTCTTTATATAATTCATCAACATAATCTGAAATATCTTCGCCAGCTTTACGCCCCGCTAATAATTCATACACTGTCGACGCAATATAATGCGCCTTCATTTGCGTTTGCATATAACGGTGCGCGAACACGCTAGCACGTTCGCGCAATTCAGGCAGTGACAATTGCCAATAGTCACCAAATTCATTGAAAATCAAACTATCACGCTCATCAGATTCGGCTACCAATTCCGATAACGAAACCGTCAAGATTTCAATTATTTTTTGTAAATCTCCGATACTAACGGACCCCTCGCCTGATACGAACCGGTAGTATTTATTTTTTGAGATACCGTTTCGCACAAACCTTTCAATGGGAATGTGTTTGGTCTGACGGATCTCATTTATGCGTTCGCGTAATAACATATAGTAGACCACACTTTCTCTTTCTCTATCTTATCCACTTCTTAATAGTATAGGACATTGTTTCCGTTTTGTCAGAGCTTTTGTTATCGTAAAGTCCGATGCCGGTTACATACAATTCACATAGCTCAGCAAATAATAGCATGAAAAAAAGACAGAAAGCCGATTGGTTTTCTGTCTTTTTGAGAAGTTATTATGCATTTACCTTAGCAATCAAAGCCTTCGTGAATGCTTGTAGTTCTTCAGTTGCTTCAACGTCGGGGCTCAAGTTAACCTTCACACCGTCTGCACCCTTGGTAGCACCTGACTTTTCGAATTGGGCCTCGAACTTGTCGATAGCAACTGCAAAGTCCTTACCGTAGAAGTCATCCCCTGAACCTGAGACACCATAAACGATACCTGATAGGTCAGTATCTTCCAAATCTTCAAAGAAGTCCAAAGACTCGTCAGGAACCGTTCCCTTATCAAACGTGTATGGTACAACCACAACGATATCAGTTTCATCAGCTGAGATGTCGTGAGGGTCAACCATTTGGATATCTTCCTTAGTGACTTCAACACCTTCTGCCTCAAATGTATCAATAATTACATCTGCGACGTCTTCGTTGTTCCCAGTGATAGTTGCGTAAAATACACGTGCCTTCATGATAAATTACCTCTGTTAAAGTTTTTAATTTCTTAATTGATGTGTTTAGTTTATAGCTAAATTAGGCCACTTTCAAATTAAAAGGGGTGATTATCATACTCAATCCAAGGTTCGTGTGAATCTTGGATACGCTTGAACATCTTTTGCATGTCCAACGTTGAGAATGTCACCAAGACAGGCCGACCGTGTGGGCAATTATAAGGGTTCTCTGAGTGTGATAATTGATCAAGCAACCCCTTAGCTTCAAAATCATTCATTGACCAGTTAGCTTTGATTGAGCGCTTGCATGCCATCATAATTGCCGTTCGCTCCCGGAATTGCGCAACCGTTAAGCTACCATCGCGTAGAATCCAGTCAACCATTTCACGAATCGTATCTTCTTCTTGTCCCTTTTCAAACCAGCCAGGATGCTCGCGCACAATGACCGCATCATCCCCGAATGGTTCCAAATGTAGGCCAACTTGGGCTAACTCGACTTCATGTGACTGAATCTTCAAAATATCAATTTTTGGATAATTCAGCACGATCGGCACGAGTAACTTTTGCATTTCCAAGCCGACCTTACCGATTTCTTCACGGTAATACTCATACTTAACACGTTCCTGAGCCGCGTGCTGGTCAATGAGGTACAGCCCTTCTTCAGATTGCGCAAACAAGAACGTCCCGTGCATTTGGCCAATATAGTCTAACTTTGGGAATGTTTGTCCATGCTCATCAACTGCTTGAATACTGTCATCTGTCAAATCAAGTGACTTTTGCTCAGCCACCATCGCTGTCCCACCTTCGTCGAAGGGGTTAATGTCCGCACCATCTTGATACTTAGTCGCAAACTCACTCACGGCTGTTCCTTGCAGTTCCTCTGCATGATGAACGACCACAGGGGTCACATCAGACACAGAGAAGTTGTCAGCCAACTTTTCATAGTCAGCTGGCGTCATTGGCACTGGATGATCCGGTGTCGACTCCGGCGCGTACGAACTAACGTATGGCTGTGACGCATCGTTCAGCTGGGCAATAAAGGCGGCATCATTTTCAGCTGCATTTTGTTCTTCACCCAAATAATTCTCATAGGCATTCGGAATCAAATTCTCGTTAGCAAACCGCTCCTTCACAGCTTGTTCAATCAACGCCATCAACTGGCTTTCTTTCGACAAGCGGACCTCATGCTTTTGCGGGTGTACGTTCACATCAACCAGCAATGGATCCATTGTTATTTGTAACACCGCAATGGGGAAGCGACCAACCATTAGCTTAGAACCATAGCCTTTAATCAGGGCTTTGGTGAGATTGTAATTTTTAATATAGCGCCCATTAATCAGCACCGAAATGTATGAACGACTTGCACGCGTTAATTCTGGCAATGAGATGTAACCCGACACCTCAAAGTCGTTATCTTCAGCTTGGATAGCCTGCATCTTACGCGCTTGTTGGACACCGTAAATGGCCGCAATAACTTGTTGCAAGTTACCATTACCTGCTGTTCGCATCACCTCATTACCATTGTGCGACAACCGGAAGCCAATCTCTGGATAACTCAGTGCCAATCGATTGATAACGTCCACAATCTGGGCCAACTCGGTCGACTGTGACTTCAAATACTTCAAGCGGGCTGGCGTGTTGAAGAAAATATCTGACACCGTAATGTCCGTTCCCTTACGTGCACCGGTCCCGATTTCCTCGAGTAATTCGCCACCCTTGTAGTGAACCCGCTTACCTTGTTCCGCTCCGGCTGTGGCTGTTTCCAACACAACATCCGCAACTGACGCAATTGATGGTAGCGCTTCACCACGGAACCCAAGTGAATGCACGCGGAACAAATCATTACGCGATGTAATCTTTGATGTTGCGTGACGCAGAAAGGCCTTCGTCACCTGGTCAGCATCGATGCCATCGCCATCATCGATAATGCGAATTGATTTTACCCCTGCTTCTTCCACCAAAATATCAATTTGCTGGGAATTAGCATCAATCGCATTTTCAACCAACTCTTTAACCACTGACGCAGGCCGTTCAATCACCTCACCGGCCGCAATCTGGTTCGCTAAAATATCAGAAAGCTCATGAATCTCAGCCATCTCTTAACCCTCTTTTACTTCATTTGCTTTTGCCACTCATTTAACTTCATCATGGCATCTAATGGCGTCATTGTTGCAATATTTGTTGCTTTAATTTCATCCAAAACAGCTTGCATAGCAGGATCAATTTCTGGTCCAACCGCAAACAAGTCTAACTGCGTATCCGCTGGTTCGGCCGCCGCAACCTCGGGTTCTGGCTCAGCCACTGACGCTTGATAGGTGGCAACTGGTTCAGCTAACTTAGCAGGTCGTGTTGGTGCCGTTGCTTCCAATGACACATCCTGTGCCTCCAAGTTAGCCAAGATATCAGCCGCCCGGTCAATCAAACTATCTGGCAAGCCAGCCAATTTCGCGACGTTGATTCCGTAACTTTGATCTGCTGGTCCTGTTAAGACCTTGTGTGAAAAGACTAGTTCACCATTCTCTTCCGTCGCGCCAACGTGAACATTTCGCAAATTAGGCAACTCATCAGACAACGCTGTTAACTCGTGATAGTGAGTTGAGAATAACGTTTTCGCCTTCGTGTTATTGTGCACGTGTTCAATAATCGCTTGCGCCAAAGCCATTCCATCATAGGTTGCCGTTCCGCGTCCAAGTTCATCAAACAAAATCAATGATCGCTTTGTGGCATTCTGAATGGCTGTATTTGCTTCAGACATTTCCACCATGAACGTTGAATTACCGGAAATCAAGTCGTCCGCCGCCCCAATGCGAGTAAAGATTTGGTCAAAAATAGGTAATTCAGCTTCGCTAGCTGGCACGTACGAACCAATTTGTGCCATCACCACCGTCAACGCTAATTGACGCATGTAGGTTGACTTACCAGACATATTCGGTCCCGTAATCAACATGATGGTCTCATCCTCATCCATAAAGACGTCGTTGGCGACATACGATTGGTGGCCCAATACTTTTTCCACAACCGGGTGGCGACCGTCCTTAATCACCAACCGTTGCTTATCCGTTAACTCAGGTCGCGTAAACTTGTAGTCTTCTGCCACGGTTGCTAATGATTGTAGCACATCCAATTCGGCCAACGTGGCAGCGAGCTTTTGAATACGCGTAATGTTATTTTTAATTTGCTCACGCACTTCCGTAAATAACTGATACTCCAAATCGCTCGACTTCGTTTCAGCTTCCAGAATCATTTGTTCGCGATCTTTTAGTTCGGGCGTGATAAAGCGTTCCGCATTGACCAAGGTTTGCTTCCGTGTATAACGGTCTGGGTCAAGTTTATCAATGTTCGCTTTAGTAACTTCGATGTAGTAACCAAACACCTTGTTAAAGCCAATTTTCAACGAACTAATACCGGTTTCGCTACGTTCCTTCGCCTCTAATTCAGCTAACCATTGCTTACCATTCTTCATGACACTGCGATATTCATCCAAGCGTGTATTATACCCGGCCCGAATTACACCACCATCGGTAACCGAAATTGGTGGTTCTTCAGCAATGGCCGTGGAAATTAACTTTTCAATGTCTGAAACAGGGTCAATTCGACGTAGCAAATCACCAAAGACGGCCGGATCCAAATCACCCAGTGTCACCATGATGTCTGGCACTTGTCGCAAAGAATTGCGCAACTGCAATAAGTCACGCCCATTCGCTGTACCATATGCCACGCGACCAGCCAAACGTTCCAAATCATAAACTGACTTCAATGTTTCTTGTAACGCCGCCCGCGAGAAGAAATCCTTGAGCAACTCACCAATCTTGTCATAGCGTTGTTCAATCGTTTCCCGATCCAGTAATGGTTGTTCCAACCACTGCTTTAAGGCACGCCCACCCATTGCGGTTTTCGTATTGTCCAGTAACCACAAGAGGGTACCTGACCGTTGTTGGGTGCGTAAATTAACCGTCAATTCCAAATTAGCGCGTGAGTTACGATCTAACTTCAAGTATTGGGCAATTTCGTATGATGACGCCATTTGCAAGTGATCGAGTGACCGCTTTTGTGTCGCAAATAGATAGGCCAATAACACATCAGCAGCCTCTTTTTGTTCTGGCACCGTCAGTTGTTGCGTCAAATATGACGTTTCCGCATTCGCCGCCTCTTCATCCTGATGTGACACCAAAATTCCCAAACTGGTTAAATTAGCCATCAAATCATCTGGCAACGTTGCGTTTGTAACAATCTCCTTCGTTTCAAGGCGACTGATTTCATTAAGAACGCCCCCAGTGGCAGTCACCGTGGTCGCTTTAACTTCACCCGTTGATAGATCGGTGTACGCCAAACCGAACCCACCTGCTGGTGTCATTGATAGACTAACTAGATAGTTATTTTCTTTTGCCGCATCAGCACTCGTGCGCATTCGGGTACCAGGAGTCACCAGTTGGACAACCTCGCGCTTAACCATCCCCTCTGCTTCAGCCGGATTTTCCATCTGTTCAACAACCGCAACTTTGTATCCCTTATCGACCAAAATATCGATATAATTCTGGGCGGCGTGATGTGGTACGCCGGCCATAGGAATCGGTTCAGCGGAATTTTTATTCCGTTGGGTCAACGTTAATTCTAATAATTGTGAGCCCAAAACGGCATCGTCATTAAACAGTTCATAAAAATCTCCCAGACGATAAAACAAAAATGCATCTGGATATTGCGCCTTGATTTCGTTGTACTGCTTCATCATTGGCGTTTCTTTCGGCTTAGCCATTATGCAAGTATTCCTTCCGTTTAAAATGTGGAAAAACGCTCACCGGTTCACCGCCGGTAAGCGCCTCTGTTTAACTAATCTTCATCCTTGAACAAGTCAGCCAAACCAGCCAGTGGCGTGTTTGCTTGCACTGGCTCTTCTTCCTTTTTCTTGTCAAAGTCATCTTCAGAAATCACTGCCCAACCATTACCTTCAGGCATTGGTTGATTCTGTTCTTCTTCAGTCAACACTTGCAATGGTACTGACAATGCCACGTACTCAGCCAACGCTTGGTTGAAATCAATCACACCATCTTCAACTAAGATGACTGAATCTTCAATTTCATAACGATCAGCGTGCGCTTCATCTTGCAAGTAAACTTCGTCAATGTCAAAATCAATTGGCATTTCCACAGGTTCCAATGAACGCGTTGACGGCGTCACTAGTTGTCCTTTCACATTCGCGTGAACAATGATGTCTTCACGATCTGCTTGTGCAAATCCCGTCACCGTCAACGGTGTAACATCTAAAATGACATCCCCAAATGTTGTTGTAATTTCATCCTTCAAATCCACAACTTCATTGAATTGGAGTGCTTCTGTCTTGTACTTTTGGAGTTCCACAAATTGCCACTTCATGACTTATCCTCTTTCTATAAAAACTGGAATGCGACCGGTATCCTGCGCCTTTGCAAGATCGGCTGGTCGTTGTGAGAAAAGTTGATACAACCGACCAGCTCGATAATCAAGCGCTAAAATGCCAGTTAAATCATCCTTTTCAACTTTATGTATCACTGGCAACGAAAACTCATCACGCTGTTGCTTGAGATAACGACGACCAAGTGTCGTGGCCCCAAGCATGCGCAAATAAGGCGTTGCCATCGCGGTTTGCATTTCCGCGCTTGTAATATTTAAAACAGTGTACAGTAACGTGCGTTGTAGGCGCGCCTGTGTATAACGTTTCGACTTATATGCTGCCATAAATGACGTGAAATCAGTCGCTAGGTGTTGCGCCACCTGTTCTTGCAATCGATACGCTAAACCATCCGTTAACTGATAAATTTGTTCAAGTTCAGCAATTGGCGTTGTCATCACTTTCGTTTGCAACGCATGGTACCAAGTCGTTGACCAAGGTGCGGTTTGAGCGCCTTGGGCTAACAGCTCAGCAGCTTGCTGTCCAACGTACGGTAAGAAAGACGTCGTTGGTGCTTGTTTGTCCATTAATTCTCGGATGGCAGTTGCGCTGGCAATATGATCATCAACCAACCGCGTCTCATGGTAGCCAGCTTTAATCCGCTGGATTGGTTGTAACGTGATTGTGCCTACCAAGTCCAAGTCAATGACAGCGGTCGCATACGCAAACCCCAACATATCATTAGGATCAGTTAATCGAAAGCCAACCACGTCTGCCAGGACATCATTAAACGCCGTGGCATAAGTTTGACTGTAGTCAGTTGAAAATTGTTTGTCAGCCATTAGCCGTTGGTGAGCCTGTTGCGCCAGCGCTAGAAAGTCCAAGTCACCGTGTTCAGCACCAAAAACAATCGTTTTCACACCCGCATCGGCGAGCAATTGCACCGCACCACGCGCAAAAATATGCGCTGGCTGTACCGCAAATGCGAACGGCAATTCAAAAACTAAATCAACCCCACCTCGTAACGCCAGTTCCGCCCGTTGCCACTTGTCAAAGGTAGCTGGCACCCCACGTTGCACATAATTACCACTCATGACAGCGACCACGACGTCCGCACCGGTCAGTGCTTTCGCTTGCGCTACATGGTAAGCGTGCCCATTGTGGAACGGATTATATTCGGTTATTAGCCCAACAGCCTCCATTACCAGCTCACTCCTTTTTAAGCTTTCGTTGCGTTAAAGAACCAACGTGGCGATTCCGCCGTTACTGTTTCGCGACCAAAGTCTGCTAATACCTCAATGTTGGTAAAACCAGCTTCAGTTAACAAGCGCTTATATGTTTCTAACTCGTACGTGCGCTCTGTGTGCACTTCTTGAATTTGTTGGAAGCCATCAATTTCTTCATTGTAAACAAAGAATGTTAACTCATGTTCTACCGTGTGGGCTTGCTCTTCAACACCATATGATGACCACATAAAGGCGGTTTCATCATCATGCCAATTGTACATATACCCCGGATAGTACACGTCTGTCTGCCAAGGTGAAATCACGTCAAACAAAAATTGACCATTAGCTTCCAAGTGGGCTGCAACTTGTTTAAAGGCTTGCAACGTTTCTTCTTCAGACGCCAAATAATTGAATGAATCTGCAAACGACGTAATGGTAGCAAACTTTTGCTCGTAATCTGACCATTCACGCATATCGCCTTCAATTAGTGGCAACATCATGTCTGCTTCTTGCGCATGTTGTGCTGCCAAAGCCAACATTTCAGTTGATAAATCAAAGACCGTAACGTCTTCGTATCCAGCCTTCTTTAATTGAATGGCCAATCGACCAGCACCACCCGCTAACTCCAATAACTTACCATCTTTGTTCTTAATGAACTTCGTGGCGTATTGGAACCAATCAGCATAAGCATCCTCATCGAACAGGTCATCATACAACTTCGCAAAAGTTTGATAATTCATTAGAACTCTTCCTTAACAATCCATTGGTCAATATCAATTTCAGGTGCAGCGCCCCACAACTTTTCCAAATTGTAGAATTGGCGCATTTCATCCTTGAAGACGTGGACAAACAAGTCACCAAAGTCCATCAAAACCCACTCACCTTCACGACGACCTTCGTGGCGTTGCAACTCGAATCCTGCTTCAGCCATCTTGTCTTCGATTTCATCAACAATCGCCAAAACTTGGCGTTGCGTTGGGGCATCCAAAATAAGGTAGGCATCTGCCACCAAGCTAATTTCGTGAATGTCCAAAGCCATCAAGTTTTCAGCGCGCTTTTGATCAGCGGCCTTAACAGCTACTTCCAACATTTCGTTTACTTTGTTTTCCATTACTTCTCTACACTCCATGCGTTGTAAGTCAAAAGCGTTCCCGGATAAACCGGCACGCGCTTTTCAATGAGGTACGCTAGCGTGTGGCCTGTCTGCCATCCCACACTAGCTGCAAGGTCATCAAACGCCAAAGATCGAACTTCTTCGACCCCTGGAAAATCACGCCCTGCTTCAATATAATCTGCCATATAAATGATTTGGCTCAGCGTCGTCATATAAGGTGCACCTGTTGTGTGCTGACGAATTGCCGTTAGGATATCTTCGTTTTGAATGCCCAGCTCATCCTTGACCATTTCTGCGCCAACGATACCGTGCCAAACGTTATTCCCCCAATTAACCAAATCCGGATCCAATTGCTTTTCCGCAATCTTTGCCAAGAAGTCAGCATCTGAGCGTTCCTTGGCGTAATCGTGCGTCAAAGCTGCCACAGAAGCCAACTCTGCATCAACGTCCCACTTGTCTGCTAGCCGAACTGCCATTTCCTCCACACGTAGGACGTGTTGGAAACGATAATCAGACATAGCAGCTTGTGCGGCTGCGACTAAACTTGCTCGTGACCCGTTATAGTACCGGCCCCGATAAATCATCTCGTTTGTCATCCATGTATAACCCGTTTTCTACAATGTAGGCTGCTACCATATCTGGTAGCAAGTAGCGAACCGACTGCTTGGTCGCAATTCGCTTTCGAATATCCGTTGAACTGATTTCAAGGTTTGGCACCTCAACCCATTTCACGGGATAATCCGATTCTCGTGGTTGTCCTGGTCGATTAACCCCGACAAAATTCACTAACTTCAACAAGTCATCAATGCGATACCATGTTTTCAGATAGGCGACTTCATCACCGCCGATAATGAAATAGTATTCATAATTAGGGTGCTCAACTTTCAATTGCAACATGGTGTTGTACGTATAACTCTTACCACCTCGCTGCACTTCCAGCAGTTCCAAGCCAAAATGACTGTTCCCTGCAATGGCCGCTTGCACCATTTTGGCACGATGCAAGGGATCGATTGCCCCTTTGGGATCAACATGTGGTGGCTTAGCATTTGGCATAAAGTAAACCTTATCTAAGCCAAGCTGTTCAGCGACTTGTTCGCCAATCACCAGATGTCCCAAGTGTGGTGGATTGAACGTGCCACCTAAAATACCAATTTTCTTTGTCTCACCGACAAAACTACGCTCAGCTTGTGCCTGCGTCATTGTCTTCTCGATTGTATTAATCATGCCCGAACCCCCGTTCCGAGAGTGATGTTAAATTTTTTGAACGGCGACAGAGTAGCGACGGTTTTCTTTGTCAGCTGACTCTCCGAACAATACTAGTGTGTGCCCAATCGTTTGAACAACTTGAATATCCGTGTTCTCTTCGATAAATGCCTTCAAATCATCAACTTCAACATCTGAATTTGCCAAGATATTAACCTTGAACAACTCGCGCTTGTTGATTGCATCTGAAAGTTGGTCCAACCAGTTTTGTGTCAATCCTTGCTTACCAATACTAAAGAGTGGTCGCATGTCGTGCGCTGAGGCACGTAGGTAACGCTTTTGCTTACCGCGTAGTGAAATCATATTAAATCATTGCCCTTCGTGTTAATACTGAAACACCCTCGGGTGCCCAGCCTGCTACTACCGTGTTGGCGGGAACTGTAATCCAGCCCAATCCATCAATCACGATATCCGTCTTCTCAGTCACCTTAAACTCGTGACGTTGCAATGGTGGCAACATGTCTAAGTTTTCCGTTGTTGGTGGCATCAATAGTTCACCAGCATGCTTGCTGTAGAACTCATCCGCCTTTTCCAGCTTCGTCCGGTGAATCATCAAATTATTTTCAAAGTAAGCCGTAATGCCGGCCTTCTCACCTTGAATGAAATCAAAACGAGCCAAGGCCCCCATGAACAACGTTTGTTCTGGGTTCAATTGATACGTCTTCGGCTTCAATTCCTTTTGTGGTGAGACGTACTTCAAATCCTTTGGCGTCAAATAGTGTGCCATTTGATCTTGGTGAATGATTCCTGGTGTATCAATAATGAACGTGTCATCATCAAGTGGAATTTCAATACGATCCAACGTCGTTCCTGGGAAACGTGACGTTGTGATGACATCCTTTGAATCACCAGTTGCATCCTTAATGATTTGGTTGATCAACGTTGACTTACCAACGTTCGTCACACCAACGACGTAAACTGAACGGCCTTCACGATACTTTTCAATCATATCCAACAATTCAGGGACATCATCACCGCTCTTACCTGAAGTCAACATCACGTCAATTGGTCGCAATCCAGCTACGTTAGCTTGTTGACGCATCCAGTCCTTAATCTTTGAACGCTTCAAAGACTTTGGCAAAACATCAACCTTGTTTCCAACCAACAAAACCGGGTTCTTACCAACAAAGCGGTGCAAGCCTGGAATCAATGACCCTGAGAAGTCAAAGACGTCCATCACGTAAACGACCAAAGAGTCAGTCGTTGAAATTTCGTTCAACAACAAACGGAAATCATCATCCGTCAAATCAACGGGTTGAATTTCGTTATAGTGACGCAAACGGAAGCAACGTTGGCACAATACTTCTTCATTTTCAAAGCCCTTAAGCAAGGCTGACATTGGGGCATAACCCAATTCACCCTTACGCTCAGTTTGAATCAAAGCGCCACAACCAATGCAGCGCAAACCATCGTCCAAGTAACCTTGTACTTCTGTTTCACTAATCAAGAGTAGTCCTCCATTGTAGTTCTGGGTGGGCATTCAACATGCGCTTCTTAACACCCTTTTCGAAAAAACGATTAATCTTTGTATTCCACTGGTCAGTCTCAATTAGTGGCTTAACCAAAATGCTCCGAACGCCATAATTATTAGATGACCAGACGTCAGTTAATAATTGATCGCCGACCATGACAACTTCTTGCTTCGCCAAGCCAAGCGTTGTTGTGGCCTCGTTTAGGCCACGGGTCAGTGGCTTCAAAGCACGTGAGACAAATGGCAACTTCAAAGGTTCAGCAACGCGTGCGATACGGGGTGCTGAATTATTTGAAACGATCATTACAGGGATTCCTGCCTCGTTCATTTGTTCAAGCCAGTCGTGCAATTCCGTTGTGCCGTCTGGGTTATTCCAAGCAATCAACGTGTTGTCCAAGTCAGTCAGCACTGCCTTGATTCCTTGAGCCTTTAATTGTTCAGGCGTCAAACGGTAGATTGCATCAATCATCCAAGTTGGTGTAAATGATTCAGTCATTTTAAGTCCTTTTCTACAAATTGTCTTACTATAAATTATACGCTAAATAACGGCGTTTATAAAGTAGAGATAGCTAGTTAAGCATCGCGTGTTGCCACCCGCCACCAAATAAAAAACAACCAGCAACAACACTGTTACTGATTGTTTTTAAATCCATATTACTTAGCGCGCTCGGCGTTGTACTTCTTTTCACCAACGTGCTCTTCACCCAATGACACGAAGTCGTATGACAACTTGGCATTGCGTTCGAATTCAGCCAAACCGTAGTTGATAATTTCATCAATCAAGTTCGTATAGCTGATACCTGAAACTTCCCACATTTGTGGGTATAGTGAAATATTCGTGAAGCCAGGCAACGTGTTTGGTTCACCCAAGTATGGTGTACCATCAGCATCAATCATGAAGTCCATACGAGTCAACCCAACAAGTCCCAATGCCTTGTAAGCATTTAATGCCATGTCAGTGATTTCCTTTTCAAGGTCATCCCCTAACTCAACTGGTAATTCAAAGACCATACCTGAGGCATCAACGAACTTGTTGTTGTAATCGTACCAAACGTCTTGTTCAGGCAAAACAATACCACCCAAACGAGATGCACGTGGTTGCTCATTACCCAAGATTGAAATGAAGACTTCGCGTGGCTTAGTCAACGCAGCTTCAACCAAAACCTTGTAGTCGTATTGCAAAGCGTCCTTAACACCAGCTTCGAATTCTGCAGCGTTCGTGACGCGTGAAATACCAACTGATGATCCTTGCTTAGCGGCCTTAACGAATAGCACTTCCGTACCAAGTTCCTTAACAAGGCCCTCGTACGTGTAGTCTTGGAAGTTTTGATCCGTCAACAATACATACTTCGTGTTACGAATGCCGGCTTGGTTCAAGATACGCTTCGTCAAATCCTTGTCAAATGACATTGCTGAAGCGGCAGTACCAGGCCCAATGTATGGCTTTTGCAACAAACGGAACAACGCTTGCAACGTACCATCTTCACCCAAGTTACCGTGCACGACTGGGTAGAACAAGTCAATTTCTGACATCTCACCCAAAACTGCAATTGGTGCCAATGGGTTCTTCAAGTCCATCTTTGACTTTGCTTCCGCCACAATCGTATCTTCGTCTTCACCATCAAATACGCGCTTTGAATCAGCGGCATTGATCATGATTCCGTCCTTAGAAATCAAGAAAACCGTTACGTTGTACTTTTCCTTGTCCATGGCATCGTAAATGTTACGTGCTGAACGCTTTGAAACGTCGTGTTCTGATGAATTACCACCAAAGAACATCGCAATGTTTAGCTTTTCTGACATGTCTATCTCCCTGTCAAACTGATTTATTTGGAACCCTCAGTATAACACGTTCCTGAATTCTTGATAAGTTACGCTAGAAAGTTTCGCGCTTCGTTAAGATAATTATAAATTTCTTTAGGCAACTTTTCGCGTAACAGTAGCCCTTGAAGTAACCGCTGCTGGTTGTACATACGATGCCAATCAGCCTCAACTTCAGGTTGCATCTGACGGGTCATTTCTTGACGCCATTGCTTTAATTGCTTTAAGAAATAATCGCGATACAGTGGATTCATGTTCACCAGCGTCACGATATAACTATCAATTCGACGGTTTTCACCCATCACCAGTGGCGTCTCCAAACGCTTGATACGTTCAATCAGCACCGTCAATAAGAAAATTTTGTCTGCACGGGTCACAGCATCATCGTTTGATAAATCATCTAACATATTGCCAACGTGCAAGAATGTGTGGGCCCAGCCTTTCCCCTCAACAAAGCCACGCGTGTCATGCTCTAACGCGATATAAGTCGCTAAGTTATCAATCATCATTTCATGCAAATCATCTGTAAACAAATCAAAGTCATTCGTCCGATTAGCATAGTTCAACATCGACAGAATAAATACAGCGAATGATCGGAAGAAAATACCATCATTATTCGTTTCCGTAATGTGCGAAAACAAGACTGAATCCTGTAAAAGGTAGCGTGTCATCATGACAACTTGGTTATCACTGAAAATATGATTCTGTAAGCCATCACTGACAAAGAAAAACACACCGCGATCACGTAGTTCAGGATCAGTCTGACGCAACCCTGTCATCATATCCAATACGTCTTGATCCGTGACCACCACTGGTTCACCAGCAATCAATGCTGTCTGCCAATCAGAAAGCTTTTCTTGCAATGTACTAGCAGTGGCCGCATCTAATTGCGCAACGGTTGTTGGGGCATCATAATCAAACTGATCAATCAAGCGACCAATCTCAGCTCCCATTGAATCAAATAATTCGCCATGGTGCACCCGTTCACGGATGGCTTGTAATTCTTGTCGGACTTCATCAACGGTATAATCCATTATCTCTATCCCTTTATTTTCTCTAAGTTTTTTTGCTTTCAAAATAAAAGCTATCATCAATAGGTTAACACAACCTCTTGATGATAGCAGATGAAAATATTCGTTTTTAACAACTATTCCTTTAGGTGGAAGTAGTACGTCGATACCGTGACGTCACGTGAGGCCAACGCCGTGCGCAAACGCAAACTATTTTGGTTGTGCAAAGCATTTTGCCAACCGTGACGTGGTACGAATTGCGGAATCAAGATAGTCAAGGAATGATTGCGTTCCTTAGCACCCTTCGCAATTTCATCCACGAAACGTAATGATGGCTCTGTAATTGATCGATAAGACGAGTGAATATCCACGTAGCGGACATCCGGGAATTCACGCTTGAATTCCACCCCCAAACGATGTTCCTTTTCAGGGTTCGAATCAAACGAAACGTGCATTGCCAAAACGCGATCACCCATTGATTGGGCATAGTCAATCGCATCAGCCGTTGCCTTCGTCAAGTTTGAGACCAACACAATCACAGTCGCACCATCGTAATGATGACGCTTGACCGGTTCCTTAGACAAAACACGCAATTGCTTTGCGACAGCGCGGTAGTGCTTGTTTACAGTCCAGAACATCTTAATGAGCACTGGCATGATAATCAAGTAAGGCCAAACTGACTTGAAGTGCATCCAGAATAAGATAACCACCAAGGCAAATGAAATGGCCGCACCAACGAAATTGATTGACGCTTTACCAAGCCAAATACCTTCACGTTCACGGAACCAGTGAATAATCATTCCTGATTGTGACAACGTAAATGGAATGAACACACCCACAGCATACAATGGAATCAGTGCTTCCGTCGAACCGTTAAAGATTAACAGCAAGACGATGGCCCCAATGGCCAATGACATAATACCGTTTGAGTAACCCAGGCGATCACCCTTGTCCATGTAGATGTGTGGCATGAACTTGTCCTTCGCCAAATTAAAGGCTAACTGTGGAAAGGCTGAGAATCCGGTGTTGGCAGCAACTGCCAAAATCAAAGCCGTGGCGATTTGCAACAAATAGAACAGCACGCCGTGACCAAAGGTTGCCTGACCAATTTGGGCCAAAACAGTCACGTGGTCATTTGGACGAATACCATACCAGTATGACAAGAATGTAATGCCGGCAAAGAAGAAGGCCAAAATCAAGGCCATAATTGACAACGTTGCCGCTGCATTACGAGGCTTTGGTTCTTTAAAGTTTGGTACGGCATTTGAAATCGCTTCAACACCAGTCAATGAAGATGATCCACTTGAGAACGCCTTCAAGAACAAGATGATGCCGATATTCGATCCCGTCGTACCGATAGCCGAAGCAGCATGGAACGCTACCTGGCCAGTGGCGATGTTATACAAACCATATAGCACCATCCCCGTAATCATCAAGATAAAGAAGTAAACCGGCACCATCAAGAAGCCAGCTGACTCCCGGACACCACGCAAGTTGATTCCCATCAAAATCAAGATAATCACGACACCAATCCCAACTGCATAGGGATGTAAGGCTGGAATTGCTGAGGTAATGGCTTCTGTACCTGCCGCAACAGATACGGCCACGGTCAGCATGTAGTCAACCAACAATGAACCACCCGCGACAAGTCCTGCGTTACGTCCCCAGTTAGTTGACGTTACGACATACGCACCACCACCCGATGGGTACGCATGAATGATTTGGCGATATGACAACGTAATCGCTGCCAACAGCACCAAAACCAGAATTGCGATCGGAATTTGCATCCAAAGGGCCGCAGCGCTCGCAGCGATCAACGCCGTCGTAATTTGCTCCGTACCATAGGCAACTGATGACAACGCATCAGAAGACAACAATGCCAATGCCTTGGTTCGACTCAAATGTTGCGAGCCTTCTTCCAGGGTCTTCAATGGCTTTCCAATCAACAACCGCTTTAAAAAGCGCCACATGATTAATTCGCTCCTATTAAATTAGATTTAGCTGTTACGCCAATTTGTAAGACGATTTAAAATTTCTACAACGACTTATTTTAGTGCTATTTACACCCGTTGTCTATCATTGATATTTAGATAATTTTTCACAAACAAAGAACCACCGCCAAAAGCATGACGGTGGTTCATTAGTTTGTATTAAATTACATCATGCCCGGCATTCCTTGAGCAGGCATTGCAGGTGCTGCGTCTTCCTTAGGTTGCTCCGCAACAACAGCTTCAGTCGTCAACAACAAAGCTGACACTGAGGCAGCATTTTGCAAAGCTGAACGCGTCACCTTCGTTGGATCCACGATACCAGCAGCAACCATATCAACCCATTCATCAGTCGCAGCGTTGTAACCAATACCAGGCTTTTCGGCCTTCAATTGGTTCACAATCACTGATCCTTCCAAACCAGCATTTTCAGCGATTTGACGAACTGGCTCTTCCAAGGCACGACGCACAATGTTGATACCCGTTTGCACATCCCCATCCTCAGACAAGGCAGCAACCGCAGGGATTGCGTTAACCAAAGCAGTTCCACCACCGGCAACGAATCCTTCTTCAACAGCGGCGCGTGTGGCATTCAAGGCGTCTTCAATTCGGTACTTGCGCTCCTTCAACTCAGTTTCAGTTGCAGCACCGACGTTGATGACAGCAACACCACCGGCCAACTTAGCCAAACGCTCTTGCAACTTCTCACGATCAAAATCAGAGGTTGTCTCAGCAATTTGACCCTTAATCAGGTTAACACGCTCAGCGATGGCATCCTTGTTACCAGCACCTTCAACAATCGTCGTGTTATCCTTTGATACCGTTACCTTAGCGGCTTGACCAAGTTGGGCAATCGTGACGTCCTTCAAGTTCAAACCAAGGTCTTCAGTAATCACGGTACCACCCGTCAAGATAGCAATATCTTCCAATTGGGCCTTACGACGGTCACCGAAGCCAGGTGCCTTCACAGCAACCACGTTAAACGTACCACGCATCTTGTTCAAGACCAACGTTGGCAAAGCTTCACCCGTAATATCATCAGCGATGATCAACAAAGCGCGACCTTGCTCGACAACACTTTGCAACATTGGCAAGATTTCTTGAATGTTCGCAATCTTCTTATCCGTAATCAAAATGTATGGGTTGTCCAAAGATGCTTCCATCTTGTCCGTATCCGTGACCATGTATTGTGACATGTAACCACGGTCAAATTGCATACCTTCAACAACATCCAACGTTGTTTCGATACCCTTTGACTCTTCGATGGTGATAACGCCGTCGTTACCAACCTTCTCCATCGCCTCAGCAATCAACTCACCCACCTCTGGGTTAGCAGCTGAAATTGACGCGATTTGCGCAATTTCTTCCTTCGTTGACACCGTCTTTGACATGTCATGCAATGACTTAACAGCCGCATCCGTTGCCAATTCAATTCCACGACGCACACCAACTGGGTTAGCACCGGCTGTCACATTCTTCAAACCTTCATTAATGATAGCTTGTGTCAAAACAGTGGCTGTCGTCGTACCATCACCAGCGATATCGTTGGTCTTTGAGGCAACTTCAGCAACCAACTTTGCCCCCATGTCTTCAAAGTGGTCTTCCAACTCGATTGACTTAGCAATTGTCACACCATCATTCGTAATAGTTGGTGCGCCGTAGCTTTGTTCAATCACAACATTACGTCCCTTAGGACCAATCGTCGTCTTAACCGTATTTGCAAGCTTGTCAACTCCCGCTTGCATCTTGGCACGTGCATCTTCAGCAAACTTAATGTCCTTAGCCATGATTTATTCACCCTCTATTTTAATAATTTTGATTAATTGTGTTTTGTAAATTAAAGAACCGCAACGATATCCTTTTCGTGTACGACCAAGTAGTCGACACCGTCAACCGTTACTTCTGAGCCAGCATACTTATCAAAGATGACCTGGTCACCTTCCTTCACTGCAGCTGGGGCCGTCAAGTCACCAACTGATTGCGTTGAAACAGCAACAACCGTTCCGGTAACTGACTTTTCTTGAGCGTTTGACGCAAGTAAAATGCCACCAACTGATTGCTCAGGTGCTTCTTCAACTTGCAAAACAACACGATCTCCCAAAGGCTTCAACATGTTATATGACCTCCATAGGCAATTATAATTTTTAGCACTCTCTTTTGTTAAGTGCTAATCAACATAAATAATAATAGCACACTGAGATATTTTTGCAACAAATTTTGTGCAATTATTTACCCGGATAAGACAAAAAGTCTCGACGATTCCCGCCGAGACTTTTGTCTTAATTATTAAATTCTTCCAGTGCCATACTTGCTTCAGTCCATTGTTCCTCGACTGTGGCTAATTGTGCATCCAACGCAGCGATTTCCTTGGACAAGTCCGTTAACTTACCCAAGTCAGCACCGTTGGCTGGATCATTCAACTCTGCGTTCAGTGCATCTCGCTTGGTATTCAACGTTTCCATCTCTTCTTCAGCTGCTGACACTGCCCGTTCAAGCTTACGTTGTTCTTTCTGACGCTCCTTGCGTTCTTCACGACTCAAGTTCTCAATCGGCGTGGCTGACGCTTCTTTGAACTCTTCCGTCGTTTCAAAGCTGGCCTTGGCCCGGTGTGACGCTGCTTGTTCGCCAGCCGTCTTCTCCAAGTAGTAATCGTAATCACCATCAAAGAAACGCGTGCCGTTTGGTGATAACTCAACCACCTCGGTCGCCACGGCGTTAATGAAGTAACGGTCGTGCGAAACAAAGAAAATCGTGCCGTTAAACTCATTTAACGCTGTCTCAAGCACTTCACGTGAATCAATATCCAAGTGGTTGGTAGGTTCGTCAAGAATCAAAAAGTTTGCGTGTTGCAATGACAACTTCGTTAGCAGCAAACGCGCGCGTTCACCACCCGAAAGCGCCGACACAATCTTATCCACCGATTCACCCGAGAACATAAATGAACCCAAAATTGAGCGCACATCGCGTTCTGGCATCGTTGGGTGTTCATCCCAAATCGTATTTAAGACCGACTTCTTTGGATCCAAAGTTTGTTGCTCTTGGTCATAATAACCAACTTCAACATTCGCACCCATTTTGATTGTGCCCGCAATCAAGGGTAACTTCCCCAAGATCGTCTTAATCAACGTTGACTTACCAATTCCATTCGGTCCGACCAAGGCCACTGCGTGTTGCTTGTCCACATCAATATTGACGTGCTCAGCCAAAATATTCGTCAAGTCGTAGCCTAGCTTCACTTCATTGACACGCATTACTTCATTACCAGACTCTTCGTCAGTTGAAAATTGGATATGAGCGACACCCGTTTCATTCTTAGGGGCTTCTAAGCGTTCCATGCGTTCCAACTGCTTACGCCGTGACTGGGCCCGCTTCGTCGTTGACGCACGCACAATGTTACGGTTCACAAAGTCTTCCAACTTGGCAATCTCTTCTTGTTGCTTGTCAAACGCCTTCTGTTCTTGCAGCACCTTAGCAGCCTTTAGCTCCATAAAGCGTGAGTAGTTACCCGTGTAGTGATCCAACACACCCGAGTGCATGTCATAAATTTCGTTCACGACCCGATCCAAGAAGTAACGGTCGTGGGAAACAATCAACAAGGCCCCTTGGTAGTTTTGCAGATATTGCTCCAACCAAGACAGCGTTTGCATATCCAAGTGGTTCGTTGGCTCGTCCAAGATTAGCAAATCAGGCGTCTCCAGCAACTGCTTCGCAATCGCCAAACGCGTGCGCTGACCACCAGATAGTGATGAAATCTTTTGATCATAGAATGATTCGTCAAAGCCAAATCCATGCAATACCGATCGAATAGTTGCTTCATAACCGTAACCATTCATTTCATTGAAATCGTGTTGCGCTTGATCATACGCCGACAATAAACTCGTGTAGTCATCACTTTCATAATCCGTTGCCGATGCGATTTTGGCTTCCATCTCACGCATCTTCTTTTCCAACGAAATCACTCGGTCGAACGCCGTTAACATCTCATTGTAAACCGATAGATCCGAATCTAAACCTGAATTTTGTGCCAAATAAGCGAGCTTAATGCCCTTTTTCATCGAAACAGTCCCCTCATCAGGTTGCGTTTCGCCAATTAGCATCTTCAAAAGCGTTGATTTACCGGCACCATTACGTCCGACCAAACCAACCCGACCTTTATCTTGAATCTGCATTGATATGTTTTCAAAGAACGTCACTCCGCTAAAGCGGCGGGCAACATTACTTGCTTGTAAAATAATCATGATTATATATCTCCGTCTCAACACCCCGCGTCCAGGGCATTGCCTAAATCTCTCTATCTAGTGTAACAGAAAACGCAAAAAATTCCGCGATAGTCAAAAGACTACCCCGGAATTATACTTGCTATTTTAGCCTGCCCGTTTGATTTCCCGTCGAAACGATTGCCAGACTAAGCCACCAATCGTCGTGACAGCAACCACCACCAGACCGAGCCATGTGTAACCCGCCACCGTTTGATTGGTCTGGTTACCAGCCTTCATTGCCTGCACTTCATCATGCGTTTGATATTGGACCACCGCGCCACCGTCAAGTTGCGCACTGGTGGCGTTTGCGCCATTGGTAGTCGCCTGACTTGTCGTCACCCGACTAACCGTCGTTTCATCACCAAACGCCGTGCCACCTACCAAACTCAAACCGAATACAATCAACGCAACCACTATTAAGCGCTTCATGATATTCTAACCCCTTTCTCTGTTCGACTAACTTACCCATGTTAGTCCCATTGAAAGTGTATACTATATTACGCTAAAAAGAGCAGATTACTGGAAAACGACACCTTGCTTTTGCTTTTCGTGCTGAATAAAGTACTCCCAGGCATGCATTTCACTCTCAAACCAGAGATGCTGCCCATCGTAGTCCATAACTTCCAATGATGTTTGAACAAGTGGCCATTCATTATTCGGCTTGCCTTCAATGTGTTGCCACATGAATGAGGCTCGTGCAGCAACATCACCAGTTGGGGTATAGAAAATAATGTTTGAGATATTCCCATTCGTTTGGTAATAACGAGTTGCTGACTTAAACCCACGCCAGTCCCAAATATCCGTTACAGCAACATGGTCCAATCGGTCAATGTAATGCAACATTGATGAACGACCACCTGGGTTGCCGGCAAATAATTCCACATCAATCACATTGCGACCGTAAGTCGTCCCAAACCGACGAGCCTGGGCCATCCCCCAATCAATACCGTCCAAGTGATAGCGTGTCTTATCAATTTGCGGATTGTGTCGATAGTGGACCATTTTAGGATCCACATCAGTTGCCTTTTGAAACACATCATACATATTCAACAAATCTTGATCCGTTAAACCGTGATTAGCCAAGTGCATATGTTGATCTGGGTAATACCCACGCACAACAATTTTCGCATCATTGCCCGCCGCACGGTCCTCTTTTACCCGTGCAGCCACGTTGACATCAAGCGTTGGTAAATCTGAATTATCTATATATAAGTTCATCGCTGATCTCCTTAATTCGCTGCAAAGTAAGTGACACCTGCAACACCATTAATCGTCACTTCATCCGCTCGTTGACCGAGGGTGTACGCCGTCATCGTTGTACCGCCTTCACCAACCCCAACGTTTGATAGTGCAGGAGCCTGCGCTGCCATCGCTGGCCAGCGCTTGTTTGCATCATCTAACAAACCTTGCCAAGCTTGCCACACATTTTCCTCGTAATAACGGTCACTGTGGTCATAAGCCGCATCTGAAAAGGCTTGTAACTTTTGTGGATCGTTGAATAATTCAAGGAAGCGGTCAGCCATTTCAGACACAAATTCATCTTCTTGACCTTCTGGTGCCCAGGCCGTCAAATAACCATTCTCGCCATCAATAATCAAGTCATTTGGACCGTAGTTCACATTCGTCGATACACCCGGTAGCCCATTTGACATGGCTTCCATCATCGAAATGTTGAACCCTTCCATCATTGACGCTAGACCATACACTTGGTGTGAACGGTGAATAGCATACAGCTCATCACGATCCGTAACGTAGTCATGCAACGTCACAACTGGTGAATCCAAACGGCGGACTTCATTAATATCAGTCGTCTCTTCGCCCTTCTCATTCAACATCGTTGGCTTTGGTAGTCCATACTTATCGAACAAGTTAATCAAGTCCTTGTTGGTCTTATTGTTGCCAGTGTTGTCAAAGTAACCATAAACATCCAAGTGTGCATTTAGCCCCGGTTGCTTTTGGTTCGCAATCATCAAAGCTTCTGCTACTGCAGCAGGACGCTTATCTGGCGCTCGACGCACAATCATCAACACTGAATTTGGTTCACGATCAGCCATCGGCACACGGTTTGCCTCACGAATTTCAGCTGGGACAACCCCCACCGGAATTGTAAACGGTGTTGCCTTTGGTGCGTAACGTGCCACCACGTCAGCCGTTTGACGTGGCATCGCTGAAATAATTGCTTGATAGTCATTCATGTGCATGAAATCAAACTCATAATTGTTATTTTCATCAGTCGTCATAACATCACGAGTGTCCGAAGCGTGCAAATTATGCAAATGGAAGCCAATGTACGCTGGTCGATCCATATGCAACAAACCTTCATCTGCCGCCGTTGTTCGATCCATAATAAAGACATTTGGCTGTTCAGCTGAGTAGAAGTCATTATTCAAATCGTTCACAAATTCGGCCGTCAACTCATCAAAGGAATCAAAAATGTACGTCATCCCGTTTCGCTTGATCAACCGGTAACCCGCAATAAAGTTAACAAATTGTGGTGCCTCAAAGGGCTTAGCTTCAAACGGTTGTCCTGACATGCGTGCGTTATCGGCCAATTGATTTTGTGCATCAATATGTTGCCGGTTCATCAGCATCGTTTCAGACATACGCGGACCCTTGCGACGTAGAAACTCTTCAATCACTGGTCGGCCTTGACGGTCCACAAACACATTCGTATTAGGTGTACCATCTGGATCGATATATTGTTGGCGACTAATAAAGCCACGTGAATCATACGTATCAACCCGGAACAAATTACCAAAGTGTTCAAACACTTCCACCATCGTTACCCGATTCTCGTGTTCCAAGTCAACGTGAATACGCCCCAAAAAACGTGTTCGTTCAATATCTTCAAACGCCATAAACGTCTCAGGCTTATCAGCCATTGGCTCCACTACTGCAACTGGGCGACCACCCCATTCAACATCTTCAGCCGTCACGATGCGATCGGGCACATATTCTGTCCCTGCATAGTAATCATACATATTAATTACTTCAGCATCGTTTAGTTGCCATGCCAGCAAATCTCGATGACCATTGGCGTTGTAAACCCGGGTCACGATTTTAAATGACTGACCATTCTTACGGAATAACTTCCCGCGTTGCACTTGGGCGTGTTCAATCCCCGAGCCCTGTGCTGCAAGTCCCTCATTGACGAAAAAATTCATCGCACTTCCCTCTTCTTATCCATTTTAATAAAGTAGCCAATCAAACTTGTGATGCGAAACCACCGCTATTTCCAATCGCCACTGTCTTGATTTAAGTATACCAAAAAACGCCCGCAGATTAGTGCAGGCGTGTGTGCATTTTTATAGATTAGCGCGAACTTCTGACACGAAATATAATGACCCTGTGAACAAAATCATATCATTTTGCTTCGCGAGCGCTTTAACTGTCTGATAGGCCGTTTGCCAGTCCTGATGGACAGTAACCGTGTGTCCAGTCACTTGAGCGGCCGCCTCAGTCGGATCTAGAACCGTCCGACTGCCTGGGTTTTGAAAACCAACGACGTGGAGGTCCACATTAGGCAAGTCAGCCAACGTATGAAGCATTTCCGGATAAGCTTTATCCGCTAACGCCCCAAACAAGATATGGACAGTCCGTTGCTTAAAACGTCGCGCCAATGTTGCAGCTAATGCATCTACACCGTGCTGATTATGTGCACCATCTAGTACGGTTAATGGTGTGTTTGATACGCGTTCAAATCGAACCGGCCAAGTAACGATTGCCAAGGCCGTCTCAACCATCTCAGGTGTCAATTCACGACCAAGCAACTGCGCGGCTAACGTAGCTGCTTGGATGGCCACAGCGGCGTTTTCTATTTGGTAATCACCCATCAAATCTACGAACACATCTCGCTGTGTTACGGTACCTGACAAATTAAAACGTTCACCCCATTCAGTATCACCAGGCACCATGGCGACTTCAAATTCATGACCAAGCTCAAAAATCGGGGCACCTGCAGCCTTGGCGACCGTCGTTACGACTTGACGGGCTTCTTCTGGTAATCGTCCTGTTACTACCGGACGCTGACGTTGAATAATGCCCGCCTTTTGTGTGGCGATTTCAGCTAATGAATTGCCTAGCACCTGCATGTGATCCAACCCAACGGTTGTAATTACCGATAGCACTTTATCAGGAATTACCTCAGTCGTATCCCAGGTTCCCCCAACACCAACCTCCAAGACCACCACATCAACTGGATGTTCTGCAAAGTACACAAACATCATGGCTGTTAACGTTTCAAACTCAGTTGGACCACCGTCAGGCAATTCTTGGTCCAACGCTTCCGTAATTGGCGCAATGCGCTGCATAATCGCCAATAAGTCCGCATCCGGAATGTTACCGTCATTTCCTTGGACGCGTTCATTGAACGTCATAATAAAGGGTGATGTAAACATCCCCACCGTTAAACCCGTTTGCCGCAACAATTGGGCAATCATCTTACTAGTCGATCCTTTGCCATTCGTGCCAGTAATATGAATAAACTTAGAAGCCCGTTCTGGATGATCTAATCGATCGAGAAGTGCTTCAATTCTGGCAAAACTAGGTATTTTCTTCCACTTGTGACGTCCGTGAATATAGGCAATGGCGTCAGCTGCCGTTTCAATTGTAATCATCTGAACGGACCTCCTTTTTCATCTTTTCAATCCTAACACACCCAATCTCCCAGAGCGATTTTTTGGTGTAAAAAACGAGGCACCTGAACTCAGATACCTCGTCATATTGATTTTACTAATTGTCATCAGCGTCCCCGCCGATTATAAACCATTGTCCCTACCACGGTTACGACTAGTGCACCGCCAAAACTCAACGCCGCAATTTCTAAACTATGGGGCCGTTTGAACGTTTTCACAACTGTTTCTGTTAACATCGTCAACCAACGTCGTGGCGCAAACCACGCGCGATCTTGTCGTGCCAAATCTTGTTGCACACCATTTCGTACTGCAAACGGTAGCTGACGGACATCATCAGCCGTAATATGTTGCGTTGGCCCAAGTGCCATTGGATACATCACGTCATGCTTATTCGTACTATGTGTCAGCCCCATTGTATGGCCTAACTCATGCACAATAATCGTCCGAAGTTGCTGTTCCTGTGTGGCAAAGCCGTCCTGCTTAAACGCTCGATTGATATCTCGTTTATACAAGACAATTTCATAGGCTGGTTTCGTCAAGTTTCCCGTCTTTTTCGTCACCGCCACCGCATCGTCTTTTGCGACTCGGGCATCGTGTGCTGTATCCCAGACTACTGTCACATTCGTACGAGTTGGTTCCGCAGCATCAAACAAATCATCATCATTTAAAACTGTTTGCCATTCTTGAGTTGCCTCAAAAACGGCTTGTTTGACCTTATCGGGCATTTTAGCATTCCCAGAAACGCTAAAACGACCAGCTGGTGCCCCGGCAGCTGATACGTCAGTCATCGTGCCCACGGCGAGCAATATTGTTAGGCTGGCCAGCACCCATCGGCCAATTCGTTCGCTACGTCGCCACATAGTTCTCACTCTCTCTTACTTACGCTTTCGCGGTTTATTAAACCGACATAATGTAAGTATATCGGTTATCAGTGCCGTTTGCACGGACAATTTACGCTTTGACTGTTTCAAAAGTGCACAGGAATAGCAAAAGCGCCATCCACAAATGTGAACAGCGCTTTTACAAGTGTAATTTACTAACATTGTAACGACGAACAGCTTAAATTCGTTATTAACAATATATAAGATAA
This sequence comes from Weissella cibaria KACC 11862, assembly GCF_000193635.1. GTDB lineage: Bacteria > Bacillota > Bacilli > Lactobacillales > Lactobacillaceae > Weissella > Weissella cibaria. Next base: position 80,598 of record NZ_AEKT01000033.1, on the reverse strand, counting down.
TACTCTAAAAACCGACGACCTGCAAGCCTTTAGAAGTAACAATCTCATTTCAGGGTGGCTGGTGCAACTTCAGGCAAAAAACGTTTCTCTATGCTCTGTTTAAACGCCTGGCGTGTTTTCGGTCACCACTGCATTAAGTCAAAAATTTTCAGCACGCCTGTGGCGCACCGAGAAATTTTCGTCTTAATTCCGGATAACCGATTTTCTTGCTCCGCAAGAAAACCAACACTCTATGCTCTGTTTTTACTTCGCAGCCTGCAATTCGGCCAAACGAGACTCAGTTGCTGCCAACTTTGCTTGCCAGTCAGCTAGCTTCTCACGTTCTTCCGCAACCACAGCTTCAGGTGCGTTGTTCACGAACTTTTCGTTACCCAACTTACCTTCTGCACGCTTTACTTCACCAGCAAACTTTTTAACATCACCTTGCAAACGGGCAATTTCTTCATCCAAGTCAATCAACTCTTCCAAAGGCACATAAACTTCGGCACCAGAAATAATTTGCGTCATCGCCAACTTTGGTGCAGACACATCAGCAGAAATTTCAAGTGACTTTGGCTTTACGAAGCGGTTGATGTAGTCTGAGTTTTCATCAAAAATGCGTGCCAAGTTTTCATCTGACGTCTTGATCAAAACGTCGATTTCAGTTGACATTGGCGCATTTGCTTCCGTACGAATCGTACGAACAGCCTTGATCAAGTCAGTCAAGCTTTGGAAGTCAGCTTCAGCCGTTGGGTTATCCAACTCAGCCTTCTCTTCTGGGTAAGCAGCAACCACGATTGATTCACCATCATGTGGCATCTCTAGCCAGATAGCTTCCGTTACGAATGGCATTATTGGGTGTAGCAAACGCAATGTGTTGTCCAACACGTAAGCCAAAACAGCTTGCACATTCTTCTTGGCAGCTTCATCGTTTCCGTTCAACGTTTCCTTGGTCATTTCGATGTACCAGTCAGCGAAGTCGTTCCAGATGAAGTTGTACAATGAACGACCAGCCTCACCGAACTCGAACTTGTCAAAGTTCTTCGTTACTGAAGCAATTGTCTCGTTCAAACGTGACAAAATCCACTTGTCGGCCAACGTCAAAACTGACAAGTCAGCAGGCAACTCAGCCTTCGTTTCGTCATCCAAGTTCAGGATAACGTAACGTGAAGCGTTCCAAATCTTGTTGATGAAGTTCCAAGCTGAGTCCATCTTCGTGTATGAGAAACGAACGTCCAAACCTGGCGTTGAACCAGTTGCCAAGAACCAGCGCAATGCATCGGCACCGTACTTCTCGATGACATCCATTGGGTCAATTCCGTTACCCAATGACTTTGACATCTTGCGTCCTTGTTCGTCACGAATCAAACCGTGAATCAAAACGTTCTTAAATGGACGACGACCCGTGAATTCCTTTGATTGGAACATCATACGAGCAACCCAGAAGAAGATGATGTCGTATCCCGTAACCAACGTGTTGGTTGGGAAGTAACGCTTGAAGTCTGCGGCATCTTCATCAGGCCAACCCATCGTTGAGAATGGCCACAAAGCTGATGAGAACCACGTATCCAAAACGTCAGAGTCTTGCTCCCAGTTTTCGATATCCTCAGGTGCTTCCATACCAACATACATCTCACCCGTTTGCTTGTGGTACCAAGCTGGGATTTGGTGTCCCCACCAAAGTTGACGTGAGATAACCCAGTCGTGGATGTTATCCATCCAACGCGTGAAGGTATCTTCGAAACGTGGTGGGTAGAAGTCAACACGGTCGTCTGACTTTTGCATGTCCAAAGCCTGCTCAGCCAATGGTTGCATCTTAACGAACCATTGCGTTGACAAACGTGACTCAACTGGTACACCAGTACGCTCTGAGTGACCAACTGAGTGCACGATTGGCTCAATTTCAAGCATCCAGCCTTCAGCTTGCAAGTCGGCAACGATCGCCTTACGTGCGTCAAAGCGATCCATACCAACATACTTGCCGGCACGCTCGTTCATTGACGCATCTTCATTCATCGTGTTGATGCGCTCCAAGTCGTGACGGTTACCAACACCAAAGTCGTTAGGATCGTGGGCTGGTGTAATCTTCACCATTCCTGAACCAAATTCTGGGTCAACGTATTCATCGGCAATGATTGGAATCTCGCGACCAACAAGTGGTACGCGCACCATCTTACCAACCAAGTCCTTGTAACGCTCATCTGATGGGTGAACGGCAACGGCAACGTCACCAAACATCGTTTCAGGACGTGTCGTAGCAATTTCAATGTAGTCCTTACCATCGTAAGTTACCCCTTCTTCAACGAATGGGTACTTTACATGGTAGAAAGCACCTTCATCATCTTGGTGGATAACTTCAATATCTGACAAAGCCGTACGAGCCTTAGGATCCCAGTTGATGATGTACTCACCACGGTAGATCAAGCCCTTTTCGTACAACGTCACAAAGACCTTGCGAACAGCTTCTGACAATCCTTCGTCCAACGTGAAACGCTCACGTGAGTAGTCCAAAGAAAGTCCCATCTTACCCCATTGTGACTTGATGGTTGCAGCATATTCGTTCTTCCAGTCCCAAACTTGGTCAACGAACTTTTCGCGACCCAAGTCGTAACGTGACACACCTTGTTCAGCCAAACGTTGTTCAACCTTAGCTTGCGTTGCGATACCGGCGTGGTCCATTCCTGGCAACCACAATGTGTCAAAGCCTTGCATACGCTTTTGACGGATAATCATATCTTGCAACGTCGTGTCCCAAGCGTGTCCCAAGTGCAACTTACCTGTAACGTTTGGTGGTGGGATAACGATTGAGTAAGGACGAGCCTTATCGTTTCCTGATGGCTTAAAGCGGTTCTCTTGTACCCACTTGTCATAACGGCCAGCTTCAACAGCAGTAGCGTCATACTTTCCAGGCATATCAATTTCGCGCATGTGAAATTCTCCTTATGAATAATAGCTATCTTATATAACGGATGGTCGCAAATAAAAAACGCCCTAACCATACTAATTTGTATGATCAGGGCGACTTAATCGCGGTACCACCTGATTTAACGGGACTACTCCCGCTATCTCGTTAGAACTTAACGCGTTTCTCACGGCATCGACTACTCACGTTCACCGGTGCGGCCCACTAACTACTTTCACTTAAACTGATTGATGCACTTCTCATCACCTGTGCACTCGCTGGACAATCGACGTTTAACTTACTTTTTAGTGAATTGCTATAAACGATATTTTACGTTTATTTAGTTAGAAAAGCAAGGCATACCGCTCAAATGAAGCGTGACACCAAGCGCTCAATAAACGGCAGTAAAACCACCAGTACAAAGATGTACTTGTACCAGTTTAATGTGGTAATGATGCCATCAACTCGTTGTGTCAGAGCCTTCACCTCACCACGTAATTCTGTCAATTCGATGCGAATTTCCTTCAAATCAATCCGTATTTCCCTTACGGCATTGCGTAAGTCTTTGACACCTTGCTTTAATTCTTGAAAATCATGGTCCGTAAACTCCTCAAATTTCTCATCCGTCACATAACGCCCCCTTGTCTCTACCGACATGATATTTTCCCTTATTAATACCTAAAAAAATTTTGAAATTAGCCGTTCAATAAATGGCACCAATACCACAAGCACAAAAACGTACTTATACCAATTCAATGAGGCTACGATGCCGTCTACCCGCTGCGTAAGCACATTCAAGCTTCCTTGCATCTCACTTCGCAACTCTGTTAATTCAATCCGAATTTCTGTCACGTCGCCACGTAGTTCCTTCACCTCACCACGTAAATCTTTGATATCATCCTTCACTTCCTGAAAATCATGGCGCTTGAAGTCATTGAATTCTTCATATGTCACGTAGCGTTCTTTTGTCTCTGTCATAGATCCCCCATAGTTCAATCAATAGAAATAATGTATGAATCCCATTAACGCACCTAACACCACCGTCATAAGCCCCGTCGCTTGATAAATATATTTCCTAAAATTCTGTCGTGACTCTCGATTGGCCGCTTGGAAAGCTTGTACGACGTCCCGCAGCATCACTCGCATGTCTTCCTTAGTCGCAAACGTTTCGAGTGTTTTCTCTACATTTGCCATGCGCCAATTCAAAATTCGTAGTTCACCACGCGCTTTTGTCAACTCGACTCGAATTTCGGTCATGTCTGTACGCCATTCTTTGAGGCTATCATTTATTTTTCAACAATCGTGATGCTTGAAATCATTGCATGTCGTCTGCGTCTTATAGCGTTCCTTGTTTGCCATAACAGCCCCCCTACATTTAATTTAAATACTGCAAAATACTCATTAACACGCCCAAGACGGCCGTCATTACGCCGAGTGCACGATACATTCCCTTTCGATTTGCTGACGAGTGGTCATGGAACATCAACTGCATCTCGTCCTTAGTCGCAAACGTTTCGAGCGTCTTCTCCACGTTTGTCAGACGAGTATCCATAACCCGCAAGTCAGCTCGCATTTCGGTGACATCTTCGCGGAGATCTTTCAGGTCATCCTTTACTTCCTGAAAGTCGTGATGCTTGAAGTCATTGAATTCTTCATATGTCACGTAACGTTCTTTTGTCTCTGCCATAATGCCATCCCCCTGTTAATTGTTAACGGTATCGTTATATCCCCTTAAAGCAGGAAAGAGGTACCTGGCGATTGCCAGATACCTCTTTCGTTAATATATTCATTATAACAGAAATAAATTTTAGTCACAATGTAACTTTACAAGTCACCCGTCAAGAATTGCGCCTTACCTAAACCAAAGCTCCAATCCTCATCCGTGTTTGATACCAGATTAATCATCACGTCTTGTGGATCAATCCCCAAATCGCTATGAATGCGTGCCACCAACTCACGATAGAAGTTTTCCTTCTGTTCAGTTGTGCGTGGACGCGTACGAACTGACAAAGAAATAAATTGATTCGTTCGCGTAAAGCCAAGCCCTGTGTCTGCCATAATGAAATCTTCTGGCTCATGGTAGCTCACGATTTGGTAACGGTCCCCTTCAGGCGCACCAAACGTTTCACGCATCACTTCGTATGATAAGTCCAACAGTTGCTTCACACGTGACTTATCTTCCCAACCTGCCTTATATAAATCAAATCGTAGTAATGGCATTTTTTCGCCTCATTTCTTAAATTAACATACTGATTGCTTCTACCAATAAGTATACGCCGTATCCCAGTACAATGATTGCAGAAAGGATATTGACCCAGACCAAGACTCGTTTGGGTAGCCGATCTTTTAACAGATTCATCGTAATCGTGATGCCATTAAACCAAATAAAAGTCGCTATAATAACACCGATAATAAACGGCCACACTTGTGAATCTGCCAAAGTTCCGCGTAGTGCACCAAGCATCAAACTACCGTCGATCAATGCTTGTGGATTAGCCCACGACACAATAACCGCTGTCACCAGCGCCTTCTTCAAGGATACAGCATTTTGCTGCGTATTAAGTTGCACTGAATTGGCGCCTCGTAGAATGCCGTAACCAATCCACATTACTAACAAGCCCCCCAACAGCATCACAATTAGTTTGAGCGTATCATGAGAACTAATCAACGCCCCCATCCCGAAGAACGCGGCCATTGAAAACGCCGAATCAGCAATCCACACAAACAGGACGTACAAGAACGCCCGCCGCAAGCGATTGTTCATTGCGTTATTAAACACATACAAATTTTGCATGCCGATTGGTGCAACGAACGCAAAACCAATCATCATGCCTTTCAACAAGGTCATCATTATTTTTCACCCCAACATTTTCACTACCGATACAGTATACAGAAAATGACCGTCAGTAACCATTTGAAGTCAAAATTCAGTTCATCTAGTTTACAACACTAGATGTTCGCGTTATGATAGTTACAACAATAAAAAACGAAAACACGGAGGTGTGCATCATGCCTGTCTTAACAAATGAGAATCGCCGTTACTTAATTACCTATGAAACACTAAACGCCGTCACCCACGGACTTGGCGTATTAGCCGCCGTCGTTGGTGCAACATTGCTACTTTGGGAAAGCATGCACGCTGACTTTGACGGTTTTACAATGGCCGCCCTTTGGATTTACGCGGTTTCAATCATCACTTTCCTGCTTGCTTCAACCCTCTTTCATGCGTTGGTCTTCACCAAAGCTGGTAAGGTATTTCAATTCCTAGATCACTCTGGCATCTACCTAGTCATTTTGGGAAGTTACACGCCCTACACTTGGTTGTTCTTACCACATAATGTTGGCTGGCCAATTTGGGGCACAATTCTTGGGCTAACAATCGCCGGCATCGTCTACGACCTATTCTTCGTCGGGCGCTGGCCTTGGGTGTCGGTCCTCATTTACGTTGTAATGGGCTGGCTAATCATCTTAGCCTTTCCATCATTACACCATTCGTTAACACCGTTTGCATTTAATCTGCTATTAGCTGGTGGTATTACCTACACATTAGGTGCCGGCGTATACTTAATTCCAAAGTTGCCCATGAGTCACGTCTACTGGCACCTATTTGTCCTCGGTGGTGCTGCCTTAATGTACGTTTCAATCTTCAGCATGCTGTTCTAATAACGTAATCAAAATATAACGCCTCAACTATCTGTTTCGTAATAGTTGAGGCGTTTTTCTTTGTATGAGTCAATTGCAGCGTTCAACAGATTCATTACTCGACATCTGCTCCACACTAACAGAGAACATCTTGGCTGTCGCAACAGGCTTGGGTTGGCTCCGAAGCGTTCAAAAATCGGCAACATGCCGCATGGCCGGCGCTATTCAGGCAAGCCCACACAGACCTGAAGGCTTTAGGGGGAATTATTTGCCCCGCTGAATGGCGTCCGCGCCATTCGGTTGCCGAGTTTTTGAACAAAGTCGGAGGTGCCAACCCAAGCCTGTTGCTCGTGCGGTAGCACGACCCATCCACCAAATTAAAAAGCCTGCAGACTAAATCCACAGACTTTTAATATTATTGTTTCGTCGTACCTGACGTGACCCACTTGGTAAAGTCTTGATTATCACCAATTTGACCACCTTGTTGGTGATTCGTGTAATCATTCTTTTGTTGTTGTGAGAACGTACCCCAGACCGAGCCACCGATATAGTAACGACTTGCATTGAGCAACAAATCCTTCATCGACGTATTGTCTGCCAAGGTCCCAGCATTCTTCAATTGATCACCCGTCCAATAACCGGCAACCGCAAACTCAGTACCATCTTCCAACTTAACTTGACGCGCCACATAAATGTCCGTCATCTTACCCGTCTTGGCAGCTGCCTTCAAAATCGCAACCGCTGATTTCGCATAAGCACCTGTGTAGGCATCAAAATCCTGATTTGCATTATCAGCTAACACAACTTGGGCTGACGTTGCACCAACGTTCGTTGACAACACTGCCGGCGCTCCATCGACGCCCTTCAAAGTTGCAGCAACGTCAAACTTATCAGCAGCACTGCTTGCTGAACTAGCGCTCGCCGAACTTGATGATGAAGATGAAGCCTTGCTAGAACTGCTTGATGCCTTGTCATGCGCTTGCTTACTTGAAGTGGTAGCTGACTTAGCAGCGCTAGCCGTCTTTTCAGACGATGACTTTGTCGTCTTTTTCACTGTCGAAGAAGCCTCTTTAGCGCGATTTGATTCATTGCTTTTTGTGCCATTCGTGACAATCGCAAATACAACTGCGACCGCTGCTAAAACCATAATGGCTGCAACAATCACCCGTTTATCCTTAAACATACGGTTATCCTCGTCTTCTCTTAAACTTATCTTTACTATTCTAACATAACCTCTTGCACAATTTTGCTGGCTTGTGCATAATAATAACTGTATTGACGCCTCCTTAGCTCAGCTGGTTAGAGCAACGGACTTTTAATCCGCGGGTCCAGGGTTCGAATCCCTGAGGGGGTATAAACCGTCAATGAAAAAACGACATTCAGAGCACACGCTCTGGATGTCGTTTTTGTTTTTTGATTACTTTCCAAATAACTTTGAGAAAAAGCCACGAATACCGCTTGGCTTCTCTTGTTGGCGAGTTGTTGGTTCCTCTTCCACAACTTCTTCTGGAATATCAACGGGCGCGGTTTCCGCTGCTGGCTCAAACGGACGTGGTGTCTGTTCAGCCGTTGCTTGCTGAGCCACGGCCTGCTGTTCCTTTTCCTTAGCAACGTACTCAGCAATCATGTCATCTGTTAATGCTGGCATGACAAGCGTCTTGGTCGTAACGCCTAGACCAACCTTGGTAGTCGCCGTCTTGCCAGTAATTCGACTCTTCGCAATCACTTCAACCTGTGCAGGTGTCGTGTTCTCAGGTAGCACCAACTCGAATTCGTGGCTATTATCAACTAATAAAAAGACCGGATCATCTTCTTCATTCAGTTTAACAGTCACATCTACATCAGGCTGATTAACACGACCTTCCAGCAAGCGTTGGTTGTCTTGCGTTGAAATAATTGCCGTTACAACTGGCGCTGGAATATCAATCGTCAACGTGACTGTTTCCTTTGACGCAACATCCCCAGGCAACTGGGCCTCCACCAAAATGTCACCATCAATTACGCCAACTGGCGCCTTGGTCACGAAATCACCTTGGTTGTCTGAAACAACCGTATCATATTTACCATTTGGATACTTCACATTGATAACAGCTGCTGGTACCCCAACGTGTCCAATGACCGTCGTCCCTAGGCTATTTGTCAAAGTTGAAGCAACTAAATTTACTTTTGTTTCACTCATTATGAGATCCTCATCTCTTTAACTGTTTATCTTTACCTTCTATTGTAACAGAAAAACCATGGGCAGCACCCATGGTTTCGCTGACCTACTAGTAAGAGATCACCCTAGCAGGTCTGTATGGTTATATGAGGTAAAGGAACAGGCCATTGGTTAGATGGCTAAAAAGATAAACTGTTCTTTACGTATCATTAATTATACCCTTTTCCACCAACGCAAACGAAAAATCCCTAAAAAAGGAACGTTCTTAATTTGTTGTCGTACCGGGCAGATTATTTAACTGCCATGTTAATGAACCGGCGTACGTTTTACCAGCTTGAACGCCCGTAATATTCGTCATGCCAACCGAATCTAGCGTCACATCAAAATCAACATTGTCAGCTGTCGCCCGTAATAGCTCTGTACTATCACCTGCCACAACTGCTTGATCAACCCCCTGATTATTCACAGCGTCCTCGCCAGTCAATTGCAAGGTTGGTGCAAAACTACTCGTCCCATCCAAAGCCGTCCACTTGCTAGCTAATAAGCGCAAGGATTGTCCTTTCGTGACGGTACCCGTAACACGTAGCCCGGTATCAGCTTTAATCACACTTGTTGCCTGAATATCAGTGACATTCGGTGTCCCAAAAGATAAGCTTGTCTTGTCTACACTGACCTTGCCTTGTGTCGTTGGTGCTGGATTGCTTAGTACAACTGGCGCGCTGGCATTAGGATTGTCGAGAATATCTTGTACCTTTGACAAGTCATCAGCGCCAACAACTTTCGTAATCGTTTCTTTTTGTTCCGGTGTTAAGTTCGCGACAACAGATGGTTTTGTTGCGGCAATCGTTGCCAACGTGTCCGCATCTAGTTGCCCCGCCTCAGCCAAATTATTAATCAACCCCGATGTAATCGCATCTGGGTTGGTTGCCCCAACTTTACTAATCACATCAGGCGAAATAGCTGTCGCATTTGTGCTGGCCAAATGTTCCAATGTATCTGACGTAATGGCTGCCGGATTATTCGTTGCCAGTTTCGTCAACGTATCCGCATCCACAACATTGGGGTTGGCCTTCACAATTTGCGTCACACTATCACCCGTCAGTGCGCTGGCATTTGACGTCACTAGTGTCGCCATGACCTTATCATCAACCAACGTGGGCTTGGTCGTTGCAATTTTGTCCACAGTCGACGAGTCCAACTGGTCTGCAACCTTATTTAACCCACTCGCGTTGACATTAACATCATTCCAACCATCATTTATCGACGCTGTAATTAATTGATTCGTGGCTGTGTCGCTGAGCTCCAACCCACCTTTACCCGAATTCAAGGCCGAAGCCAAAATTTTGTGCGTACTTGGATCTAAATTTGTAAAGTCAGCATTCGACAAATCTACCGTTGCTTGGTTGAAAACGCCCTCCGCATTCGTTGTGATTTTCGAAATTGCATTTCCGGCTAAATTCAACGTTGCCAGATTGTTTTGCACATTCTGTAAAATTTGCGTATCCAGGACTGTTAACTGATTCGATTGTAAATCCAAATTAGTCAGAGCAGGTAAATTCAACGCGTAGTTATAGTAGGTCCAGGCATTGCTCTGGACCTCGTTCGCAATAATCGGATTAAACCCTAAGGCCAACGACTGCAAGGTTGCTGATTTGTTGACCATCATACCAATAAGTAACCCAGCTTTACTAAAGCCACTATCAAAAGGCACTTTTGAAAAGGCACCTGTTAAGTCTAATGTGGTCAACTTAGGGTTTGTGGCAATCAGAGCCACAAGTTGATTAAGCCAAATATTCGCTGTCGTATAAACTGTCTGACGATTACCTTGCTGATCCCATTGATCAGTCGCATAACCACCATTCTTTAATAAGTTCACCATATCTGTCCGACGACTATCGCTGATGAAATTTTGCGATACCAAACTGGTTGGCGTTTGTGAATTGCTATCGGCTAACGCACCCGCGTTCACCATTTGTACGGACCCAATCGCCGTTGCAACCGCGTCGTTGGTCATCGACGTATATGTCCCATCAACATCCTTTACCCGATTAGCCAAAGACACCGTTGTTAAATCACGGAAATCTGCCACGGTAAAATTAGTAACCGTTTTACCATTTGCTTTGGGCGTCTTACCGTTGGTAGCGACACTATTATCAATAATCGCTTGAATAACTGCACTTGGAATCTTATAAACCGTTAAGAGATTCTGGGTGTAATCATCTGCCGCATGAACCGTGTCATAAGATAAAGGTGACAACGAGCTGAAAGTTGAGAATGTGGCTATATTTGTCCCGATTGCGCCAACGACTGACGCTAACATCAGTATACTCATGACCCGCTTTTTCATAACGGCACATCCCCCTTTCAATTCATCTTCCTATCTATCAGATTAACCTACTTTTAGTCAGTTAATCACGGTGTCCCAAATCCCCCAAAAGACCTTTTCGGGTCCGAGAACCCCCTGTCATGGTGCATATTTATCTGTCCCAGATAACAAAAAGGGACACCTTATTCACAAGATGTCCCTTTTGCTATTATTGTTGTGTGGCACTCTGCGTATTGCTGAGTTGCCAATTGATTGTCCCGGTGTAGGCTTGTCCAGCAACAGCACCATCAAAATGCGTCATCTGAATCGATCCCATTTGTACGTCAAACGTTTGAGCCGCCGTCGCGTTACCAACTAATACCTTTGTACGACCATCGGACGTTAATTGGATGGCATCCAGCGCTTTGTTATTTGCTTTGTCTTGCACTGTGCCAAAGGTTAACGTTGGTTGGAATTGATGCTGACCATCAGCGGTTTGCCAAGCCGTTGCCGATACTGCTAGTGACCACGACTTGGGGATGGTTCCAGCCACTTCGATAGCTGTCGGTGACGTAATAACATCATCTGTACCACCAAGATTAACCTGGCCAAACCCAATGTTACCACCAGACACTGCAACTGATCCTTGCGTGTCTGATTGCGGTGCAACAACCGGTGTATCCGTCGCCGGCTTAGCGGCCTCAGAGTTAGGGACCGTAGTCGGATTGTTGACAACATCACCAACCTTGTCACTTCCACCAGCCGCGGCAATAACTTTCTCCTTATCATCATCTGACAAGCCCGTTAACGCCGCTGGATTATTAACTGCAATGGTTTTCAAAGCAGTCGCATCCAATGCCCCTGCATCAGCCAATTTCGTCACCAAATCTGGCGTTAACGTGGCTGGATTCTGCGTGGCAACCGTCGCAATGACGGTTGCATCAATCGCGTCGGGATGCGTCTTAGCAATCGTTGCCAAAGTCGTCGCATCCAATGCGTCGGCATTATTCGCTGCCACAGCTGCCAATGAAGTTGACGTAATCGCATCGGGACTCGTCTTCGCGACCGTTGCAAGGACGTCTGCGTTCAGGGCTGCCCCGTTACCTTTGGCAATTGCTGACAACGAATCCGCCGTAATCGCCGTTGGATTGGAATTGACCACCTGTGATACGACGGCCGGGCTCAAAGCATCGGCACTACCTGATGCAATCGCCGACAGTGAATCTGATGTAATCGCATCGGGCTGCTTTTCTAAGATGCTTGATACCAAATTACTGGTTAACGCCCCAGCACTATTTTGCGCAATTGCCGACAGCGAATCTGACGTAATCGCAGTCGGCTTATTTGCTAGCACTGATGACACCACCTTATCATCGATTGCAGTCGCATTATTCGCCGCAATCGATGAAAGCGCATCGGCCGTAATCGCGTTGGCATTTTTATCTGCCAAGCTGGTTAAGGTGTTGGCGCTCAATGCATCGGCGTTCGTTGTCGCCAATGTTTGAAGGACGTTGGACGTCACAGCCGTTGCGTTTTGACTAACAATCGTCGTCACCGTACTACCCGATAGTTGCGGTGCAATCGACTGGAACCCAGCTGAACTAACCCCTGGCCAGGCACTTTGACTCGCCAATTGATTCGTAGCCAAATCATTGGCCGTCTTATCATCCAAAGTCAACGACGCACCACCGGAATTCAGGGCTGAAGCGATAACATAAGCTGTATTGCCAGAGACGTTTAGGTTTTCACTACCTGCCAAATTAACACTACCACCATCTGATTTCGACGCGTTTGAAAAGACCGAACCGTTATTGTAGTCAATCGAGGTAATGTTATTACCACCCAAATTCAATGCTGAAATTTGTGAGCCAATTCCCGATAAAATATTACCATCTAGCGTTGTAAAATCATTATTCGACAAATCCAGGTCTGTGACCGAATTTGAGGTTAACGTATTTGACCGGAACAAATAGTAGGCTGAGCCATCAATGGCAGCAGAACCTTGTTGATCAGACCCTAACCGATTGCCACCTAAGTTTAAGGTCTTCAAATTTGTTAGTTTATTAGTTTGAACCAAAGCCATTGTGGCCATGTGTACGGTGCTATACGCACTCTGCGTAGGCACCTTTGATAACATCCCCGTTAAATCAAGAGTTGTTGCATTTGTGGCTGAATTAATTACTGCCATCAACACGTTCAAAATAGGGGTTGGCGTGTAGTATTGATCACCACCGCTCCACTTAGGCACACCTTTATCAAGAATTGTGCTAACAGCTGTCTGCCCCGTCGACAAATAATCGGCACCGAGCACGACATCATTTGTCACAACCGGAGACGCGCCACCAGTCGTTGCTGTGTAATCCAATGATCCTAGCCAATCAGCCACATTACTGTTAGCTTTCGATGTGTATGTGCCATCCGCATTTTTAGTACGCGTTGCTAGCGACAGCGTCTTCAACTTTTGTACATCACCCAACGTAAAGGTATTCACTGTTTCACCCGCGGCAGTCGGCGTGCGGTCATCACTCTCGAGACTATTGTCGAGCATCGTTTGGATAACTGCTTTGGGAATTCCCAATTGCAAGAGCGTCGTCGAAGCCGTATCGGCCCGCACCACTTGGTTAGGTTGCGCCATAGTTGCTTCATAACCAACTACGCCACCAAATTCCAACCCAATTAATGTCAAAAAGGCGACGACTGCCCGTAAGCGCCTCTTATTCAAGCGTACATTTACCATGACAATCGTCCCCTTTCCCAATTTCAATATTGATTTATTTCTGATTTGCCTTTAACTTAGCGAGTTCAGCTTCCAAGTCAGCCATACGACTATCCGCCCGCTTACGACGCTTCATCATCAAGAAAATCATACCGAATACAGCCGCGACCAATACAACAATTGCTGAAATACCAGCAATAATACTTGTTGGCACACCACCAGCGGCTTGCTTAATATCAGCGTTCAATTTTTTAGCTTGCTGACTGGTCAGCGTTACGTCGTTCGTATAGGTTTTCTTGTAACGATAGCGTTGGCCCGTACCATCCTGGTATTGCCCAGCACTATCCTTAACGTAGTAAGCCGTCGTTTTCATTGTGTACTTACCGGCAGTTGCGTTTTCCTTCAACGGTACCAGATAGCTAAAGTTCGAATTTGGTGCCATTTGCATATCACGTTGCTTACGCGCATATGTTTTACCATCTTTTGTCACCGTGGCTTCAACTGCTAATTGGTTCAAATACGTGCTCGTTGTGTTACGCATCTTAATCGCAATGTTCGTCGTACCAGCCTCATTCTTCGTTGCTACCCCTGCAAACGTCAAATCAGGCTCCCATGTACGATTTTCATTACGCGCCAAAATGCCGACAGTGTATTGGAATTTATTGACAATCCCCATACTACCTTGACCGGTTGTTGCTTTTTCACCCGTTTCAGGCTCAAAAATCAATGCCCCGGAAACCATCCCGGGCAACGTTGCACCAGGCATCGTTAGCTTAGCTGTATACGTCACTGTTTGCCCAGCTGGAATTGTAATTTTGTCCGGCGCTTGCACCAACTTGTTCACGTTGTACACCAACGATGGATCTAACTTTGCTTGGTTATCGTACTGGACAATCCCACTGTTACTAGTTGATGCTGGTGCCGCTTGGGCATCCACCACCATGTCTTTCTTGGTGGTGTTTTGTAACTTGACGGATAAGTTTTCACTTTGGTTCGGCTGCAAGACTAGATCGAAGAAACTCTCACTCTTATCACGTTGACTCGCTGCTTGTACGGGAGTGACGTTTAAGTCAGCCTGGGCTGCATGAACGGTTGTCCCAGACAACGTTACAGCACCGACACCGACTGCAAACGCTAGCCATGTCATCTTTTTCATTATGTATATAACCTCTTACACGAAATACTCTCTCTTTACCAAGCCAAATGATGGGAAATCAAAGATGGTTTAAAAGCTTTACTTCGTTGCGGCACCAGCAACGTTTGACAATGACCAAGTCAACGTGTTCGTGTATGTACCAGCGTTAACATTAGTGTTCTTAGCAACGCTCAATGAGTACTTACCCAAGTCAATGGCCTTACCATTGTTTGCTGCGTTACCTGTCGTTAAATCAGTTCCGTCAGTTGTGATCGTCTTTTCGCCAATCTTCAACGTAGCGTTGTTGTTCAAAGCCGTCTCACCAGCCGTGGTACCATCAGTACCCTTAACCCAGCCACCTTGCTTAACGTTCAACGTCCATTGACCGTTATCGGCCAAGAAATCATCAACGTTCACTGATTCGTCATCGGCAGTCTTATCGTAGCCACTTGCATAAACAGCTGCGGCATTTGCACTACCAAAGTCAACAGCATCGTTAACATTGTATAGTGACAAGTGACCAGCTTCGAACTTAACTGATCCAGTTGTCGTTGCTGAAGTAACATCAGCTGTATCTGAAGCAGCCGTTTCATTCGCAGCAAATGCTGCAACTGGTGCAACCAAAACGGCAGCCCCAAGCACAGCAGATGCCAAAGTCTTCTTAAACATCATATTCGTTTCCTCTTTTCTCTCTACTGGGACAAGTCTCTCCTCAAGTCCCACCATTCTCTATTGCTAAAAGTTTGTTATCAACTTGATTTCCCATCATTTGGCTTGATAACTTCTCATGGATAAAAGAATACTTTTTACCCACTTACATTATGTAATAGAAGCCCCCAAACATTTTACTTTTTCCCAAACCCTCAAAAGCCGATAGAAACCTTAATTTAAGGTCATTTGGAAGCGCTAACAGAATTCCCAAATGCTCGTATGTCAGATGCCAATTACATCACTGACCGATTTATTAAGTTAGCCGTTACTTTTCTGCTTTATGTGTCATCTTGCGCCACCATTTTGCTGGTAACACGAAAATTGCCAAGTTAGGCTTCCGCATCTTTAAGAACCACAAAATGATAAAGGCAACTAAGCCAAACACAATGACTAAGAGCACAATAATAATCCAGGCCCAGACCGGTAAATGATTTGCCGCGTTTTGGACAGCATCCGTTCGATTCAACTTTTGCGCTTGATTTGCACTCAAGGTAAACGTTGATTTAAACGTCTGCTTGTAATTATACTTCGTCCCATCAGCGGCCTTATATTTACCGTTGGTATTCTGTGAATAGTAAGCAACCGTCGCAACATGGTACGTACCAGCCTTAAACGCTTTTCCCTGTAATTGCATGGCCCAGTTCATTGTTGAATTTGGGGCCATTTGCATCATTGATTGGGCAAACTTTTTAACCGTCTTACCTTTGTTATCAGTTACCCTAGCCGTGACAGCCAAGCGATTAACAAAGGTACTCGTCACGTTGTTAAATGTTAACTTCACAACGTTTTGGCCATCAACCTGACTGGCTTTGGCACCACCAAAATCAAGCTTTGGCTTTGGTAAGTCATCACTTTGGCGCGCCATTACAGCCAAGGCATAGGCCAACTTCGTTTGAATCGCATTATTGTTTGTCACGCTTGATGTATCATCAACTTCTGAAAAACGTAGGCCGCCGGCAATTAAGCCTGTCACCTTTTGCTTGGTCATCGTAAACTTCACAGGCACATCAACAGAGGTCTTTGCCTTAATCGTGATATCAGGATGTTCGACAGACAACAGCTCACCCATTTTTACAGGTAACTCTTTCACCTTGTCGGCCGCCATCACATTATCAACCGATCCCGTCGCTGTAGTACCGGCCGACCCAGTCTCAATGTGAATTTTGATATCCTTTGAGGCGACGTTCTGCACCGTGACATACAAGGTTTGACTAGCACCTGGATTGGCTTTCAGATTATAAAAGCCGAGGGTTTTATCAATTTGATTATCTGGCATCTGTGGTGACACCACATAATTCATCGAATTATCCGCCGAAACTGTCTGACTAGCCAATGACACAAATGCCGTCACAAGTAGTGCCATTAATAATTTCATTCGTTTCATTTCAAGCACTCCTATTCGCCAGTGACCGCTGCACCAGCATCTTGCGTCAATTCATAATTAATCTGGCCCATATAAGTGCCTAACGCAGGCATTTGCCGGTAAACCGTCACGATTGGCACAACGTTCAAATCAGCCAGCTTAGTTTCACCGAAAGCATTCGCCGTTACCCGCATCACACTATCCGATTTATTGGCCATTCCGTACGTCTTGCCACCCTCAATTAACGTCGTGGGGGTATTTTCTGGTAACGTGACTCCAAATAGTTGCATCTGCGTTTTTAGCTCTGCCCCATTTGGGTCATAGGTGGCGTTTCCCTTAGCGTCCGCAGTTGCTTTGCGAAAACCAGTAAACGTCGCCATTAGTTGCCAGTTACCATTTGACGTGTAATTTTCTATATTACCGGTAATGGCCGCACCCGCTAATTGGTAGCCATCCGTATCTGTTAAGGCCGTCGAGTTATTTGCCGTCAAAGCACTGTTATTGCTAAACAGTTGGGTCAAACTAACCCGTGAAAAATCAACCGCAGTATCAACGTTTAATAGTTGCAACCCACCAGATTTAACAGTCGCCGTCATATCTGTCGTGGCGCTGTCTTGCTGTACGCCGTCATCATCGTCGGCGTGAACCACACCGCCGGCCAACCCAAGTACAATGGCAAGCGTCAAAAGCCAGTATTTACTTGTTCGCTTCATCTTTTTGCCTCCTACTTTGTATCGCCGAGTGTGTTACCCTGCACAGCATTAACCGTCCAAACAATCGTTCCCTTGTAATCACCAGTGCCAATCGGCTTATTACCTGAAGTTGGCTGTGGAATATTGAGGTAAACGTTATTGTACGTCAGCGTCGTCGTCTTTGTCATCATACCCGATGCAATTGTAACTGGATCAGCCCCAATCGCAATCGCATTTCGCATATACAATCCTGAACCCAACACCGTTGAGCCCGAGCTTGCAACTTGCGTTAACGCATCATCGCTTGCCGTTGGCAAAGTCGTCTTACTCATAAAGAGTTGCGCATTTTCTAATTCACCTGTATTTGAACGGAAATTAGGTGCCAATTGAGCTGTGATATTAATGTTTGTCTTGTACTTACGTGTATCAGACAAAATGACTTGCATATTCTGGTTGTCATTTTGCACCAAATCACTTGAACTGGTGTGAACCAAACTATTAAACATGTTTGGTGACGTGTAAATGTCGAATGGATTTGATGGTGGCGTCACCGCTGCAATGGCAACCGTTCCGGTTTCATCATCATGATCATCCGTTGCTTCACTATCGGCATCATCAGATGCACTTGGCGCAACTGATGCCGTACTATCCGCGATGGCACTTTGCGCCTTCGAAACGGTATCCGTAATTGCAACGGATGAGTTAACCGTTCCATCGGAATTCAACACAGCGGCCGAATTACTTGCCAATGCGGAAGCGACCTGGCTTGCGTCCGTCACGACGTGTGACGCCATGCTTGACGCCATACTCTTGGCCACACTAGATGCCAATGATGACATTGCGGCACTATCTAGTCCACCAACGGCTGACGCAACCGAACTCGCGATTTCACTGGCAACCGAACTTGCAACCGAACTTGCAACGGCTGCACCAACGGCGGCTGACTTGTTCAACGTAAAGTCATCGGCAGCCTTACCAACGGCCGAATCAATCGCGTTCAACAAGTTATTTCCTGTCGTCGTATCCAAATTACCACGACCTGAACTGTCCTTGGTGTTCATTTGCTCATTCACATTGTTACGAATATCAGCAACCGTTGACGTGTCTTTCAACAACGTATCACCCATTGATGACGAAATCGTTCCGCCATCAACCGCGGTCTTAATAACGTCCTTCGCCAACTCGTATGGCGTGTTTGATCCAGCTGTAATCAACTGTTGGGCTGCATCAGACGCAACCTTACCAGTCGTCACGGCATTTGACAAAGCCGCCTTCGTATCTTCATTAGCCAACTGCGTAACTGTCTTTTCAGTGGCAGTCGTCGTTGTTTCCGTCGTCGTCGTTTCAATCTGCTTCGTCAAAGAACGAATATAGAAGAAATCAGAGTCCGTATCGGCCGGTGCCACAACGGGTACTTGGTTCAACACGTTTTGCACTTTATCAATCTGATCTTGCAAAGCGGCCGCACCAGCCGTATCACCGGCGGCCAACAAGGTGTCCTGAACTTGCTGAATCTTCGCGATTGTAATGTTGGCATCGGTAATCGCAGCTTGCTTAACCGTACTCAACAACGCACCTTGCGTGTCGTAGTATGACGGTACCGGTGTTCCATCAGCCTTCGTGTAATCGTTAGGCTTTGGGGCAACCGGCAAATCACCATAACTGGCAACCGCCTTCGGGTCCGTTTCGACCTTCGTCTGCAAATCCTTCAACGCATCCGTTGGCACTGGATTACCGTCCGCATCACGAACCGCATTACCATTGGCATCGACTTCGTAGTACTTCGCCATGACTGACTTTTCATCCGCGTGCTTTTCAACATAATCAAGCAAGTCAGATTGCGTCAAAGGCGTCTTAACTGATGCGATATCCAAGTCATCCGTTGACAAGTCAGCCAATTCAGGGTGGCTAGCTTGCAACTTAGACAAGGCCAATGCTTGTAGCTTAGCCATTTGTGCTGGGTCGTTCATGTCAACCGGATTTTCCGGATCATACGGCAACTTAACCGTATATGATTGTCCGTTAACAACCACTGAGGTCGTAACTGTAATCGTAACCGAAACTGATTGCTCGCCCGGATTCAATTCGGCACGTGATAGCAAATCAGTATAGTCGTTCAACGTAGCTTGGTATTCAGCACGATCCGCAATTTGCTGACGCAGTGCCGCCACTTGCTGGGCCAATTCACCATTCGGATCGTTGGCCAACCAAATTTGCATATCGGGGTCGTTCATAATCTTGTTGTATTGCTGAATAGCTTGCGTACCTGAGTTGTCCAGGAAGAAAGAATCCAACAAACCGTTACCGGTTGTGTCACCTGCTTGTTCCGTCAAGTCCAAGAATTCCAGAGATGATGGCTTCTGCAAAAGTGATTGGTCGGCAGACGTCAACTTGTTTCCAGTGGCCGTCAAAATAATCAAACCGTTTTGGGCAGCAACCGTAATCCAAGCTGGCAATGACGTGAAGTTGTCATTGTCGATTTGCAAAGACTGAATACGCTTAGCAAAATCGTTATTAGCGTTATTCAATTCAGGCGGGAACGTAGTCATCGCCGCCATGTTTGACATATTCAAGTTAACCAACTTGGGATAACCTGTTACGACACGTGAACTTCCTGAAGAACCACCCAAATTGGTCATGATGTTTCCAGAAATATCCAATGTCGTCAATGTCTTGTTGTTGAAAATACGGAAGTCCTGACCACTGAACAACTGGTTACCCAAGTTATCGTAGGCCAATGACAACTGCTTCAAATTAGACAAGCTCTCCAAGTTCAAGAAACCAAATGAGTACGACCATGATGGATCTTCTTGCGTTGAAGCGTTGGCTGGATTTTCAGCACTAGCTTTCCAGTTTGACATATCCAGCGACGTCATCGTCGTGGCACCCATGATAATGGCATCAAAACTGGCAAACAATTGTTGTCCGTTGTTCCAGTTAAACTTATTCGCACTCTTCCACGTTTCGGCATCATAAATTGACAATTGCCATGAAGGCACACTCGCAAAATAATCACCAATGCCGTTACGTTGGGCTTGCTTAATAGTCTTTGAACCTTCCGGATTAGTATTAGCATCGTATGGATTCTTCTTCGCATCATACAGTGGATCTGGCGTACCATCGTAAGTCGTTGCCTTAACGATTTGGTCTGATAGGTCCAACTTTGAGATGTTCATCAAATCACCCCACGTCACGTTATCATCTGTAATACCGTGCGCAGCTAGTGAATTTCCATCGAAGGTCATTGAGTAGTAAACAATGGCGTGAATGAATTGTTCGGGCAGGCCCCATTCCTTCAACGTCATCTTTGGTGAGACACCGTTTGGCAACAATTGCTTGTTATCACCCGCGGCCACCTTCAAAGGCGTCGACAAACGCGTATCAACATCCCCGGTTCCAGCTTGCCCATTGGCCTTCATCGATTCAGCCAATGAAGAAGCCAAATCGGCCGCTGAAGAAGTTGCCGCACTACCAGTCAATCCACCAGATGACCACGAAACCACTGAACTGCTATTCATAATAGATGATGCCATCGATTGCGTTGCGCTCAACAACGTTTGCCCATTTGCAAATTCGCTGGCAATCGCCGAACTAATGCGGGTCGCCGTTGACGTTGGATTGTTCCCCAACGTGGCATACATTGATGACGCTTGTGAGGCAAGTTTTGTCAAATATGAATAAGCCGTGCTTGCACTACTTGCATAGTACGACGCACTAGTAGCTGTAAGCGACTTCGTATTTTTCGTCAACACATTCGCGTTTGACAATGCGGCATAGTAAGCACTGGCTGATGCTGAATAGGTATTCATGATACCCAAATTCAGAGCCAATGCTGAATCATTACCAGCTTCTTCACCCGCCGTCGCCGCATACAATGAATTCATCACTGATTGGGCTTGTGAAGTAAAGACGCCAGCTTGATTGGCAGCACTTGCTTCGTAACTCAAAGCGGCACTCACTGAGGCATTCGAATCCGTGATCAACGCCGCAATCGAACTAGCCGTACTGTACGCTGATGATGCCTTCATTGCTGCACTTGCGATTTGGCTAGCCAATGATGATGCGGTATCAACATTTGACAAGCCAGATGCCGTTGCTTTCGTCGTCAACGACTTGGCCACACTCAAAGCTGATGATGCCACGTTTGAATACGTACCAACAACTTGCGCCTTGTACAAGGCTTGATTATCAATTAATGAAGCCGTGCTCGTGGCAATACTGCTTGCCTTGACCGTTTGGTCGGCGATGATTGACAATTCAGCTTGCGCAATATCACCAAGTGGATCAAAGCTAGCAGCGGCTGACTTCATTGCTGCATTCGCGTTTGACAACTTCTTGGCTGCAGATGAAGCAATACTTGCACTTGATGCAATTGAAATTGCATTCGCACTTGTGCCCATCGCTGACAAAGCAGATGCCACGTTTGACACTTGCTTGTAAGCGACTGACGCCGTAAATAAGTTGGATGCCAACACGTTACCTTGGCTCATCGCCTGGAACATGCTGCTACCAGCCATTGAGGCACTAGCAATCGTCGACAATGCTTCGGCTGTTGCCTTGTTAATAGAACCTGAAATCAGCGCTGATAGTGAGGCAGCTGCACTATTCGTAGACGTCAACACTGCCATCATGCTTGAAGCAGCATCGGCGTACGATTGAATGTTATCCAATACGATGGCTGACGATCCACCCAAAGCAAGTGACATCCGACTGTCAGCCGCAGCCAGTGACTTCAACGTATTAGAAGCCGTCACTGCTAGTTGCGACTTGATTTGCGTCGTATAGACTGTATTGGGATCCAAAGCTGGATCATCACCAGCCGACGTTGCAACGGAACTCGTATAAGCTAATTGACTCTTCAAGTTAGCTAAGGCGTTCGAGGCAATCATCCCCATATCACCGTCAATGCCAGTAACAGCTGACTGAGCAGCCTCATTATTGCTTGCGATAATTGACGCATCTTGCGCCAACAATGAGGCAATACTTGCCATTTGCAAAATCTTACCGGCAGTTGAAGCTGTTGCATAGTCTGAGACCAACCCTGAAGCCTCACGATAAGCCGCCAAGGCACTCAAAGAGTATGGCGCCACCACTGCTGCATTGCTCGTGACCGTCGCAAATGAAGCCACTGAGGTAGCAGCTTGCTTCATTGCCGTCAACGCACTCTTAACCGCACTGGTATCGTGTTTCTCGTCTAATTGACTGGCTTCAGATTGGGCCAAATCATATAGTGACGATGTCAAAGCTGCCGCTGATGATGTCTTGGCAACATATGACTTCATGTTCGTACTATCATTTGTAATCGCTGCAGCACTGGCTGCATCTGTCGCCGCTGACAAAGCCGCTGCAACGGATGAATTAAAACCATTCACAATGTCATCTTGATACATCGCTTGGCTGTCGATGTTGCCACTGGCAGCACTGGCAAAGTTACTTGCTTGTGTCGCCATTGAATTCATTGCTGAGAAATTCTGCTTAACAATGTCACCTTGCGTATCACCCATCTTATCAATACGACTCGATGTAGCTGCCAATGCTGACGATGCTACGTTATATGCTGATCCAGCTGCCTTGGCATAGCTAGCGATACTATCCACGTGCGTCACTGGCTCAGCTGATGCCTTGGCGTTCATATCTGACGCCACACTTAGTGCACTCGATACCGCCATATAGCTGTTCACAATGACCAAGGCGTTACTTGTTGCTGCTGCCAACGAGGTCGTTTGTGTGGTCTGTGAAGCAATGTTCTTCAAAGCCGTTTCCACAGCCGCTCCCTTATCACCTTCAATTAGCGATGCAACCGAATCAGCACCCTGACTCGCTGACTTTGCAGCTGACAAGGCAGCTTGTGCAATTGCATCATATGAGGTCAGGTCTGTTTGGTTTGATCCAAAGGCCTTAACCGCATTCGATTCTGCATCAGCAGCCGACTTATAAGCCGTCGCTACGGCGTCAGAATAAGTTGTCTTGATAATACCCGTCTTGGCTGAATCAGAATTAGAAGACGGATTCGTGCTAGGCGCTGTTGCGTTAGACGAACTCGAAGCACTGCCATTTGATGGTGTGCTACTACTTGATGACCCATTAGATGGTGCACCAGAATCAGTTGAACTATTTTCAGCCCCAATGGTGATATTATCCTTTGCCTTCTGTGAAACAGCTTGCTTAGCGTCATTCAATTGTGTCGTCAAACTATCCAATTCTTTTTGAATCGTATCAATTTGCGTATTGATAGTCGTTAAACTAGCCGTCGCATCAGCCCAGTTTGCATTGGCTGAAATTGTCTTCTGTGCAGTAATCGCATCTTGATAATTCTTTTGAATCGTTTCATAGGCATCGGACAAGTTCTTAACAACGGTTGCCGCGGCGCCCAATTCCGTATCAGACGCGGTCAGCATATCTGACTTGCTAGCATATAAACTCGTAAATGAATTCTTCGCCGCTGTTAATTGGTTCAAGGCAACCGTGGCGTTCGCAACTGCAGCATCAATGGCCGTTTGCGCATCTTTTGTCTTCGTCGTAATAGCCGCATTCGCTGCCGTTAAGCTTTCATTAGCGGCATTGATTGCCGCTACAACTTGGGCCTTCGCAGCACTAGCCGCTGTATTCGATGTTGCATCAGCCTTTGTTGCATCAATATAGGCATCAATTGCTTTTAAGGTGTCATTCGCATCATCCAAGGCTGACTTGGCTGACTGAACAGCTGCATTGGCGTCAGCGTAATTGGTCGCTGAACCAGCTGTTGTCAAATTTTTAGACGCAGCATCGACCTTCGCTTGCGCTGCGGCTGCTGTATCTTGTGCATTCTTCAACGCTTCATTCACCGCTGTCATATCAACAGTTGGTCCAGTTGAAACTTGAAGCTTACCACTATCTGAATCAAACTTGATATTGTTTGATGGAATCGTAATCGTCTTTGATCCCGTCGTGGTTCCAGCACTTGAATCATCAGTTGCCGCGTTCGTAATTGCTTCATTTTTAGACGTTGCCAGTGTCTTTTCATCGGCTGTGATGTTAACGACCGCATCACCGGTCTTTTCATCCGTCACGACGGTCACGACCGGTGTATCTGTTTTAACCGACGTGTCGACTCCCAAGATATCCTTCTTAACTGATAGCAACGTATCGTCATTATCGTTATAGGCAATTGATGGTGGCACAGACGTATCGTTCTCAGTTTCCGCCTTTGCCATTAGCCCCGTCACATAACTGGGCAACCAGTCTGCTTCAATACCACCAACATAAACGGCTGACAACTTTGAGGCGAAAGACATATTCTGGCCCCACATGTTAAAGTCACCATTCGACGTAAACGGATTGAACGAAATATCCAAACTGGTCAGTGACTTCCAAATTGCCGTGACATCTCCATTAGCCCCGCTAGCAGCAAAAAAGTAGGTTCCCAAATATTGTCCCAATGAGCTTGGTCCATTATTTCCCTTTGTATCAAAGGTTGAAAACATGCCCGCGATATTCAGCGACTTAATGCTTGTCGCTGCAACCATAACTTTTTGCAATTTAGCCGCACCAGATCCAAGGCTCCAGCCATTTTTCCAGAAGTTTGTTTGACTTGTAATCGCAGCCAAACCAGGGTTTGCGGCGGCTGACAAATCCAGCGCCGTCAAATCAGCTAAGTTATCGTATGTGACCGTGTTGACGTTAACACCATCTTTAACAGCCAATGACTTTCCACCACCAGCCGGACTCTTCAAAACCGCCTCAATAATTGCTTGTGGCACACCATCTGATTGCAAGGTGGTACCGGCCGCAAATGCTGTGGCTTGACGGGTTAAATTCCATTGTTGAATAACTGGAAACGTCTGCATCGCCGTCGACATCGTCAACGTACTTAGCAACGTAATTGATGCAAACCGAGTGACAACCCGGTTCATCGTTGTTTTACTCTCTCTTTTCATTTCGTGCTACCTCACAAAAATGATCCCTCTAGTTAAGTATTTAATATTTAAAAATAAATATGTATGCGGCCATTGCGACCGCTGTTTTATATATGTGTGTTGCTTACTTCAACTTATCCATGTTTTCTTCGCGTTCTTCCTTACGGCGCTTAGCCAAGATGAACCAAATCAAACCTACGATAACCAAGACAAGTAAGACAACAACGCCAATAATTACCCACATGATGACAGGCATTGAGTGCTTAGCCTTTACCAAAGTATCATCAGCATTAAACTTCTTTGCCTGTGAATCGCTCAAAGTAAATGTTTCTGTCCAATCCTTACGATAGTCAAAACGCGTCCCTGCTGCGTCTGCAAACTTTCCATTAACGTCTTCACTCCAAAAGGCGGTGTACTTAGCTGTATACTTACCAGCTTGCAACTCACCGCCCTTAGTTGGCAATGAGAAGTTAAACTTTGAGTTTGGAGCCATTTGCATCATCTTTTGCGTACCCTTAAAGGCAATGCGTCCGTCCGGATCTGTTACCTTACCCGTAATTTCCAATCGGTTCAAGAGAGCTTGCTTAGGGTTTGCAACTTCAGCCAAAATATTCGTTGCTGCATTAACCGTTTTTGGCTCAACCTTACCTGTATTCAACGTGTCAGCAATATCATTGTTTTCCGTCTTGTTACGTGCCAAAACTGCAATCGTGTATGAGACAATTGAGTTCAACTTCATACCAGAACCAGAACTTTGTTGATCATCTTGTCCTTCTTCAGTGAAACGAACCCCACCTGCTAAAACACCCGAAACTGGAATGGTTGGCATCGTAAACTTAACCACAACCGCTTGTGTTTGTTTTGGTGCAAGTGTCACCTTATTGGGCGTTTCCAAGTATTTCCCCAATTGATCTGGCATCGAACCATCAAACGGTCCATCTGATGCGTAGTCAATTGACCCACTATCAGCTGTTTTTGCAGTTCCCTTAGAGACGTCAACCGTAATCGTCTTGTCAGATGTATTTTGCAAGTTAAACGTCAACGTTTCCGATTGACCACCATTCAATTTCAAATCAAAATAACTTGCATTTGACTTATCAATTTGTGATGCCGGCACAACGGCTTGTACCGAATAATCATTTCCAGCAGCATGAGCTGAAACACCACCAAACAAAGTCGCTACTATTGCAGAACCCACTAAAGCAATCGTTTTAATCTTCATAATCCAATATCCCTATATATTTTTTGAATGCAACGCATATGTATCTGAAAAAAGTGACACTACCGAACTGGCACCGTCACCTTTTTCAAGCTCTATTAGTATGTTGTTGACTATTCTGCTGCAGGTGCAACGTTAGTTGTAGTAGCTGCAACACCGTTGTCAGGTCCGGCCGTCAACGTCCAGTTGATATCACCAGAGTACTTACCAACTTGAGTTGTCTTTGGTACGTTCATAACGATCTTTGAAGCGTCAGTCTTACCCGTCAACTTACCGTCAGTCGTCTTCTTAACATCAGCACCAGTAGCTGCGTAAACTTGCGTAGCACCAGTAGCTGCCAAAGGCGTACCATCGATTGACAACGTTGCTTGGCTGACGATCTTCTTGTCTGCATCACCGCGTGCGTACAAACCAGCAAAGTTAGCACCAAGTACCCAACCCTTATCTGAACCAGTCAAGTCTTGAACTTCTTCACTCAAACCAGTACCTGTAGCAGTCGTTGGCACACTTGAGTCAGCTCCAAGCAATTGTTGCACCGTAACGTCGCCAAATGACAAACTAGCTGTGTTCTTTGTCAACTTCAATGCACCACCAGTAACTTCAACGTCACCCGTAGTCGTTGCTTTGTCATCAGCAAATGCAGCCGTTGAAGCTCCCAACAATGAAACTGACAACAATGAAGCCAAAATAATCTTCTTCATAACTCTTTTCTCTTTTCTTCTCTATAAGTTCTCTATTTGTTCAAGTCTCTCCTCAAGAACAAAACTTATTATAGGACTACTTACTTTCCGTGTATACGAAATTCACCACTTGTGTTCAAACTGTTCACAATTTGTTCACATTTGCCGACAAATTTGAATTTTCCGTTAAAACAAACGTGTTTTCGACTCGATTTGCAGCTAATGCAACCACTGTTTTCGCAGTGGTTTGGGTCACAAACCCGCTCGGCACCACAACATTACGTTTTTCAAAGCGTCGCATCCGTACACTACCACGATCAATAATTTGACCGTCAGTTAATACAAATAGGTAGTTGACCGTTCGGCGACGTAATACGGCATACAGAATTCCACCAGTCAGGCCACCGAGTATAACTGCCAGTAGCAACCAACCCCACCACGGCATTACAAAACGGTGTTGTAACAACGCATCATCCGCCGTCAGTGTCTTGGCATGCTTAGCGGAAACATGGAGCTTTGTTTGCCCGCGCGTGTGATACGTGTAACGCTTGCCATTTGGTGCATCAAACCGCAAATTATCCTTTAACCCGTAATACGCATCAATCTGCACATCATAATCACCAGCAACTAACTGTTGGCCATTCGTCCAGACATTGAATTGCATTTGTGAATTTGGGGCCATTTGCATATTACTGGCATTGCGCTGTATGTAGACACCCTGTGGGCCCGTGACTGTCGCCATCACATAAAGGCCATTCAAGAATGTTTGCGTGTTATTTAGCATCTGGATGCCAACTGTGGCCTGATTATTAACTAGTGTGGCGTTGACATCCCCAATACTGAGATTCGGCACCAGAATCGCATTCGTGGTCCGGTTCAAAACCGCCACGGTATAACCAACTTCCGATTGAAACATGGTTTTTGAATCAGTTGCATTTGTTTGTTGTTGCTGCACGAAAGAAACCCCACCGGCAAGCACACCCGAGATACCACTATCCGGCGTTTTAACTGATACCGAGGTCGTTGCTGATCCCATGGCCGGTACGGTTACCGTTTTGGCTTCCGGTGTAATCAGTTGTTCCATCCGCGCTGGCAAATTCACAAAATGATTCTCACCCCAATTTTGTGTGCCGTAGACCACGGCACCATTATCAGACGTACCTGCTGTACCTGGCGTGACATCAACATTAATCGGTGCGTCAGACGAATTTTGCAAGGTAAAGGTCAGCTTGTTGGTAGCGCCTTTTTCCGTCAGCAAATCTGCGTATCCTTTGTTGGCCGATTCTTGTCTTTGCGCAGTCGGTGTTGTCAGCTTGACTGTCAGCGCGTTATCAGCATGAGCCGTAGCTGTGACCGTGCCCAACATCAGTAAACCAACGACAATTCCTAACAGACGTCGCATCATTATTCACCCTGTCCAACGCCTTGCTGTAATTGGTAACGGATTGTCGCTTGATAATGGCCTAATCCAGCCGTTGCGGGTACCGTTAAGTACGCATCCATCGCCTTAGATTGCCACACATGGCCAGTTGGTGTCGTCGGCGTCGTTTGTGTCGTAATCGCCTTCATCCCTGATAAGTCCGGCGTCGCCACTAATTTATTTTGCGCATCGCCCAACGCTAAACTACCATCGAACTGATTTGTGCCATCTGAGAACGTTGTCACCCCAGCCGCCAATGACCAGGTTTGATCCGCTCCCGTTAAATTATTCACCACAAAACTGCCAGCTGGCAACGTCACAGTTCGTGTCACTGGTCCCTGTGATAAGTCATTCAATGTCACTGTCTTAAATGCTAACGTCTGAGCCCATTTTTCAAGGGTTAAATCGCCACCTTGAATATTGACGCTTGAAGTCGTTTCGCCAACGGTTTCAGCGCTAGCTACCGTACCGACGCTACTCATTAGCGCAATTGATGCCACAAGCAACGTTTTTTTCTTGTTCATAAACATCCCCGTTAACTCCCTTCTAAACAGACACCACTGTGTACGCGTTCTGATCACGGCGGAGGTAAACCTCAACTTCGCTGACTAGCACAGGTTGCCCCTGTGCATCGTGCAAATCTTCACCGTTACTATTTTGATCAATTGCCAAATACCCCTCGGGAACCACAACACCTTGACGAGCCAATAAACGACTGAGGTACACATCGTGTTGGGCCACCAACGTATAGTCGGCTGTATAAAAAGCAACCGTTCGCTTCTGACGCTTAAACATCACAAACCAGACCCCAAAGCCACCCAATGCTGTTCCAGCCAACAAGGCGAGCTTAGCAAAGGTTGGATTAATCGCAGCACCCGCGACATTGCGATCAGCCGCATTTAACTTGCGCGCTTCAGCCGTAGAAATTGGCACCGTCATATCAACGGATAAACGCTTCGTTGCGGCATTATTTGCAGGCTTGGCTTTGGTCGCCGTTGACTGACTGGTTGCCGATTGCGCTGTGTCAGCCGGCACCGTTAACTCATTATCCGGTGCAACTGAACTACTATCTTGTTGTTGGCTAAGACTGGCGGCCTCGTGATCACCACTGGTAACCAGTCGCTGCTCATGCGACGCCGAATCACTAGCATCAGTACTAGATGAATTTGTCACAGCCCCCGGTGTCAACGTGGTCGAACCAGCCGCTGAACCGGTCATTTCAACCTTGTAAGCACCCGCTTCAACCTTGTCACCATTCAACCAAACCATCCAATTCAATTGCGAATTCGGCGCAAACTGCATCATATTTTGGGCACGACGGTACGTTTTTCCGCTAGGCGCAGTCACTTTCACGTCCATCTTGACCCGGTTAATAAAGGCTGGGTACGGATTTTGAAAATGGAAGACAAACGCGCTTTTACCAGCCACTGTTTTGGCACCTTCAGACGTCACAGTCGGTTGCTTGGCGTATTGCTTCGGTTCAGCATTCTGGGCCAAAACTGCAATATCGTACTTAACAGTTGCGTTCAATCGGAACCCTGCACCAGAAGTGCGCTGCTGATTCTCTTCTTTAAACCCAACCCCACCAGCAATTGTGCCATCAATTGGCGACGCCGGCATTGTTAAGGTTGCGGTAACTTGCTTGGACTCCTTAGGCGCCAACGTAACAACCGGGTCAGAAACCGTTAAATGGTTCTCCATGCGAGTTGGCAAATTAATGAAGTCCGTATTGGGCCAATTTTCACTCGTGTAAACAACATTTCCGTTCTCACTCGTACCGGCCGTCCCCTTCGTCACATCAACCTTAATTGTCTTATCACTTAAGTTAGCAATTTTAAACGTCAACGTTTGTGTTGACCCAGGCGCTGCGATGACATCAGCATAACCCGTATCGCGCGCTGCTGGTCGTTGCGTGCCTGACTCTTGGTAGGTCACACTGTAATCATCATGCTCAACCGTCGCCGCCTGACCGTCCACTTGTAATAAGGTGATACTTGCTACCGTTGCTATAAACAAGGTCATTCGTTGTTTCATAACAACACTCCCTTTCCACTTTCTTGATATATGTATCCCCGCACCTTGGCGGGGGAATAACTATTGGGCAACCCCGTTATTAAGGGTATATAAGACATTTGCCGCATAGTCATCATTTGAGTTAACTGGCACCGTAATCATCGCCGTCACTGCTGGTGACCGCCAGTACCCACTGGTCTTACTGCGAAACAATGTGGCTGAGCCGTGTTGTGTTGGATCAGCGCGCATTGTCACATCATTAATCGTTAACGAACCGTCGAACGACTGGCTACCATTCGTAAATGGTTCCACCGCCATCGACAATGTCCAACCCGCAGTTGCACCAGAATAGTCGTTAATCACAAAAGCCCCAGCAGGCAAAGTGGCTGACAAAGTGACTGGTAGGGTGACTTGGTGCCAAGGTACCTTGCCAAAATTAATTGACGTGACACCCCGATCCAGCGTCCGTGTCCCTGGTTCAACCGTCACACCTGCTTTACCAGTCGTTGCTGATGCCGTCACGGGCACTGCCAATGCTAGCAAGCCTATTAAAATTGTTACGCCAATTCTTTTCATTTGCCTAACCTTCTTGCGTTAGTGTGGTCACTTCGATTTCAATGTACGTTTGCTTAGCTGCAACTTGGAGATGTGTCTCATCGATAACCGTCACGGCCGTATTCGGAATTACCCGTACAGCCTGTGGCAGTGTCACCGCAATCTTACTCATACGTCCGGCACGAGCCCGTTCTTTGAACATGACCGTGTTCGTCGTCATATCGATTACTTGAATTGTGACTTGGCGCTTCTTCAACAATACGAACCAAAGAATTGCCGCGGCAATCACAATCAAAATCCCAATAAAGACCTTGTAGGCCACCGGCATTTTCGACTTCATTTGCAGGTCATAGTCAGACTTGTTTAGCTTATCTGCCTGATCTGCCGTGACATGGACGGTCTTCACACTGTGGTTGTGGTAAGTATACTTGTCGCCACTAAAACTATATTGACGTTTGCCATCCTTTGACCAATACGTATCGGTTTCAACGCGATAATCACCGGTACGTAACCGAGCACCATTCGTGTAAATTCCCCAATTAAACTGGGTATTTGGCGCCATCTGCATGTTGGCCTGCGTACGGGTAAACTTCAACCCATCAGGGCCTGTCACTGTTGTCTTCATCCCCAACGCATTAATAAAGCTAGGGGTTTGATTTTTAACATTAACCGCAAACACCGTGTGCTTATTAACTTGGGTTGCCTTCACACCACCCAGCGTCAGCATCCCCTCCGGAATTTCCTGGTTATTAGACAACAACACCGCGACTGAGTATTTGAAAGTGGCGTTAACTTTCAAGCCATCGCCAGTTTGTTTTGATCGGTTCTGGTTGTCTTCAATGAAACTAACACCACCCGCCATGCGGCCAGTAAATGCTTGCGCTGGTACTTGCAATGTCGCCGTAGCCACCACTGTTTGACCAGCTTTGAGTTGCCATTCTGTCTGATCTGGCTTTAAATAGCGTTGCATTTGATTCGTCATGCCCACAAAGCGTTGGGCTGACCAATCCGTTGTGGTGTAATCAACCGCACCATTGTCAGTTGTACCAGCGGTTCCAGCAACCATGCGAACCGTAATATTCTTTTGTGATGTATTCCACAACTTAAATTGCAAGGTTTGGTGGCTACCCGGTGTCGCCTTTACATCAATATAACCAGCGTCCACTGATTCAGTGCGCTGATTATCTGGTTGCACTGGTTGTACCGAATAGTCATCAGCCGCAAACGCTGACGTTGTTACGAACAACGGTGCCGCGACCGCCGCTGCGAAAGCCCATTTTGCCCACTTCGTCATTACTCAATCTCTTCTCTTATTTACTACTTTTTTAAACACAAAAAGTCTGGCGAAAACCAGACCGTTTGCGAGTATGTTGCGTGTGATAGATTACTTGCCCGCTGGCGTCGCTGAAGCTGCGTCCGCTGGTACACCTGACGTCAAGTTGTACGTAATCGTTGCTTCATATTGACCGACCTTGGCGTTTTGTGGCACAAGGATTGATGCACCCGTATCCTTGTTGTTCCAAGTTGTGTGTGAAGGATCCCACGTACCATCAGACTCTGCGTCAAACAACTTGGCTCCTTGTGTTGCTGAAGTATCCGTTGACAATGGCACGCTGTTGATTGTTAACGTACCGTCAAACTTCTTGTTCGTTCCTGCTACCGTAAAATCAGTCACCGCACCTGTCAATTGCCACTTAGCAGAATCTTGCGTGTCCGTCACTTGGAACGTCTTAGCCGCAAGCGTTGCTGGCATTGGTTGTGCCTTTTCTGCCAATTGCGTCAACGTTACCGTTCCAAAGTTAATTGAAGTACCGTTAGCTTTCGTGTTACCAGCTGCATCCTTTTCATCCGCACCAGGTGCCTTATCGATTTGCAAAACACCGCCTTGTCCAGACACTTCAACACTGGCCTTACCAGTTGATGTATCCGCTGATGCAACACCAGCCGTTGCCAATACAGACCCTGCTACCAATAGGGCTGCCGTCAATGTCATTACTTTCATCATTCCGTCCCTCTTCGTGGACCTCTCAAATCCACTTCACTCTTTCTTCTTAGGTTTGACCCTTGTTAAAAATAATAAGTTAAAGTAAGTAATTATTTTCGCGCAAATTGTGAAGAAATTGTGAACACGTCCGAAAAAAAGCCCTGGCACACCATAATGGCATGTCAGGGCATAAATTTTAAAGACAATGATAGCTAAATGAAATCGCTTCAAACAGCCAAAGCACGATAAGCACCACAATCAGATAATGGCGTCGTGTGGCCAAACGAATCGACCGGCAGTGTACATACTCAGCCATCCAATCAACGGCATCAAGGGCGACCGCAACGGAAATCAGTGCGACTAATAAGCCATCCACTACAATACTGTGTTGCAATGAAACACTCTGCAAAAGGCTCAAAATTGCAATGGCCAGTAAACTCATTAATAACAATGAATTAACAATATCAATCCGTCGCATCCCGTCGCTCCTTTCTCAAATACCATCATCCTATCATACTAAAAAAATCACCATTACAACGGTAATTCCCAGATAGTGACTTTTTGTCGTGCCACGTGCCAAATTTATCAGAAAAACGCATCAAAAAAGGCCATCGATTCCTCGACAGCCTTAACTAACTTGTGATTACTTTGCGCGAACAATCAATGTGTCGACATTTGCCGTACGCGTCACATACTCAGTTACTGACCCAATCAACAAACGCTCAATTGCGTTCAAACCAGTTGCCCCGATCATAATCAAATCAGCGTTCAACTTTTCAGGTGCTTGATGAGCAATGATGTCCTTAGGTGAGCCGTACTCAATTGTGTAGTCCACGTTTTGAACACCGGCATCCTTAGCTTGTTGCAAGTATGCATCCAACGTCTTCTTTGCCGTTTCAGCAACTTGCTCAACCATTGTCGTCTTAAAGTCAGTCACATTTTGGAAAGCACGTGTATCGATAACGTGCAAAATGTGCAAGTTGGCATCCTCCCCATTACGGATTGCCACTTGAATTGCCTTGCCCAAAGCGGCTTCCGCTTCCTTTGAGCCATCGACTGGTACCAAAATGTTCTTGTAGTTTACGTTTACATCTGCCATGATAAGTCCTCCTCTAATAGGCTCTTTCCCTATATGTTTATTATACGCTATTTGAAAACGATTTCATTAAT
Source organism: Weissella cibaria KACC 11862 (assembly GCF_000193635.1). Taxonomy (GTDB): domain Bacteria; phylum Bacillota; class Bacilli; order Lactobacillales; family Lactobacillaceae; genus Weissella; species Weissella cibaria. The sequence continues at coordinate 46,059 of NZ_AEKT01000033.1, read as the reverse complement.
AAACGTCAAACAAACCATGCGAGAGGTATGAAGATTTCATTATTGGGTAAATTACTTAAACAAACGGCGCACGACAGTTAGCGCTAACGCCGTTGTCATAATTGTCGCGAGTATAACAAAAATGCCGGCTGGTAGTGGTGCGTCCCGATAAATAACCACACTAATGAGTAGCAAAGCCGCATCAACCGTGAAAAACCAGCCGAAAATCGTCGCTGGCATTTTGGCTTGGGCGGCAGCGATGCCCATGAAGCCAGTTCTGTGTCGCAATAAGTAAATCCCCATCGCCCCAACTAGCAAGGCAAAGACAACAAAGGTGATCATAATCATCATGGTAAAAATTTCTCTCTTTTTCGTTTCAAATAAAAAGCACTACCAGGGCAAACCGTAGTAGTGCACGAACACTTGATTGGCGCCGTTAATGATTCACAATGAGTTGGCTCCAGATTATAGGTAAGTGGGTGAATAAGTCAGCGTTCGCGGCTACTGAGTGAAACAGCTTGCCTCGCCGGCTTCCCGACATCCCCGAGCAATATGGTTGTAAAGCAACTACATATAGTAGGAATCACGCGTACGTCCAAGGAATTCGCATAACCATATTATACGCCTGCCACATAAAATAAACAGTCTTGACAGGCTACTTTTTTAATCCCTTACGTTGGGCGTCAGACAATTTTTGATATTGATCTTTATACGCCACTTCGACCTTTGAGTTGCCCGCTGGATCAAAGTAGTGTTTGCCAACTAATTTATCAGGTAAGTATTGTTGCGGTACCCAATCGCCAGGATACCCGTGTGGATAAACGTAATCCACCCCGTGACCCAACTTTTCAGCGCCTTTATAATGTGCATCTTTTAAGTGATCTGGCACATCGCCCGTACCACCCTTGCGCACATCCGCCAATGCTGCATCAACTGCTGTATACGCCGAATTCGACTTTGGCGATAAGGCCAATTCAATCACTGCATTCGCGAGCGGTATTCGTGCTTCCGGAAAGCCCAACTTCTCAGCGGTATCAATTGCCGTAATCGCCCGCGCTGCTACTGCTGGATTTGCCAAGCCAATATCTTCATACGCGATTACCCGCAGGCGCCGTGAAATAATTGGCAAATCACCTGCTTCAATTAAACGTGCCAAATAATGCAACGCTGCATCGGTATCGCTACCACGAATCGACTTTTGGAGCGCCGAGATGACATCATAGTGGCCATCCCCATCCTTGTCCGCCGTTAACGCCTTGCGTTGCACGGTTTCCTCAATAATAGGCAAAGTAATATGAATCTGACCATCTTCACTTGGCAAGGTTGACTTCACCGCTAGTTCGAGCCCATTCAATGCCGACCGTAAATCACCATTCGTCGCATAAACCAATTGTCGTTCCGCATCTTCTTCAAGTACCGCATCGAAATTACCCAGCCCGCGGTCCTTATCGGTTAACGCACGTTGAATGGCAATCTTCATGTCATCCTCTGACAGAGGTTGCACTTCAAAAATTTGTGACCGTGATCGAATGGCTGGCAAAATTGAAAGGTACGGATTTTCCGTCGTGGCCCCAATCAAAACGATACGACCACTCTCCAAATGAGGCAACAAAAAATCTTGTTTGGTTTTGTCTAACCGATGAATCTCATCAAGCAACAAAACAACCGTACCTGACATTTTGGCTTCTTCGGCCACAATTTGTAAATCTTTTTTACTATCTGTCGCGGCGTTTAAAATACGGAACGCATATTTCGTAGAACCGGCAATGGCACTCGCAATACTTGTCTTACCGGTACCCGGCGGTCCATACAAAATCATCGACGACAACATTTTTGCCGTGACCATGCGATGAATAATTTTTCCTTCACCGACTAAGTGCTGCTGACCAACAACTTCCTCAATCGTCCGAGGGCGCATTCTAAATGCTAAGGGTTGTTGCATGTCAACCGCCTTCTTTCTTACTTTATTTTTGGCTGCTTACCAAGTGCTTGTAAAATTGAGCGATAACGCATCATCATCGCAAAATTGCCTGTTAGCGTTTGATAGTCGACGACAAAATTACTCAACATTGAGACCAATGCTGTCGGATCATCAAAGAACCATTCATAGTAATCTAACATTGCCCAGCGCCACTGCAACCACAAACTGCCATCACGAACTTGCTCCCGGCCTAAGTCACGTGCCAGAAGTGTGTAATAAGCAACCAACTCACGATTGCCTAGCAAGGCTGCTCTAAATGTTGCCAAGTCAAGCGCCTCTAAAATGTTTTCAATCAAACGATAAGGTTCATAGGATTTTGCATAGACCCGTCGCATCTGTTTGGTCCAAACATCAATCATATCCAGTGAATCGATGGCCAACAAACCAAACTTCACCAAACGCACCTCATGATCATGCCACACATCAATGCTCATCAACTCATCCATAATCTCGCGACCTAGCTGATTGGCCACCGGACTTGATAACCAGCCAGGATAACGGGCCATACCGTCTAGCGCGCGATATTCAAAGGAAACTTCTAAATCACGCCGACTACCTAGTCGTTCATAATTCTTCAAGGCAACCTCGGCCATCACATGGTACATGGCGGGATCGGTCAATTCTGGCACATACTGCACCCAAGTTGTATGCGTGGTATCAATGTATTGACTGTAAACCACTGCATCTAAATCAGCCGGCAATAAGCGCAAGACCCGCATCAAAACCGTCATATCATCAGACCGCAATAAGTCCGGATCCTTGTAGGCACGGTACAACTTATACGTCGACACGCCAGCGCGATCAATCGTGGCCGTCGTAATATGTTTGCCTTGCACTACCCATTGAAACAGCTTTCCAAAGTGTTCAAAGTATGGCACTTCGGTTCCGGCTGCATAAATCGGAAAATGATTTGTCGTTTCAGCCGGTTGCCAGAAACTCTCACGTTCAGCGCGATAGGTTTGCCAGATTAATGGCAAGTTTAAATCACTTGGTGCAATACCAATTACACTGGTCTGTTCGCGTTCAGCTGCGTCTAAAAACGCTTTAACCAAGTCGTCCAACGCTGGATTTTCCAACATCTCATCATCGCGTACAAACATTGCTAACCGACGTAAAATTTTCAATTCAACCGTATCATCCGTGGCTGGTTGATTAATAATCGCTTCTAAAATAAACCGTGTATTTTCACGATTACGATTCTTTGGATCAATCAAAAACTTCTTAATGGCTTGCACGTGCATCTGCATGGCAATTCCCCAGACGTCAATTGGCAAGAACGTATTAAACATCGTGATGGAACGGGCAAAGCGTTGGTACACAATCATAAACTCTTCGGGCGTCAAGCCATACGCCAATAAACCGGCGACGTTCAGCTCGAAGATGGTGTAACTATCAGTAACCATCAATAACTCTTTTAACGACTCAAATAACGTTGCATTATACTCACCGTTTTCACGAATGTACAAAACCATTTGGGCGACCTGAGAGCCATAATCGTCAGGTCCTGCCTCTGCCACAGTCTTTTCCGTCTCAATCACATCGGTCTTCAACTGGTCCAGCGACATCGCAAACATCGAGACCGTACTAAACGGCCGAAATAACGGCACTTTAACTGCCATTGCCAATTCTGAAAAGGTCATGGTTAACAAGGTCAACACATCAATTAATTCTTTTAACGATAACTCTGCCTCACCGGCAACAAAGCGATACCAGCGCGACTTACTAATGCCAAACTGTTCAATCGCACTGATACTCACGTTTTTATCAGCTCGAATATCATTCAGCACTTCACCATATGGTCTCATTTTCTCTCTCCCTTTAAGCGACTACTTAACCAAATAATCGCTTATACCAAGGCTTTTTTGCCGCCGGTTGGCTCTCTCCTTCCACCGTTGGCGCCTTGGTTAATTTAACAATATCAATTTGATCGATATTGACAGCCTCTTTTGCTGCGAAGACTGCAACGATATCTGAACGATCAAACACGTCGTCTGACTTCAGCGTAAACCCAATACTATACTTCGAGGCTAACTGCATGTATGGGGACAAATCATCTAATTCTAAATGGCCATTTAAGAACAACGTGCCATCGGGATGCGCCTTAAATTGGGCCTCCCAAGTTGGCATGTAGGCCGCCTGACCAAATGTGTCACGTGTTTGCGCCGCATAAACTCGTTCTCTGAACGTGCCCAAATAGTGGTTACGCTCATCCGGGTTAATTTGTGGTGTGCCGTAAACGGCTGCTTGCATATGTGGATCCATATCTGACATAGGCGGGTCCTCAACTTTCATTTTCATAGTAGTTTCACCCCTAAGTTTACCATAATGACGGCACAAAAAAAGAGACGGAAATTCCGTCTCACTCAATCTTCTATCTAAAGAAGAATCATTTTGAAGCCTACCTGATACGACTCAGGCTTGGTGTGAAATTTGGGAAAAACACCAAACGACTTCATATAGGGGTTCAACTAGTTTTGACACTAGTAGCCGTGGGAAATTGGGTAAAAGCCACGGGCTTTAAGAACAAAAATTATTATACCCCCGAACCTTACAAAACACATGCATTTTACACATGTTCTATATCCCGTTTTCGGTACACTAAAACGCAAAAAAACGGTCATCACTGACCGTTTTTTCTTTAACTGAACATCAACGTTGAAATCCCCGCAACGAAGACGTATGTCATATATGCACCGAATACCCAGTGAAGCGCATTAAACAGTACTGGAAATGCCCGCAAGATGCGGTGCCCAACGAAGTACAAAACTGTTGGCGCCACCATAATCAAGGCAAAAATTTCCAACCCCATCAGCCATGTATTTGGTGCCATTGGCATCAAAAGAATCATAGCTTTTCCTCCAAATCAACATCTGGATACTTATCTTTAAACCAGCGTTCTGCGAATTGGTTTTCAAACAAGAAGACTGGTTGCTCAGCCCGATCACGTACCAACAAGTTACGTGATGAGGCCATGCGTGGATCCAATTGTTCTGGGTGAATCCAACGGGCAATCTTTGAACCCATTGGCTCCAAAGAGACTTCCGTGTTGTATTCATTTTCCATACGGAATTGGAATACTTCAAACTGCAACGCACCCACGGCACCCAAAATGTAATCGCCTGAGTCCCAGGCCGTGTACATTTGAATCGTTCCTTCTTGCACCAATTGGGTCACACCCTTGTGGAATGACTTTTGCTTCAAGACATTCTTCGCATGTACCCGCATGAACAATTCTGGTGTAAATGTTGGTAACTCTTCAAATTCAACTGCCTTCTTACCGGCGTAAATCGTGTCACCAATTTGGAAATTACCCGTATCATAAACACCGATAATATCACCTGGATAGGCGTTCTCAACATTTTCACGCGTGTCTGCCATGAATTGGGTCACGTTTGACAATCGCAACTTCTTGTTGGTCCGGGCCAAAGTGACATCCATACCACGTTCAAATTCACCGGATACGATACGCACAAAGGCGATACGGTCACGGTGATTTGGGTTCATGTTGGCTTGAATCTTAAAGACAAAGCCAGAGAATTGGGCTGTCGCTGGTTCAACTTCATCCCCACTCACCGTCTTCTTAGCAGAAGGCGCTGGCGCAAATTGCATGTACGTTTGCAAGAATGTCTCAATACCAAAGCCTTGCAAGGCTGAACCGAAGAAGACTGGTGTCAATTCTCCGTTCATGACGGCTTGCTCATCGAACTGGTTACCGGCATCCTTCAACATTTCGATTTCATCGCGTGTTTCCGCCCACAATGAATTCTCTTGCAACTTGTTTGGTTCAGCTAAGTCCGTGCCTGCAGCGTTCAAGGGCAAGAAACGCTCTGCTTCAGACTCTGGACGGAAGACCTCGACATTGTTGTGGTACAAGTCAAACAAGCCCGCCAAAATTTGACCTGATCCAATTGGCCAGTTCATTGGGTAAGCGTTGATTCCCAACGTTGATTCCAATTCATCCACCAGGTCCAACGCATCACGACCATCACGGTCTAACTTGTTGAAGAATGTGAAAATTGGGATGTGTCGTTCACTAACGATTTCGAACAACTTCTTCGTTTGTGGCTCGATACCCTTGGCTGAGTCAACCACCATGATAACTGAGTCAACCGCCATCAACGTGCGGTACGTGTCTTCAGAAAAGTCTTCGTGTCCTGGCGTATCCAAAATGTTGATACGCTTACCGTCAAAATCAAACTGCAAAACTGATGAGGTAACTGAGATACCACGCTTTTGCTCAATTTCCATCCAGTCAGATTTTGCGAAATTTCCCTTACGGCCCTTAACAGTTCCAGCTTCACGCACAACACCACCGAGCTTCAACAATTGCTCCGTGATGGTCGTTTTACCGGCGTCAGGGTGGGAAATGATGGCAAACGTGCGGCGCGTTTGCAATTCCTCTTGTAATGATGCCATTTTTATCGCCCTTAATTTCTTTACTTTATTTACCGATTTTTTGAAAAATCTTAACAATTCAGTATACCGAAAAAACGGCCGTGATTCAACACCACGACCGTTTCGTTTTTGACGTATTTAGTTGTCCGAAAAGCGCTTACCACTTGTGTTGCTTGGCAATATCTTCAAGCGTCATACCACCATGCGAATCAATCACTTGGTTCATCGCCGCTTGCAATTCTGAGGCTGGCAAGTCCTGCACATTGTATCCCTTAGCAATTAACTCTGCCCGCGCCGCTGCAACATCAGCTGAATCCATTTGACGTTCTGATGATGAGCTGGTCGGAATTGAACTAGCATCTGAAGACGACGTGTCTGACGAATCACTAACGGAGCTGTCAGTTGTACTATCGCTAGCAGACTTACTTGACTTGAATGCCTCACTAATTGATTGTGCAGCCGATGAACGACTAACAGATGCTGCAACGGATGATGATAATTCCGCTGCCTTTCGTGATGAGGCTGCTGCTTCACTCGCTGCCTTGCTCTGTGAGGCAGCAATACTTGCAGAAGCCGCCTTAGAAGACGCAACTGATGCCGCCTTGCTTGATGACACCTTGGCTTCAGAAGACGCCCGGCTCGTCTTGACCTTGCGAACGGCCACATCAATGTTCTCGTTCACTAGGTCCACCGCACCGTCAACGACTTTCGCTGTGTGGTACCAATCCAAAGCGTCTTGCCAATCGCCCTTATTGGCACTTTTATCAGCTCGAATGGCATACACCAGCTGATCCAACGCCGTTCGCGCTTCAACTGACTTCTTTTCCTTTTGTGCTTCTTGGTAGTAGAACTTGGCATCTGACCAATTCTGCTTGTTTAATGCATTGTGCGCATTTGTCATCGTCGCCTCATACCCTTGATTGCTGGTGACATGACGGTAACCGATAATCCCACCAACAAACGCGATAATCAGCAATAAGACTAACCCAAACTTTTTCATATTGTTTATCCCCTTAAAACATTTCCGTTTTTGATTATAAAGTAAAAGCAGCCAAAATGCGCTAACATTCTGGTTGCCTTTACAAAATCATATTGCGACTAACGATTATTACGACGCTTGATTTCCAAGTAGCGTCGGTACCACAAGTCGATGTACTCATCAGAGAATGGGCCCTGGTGCTTATTGATCCAATCCACGAGAATTTTCACGTGCTCCTTTACGATAAAATCAATATCCGCCGGGTATTGCCACTGCGCTTTGTGTAGCTCGTACTCATCCGTATCCAACAAACGCTTCTCGCCGTCTGGGAAAACCTTTACGTCTAAGTCGTAGTCTACGTATTTTAGGGCTTCTTTATCCAAAACAAATGGTGAAGCGAGGTTGCAGTAATATGACACCCCATTATCTCGTATCATCGCGACGATGTTAAACCAATACTTACGGTGAAAATACACAATAGCAGGCTCACGTGTCACCCATCGACGACCGTCATCTTCGGTCACCAATGTGTGATCATTCAACCCAATAATTGCATTTTCACTGGTTTTAAGGACCATCGTATCACGCCAAGTTCGGTGTAAACTGCCGTCGTGCTTGTAGCTCTTAATCGTAATAAAGTCGCCTTCCCGAGGTAGTCGACTATCTTTCATCTCTGAGCCCTTTTACGGCCTTTCACCAAATTTATTCTTTTTTATTGTATCACGTGACACGCCCCGACGCACTGTTGTCTTGGGATTCATCTCTTAATAACGCTTGTGGAGTCCCCGAATTTTAATAATCACAGTGACGATGGCCACAACCAACACGAACAATATCAGCACCATCACAGTATCTAACCACGACCAAGTATTAACGTGGCGCGTTGTGAATTCATCAGCCGTGACGTTGACCGTGGTTTCCCAATGCTTCACGAATTCTTTTTTATCACTAATATTGTCCACGTAATCGCCGGTCACACTATCGCGCACCCAACGAGCCGCTAAACGAACGGTATAGTCACCCGATGATAAGCCTGTCTTTTTTAAATTAATCGGCCAGGTCATTTTTGAATAGGGCGCCATTGTCATGCCTGCCTGTTCTCGTTGCAAGACAATCTTGCCATGCTTATCCACCACCTGCGCGGTAACCCGGAATTTATTTACGAAATTACCGTGCGGGTTGCGGACTAAAATGCCCAGTGCTGGTTTCCCTTTAATGCGCTTAATCGCTGCCGAATCAAATGCCGGTTTCGCCACGGGCAGGCCGTCTTTGTTACGGACAAAGACGCCAATCGTTTTTGGAATCGTCGTGATGCCTTGATCGTCACTACTCTCCGTTTTTTTATTGGCCACCTCACCGCGCGGGGTAATTTTAATACCGCCAGCTAGCAACCCTCGCCAAGCGGTTTTAGGTGTTTTGAGTGTGACATTAAACCCTGTATTCGTAGCTGCCTTAGCAGTCACAGTTGCCGGAATCTGCATATCTTCCCCGATTGGTTCGGGCATCGACGTATCAAACGTCGTGTCGTCGGCTGTATAGTTGACGTTTCCATTAACGGTTGTTTTAGCTGTTCCTTTGGCAATATCAAACACGATATCTTTGTCCGTGTGATTTGTAATCACAAATGACATGTTCTGGGTTTGATTTGGCGCCAGCACCATATCAAACGCTTCCGTATGATTTCCTTTAATCTGCGTTGCCGGAATTAATGCATGGACTTCATAGTCCGCGACATCCGCGTGCACCTGACTTTGTACGCCAAGCAGCGCCACAACGAATGCTAATGCTAACCCAATTTTTTTCATAACCATTCCTCTTCTTAAAACGAAAAACCCCTTCACCCCCTTAAGCCACTAACGCAATGCGTCAGTGGCTCTTGGGAGCGAAGAGGTTTCTTCGTTATTTTTTAATTCTGGTCACCATCATCTCGGCGTGCAGCTAGCTTACGCTCAGTCACTTCGCGTCGACGATAGAAGGCCATGAGAACGCCGAACATACCGGCGGCAACTAATGTTGCAAACAATAGCGCCACAAAGTATGGGTCGTTCGTCATAACGTTGGTATCATGGAGGTTTTGCAAATCACTGACATCGCCATCCTTATCGTCTGGGATTTCGTGAATCCACAAGCCTTCATCACCATCAACAACCGTATCGTGAATAACCGCAACATCTGGTTCTGTAATCGGTTCTAGTGGTGCTGCTGACGTTGTTGGTGTCACATTCACCGCGCTCGCCGACGTGATAACCGCCTGACTCGCAGGTGCCTGACTAACCAGCGCCGGTGCAGCCGATGTTACCACCGGTACACTTGGCGTTGGCTGCAAAACAGTCACGACAGTTGGTGTTTGTTCAGTCGTCATTGGTGCTTTCACAGACTCATGTGGTATTACTGGGACCGTGGCCGTCGCAACAAAGGTTACCACCTGATCACCGTTTGGTTCGTTCGTCCGAACTAACTTGTAACCTGGCATATTGGCAACCTGCACATCACCAAAGTCCGTCTCACCCGTTTGCCCATTAATCTTGATCTCACTAACAACCGTACGTGCCGTCCGATCGTGCGTTTCAAGCCAAGGCATTTCAGCATGAGCATACTTGGTCTTGTCTGTTACCGCAGCATCCGGCACGCGTTCACCTGTCACCCGATCAACGCTAAAGTGCGGTGTCACCGTGACAACTTGTTCAACCGTTACAACCTTACCATCCGGCGTTTTAATCGTCGTATGGCGGACAATTGTGCGCGTCTTACCCGTGCTATCAACTGTATCGTGCTGCAAGTGAATCTCAAAGATTTGTGAATCACGTGTTGCATCAGCAATCGCATCATAATGGGTACCAGCAATAAAGCCGTCTGATACCAGCACATAACCCATCGCTTCGTAACGCTTAATGGTTGCTGGACTGTTGTAAACAACCTCACCGTCCGTCACGCCTTGCACATCATCAACACGCAAAGTCGCACCAGTCGTGTCATCAATTACCACAATTTGAGCCTTCGCAGCATTTGCGACAAATGTTACTTGGTGTCCTTGAGGCGCATTATCAACAGTCGCCAAACCATTTGGTGTGGTATCCGTTGCTTCCGGTGCAATGCTTGTCGCTGGTCGGCCGTCGACTAACATCGTGTAACCAGGCACCGCATACTTCGTCAAATCAACCGTTGCAAAATCAACACTTGTTGTTGACGTTTGGGTCACCTGACCAACAATATTTGGTCGGCCAGCTGCCTTAGGGAACGTGACCGTCACCGTTTGTTGTTGCACGGCTGGCGTGTAAGTCACTGTATAGTCCTGTGAATCAGCTTCCTTTGCGGTGTAAACAAACTCGTCAATCGACGTGTATGTTTTACCAGCAGCGTCAGTAATCACATGACTATAGCCTGGCACAGCCAAATCCGCAGTCTTCATACCAAAGCTGATTGTTGTATCTGACGTTCCTGTCGTCTCAACAACTGGTTGACGATGCTTAGGATCGTTCACAAATGTTAGCGTCGCCTTCTGATCCGTGTTAGCCACAAATGTCACGTTGTGAACTTGTGGTACATCATCAGTTGCTGACGTGCCATTGGCCGTGGTATCCGTTGCCTCAGGATTAATCATCGTTGTCTTCACACCATCAACCAACATTGTGTAACCGTCAACGTTGTAATTCGATAAGTCAGTCGCCGTGAAATCTTGACCAGTAACAGTCGTGTTCACCACTGTGCCAGTCTTGTTAGCTCGGTTTGCTGACGTAGGGAACGTCACGTTAACCGTTTGTTGTTGTACTTCAGGCGTGTAAACCACTGTGTAACTTGGGTTCTGCAGCGTACCGTCAGGGTTAACCGCGAATTGGCCAGGGACAGTCGTCAAATCAAAGTTTGCCTCTGAATGTTCAACCATCTTATGACCCGCCGCATCCGTCACCGTGAACGTGTAACCTGGTACTGCCTTCACTGTCGTCGCACCTGTAGCAGTTGTATTTAACGCATCCGTCTTACCCGTGATTGTCGCCGTTGCTGGTACATTCACTTGTGCCTTTTGCGTCGCATTCAACCCTGTCGTGTCGGTGTTAACCGTCACAACCTGTTCAACTGGTGTGTAAACAACCGTGAAGTGGTCATTCTTTGGTGTGCCATCTGGGTTGACCGTAAATGCGCCTGACACTGTCGTCAAATCAAAGTCTGACGTTGCATCTTGCGCCACAACCTTCCCAGCTGCATTCGTCACCGTGAACGTATAGCCCGGTACAGCTGGCACCGTCGTTTGGCCTTGCGCCGTCGTGTAATCTGCATCCGTCTTACCACTAATTTCACCATCCGTGGCATTAACCGTTGCTTGTTGTTCCTTCGTCAACATTGTCGTATCAAAGTGAACCGCAACCGTCACTGGCTCAGCAGTATACGTGACGGTGTAATCTTGCAAATCAGCTTCCTTCGCTGTGTAAACAAAGTCATCAATTGACTTGTACGTGTTACCAGCCGCGTCCGTAATGACGTAGCTGTAACCTGGTACTGCCAAATCAGCCGTCGTCGTCCCAAAGTTAATCGTCGTATCTGACTCACCATCATTCTTGGTAATTTGATCGCGCTGCTTAGGATCATTAACAAACGTCAGACGTGCCTTCTGATCAGTGTTCGCGACAAACGTCACCGTGTGCAATTGTGGCTTGCTATCAGTCTTATTCAAACCGTTAGCAGTTGTGTCAGTCGCTTCTACTGCAATGCTAGTTGCTGGCGTACCATCAACTAACATCGTGTATCCATCGACGTTGTAACTTGATAGGTCAGTGACCGTGAAGTCCTGTCCCGTCACAGACTTATTAACAACAGTGCCCGTCTCGTTGTCGCGGTTTGCTGACGCAGGGAACGTCACGTTTACCGTTTGTTGTTGCAATTCAGGCGTGTAAACCACGTTGTAACCTGGGTTCTTTAACGATCCATTTGCATTAACCGCAAATTGACCTGGCACCTTAGTCAAATCAAAGTTCTTCTCTGAATTTTCAACAACCGGCTTGCCTAACGCGTCCGTTACCGTAAATGTGTAGCCCGGCACAGCCTTAACCGTTGTATCGCCGGCAGCCGTTGCATTCAACGCATCCGTCTTACCCGTGATTGTCGCCGTGGTTGGTGCCTTCACTTGTGACGTTTGTGTCTCGTTCAAATTCGACGTGTTGTAATCCACCGCTACCGTTTGCTTAACTGGCGTGTAAACCACCGTAAAGCGATCGTTAACCAGCTTGCCGGTAGGATTCAATGCAAAGGCCCCGTCTACTGTCGTCAAATCAAATGACTTCGTCGCATCACTGACAACTGACTTACCTGACGCATCCTTAATGGTAAATGTGTACCCTGGCACAGCTTTAACAATCTTGTCGCCGGTTGCCGTGTCGTAGGTCGCATCCGTTACGCCATCAAGTTGGCCATCCTGCACATCAACCGTTGCCTGTTGTGCAGGGGTTAGGTTAGCCGTGTCGTAATCCACCGCTACCTTTTGGGCAACTGGTGTGTAAACGACTGTGAAGTGATCATTAATTGGCTGACCAGCTTCATTAACTGCAAACGTACCTGTCACTGTTGTCAAATCAAACGGCTTCGTCGCATCACTGACAACTGACTTGCCTGACGCATTGGTCACCGTAAACGTGTAACCTGACACAGCTGGTACCGTTGTCGCACCATTCGCCGTTGCATACTTTGCGTCCGTTACACCAGTAATCTTGCCATCAGTTGTCTTAACGGTCGCCTTTTGACCGTCAGTTAAGTTGTTTGTGTCATAGTGCACAGCAACTTCCACTGGCAATGCCGTGTACGTAACTGTGTAGTCCTGTGAATCAGCCTCCTTGGCCGTGTATACAAAGTCGTCAATTGACTCATATGTCTTGCCGTCCACATCGGTAATCACATAACTGTAACCTGGCACGTGTAACTTAGCCGTCGTCGTCCCAAAGTCAATCGTTGTATCTGACACACCATTATCCTTAGAAATCATATCGCGGTGCTTTGGATCGTTCTTAAACGTCAACGTCGCCTTTTGATCCGCCTTCGCCTCGAATGTGACTTCGTGAAGCTGTGGCTCACTATCAGTCTTGTTCAAACCGTTAGCCGTTGTGTCAGTCGCTTCTGCCGCAATGCTGGTTGCTGGCTTACCATCAACTAACATCGTGTAACCATCAACGTTATAACTTGATAGGTCAGTGACCGTAAAGTTATCGCCAGTCACAGACTTGTTCACGACCTCGCCAGTTACGTTTGGCTTACCCGCTGATGCAGGGAATGTCACATTAACTGTCTGCTGTTGCAATTCAGGCGTGTAAACAACCGTGTAACTTGGGTTCTTTAACGTACCATCTGAGTTAACCGCAAATTGACCAGGAACCTTCTTTAAGTCAAAGTCCTTTTCAGAATCCTTTACAAGGTCACCAGCATTATTCGTCACTGTAAACGTGTAGCCCGGTACGGACTTAACAGTTGTCGCACCATCAGCCGTCCCATTCAACGCATCTGTCTTACCCGTGATTGCTGCCGTGGTTGGTGCCTTCACTTGTGACTTCTGTGTGTCATTCAGATCGGTTGTGTTGTAGTTTACAGCCACCGTTTGTCCAACTGGCGTGTAAACAACCTTAAATTGGTCGTTGACCAACTTACCATCAGTATTCAAGGCAAACGCACCGGCCACCGTCGTCAAATCAAACGGCTTCGTTGCATCACTCACAACTGGCTTGTCTGATGCATCAGTGATTGTAAATGTGTAGCCTGGCACTGCCTTGACAATCTTATCGCCAGTCGCTGTACTGTACTTCGCATCCGTTACGCCATCAAGCTTGCCATCCGTCGCCGCAACAGTTTTCTGTTGCTCTGGCGTTAGGTTAGCCGTGTCGTAATCTACAGCCACTGATTGGGCAACCGGTGTATAAACGACTGTGAACTCGCTGTTAATTGGCTTACCAGCCGCATTAACAGCAAACGTCCCTGTTGCTTCCTTCAAGTCATAATCCGAAGTACTGTTTGCAACAACTGTATTTTTAGCCACATCGGTCACGGTGAATGTGTAGCCTGGCACTGCCTTTACAGTTGTCGCACCATCGGCTGTCGCATAACCAGCATCCGTCTTACCCGTGATGACACCATCAGTTGCATTGACTGTCGTCTTTTGACCAGCAGTCAAATTCTCAGTGTCATAATGTACGGCAACTTCCACTGGCTTAGCTGTATAGGTGACAGTGTAGTCTTGTGAATCAGCTTCCTTCGCCGTGTAAACAAAGTCGTCAATTGACGTGTACTTGTTACCGGCAGCATCCTCAATGACATAATCGTAACCTGGCACCGTCAAATCAGCCGTCGTCGTACCGAAGTTAATCGTCTCGTCTGACGTTCCTTCTGATTCAACGATTGTCGTCCGGTGCTTTGGATCGTTCTTAAACGTCAACGTCGCCTTTTGATCCGTGTTAGCCACATACGTCACCTTGTGGTTCTGTGGTGTCCCATCAGTTTCACTCAAGCCGTTAGCCGTTGTGTCGGTTGGCTCCGACGCAATCGTGGTCGTTTTCACACCGTCAACATACATCGTATAACCGTCGACACTGTACTTCGCTGCTAGATCAGTATCCGTAAAGTCGACACCAGTTACTGATTCCTTCACGACATCGCCAGTTACGTTTGGCTTTCCCGCTGATACAGGGAACGTCACGTTGACTGTTTGCTGTTGCAATTCAGGCGTGTAAACAACCGTGTAACTTGGGTTCTTTAGTTCGCCTGATTCATCAACCGCAAATTGGCCCGGAACCTTCTTCAAGTCAAAGTCCTTTTCAGCATCCTTAACAAGGACATCGCCAGCCTTATTCGTTACTGTAAACGTGTAACCTGGCACAGCCTTAACTGTCGTGTCACCCTCGGCCGTCTCGTTCAACGCATCAGTCTTACCTGTGATTGTTGCCGTGGCTGGCGCCTTCACTTGTGACTTCTGCGTGTCATTCAACTCGGTCGTGTTGTAGTTCACCGTAACCGTTTGATCAACTGGCGTGTAAACAACCGTAAATTCGTTGTTTATTGGCTGACCATCGCCATCAACCGCAAACGTACCCGTTGCGTTCGTCAAGTCGTACGCGTCCTTGCTATCTGAAACAACCTTATTTCCGGTCGCGTCAGTTACCGTAAACGTATAACCTGGCACGGCTGGTACCGTTGTCGCCCCATTAGCCGTTGCATACTTGGCGTCAGTTACACCAGTAATCTTGCCATCCTTTACGTTAACTGTTGTCTTCTGCTCAGCTGTTAACTCAGTTGTGTCGTAGTGCACCGCAACTTCGACTGGCAATGCCGTGTACGTTACCGTGTAGTCCTGTGAATCAGTTTCCGTGGCCGTGTAAACAAAGTCGTCAATTGACTCGTATGTCTTGCCGTCCGCATCCGTAATCACATAACTATAACCTGGCACATGCAAATCAGCCGTCGTCGTACCAAAGTCAATCGTTTCATATGCCTTACCGTCCGAAATCACCTTGTCAGCACGATTACTTGGATCATTTACAAAATGCAATGATGCTTTTTGCACAGCATCAATTGTGTAAACAACCTTCGTTGAAACTGGTCCGTAGCTGTACTCACCCGTCTCAGTATTCAATACTGCTTCCGCTTCATTTGACACTGACGTCTTATCCGGTGTGTAACCAGCGACGGTTGGCGTCTTTACCGTCGTGTACGTCAATGCACCCGTCGTTTCATTCACCGTTACCTTTGCCGCATCAGATGTCGCAACCGTGTACGTATCTGGCTGGTAATCCGTAACATACGCATCCTTCGCCGTTGCTTGAATTCGCGTGTTAGTTACCTTATCCATCTGATACGTGTGGTTCACTGTTACCGTAACCACGTTCGTTGCGGGCGCTGGGTTAGCCCCTTCGTACGTCACTGTTGACGTTGACGTCAACGGCTCAGTCTCGTTTGTAACTTGGTGACGCAACGTTACCGTAAATGACTGATCTTCCTTATCCTTATTGTCAAACAACACTGGATCAGTTGGTAGTCCAGCGACTACGTAGTAGCCGGCCTTAACCAACTTATCAACGACGTCTTGCGCCGTCTTAAAGTCAATCGTGCCATCAGTCACACCATCGATTGTCACATCCGTTTGCTTGGCGACCGGTTGTCCAGTCGTCAAATCACTAAACTTCACGACAACCTTCTGTGCATCTGCGGTATACGTCACCGTTGACTTAGCGGGTGCGTAGCTGTACTCACCAGTCTCAGTATTCAATACTGCTTCCGCTGTATTCGATACTGTCGTCTTATCTGGTGTGTAACCAGCTACAGCTGGTGTCTTAATCGTCGTGTACGTCAACGCACCCGTCGTTTCATCCACCGTTGCCTTTGCCGCATCAGCTGCCGCAACCGTGTACGTATCTGGCTGGTAATCCGTAACGTACGCATCCTTCGCTGTTGCTTGAATTCGCGTGTTAGTTACCTTATCCATCTGATACGTGTGGTTCACTGTTACCGTAACCACGTTCGTTGCGGGCGCTGGGTTAGCCCCTTCGTACGTCACTGTTGACGTTGCCGTCAACGGCTCAGTCTCGTTTGTAACTTGGTGACGCAACGTTACCGTAAATGACTGATCTTCCTTATCCTTGTTGTCAAACAACACTGGGTCAGTTGGTAGTCCAGCGACTACGTAGTAGCCGGCCTTAACCAACTTATCAACGACGTCTTGCGCCGTCTTAAAGTCAATCGTGCCATCCGTTACACCTTCGATTGTCACATCTGTTTGCTTGGCGACCGGTTGTCCTGTCGTCAAATCGTTAAACTTCACGACAACCTTCTGGGCGTCTGCGGTATACGTTACCGTTGTCTCGGCTGGTTCGTAACTATACTCACCAGTCTCAGCATTCAATACCGCATTGGCTGTATTTGATACTGACGTCTTGTCTGGTGTGTAACCAGCTACAACTGGTGTTTCAATCGTCGTGTACGTCAAAGCACCCGTCGTTTCATCCACCGTTACCTTTGCCGCATCAGCTACCGCAACCGTGTACGTATCTGGCTGGTAATCCGTAACGTACGCATCCTTCGCTGTTGCTTGAATACGTGCGCCAGTCACCTTATCCATCTGATACGTGTGGTTCACTGTTACCGTAACCACGTTCGTTGCGGGCGCTGGGTTAGCCCCTTCATACGTCACCGTTGACGTCGCCGTCAATGGCTCAGTCTCGTTTGTAACTTGGTGACGCAACGTTACCGTAAATGACTGGTCTTCCTTATCCTTATTGTCAAATAACACCGGATCAGTTGGTAGTCCAGCGACTACGTAGTAGCCGGCCTTAACCAACGCATCAACAGTCGCTTGCGCGGTCGTAAAGTCAACCTTACCATCAGTTACACCTTCGATTGTCACATCTGTTTGCTTGGCGACCGGTTGTCCAGTCGTCAAATCGCTAAACTTCACGACTACCTTCTGAGCGTCTGCTGTGTACGTTACCGTTGACTTGGCTGGTCCATAGCTGTACTCGCCAGTCTCAGTATTCAATACTGCTTCCGCCGTGTTTGATACTGACGTCTTATCCGGTGTGTAACCAGCGACGGCTGGCGTCTCAACTGCAGTGTACGTCAATGCACCCGTCGTCTTGTCAACAGTGACGGTCGCCTTGTCCACATCCGCTACCGTATACGTATCTGCCACATAATCAGCCCCGTACGAATCCTTCGCAATTGCTTGAATGCGTTGCTTTGTGACATTGTCTGTTTGATACGTGTGCGTAATCGTTACAGTTGCCTTATTTGACTTAGGTTCTGGGTTGGCACCTTCGTATGTCACCGTTGACGTTGCCGTCAAATCTTCACTTTGTGGGGTAACACTGTGACGCAGTGTTACTTCATAAGTTTGATTCTTTGCATCATCGTTGTCATATGGCACATCAGTCTTTGGCAATCCAGTCACAACATAATAACCAGCTTCTTCCAAAGCCTTCACAACATCTTGCGCTGTCGTAAAGTCAATCGTGCCATCAGTCACACCGGTAATCATCACCGGTTCTTGACCTGAAACTGCTTTACCAGTCGTCAAATCCTTAAATGTCACAACAACCTTTTGCACATCTGCGGTATACGTCACCGTTGACGCAACTGGTGCATAACTTACTGCACCAGTCTCTGCATCGACAATCGCAGCGCTGACATTTTGCTTCGTTTCCGCATCTGGCGTGTATCCGGCCACAGCTGGGGTATCTACCGTTTTGAACGTGATATCTCCCGTCGTGCCATCAACCGTTGCCTTAGAAGCATCAGCTTCAGCAATTACATACGTATCTGCCTTATAGTACGTACCATAATTAGCCTTATCGCCAGCTTGGATACGATTGCCAGTCACGTCATCCGTTTGGTATGTGTGCGTCACAGTCACAGAAACAACGTTCGCTTCTGGCGCTGGGTTGGCACCCTCATACGCCACTGTTGATGTTGCTGCAAGTGTTTCGTGTTCATCTGACACACCATGACGAACTGTCACCGTAAATGTTTGGTCATTTGCATCGTCGTTGTCGTACAAAGTTGCATCCGTTGGCAATCCAGTCACAACTTGGTATCCCTTAGCAATAAGGGCATCAACGACCGTTTGGGCAGAAGTAAAGTCAATCGTACCGTCTGACAATCCAGAAATTGTCACCGTATCTTGGTCAGCAACTGCCATCTTCGTCGTTGCGTCTTCAAAGTTGACATGAACCGTCTGCTTGTCCGCCGTATAAACGACATCATAACCTGGCATGACCAAGTTACCGTCAGCATCAACTGCAAATAATTGATCCTTCGTCAACGCATTCTTTGTCAAGTCGAAGTCCGTTGTCTGTGGGTCGGTTGTCACCAAATCGCCACGAGAACCGTCAGCCTTCTTCTTGTAAATCATGAATGTGTAGCCATCAACTGAATGAATAATCATTGTTGTGGCAGCTGTCGCAACTGACAATAATGCATCAGTTGTTGCCGTGACCGTCGTTGGATTATCCTTCGCCCCCGCATCTACGCGGGCTTGTTGGGCCGTCGTTGGTGTACCGGTAACTGCGTACGTCACCTGCATGTGTTGTGGCAACGCCGTGTAAGCAACATCGATTTCAGGCGTCTTTAATTGTTCTGACCCAGCAACGGCAAGTCCTGATTCATTACCAGTGCCGCTTACTGCGAAAGTATAACCGTTTGCTACGTCAGCCAAATCGAATGTCGCCTGACTACCCAAGTTAGTTGCTGCCGAAATAGCTGATGATGTTGCATCTGATCCTTGACCGTGCACTTCGCTGACCGTGAATGTGTAACCAGGTCGACCTGAAATCACAGCATTTGATGCACCACTCATTGTAGCTGATGCATAGTTCGTATCCGTATTACCAGTCAACGTAAAGTCAGCAGCCGAACCAGGCACATTGGCTTGTTGGTCCGTCGTCAAACCATCTGTCTTGTAGTTAACGTTCACCGTTTGTGAAATTGGCGTGTACGTCACTTCGTATGCTTGGTCATCTGTTTCATCACGCGTAAAGCGCAAATCATCAATATTAATCGGCGTCTTCGTGGCATCCCCAACCAAAGTCACGACAAATGTATAACCTGGTACATAAAGTTGACTTTGCGTAATACCAAAATCAACCTTGGCATCGGTCGTGCCATCTGTAATCGGTGCAACGATTGGCAAATCACCAGCAGAAACCGGCTTATTCACAATCGTCAAACTTGCCTTTTGATCGGTGTTCGCAACATAAGTCACAACGTGCTTTTGCACAGTGCCATCAGTTGCAGCCACAGATTGTGCAAGTGCCTCATCCGTTGCATCATTATCAAACGTGTAAGCGACATCCGTGTTGTCCGCCTTTTGTGACGCCAACACTGTGCCAGCCTCACCGTCGATGTGCATCGTATAACCCGGAATGTTGTAATCCTTACCCAAATCAACTTCGGCAAACGTTTGATTTGAATCAGCCGTTTGCGTAATTGGATCCGTCACTGGTGCTTTACCAGTTGCTGGATCAGTTGGGTTTTCAAAGGTAATTTGTTGTTGCTTATCTGCTTGATACGTAATTGTGTATTGATTTTGAATCAACGCACCAGTCGTTGCATCAACTGCAAACGTACCTGGCAATGTGCTCAAATCAAAGTCCGCTTCACGCATGAACAACAACTTACCCGTTGCATCCTTAACCACATGGCCGGCTGCATCTGTGATGGTATACGTATAACCTGGCACGGCCTTCACGAGCTTGTAGTTAAAATCGCCTGACGTTTCATCCGTGTACGCCATGTCGGTCTGACCTTCGAGTGAACCAGTTACAATGCCTGAGTCATCCGTTGGCAAACCTGTGACTGCCAACACATCTGTCATACCAGTATCAGCGACATGGTAAACCACATCTATGTGTTGCTTATTCGCTGAGTAAACAACCTTGTAACTCGTGTTAACCGCGTGCATGTTGGCTGTGACGTTACCCTTACCATCATCGTCGAAGGCACCGGCTAAATCACTGTCCGTCTTATCATCCACGTGCGCAACACCAGATACAGTCGCCGTGTAGCCTGGTACCACAACATAGCTAAAGCCGTACTTGTGGTCCGTGTAAATGCCAGTCTTAGCAACTGGTGCTGCAACTTGCGCGTCGATCTTAGCCTTAGCCGTCGCATTCGCTGCATCCTGAGTGGCTGCATCAGCCCATTCGTACGTCACATCAAAGTCTTGCTTCGTTGGCAACAACGTAATGTCGTAATGTGATGTTTGCAATTCACCAGTCGCGTCAACCGCAGCTGTATTAGTAAATGTCACATTCAACTTGTCTGAACTAATCAACGTGTGATCATCCAGCTTGTAATACGTGATAATCGTGCCATCTTCTGCCGTCTCAGTGACCTTAGCCAACTTGTCCCAGTCGATCAGCTTGCCATCGATCTTCTCAATCGCATAACCAGGGGTTGCGACAGATGTAATCTGGTAACCCTTATCGGTCTTGATTGAAATCTTCGTATCAGCTGGCAACGTAAACGTTCCTGATGGTTCAGTCGCATCGGTTGGTTCATCAACTTCATAATGCACCTTGATGTCGTGATCCGTCGGCACATACGTCACGACGTAAACTGAATTATCACCTGACATATCATCTGCCGTGAACGTCCCGTTAATTTGGTTCGTCGCAGCATCATATTGACCAGTTACCTGAGCGCTTTGGGCAACTACCACCGTCGTATAACCTGGCAACGTTTGGATAGTCGTCGCTGGGTACGCACCGTCAGTCACACCTGAAATAACTGTTGTTTCTGGCAACGTTGGTGCATTCGCCAAGGTAGCACTTGAATCGTATTGGTAAATGACCTTAGCAGATGTTGGTTCAGCGGTATACGTCACCGTATAGTCTGTCACCGCCAACTGTTCACCGTTCATTTGGAACGTGGCCGTCTTCAATTGATCAAGCGTTACGGCCTTGTCGTTCGAATCCGTAATGACATAGGCATAACCTGGCACCTTAAGTTGGGCATCCGTTGGCACGTTGTTATACGTACTGTCCGTAACACCCGTCAAGTTGGCCAAATTAGGCACCTTGGCAGCTGGCAAACCAACTACCCTAACCGGAATTGATTGGTTGTTAGCTGTGTAAACAACATTAAATAGCTGTGGCGTACCATCGACGGTCGCGTCCGCAGCATTATCCGTGTTGTCATACGTTGCCATTGCTGCCACCGCATCCGTCAATGAACTAAAGCCATTAACCGTGTAGGTGTAACCGGCCTTTGCCAAAGCAGCATCCGTCATCTGCAACACAATCTTCGCTCCCGTTTGACCAGTCGCCGTCTCAAAGTTATGTGTGGCATCCTGCACAATGGCTTGTTGCAGCGTTGGCGTGTAATCCACTTCAACCTGCGTCACAGCCAAACCGTTATCGTCAATCGTACCTGGCAACAAGTTAAAGACTTGATCACCAAGTGCCGTCAAATCGACCGCCGTCTTCGTGCCATCGGCATGTACCAGATAAGCTTGGAACGCATATCCAGGTACGTGCAATTGCGCAGCCGTTGGCAGTGTGTTGTTTGACGTACCATCCAACTCTTGACCATAGTGACCATTCGTATAACCGGCAATCTTAGCTAAGTTATTCGCCGTCATTAAGCCCGTTGGCAAACCGCTTTGCACAATGCCGATTTGTTGCTTCTTAGCCGTGTATGTCACGTCATAAGTTTGTGTGTCATCATCAGCATCCGTGTACTTTGGCAAGTTAACCAGTGACGCATAGGCGTTGCTGGTACCGGCCAAAACATACGTATAACCAGTGCGCACCAAATCTTGATCAGTCAACGTTTGCTTGGTTGTTGGGTTTACAAACGTAATTTGTGTGTTCGTTGTACCGTTTGTCGTATCGATATCAGCTTGTTGCTTTGGATCATTCACAAAGACCAACTTAGCCTTTTGATCAGACTTGGCTGTGTAGATAATGTAGACCGTTTGATCTTGATTATCATCACTGTCAAACGTTGCGACGGTGTTTTGCCATTGGTAGGCATAACCTGGCACGTCCAAGTCAGTAATCTTATCGTAGCTAACTGTACCATTAGAAATACCATCGATACGCTCTGCCACACGACCATTCATTTCCACACCGTCCGTCGTATTCAATTTGAATACCACGTTGACACGTTGTGCATTTGGCGTGTACGTGACCGTGTAACTTTCACCACCAGCAGGCATACCTGGCAAATTAGCCAATTGCGCCAGCGTGTAGGTATTACCATTTGCATCAACCACTGATGCGGTATAACCTGCAACGTCTGGCACTGCAACGGCATACTTGGCATCTGTCAAAACGGCCTCGTCTGCAATGTTAGTTGGCAATCCCGTCATTGGTGCCGTCCAGCCTTTAATCGTGTCATATTGGTAGTTCACGTTCAAAGGATTATCAGTTGCAACCAACGTATAAACGATTGTGTCGCCACCAACTGATGTCACAAAGTCACCGGCCTGGACATCCTTGTCGTTCAAGGTAACCTTTTCAACCTTATATCCCGCTGGAATATCCGTTGCCGGACCATTCGCACTGACCGTGAAGCTAGCATCCGTCGCCGTTTGGTTGACGAATGTTGTCTTGCTCATGCGATCAAGGGCAACTTCTGGACCTTGGTACAACGTCGTTTGCGTCTGTGCTTCAGGCGTGTAAACCACGTTGTAGGTTGCCCCGCCAGCCACCATTTGAATAGGTGCCGTGGGGTCAATCGTTGATTGATTATCCTTATCGCCCGTTGTCACCGTGGCAACATAACCCGCAATCTTAGGGACAACCACTGTGTAGTTGTCACCCGTTGCGTAAGATACCTTATCGATATCTTGCGTCGCGTTCGTACCTGTTGACTTACCTGGCAATAACGCAACTGCCTTCGCATTTGGCGTCTTATTAGCGAAACCGTAGTTAACCGTCAATGGTTGGATGGATGCCTTCAAGTTGTAGACCACTGTGTTATCACCAGCGATGACTTGCAAGTTTTGGGCATCAGCATCATCAACTGATAGTTCCTGACCATTGATTGTGATTGTTGCCACTTGGTATCCACGTGGAATCAACGCCTTCAATGGGCCATCAGCCGTCACATCATACGTTGAATCCGTGGCAGCTTGCACAGTATCGGCTGTCATTTGGGTCATTTGCACCTTGGCATTCTTAGGCAAGGTGTATGACGTCTTGATATTTTGCACTGCTGGCGTGTAAATCACGTCGTAGTATGCACCATCAGCCGTCATGGCCAAACCGGCGGCTGCAATCGCCTTAAATTGGGTTGCTGTGTACGTGTTCAAAACAGTTCCGTCAGCAGCCTTCGCAACAATTTGGGCAGTGTAACCAGCAACTGTTGGTACCGCTACATTGTAGGCGTCGTCAGTCGCAACCGTGTCGTTAACATTGGCCGCAATCGTTGTCTTTGGGGTCGTCCAGTTTGCCACCTTTGCTGTGGTGTAACTGTACGTTACCTGCAAAGGCTCTGGCGCTGCCGTCAATGTGTATTCGATTTGGTTCGCAGTCGTGCCAAGCTCTGAGACAGCCTTCACCACTTCATCAACTGATGTAAAGGCTGCATCCCCCTGGTGCAACCCACTCGTGGCTGAGTCGGCCGTCGCAACAACAGCCTTGTTATACGTGATTTGGCTGACGTAGTAACCAGCGGGGATGGTAGCCCCACCAGTTGTATCAACCGTGTACGTCGCATTCGTATCACGAACCGTCGTCGTCGTTGCAGGCATCTTATCAGTTGCTGCAGCGGCATTCTTCGTATCAGATACGTAACTCGTCGTAATCTTTTGTGGCACTGCCGTGAAGACCACATCATAGTTCGTGCTTGGTAGCACCCCACTGGCCACGTAGGCATTTCCGTTAAACGTCAATGCACCCGCGTCTGAACGTGAGAATCCTGCAATATCAGCTGCGGTATCCGTCACAGTATAGGCACCGCCACCATCAGCTGGCATATCAGCCGTTACGTGAATAACCGCTGGCGTACGGTCACTGTAGTATGAGTTGCCATCGGCATCCACTACTGGTTCACCCTTATTAATCACCTTACCGGCTGAATCCTTGTAAGTGTATGTGATAGTTGGGTCAACCTTGTATTGGTACGTGACAAAGTTATTAGCCGCTTGATATTTATGATCGACGTTATTGGTATCAACACTCAAGTTAACCCACGTCTTCTGAATATCAGTCAATTCAATCGGGTTCAAAATCGTCTGCTTCGTTAACGTTCCAGCAGCAATTTCAGAAGCGTGTTCCGTATTGTATGCTTCTGCCTCTTTATTTTGAGCCGTCATAAATTTGTTATAAACATTCGTCACATAATCAATATATTCATCTGAAGTTTGTGGAACAGGGTCGTCTTTACCATCACCATCCGCATCAAAATCAAATGTCAAAGGCGTTGAAGACCAAACACCTTCTTTATCGACCAGCTTATACCCATCGAAGTTTTTAACAGCTGAAGCCTGTGACGTAGCGCTGATAGTTCCATCAAGACCAACTGAACGCCAGTCACCAACAACTTCGGCGCCCATGTCACCAGTTGTCACCATATTCGTCGATAGATACGTATCAACCATTCCGTTTGACGTCTTTGACTGAACAACTTGGCCCTTGTCATTTACCAAAACATAGTTTGCAGTCACTGTCATACGATTTGGCGTATAACGCACGACCAAGTGAGGCGCCTGTTGGGTACCATTGCTTCCACCAAGCAACTCGTTAAATTGTGGATCAGGATCATAGCTATTATTAGCGTCGTTTTCAATCAAACCAAATCCATTTACCTTTGGTCCATATGGACCATTCAAATTTCCTTGGTCAGCTCCGGCCGTTGTATAGGCTGGAATTGGCAACGTAGGCACCTTAAATGAGTAGAACCCGCCGGCAAATCCGACTTCGTGTGTCAAAATTCCGGTAGGTGGCTCATTTGGCTTATCAGGGTCCTGAACCAGGTAAACGATGTCAAACTGGTACATTTCTGGACGGTACGTCACGTACAAAGTACGACCATTGTCAGGGTCATCGTCATCTGAGAAAGTGTAACGTTTGGCCACGACACCTTGGTCGTCAGTCTTACCCTTTGGACCTGTACCATCTGGGTAAGTTGTTACAGAGCCAAGCTCATCTGTTTCAGTATCAGGTGTATTTCCTTCACCGAAATCAGCAGAGTAGAAGTAATAACCTTGCTCCAACATTCCCTTATTAGAAACATTTACCACATAATCATTGCCATACACCCCGGTAGCAACCGCGCTATCACCTTGGGGATTTACCGTCATGTAAATTGGATTACCATCTTTATCCAAAACTGAATTAACCGTCTTACCGTCGGTTGACGTCATTTGCTGTACACGATAAACAATTTTAACTTTGGCCGCATTAGCCGTGTACACCAAGTTAACCTCTTGTGGTGTCCCATCGACTGTTGCCGTGCCGTTGTTCGTCTTATCAAACGCCGTTGTGTTCGTCGTTTCGTCGGTTACGAGGGTATAACCCTTGACCACCTTGTCGACAGATTTGTAATCAACTGTATCACCCGTCAATCCATTGATTGCAATGACATCCTTGCCCGGCATCTTTGTCAATGACCCATCTGTGTTTTGCACCATGTAGTTCACATGAA
Organism: Weissella cibaria KACC 11862; assembly: GCF_000193635.1. Classification (GTDB taxonomy): domain Bacteria; phylum Bacillota; class Bacilli; order Lactobacillales; family Lactobacillaceae; genus Weissella; species Weissella cibaria. The sequence continues at coordinate 19,612 of NZ_AEKT01000033.1, read as the reverse complement.
CCGTTTGGGCATCCTTAGCATAGACAATTGTAAACACTTGCGGCTCTGCATCAGCACCATTCACGTTATCAGAATCATCGAATGTGGCAGTTGCTGGTAAGTCAGTCACAATGTGATAGCCAGGTATTGCCTTCAAGGCTGCCGTAATCGCTGAAAAGTCTACAGCGCCAGCCGTCACACCATCTGGCAAATTAACATTGTTCTTCAATGCCTTGCCATCTGGTCCAACAAACGCAACTGATGCTGATTGCATATTTGCCTTGTAGACCAAGTTAACTGTTTGAGGCTTTGTATCATCATTAACTAATGCTTTTCCTGTCGTAGCATCAATTTTCACTCGGTTGTAATTATCCGTTTGAGCCGTTACACCAACCGTGTCATATGTCGTTGTTGTTTCACGTCCATCAGAAATCAATTGATATCCCTTGATATTTGCCAGCGACGCAATTGGCTGGTAATCAATCGTTGTGTTTGAATATCCTTTAACCGCCGTAGCAGTTCGGATAGCCTCCCCATTCTGATTAAGGAAATTAACATTAACTGTCTGAACACCATCTTTTAGATAGTAGTAGACTGCATAAACTGGTTGTGTACTTGTTTTTGCAGTTGCCGTATTTTTTGCCACAGTATTATCATCTGTCGCAGAAACCATCGTTGGCATCGTCGAATAGGCATAAACCCAAGGACTACCATCACTAGCGTATGCTCCTGTCGCTGGATATGAAACGTCTGTTTGATCACGTGCACCAGACATATAACCGTTAGAGTATAACTCCCAACCCGTCATTGGTTCAGGCAAACTCCAAGTCATGCCCTTCGTTACTGTTTTACCAGTATCTAAATCTTTAGAATCATTTGTCAGTGTGACGTAGAAATATGTCATAGATGACGAATCGGGAGTCGTCAAAATTTGTTTGATTGAACCATCAGCATTTTTAATAACACCTGTTCCATAATTTTGAGTAACTGACTTTCCGTCGCCCAATGGAATCGTAACGACCGGATTTGAGATTTGAGCAACCTTTACCGAACGACCATCTGCCGTTGTTTGCGTAAAAATCGTTGCGACAGTTCCACTAACCATCATCTTCGTGTTCCATGGGTTGATACCACCCGCTAATGTTTGAACGAAAACAACGTTATTAGTCCCTTGCGTAAAGTCAGATGCCGTCTTCACCGTCGAAGACGCGTATCCCATCCCCTTCGCAAACGTTTCGCCATTATAAGTGTATCCATTCTGAATACCCACAAACTTTCCATTCGCATCAAATGCATTCGTATCATCAGTTGACAGAAGAACGAAACTATAATTAATCGACTTACCAGTATACGCTAATGTAACGGTCTGATTTGTTTCAGTATCGTCGTCGTACGTCAATTGCTGTTTATCTGGTGCCACACCATTTTGGGCATCATAGGCATACTTAGACATTGCGGCTGGTAGTGTGTCTGTTTTGAGGTACTTTGCAATCTGTGTATAGTCAATCGTCTGACCAGTCGTACCCGTTAATGTAATCGACATTTGGTCAGAATCTGGCATGGCATACTGACTCACCAGTTTTGCAGGATTAGTGATGTCATATTGGTTAACCACAAAGTTCACCACAACCTTCTGCAAATTAGCCTTATAATTCATCACAATCGCATTATCTGCACTAACCGCACTCAACTTATCCAGTGCTGCTAAGGCTGCTGCTGAAGAAGTATACGTTTGACCATTAACAACAACGCTTTGTAGCGTATATCCCTTAGGCACATAACTCACAACAGTCTTGTAATCATCAATCGTCTTGTAACTTTCGTCAGTCACCCCGTCGACTTCAGTGATTGCCGTACCATCCGCACGAGAAGCCGCTTTAACGGTTGTCCCGTTATCAGTCTTATACGTTACCTTAGCTGACTGCGCATCGGCTGTAAACCAGTACGTAATCGTGTTGTCACCCATCAAAGCCGTGTATGACCCATCCGCTAACTTGTTAACGCCTGCCAAATCTGAATCAGCCGTTACTAACGTATAACCCGCTGGCGCCGTTGGATCCGTAATCGTCACCGCAGCGTCAGTCGTCAAATTCGTGTTCACGACCGTCTTAAGACCTGGTACTGCCGCAGTACCAGTCTTTTGACCAGCTTCACCTTCAAGGTAGTAATGCGTCGTCAAAGTCGCTGGGTTTGCCTTATACGTGATGATGTGAACTTGTTGATCACCATCGACGTCAGATGCATATGTCTTACCATCTGGGCTACTCAACGGTGCAATTGGCGTCCCACCAACTGGGTTGTTCGTGGCGTCGGCTGTTTCCGCTGCAATTTCAGTGGCTGCCTTACCATCAACCAGCATGGTGTACCCCGGAATCTCATAGCCCGTCAACTTAAAGACCGGGAAAGTTTCACCCGTCTTACCAGTTTGCGTGACAACCGGCTTTGTAATATCAGCCTTGCCCACTGCCTTTGGGTACGTCACCAAAATTGCTTGCTCTTGTGCGTCTTGGGCATAACGAATGTTAATCACCTGATCAACCGTATCGTCATCATCAAAGTAGTTCGCATCGGTATCAATCTTCGTCCAACCAGGAATCTCATTTTCAACCTGAATTGGTGAGTTAGATGGTCCCGTCACTTGACGTGAGGCTTGGCCTGGAATCTGCTTGCCATCTTCATCCACAAAATTAACCGTGGCTTTTTGCGTGGTTGCTAAGAAGTAGTATGAAATCGAATTCGTACCGGCCTTCACCGTGTACTGTCCGTTCGCACCACCTGCTAGACCTGACAAATCTGTATCAGCCTTTTGCAACACATATCCCTTAAACATTGGATCCGTCAACGTAATCACATCGTCCGTGTGCAAATTAGCCAACTTATCAGCAGTTAATGCTGGCACATCGGGCGTCATCAACGCACCATTACGCGTTGACATTTGATATGAATTATCCTTGTTATCCGTATCCAAAAGGTAGTAAATCACTTGCAAAGTGGCTTCATCAGCAACGTAGCCAACCGTAATTGTGTTCGTACCATCAACAAACTTACCAGTGCCCAAGTCAATTCCCAAACGGGTATAACCTGGAATTGCCTTGTTCGTGACTGCGCTCGTATACAAACCATTTGAGGCATAGTCCGCCCCTGTTGTTCCCGACAAGCTAACTGGTGTTGTCCCTGGGACAGCGGTCTTCGTGTAAGTCACCTTGCCGTCCGCATCAACCGTTGCCAAAACATAACGCACTGTTGCTGATTGGTTCGCCGCAATGAAGTGCACCGTAACCGTCTGATCCAATGTCGTATCCGCATCAAACGTTGTGGCAGCATCTGTGCTGTCATACGTATAGCCGGCTGGCGCCGTCTTCATTGCCGCCGTTACCAAGTTTGCCAATGGTGAATTTGACGTACCAGTCAACGTGGTTGGCAAATCTGCCGACATCCCCACAACTGGGTTACCATTCTGGTCAACGTAGCGTACATTCGCTACTTGTGGTGCGGCTTGGTAAGTCACCGTAATCACCGTACTGTTGTTTGAACCAAATACGCCACTGTTGGCAACCGTTACTGCTTGTGGCGTCCAGATTGTTTGACCAGCTTCGTCAGTCTTACCACTATCAACCTTACCAGCGACCTGAGCCGTATCAGTGATAACTGGCTTGCTATAACCTGGCACATCTGGCGTTAATTTCGTTGTGTCGTACGCTTCGCCCGTAACACCTGTCAAAGATGTTGGGGTACCAGCTGGCACAGCCACTGGTGCACCCGTTTGGTCAACGTACTTAATGACTGCTTTTTGGGCCTGGGCAACGTAAATAACAAAGACGTTGTTCTTGCGTGAGTCTGCTGACAGAATTTTTGTTGAAACCGTATTTGCTTCCAACGTATAGTCTGTACCAGCATCATCCAAAGGCGTATCCGTCGCAACGTTCATTGGGTTATCGGACGTGACGTTTCCTGCAGTCACCCACACAAAATCATACCCGGATACTTCTGGGTATAACTGTGCCGATGTCGCTGGATCGGTTGGCATCTTTGTGTTGGCATATCCCTTATAAATAAAGGTATTCGCCGTGCCACTTCCCAATGGGGCAAATTGCGTGTACTTACCATCGCGCAAAGCGAAGTAGTAGATTGTGGCGATAACTGGTTGTTGGGTAAAGTTAATCGTCACCACATCATCGACGTCTGCATTCATCACAGCCGTGGTTGATGTCGCAGCCTTACCGTTCACTACTGGCGCCTTACCATCCCAAGAAAAGCCACCTGTAACGTTTTCAAGTTTCGTTAAATCAACCTTATCGTCAGTAACGCCCGTCATCAAAATGTACGGTGCACCATTAGCATCGTAGTTAATATCGTGACCGTTAATTTGACGCAAACCAATTAACTTCGTATCAATTGGTTTTACCAACCCGGTATTCGGATCCGTGTATGTGTAATAAACCTTGATACTATCTGGCAATGCTGTGTAGGCATACGTGTAATTAATCATGTCACCCGCATTACCAGCCGGCGTCTTAATAGCCGTATAATTCTTGACTTCATTACCCGCTGCATCTGTGACTACCAACTTATAACCAGGTACTTCGATTGCAGCTGGCAAATCGTACGTACTATCAGTTGCCGTCGCAATTGTCTTCGTCTCTGACGCAATTTGCGTCGCATATGTCGCTGGCAATCCCGTTACGGTCGTCTTAACGGTTTGTGCATTCGACGTGATATAAATCCAGATAGGTTGGTCAGTTGTATCGTCTGAATCAAATGCACCATTCAAATAACCAGCGTTAATTGAGTAACCCGGCTTTGCCCAAATCAAGTCACTGTACCCATCGGCAGTTGAATAAGCTTCCGTGGCCCAACCCGAAATCTTCTGTGTTGGCAAGGCGTCAGCAACACCATTCACCATGTAATGCACCGTCGCAGTCTGACGTGTCGCATAGACCAACGTCATGACATTAGCCTTCGACCCTGAAACCGTCACGTCGTTCGCTGAAATCAACTTGTACTTCGTGCTGTCAATTGCACTGCTTGACGGTGCCTGGTAGGCATAATCATCAATTTGGTAGTTTGGTGAGACGTAAGCAATACCAATCTTGTCACCAACGTTTGCCTTCATACTCGTATCAGGCAACAGCGTCTTCCCTGACGCGTCTTGGTACTTAACCGTCACTGAGTTTGGCACCAAGGTTCCTGAGAAGTGCATATCTTTACCAGTAAGCGGGTTCCGTTGCGTAACATCAATCGACGCTTCCATCACGGCTCCGTTACCACCTGTAACACCCAACAAACCAAGTGACAAAACGCCCTTTTTCAACAATTCTTGTAGCAATGTATAAGTCCAAGTCAGATATTGGCTCTTATCATTCACATTGGTTGAACCTGGCTTTGGCATCGATGCCGTCAAAACATGCGTAGTCGCATCATAGCTCAAGAAATAAGGCATTCCAGTCGTTAGAATACCAGCGGGTACAGAATTTTGCGTCGTTGATGAGTAACTAGTTCCCTTACTCGTGTTTTGCGTGTACTGTACCCCACCCGTTCCGTTTGTCAAATTACCATCGGCGTCAGTTGTACGGAAACCAGCAACTGGGTAACCGTTCTTTTGGTACGTTTCGTTTGTGTTCGTTCCGAAGGTTTGGTCACCCTTGTTTGAGTTATAGAAAAAATCGATACCAAAGGCGATGGCATCCGGTAAACCACCGATTCCCAAGTCACCGTTCGTCCCACCAATCGTACCCGGGTCGGTTGGTGACAAGAAGAGTCCCAAAAAGTCTCCCGATGGATAAGTTGATCCACCTTGGAAGGCATTTTGCTTGCCATCCACAGTTGGTAATTTAGCCACACGTGAGTCTGAGTGATTTGACATAAAGAACTTACCAGTAATGGTAAAGTTTCCTGACAAATCCAATTGGTACTTATACGTCACGTTTCCGGCAACCGGCTTAACGGCTGCTTGCTTCGTACCATCGGCACTCGTCACACCAGTCAAGTTGTAGTATTGCGTGTCGCCATCGACCGTCGTTGTTGACGTCAAAGAACTCGCATCGCCGCTTGGTACCGCCGCTGTGTTTTTAGGCGTATCAGTTGGATCAGAGTCAGCGCTCGCCGTCCAGCTGGTCAACCCAGTTCCTTCTTTAATCGTTGAAGTCGTCGTCTTCGAAACGGTTCCACCAGTCACGAAAGCGTTGTAAATTTGGTCATCGTTGTGCGCCAAAATGAGGGCATCACGAACCTTACCTGCGTCAACTTCCGCGTCAGTAACGGTGTTAACCGCACTGGTCATAATTGGGTCCACAACAAAACGGAAGTCGTCGTATAACCCCGTTTGGTGAAGGGCAGCGACCACTTTAGCAAATTGATTTGTTGGTGCACTCACAATCAAATCGCCATACGCTGATAACTTAGCCGTGGCGTTAAATCGTGAAACATCAAGATTGACATACGCGGATTGTGCCCGCGCTAAAACATCGTCCTGCACACCACGCTTGTCGGCTGCAGCCATTTGAATGGCTTGTTGCAGTTCAAAAGTCATGTTGTTCACAACGTTATACACCGTCATCATCAAGACATCGGCATTTTTAACTTGCATGTGCGTGGCTTGGTATTGCGCTGATGTCAAAGATTGTGCGACCCCATTCGCTTCTTCGACAATGTGATCGACCAATGCTTCCATCGCTGTGTTACGAACGACTTTATCAGTTTTTGAAGCCGCAATCGCTGCTGAGTCTGCGGCAGCGACGCTATGCATTGCAGCCACAATTGACGTCACGGCTGTTGCAGCTGACTTGGCTGAATCAACTGAATAAGAAACGCCTGACGTTGTGTGACTTGCTGATGACGAAACAGCTGCTGCCGTTGACTTCTTACTAGTAGCAGAGGCACTACTCGTCGTGACTTTGGCAGGTTGCTTAGCGCTAGAAGAGGCGACATTCTTTTTCACACTTGTTGATGCACTTGAAGAAGCGTTACTTGAAACCATCACACTAGCTGAGGTTGTAACACTTGATGCTGATGAAGAAATTGACGCAGACGTCGACTTAACGACTGTACTTGATTGCAAACTAGCGCTGACTGAAGAAGCGCTTGAAGCTGATGAAGCAACCGCACTAACAGACGCACTTAAAACAGTTGCTGCTACATCACTAGCATCAACTTGTGCAGAATTTGATAGTTGATCACTAACTGTTGACACCTCAGTTGCTGTTGACAAGACAACCGTGCTGTCCGAGTTAGGTGCGTTGGCTTGTTCTGCCGAATCAGTCGTTTGTGACTGATCAGTATCTTTGTCATCGGCATGGGCGCTACCACCGCCCAAAAAAGCCCCAATCAAAGACAAAGTCGCCATGCTGGCAAACACCCACTTTTTACCATCTTTGTACATCTTGTATCGCAATTTGCGATCAAACATGTCCTTTTGCAGGTTCATTTTCATATTAAGTTCCCCAATTCTCTTATGACTCTCTTTTTCATAATCGATAGTGGCCTATATTCCACCTAGTTAGAAATAATTATAAATGACATGTCGGACGAACGGTTACTTTTGGTTAGCTTTTTTGTTGCACAATTGGGACATTTGTACAGAATTTCACATTTTTCACAAAGTCCACCAAAAAACGCCCTGACGACAAATCAGAGCGTTAGTTTCATATTCATTATTTTGTATATTATTGCATTTCCGACTCGTTTTGCTTTATCCACTTATCCACAAGGGATAAGTCGTAGCCTTTTCGAAACATCGCGGCTTTTACTCGTTTCTTAAATTCCCAGCCCTCATACTGGCGGTAGCGATTGGCAGCTGACGAGGCATCCCGGTCTAAGTTCTCCCACTCCTGGTCCACGTCGGTTTCATTCTCAGCTTCATAACGCTTCAGTGCCGCCACAACCAGTTTACTATCATAACCCAGCTGGGCCAGTTTTTGTTTTGTTTTCTGTTCCGCCATAAAGTGCGCCTGTCGAGCATACTTCTGCATGAGCTTTTCGACCTTTTCATCAAGTTGGGCAACTTGGTCTTCTTCATCATATTCAACCAAAGCATCTTCAATTAGATACTTATCGACCCCAAGTTGTTGTAGCTTTGTCCGGACACCACGTGGTCCCAACTTGCCCGAGTGAATCGCACTGCGAACGTACTCTTCAGCAAAGCGCGCATCATCAATCACGTTCGCTGCCTCCAGCCGGTCAATCACATGCGCAATCACGATGCCTGGAAACTCGTTTTCCTTTAGCTTGATAATGACTTGCATTTTTGAACGCATTCGACCGGTCGCATAGACCAGCGCCTTCGTATAGGCTTTTTGCTCAAACTCCGCATCTTCAATTTTCTTGAGGTCTTCATCAGACAGTTCAGTATCTTTAAACAAGTTATATTTGATCAGGATTTTTTCATCAACCGCCAACGCAAATTCATCATCCAAATAGACGTTATAGCGGCCTGGTTTCCGTTGCCGGGTGACCTTCGTGACTTTTTTCATGCCGTCCTCCTGTTAAACTAAGTTTGCCAACATTAAGTTTAACCTAAAATCACAAAAAGAGCCAATGCACAAAGCATCGGCTCTTTTGATTTATCACTTAAATAAATGATGACATTCCTGGGTTCAATTCAACAATCTTACCCGTGCGCTTGTAGATAATCCACTCCGCAATGTCAGTCACATAGTCTGATGTACGCTTCAAGTAACCAGCAACAACCAAGTAATCCGTTGAAGCAGTCACCAATTCTGGGTCTGACTTCATGGCTTCAATCGCCATTTCACGAATCTCACCAGTGACATCTGATACCGACGTTGCCACTTCAGCAATCGCTTCAGCAGATACCGCATCGTCATTCACGTAGTAATCCAACACATCTGACACCATCTTGGCAACTGTTGAACCGGTCATACCGACCTTTTCTTCAATTGCCGCCACACGCTTGTTACCCTTCACGTGAATTGTTGAAAGGGCAATGTTACGTGCGTTGTCACCAATTCGCTCCAAAACTGAAACAGCCTTCAAGACCGTCACGATTTCACGCAAATCAGTCGTCACTGGTTGGTACAAGGCGATCATTTCAAAAGTCTTCTTTTCCAGTGCGATTTCGCGTTGGTTGATTGCCTTGTCACCATCGATAATTTCTTGCGCCGTGGCACGGTCGTGGTCCAAGAAAGCTTGTACCGCGCGACCCAACGTCTCAGAAACCAGCAGCCCCATTTCCTTAAAAGACGTATCCAAATCAGCTAGTTCTTCATCAAAATATTGACGCATCTGATAATTCCCCGTTTCTGTTAATTGTTTGTTTAGTATAGCACAGACTATCCGAAGCGACCTGAGATGTAATCTTGGGTCTCCTTCTTGTCTGGATCCAAGAACATTTTCTTCGTATCATTCGCTTCAATCAAGTCACCGTTCATAAAGAAGGCCGTTCGATCAGAAATACGTGATGCTTGCGCCATTGAGTGCGTTACGATAATCATCGTTAACTTATCACGCAATTGCATCAACGTGTTTTCAACCGCGTGGGCTGACACTGGGTCCAGCGCGGCCGTTGGTTCATCTAGCAGCAAGATTTCTGGTGATGTGGCCAAAGCACGTGCGATTGACACACGTTGTTGTTGTCCACCTGACAACGACAAAGCTGACTTGTGTAAGTCATCCTTCACTTCGTTCCAGATAGCTGCTTGCTTCAATGACGTCTCCACCATCTCATCCAAAACCGCCTTATTTTTCTCACCTGAAATGCGCATCCCAAAAGCCACGTTGTCATAGATTGAGAATGGGAATGGGTTCGGTTGCTGGAACACCATACCAATATCCTTACGTAGCTCAACCGTGTCGGTAGATGGTGCATAGATATCTTGCCCCTTGAACAGGAACGTGCCGTTAACTGTCACGTTATCTGTCAAATCGTGCATACGGTTCAAAGCACGTAGGTACGTTGACTTACCTGAACCAGATGGTCCAATCAACGCCGTAATGCCGAACTTATCATAATCCAAATTGATGCCGTGCAACGCTTCTTTTTCACCGTAGTAGAGACGCACGTTTTCAGTTGTCAAAATTTTTTCTGCCATTTGATAATGCCTCTCTTAACCAAAGTTTCCGTTCACGTAATCAATCGTCAATTGCACCTTTGGACGTGTGAAAATCTTACGTGTCAAATCGTATTCGACCAACTTACCGCTATTAAAGAACGCTGTGTAGTCAGAAATACGTGCTGCTTGTTGCATGTTGTGCGTCACAATAATAATCGTGTACTTTTCCTTCAATTGCATCAATGTATCTTCAATTTTCGCTGAAGAAATTGGATCCAACGCTGATGATGGTTCATCCATCAACAAAATATCAGGGTTCATGGCAATTGCTCGAGCGATGACCAAACGCTGTTGTTGTCCACCTGACAATGACAAGGCCGACTTACCCAAGTCGTCCTTCACTTCATCCCACAAAGCAGCTTGGCGCAATGACGTTTCAACAATTTCATCCAATTGTTGCTTGTCACGCATGCCGTGTTGCTTCAACGCGAAAGTGATGTTATCTGAGATTGACTTTGCGAATGGATTAGGTCGTTGGAAAACCATGCCGATGTGCTTACGCATCTCGTAAACATCGATATCCTGTGAGTTGATATCCAAGCCACGGTACATGATGTTTCCCTTAACCGTCGCCACTGAGTCGTTCATGCGGTTCAACGACCGTAGGAACGTTGACTTACCTGAACCAGATGCCCCAATCAATGAGGTAATCTTGTAGCGTTCAAACTTCAAATCGGCATCTTGCAAGGCCAACTTGTCGCCGTAGAACACTTGCAAGTCCTTTGTTGACAAGGCAACCTCGTGCTTCGTTTCGTCCATATCATAGACGTAGCGCTCTGGTTGTTCTTCGTCAAAAATTAAATGTTGCTCTTCAGCCATGACAAATGTCCTCTTTCTTACTTCGTTGCCGTCAAACGCTTGAACAAAACTCCACTCAAGTAACGAGCAAAGAAGTTGAACAACAAGACAGCGATGATCAAAACAGCAGATGATCCAGCGGATACGGCAGCCGCATCAGGCATGATACCTTCTGAGTTAACCTTCCAAATGTGCACCGCCAACGTTTCGGCAGGACGCATAATGTTCAATGGAGATGAAACGTTAAATGGGTTCCAGTCCGTAAAGTCCAAAGCTGGCGCTGATTGTCCAGCTGTATAAATCAATGCGGCAGCTTCACCGAACACACGACCTGCTGACAAAACCACACCAGTCACGATTGATGGTAAAGCGGCTGGCAAAATAATGTGCCCAACCGTCTCCCAACGAGACAAGCCGAGGGCTGCACCAGCTTCACGTTGCAAGTCAGGAATCGTTCGCAATGACTCTTCAACAGAACGCGTTAGCAGTGGTAGGTTAAAGAACGTTAGTGAAATCGCACCGGACAAAATTGAGAAGCCAAGTTTGAATTGGACAACGAACAACAAGAACCCAAACAACCCAACTACCACAGAAGGTAGTGATGACAAAATTTCAATGGCCGTGCGAATCAAAGCAGTTGCACGACTCTTCTTGTTAGCATACTCATTCAAGTAAATTCCAGCGCCCAACGCGATTGGGAATGAAATCAACATCGTGATAACCAACAAGTATAGCGAATTAAATAGTTGGATACCGATACCACCACCGGCAGTAAAGGCTGTCGCAGGCGCCGTCAAAAAGTGCCATGACAAATGTGGTACACCTTGGTACAAAATATAACCAAGTAGTGCTGCCAAAATCAAAATTACAAAGCCTGCAATCGCATAAAGAATGGCGCTTGCAATCTTATCGGCTTGCTTTGGATTCAACATCTTACATGGCTCCCTTCTTAGCAATTGCACGGATAACTGAATTGAAGACCAATGACATCAACAACAAGATCAATGCCAAGCTCCACAACGCATTATTTTCGAGTGATCCCATAACCGTGTTTCCAATACCCTGTGTCAAAACCGACGTCAATGTGGCGGCTGGTGATGTCAAGTTCTGTGGCATCAACGCCGCATTACCAACAACCATTTGAACCGCCAAGGCTTCACCAAAGGCGCGGGCCATACCAAAGACCACGGCCGTCAAAATTCCAGGCGTTGCTGCGCGCAAGATGACCTTGTAAATCATTTGCCAGCGGGTTGCACCCAAGGCCAATGATGACTCGCGGTAGTGACGCGGTACTGACTTCAATGTATCAACCGTCATTGATGTAACCGTTGGCAAAATCATGACGAACAATACCATGGCACCAGCCAAAATTCCGAACCCAGAACCGCCAAACAAATGACGCATCACGGGTACGATGACTGACAAACCAATAAATCCATAAACAACGGATGGAATACCAACTAACAATTCTGTTACGGGTCCCAAAATCTTTGCACCACGCTTAGGCGAGATTTCAGTCATAAAGACAGCTGTTCCGATGGCAAATGGTGTGGCAATCAAAGCCGAAATCAAAGTTACCAAAAATGAACCCACAATCATTGGTGCAGCACCAACGAATGGGTGTCCATTCGCATCCTTTTGACCAGGTGCCCACTTAGTGCCTGTTAGAAAATCCCATAGGTTAACTTTATTTGCAAAGAACGTTGCCAAACCTTTTGATGCAACGAACCAGAAAATTGATAACACAACCACAACAATCAATAGCAAAGCTGCTAGTGAAATATAACGTCCAAAGCGATCCTTTCGGGTAGCGGCTGATTGTTTCAATAGTGATTCACGGATGTTATCCATGTGCCCACACTCCTTAATTTTCAGATGTAATCTTTCCGTTCACGTCACGTGAAATTTCCATATCGTGAATGGCAATGTAGCCCAATTGTGGGACTAGTGTCGTTTGAATGTGCTTTGAATCGATGAAATCCAAGAACGCTTGGACATCCTTAGTTGGCTTGCCCTTTGTGTAGACGTGCTCATATGACCAGATTGGCCACTTGCCGTCCTTCACGTTGTCGTCATCGGCCTTGACACCATTCAAGGTTGGCACTGAGACTGTCTTGTCCAAGTAGGCAAATGCTGCGTATGAAACGGCACCTGGCGTCGTCGAAACAATCGAACGCACCATTCCTGATGAATCTTGTTCTTGCGCGTCCGCTGACTCGGCACCCTTCAAGCCCCACTTTTCAAATGTTGCACGGGTTCCTGAACCTGAGACACGATTTACCAACACGATTGGCAAATCAGCCCCACCAACTTGTTTCCAATTTGTGACCTTCTTCGTGAAAATCGCAATTAATTGGTCTTGCGTTAAGTTTTTGATATTGGCTTGTTTGTTAAGCATCGGCGCGATTCCAACGATCGCCACCTTGTGGTCAACCAACTGATTGGCTTTAATACCGTCTTTTTCTTCGGCAAACATATCTGAGTTACCCAAGTCGACGGCACCTTGCTGAACCTGCGCCAAACCGGTACCTGTTCCACCACCTTGCACGTTAACAAACACGCCCATGTTCTTCGCAGCGTAATCTTCTCCAGCTGCTTCAACTAGCGGTTGCAACGCGGTTGAACCAACGGCGGTGATATTCACGCTACCGTTTTTCTCTCGCGTTGTGTATCCCAAAGCTAATAGGCCGCCTACAACCACGACGATTGCGGCACTTATCAACCAACTGCGCTTCATAATGAACGCCTCCTAATATTCTTCTGCTACTGTAGACTATTATCTCTAACTTTTGTAAATGTCACACTGCAGTTTTGTAAAGGTTTTTGTTACATATCGTATATAGTTATTATTCTACTCTACTGTTAACTGGATTTCGCGGTTTCGACTACTATTTTTGGTATTTTTGTCGTGCTTGCGCACGAGGCGTGGTGGGTGGGGTGTGCCTCCGACAAAGATTAGCCTGGGTGAACTCCGCCGGCGCGAGCACCGGCTAGTGCCCAAATAATTGGGCGAAGGGTCAAGGTCCGTTCGCCTTAGCTAACCGGCGGTCGGCCGAACTTATGAGTTCACCCCGTCCAATCACTACGTCACACCCCACCCACCACGCCGGCAGCCGAGATATTCTCTGTTGGTTTGGTAAGCATAGATACACCAAAAGCCAGGCGCGTTCTTTGCACCTGGCTTTTATTTATCGCGTGACGATTGTTGTTAGGCGTTGTCTTGGACACTTGATACATTCACTGCCGGTTTGGACGCAGAGTGGTGCGTCTGGGCGGATGCGGAGTCGCGTGCTATCAGCCAAACACCGGATGTTTAAATGCTCGTTTTGCAGGGTCCAGGCAATTGTACCGACTGCTGGTAGTTTCGGTTGGCACGTTAAGCAGAGTTCATTATTAATGACGCAGCCACCCGTTAACCAACTTAAGAAGCCAGTTAGACGTTCTTCTAAATCTGTTTCGTTAGTTAAATTATGCAAACTTCCTGTTAAGTCGGTTGCTGGTTGTAACAACAACTCATAAAGTTTTTGTTCCCCTAATTGCAACCGGGTGCGGTACAGCGCCCAGCGAATGTTTCGTTGCCAATTATGATCCGCACTAATTTGCACATCTGTGCGTGCCCAAAAGGTTTGCCAGCGAGCGCGCTTTTGAAGCGCAACTTGTTCAAACGATAGCCCTGTTCGCCCATCTAGGTAGTAACTAATTTTCAGTGGGCGTTCTGGCGTTACTTGTTGCGAAACGACCAATCGTCCATGCGCTCGTGACAAGCGTCCCGTCGTCACAATGTCGTCGATTAACGCCAATGGTAGCGTCACAACAACGTGATGATTACCAGCAATCGTCAGACGTTTCGCGACATCGCTGTTATCTTCAAACTCGCGGACTGTGCTAATTTGTACATCCAAATAATCCCGATGCCGCATTTCGTAGGCAAAATTTGTTAGCTGACATCCCCACCGCATATCCTCGACCGTCAACCACGGATTATTATCCTGTGGCACAATCGGCAACCGTTCCCCATCAATCATCAACGACCAATCTGGTAAAACGTTCGGCGCAACGGCTGGGGCAATTGCATTACTTGTCCGCCGGGTCCACAGCACGGTCTCATGGAGTTGTCCATTATCTAGACCGCGCACCGCGATATTTAAATTACAACGGACAATCCAAGCGTGTACCCAAATCTCCGTGACGATTTTCCACCGCATTGGACACGTTTGTTGCAGGCCATCGTTTACCAAATTAATCCGATCGACACCTGTGATTTCTTGCAGCGTCGCCGTCACCGCATGGTACATCCCCAACACGCTTTGATTGTCCCAGCCCAATTTTTCGTGGCGCCCAATCAGCACTTCATCGGCCGTGAACCGAACTGTCATACTTTTCATTACTCAATCACCCAAATTTACGCTTCCCAATTAAAATTCCCATACAAAAAATCCCCCACAACCGCAAATTATACGGAAGTGGGGGATTTTGTCTAGGCAAGGTGTTAACTGTTAACACCTGCAATAGTTAACTACTTATCACCATTAATACGGGCTTGGAATTCCTTTTCGCTTTCCTTTTGACGACGCCAGAACGCTGCCAAAAGTCCAAACATACCAGCAACCATCAAGCTAGCAATGATAATACCAATGTAGTTCTCTGATGCATTTTCAGTCATGTTGATTGACGCCTTGTTAACCTTAGCATCATCTAACATATCGTGAATACGATCAGCATCAGTCTTTGGTGTGTTGGTAGTTGTTGCAACAACTTGCTTGTCAGCCTTTGCAACACTTGCACCGTTATTCAACGTAGAAGCCGTCTTATTACCACGCGTTGCTGCTTGCTTAGCAGTCGTTGTTGTCGCAACAGCTTGTACCGGCTTTGCCATAACAGCTCCCTTAGCGACCGATGTCTTGTTTGCCTTCACAACAGTAGCAGCCGCACGAGACTCGTGACGTTCAGCCATTGCTACCCCAGGTTCCTTAGGAGTAGCGACGTTCGTGTTCACAATTGACTCACCTTGGCGACCGTCAATGACACCACCTTGGTTCATTGCATTCAACTCTGCCAAACGGTTTTGCACCGCCGTCAAAGCCGTACGCAACGCTGAAACAGTTGTATCAGCTCGGTTAGCCATGCCCTGCAAGTCCGTTACCATTTGGATCAAATCACCCGCATTGTTTTGCAAGTTCGCAGGTACCTTAATGGCGTTGGCTTGGTCAATTACCGTACGCAACGTTGCTTGCGCATCCGCGACTGCTTGGTCATAAGCTTGCTTAGCCTTAGCGACATCACCAGGCACATACGTCTTAGCATTCAATGCGTCATCAACCGCACGCTTAGCTGCAATCACCGCCGCATCATCTGACACATTCGTTGGTACAACGGTTGCATCTGCTGTTTGCAACTTAGCAACTGCTTC
The DNA here is from genome assembly GCF_000193635.1 of Weissella cibaria KACC 11862. Lineage (GTDB taxonomy): Bacteria > Bacillota > Bacilli > Lactobacillales > Lactobacillaceae > Weissella > Weissella cibaria. The sequence continues at coordinate 3,358 of NZ_AEKT01000033.1, read as the reverse complement.
ATCAATCACTGACTTCGTACCAGTTTCCTCAGCTGCCTTAACGGCTGCAATGCGGTTCTTAACATCATCATTTGTGCCATTCTTTACTGTTGCAACGGCGCCATCGGCCGTCTTAACTGAAGCTTGGCGCACATCATCAACCTTCTTGATATCATCTTGCAATTGCTTACGCGCTTGCTCAATATCAGTCTTGGTTGCTGTCGTGTTGTCAGCTGACGTCAAGTCATGCAACTTCTTCAAATCATTTTGAATAGCTGACGTATTTTGATCAGCATACTTCGGTGAAACCGTTTGCCAATTCTTGCCATCAGCATCGGCACTTGCCTTCGTATCGGCCAAAGCTTGCTTTGCTTGTGCAACCGCCGTTGCCAAGTTGCTAATCGCTTGCTTTAGCTTTCCCGTATCAACATTATCGCCATTCAAAATATCATTAATTACTTGCTTGGCCTTTTGCACATCGCCTGAATCAGCAACGTTAATGGCAACTGATTGATTTACAGCCGTCTTAACCTTGTTAATCGCGTTGGCCACACCAGACTTTGCACCGTTCTCCAACATGTTGTGCAAGTTATTAACCGTGTTATCAACGTCGTTATCTGACATTTCCTTGTTCGACGTGTTGTTGTAGTAGTGGTTACCATCAACTGAAACAGCCGTATCGTCGATTGCTGGCGTATATGACACCACAAAGTCCTGGATGTTCATATCGTTCAATGACGCTGCTTCGGCAAGTACTGCTTGGTAACCAATAACGTTACCCGCTTCATCAAAGACTGGCGTTGGCGCTACACCACTACCATCCAAGTCAAAGCTTGAGGCTCCATTTTGCAAACCAATGTGGTCGAAGTAACCAGTTGCTGCCAACGCAGCTGACAAAGAATCATACGTCGTACCATCTGGGGCCGTCACCGTAATCTTCAAGTTATCCTTCTTAGCGGTTTGCTTTAGCACGGCATCGATTGGCGCAAAGTCATTTACGTTAATTTCAGCGTCAGACTTACCAGTTACCGTACCAAGTACCTTACCGGATACGTCCTTAACTTGAATCTTTTGACCATCCAATGGGGCATAAATGACCTTCATTTGCGTCGTACCAGCTGCAAAGGTTGGGTTCGCCTTCACGGCATCTTCAAGTGAGGCATATTCCTTACCATCTGGAGCAACAACTCGGTGCGCGTATCCATCAATGTCCAGATTTTCATCAACCTTGTTCATTTCAGCCAATGCATTCGAAACGTTAACCTTCGTATCCGTGTAACCTGTTGATACGATTGCCGCTTCAACCTTTTCATCTTGTTGCAACTTAGCCAAAGCATCCGCAACCGTGGTCAACTTTTGGGCATTCTTGTTGCCAGTTGCTGGGGCTTCACCTTGCTTAAAGCCTGATTCCGTTCCCAGCTTCACCACAACCTTGGCAGGATCTGGCGTGTACGTTACCAAGTAATTCGTACCAGCTGGCACACCTTCAACATTAATTGTTGACCCGTCCGTCATCTCGATAACGTTACCATTCGCATCCGTTACTGTTGCTGTGTAACCGGTCTTAACTGGCACATCAATGTTCTTAGCACCTGCTTGAACTGAAATATCAGCCGTTGGCAAGTAGATGACTGAAACGTCACTGCCTGCTGGCACATCAATCGTTGACCCCGTAGACGTTTCCGTCTTCGATCCATCTGGCGTAATCGTCGTCTTGGCACCATCTGGCGTCAATTCAGTGTATTGGGCCGTTCCAGAACCATCCGTCACAAAGATAAATGGCTTATCACCGTGCTTAGGCACCGTCACAACTTGGGCGTTCTTAGCACCTGAAACATTGGCTGATGCCTTGCCATCGGCCGTGTCCAATTGCACAACCTTTTGCTTACCATTCGCATCCGTCACAATCACAAAGGCACCATCACCATTTGCAACCGGTACAGACACTTGACCATTCGTCACAGGTACTTCTTGCTTCTCAACTGGCTTGTTGTTAGCTGGGGCTGACGTGGCCTTCAAAACGTTCATCGCATTTTGAATATCCGTCATCGTGGCATCGTCGCTTGCCAACAATGTCGACAACTGCTTACGAGCCTTAACAACGTTATCGTCAGTGGCATTTGCAAATTGGTCAACCAGCTTGGCACCATCAGCTTGCATATCATGCAACTTCTTCGTCATGTCAGCCAAGCGGTTTTGCACGTCAGTCAAGTTTGGCTGAAGTGCAGATGCCGTCGTATCAGCTTGCGTTGCCAAGTTTTGCAAGTCGGTCACTTGTTGTGTCAAATCACCTAACTTGTTCTTCTTGTCCATGGCAACTTGATCTTGCAAGTTGGCTGGCACCTTGATAGCTGCCACAGCGTCGGTCACCTGCTTTAAGGCATCCTTCGCCGTTGCAACAGCCTTCTTGTAATCTGCGACCTTTTGCGCTGCCGTCGTTGGGTCGTATGACGTTGCATTCAAAGCATCGTCAACCGCTTGCTTTGCCGTCGTCACACCGTCAACGTCAGCAACGTTAGCTGGTACAACGGTGTCATTGGCGTTTTGCAACTTTGAAACAGCTTCATCGATAGCAGCTGTCCCCTTAGCCGACTCAGCATCCTTCACCGCTTGGATACGATTCTTAACGTCTTGGTTAGCAGCGTTATCACCGTTATTCACAGTCGTAATGACCTTATCGGCCGCATCAACAACCGTTTGGCGCGCTTGCGTAACCGTCTTGATATCTGATTCCAATTGCTTGCGTGCATCATCAATGGCCGTCTGTGTTGCCTCATCAGATGACGTCAACTCTTGCAAGTGCTTGATATCAGCATCGACCGTTGTCGTATCTTGATCAACATACTTGGCAACATTCGCGTCGTCAGACCAAGTCGTTACTACCTTGTTACCAGCATTCTTAGCATCCGTGACATTCTTTGTCATCGCCGTAATGTCATCAGTAACCTTCTGTTGGGCCTTCTTGATATCAGCCAACGTCTTAGAATCGTCAGCGGCTGCCGTCTGCAATGCCGCCTTATCATCCTTCAACGTTGCACCAGCTGCATCTGCTTGGTCAGTGATGTTCGTTTGCACATCCGCCGTTGCAATACCATTTGCCTCAGTAACCGCTTCTTCACGGTTCTTCTGCAATGGCTTCAAGATACCATCAACGATATCTTGTTGTGCCTTGATGTCTGAGGCCTTCGTTGTGCCGTCATTCTTAGGGTCAGTCAAGTTCTTCAAGTTAGCAACAGCTGTTGCCAACTTGTCTTGGTCGGCTGGTGACAACTTCTTGATTTGATCATCTAAGTTTGCTGGCTCAGCAACAGTTGCCTTACCCTTGGCCGTTGCCAACGCATCCTTAGCACCAGACACAGCCTTGTCCAAATCACCAAGC
>NZ_AEKT01000034.1 GCF_000193635.1 Weissella cibaria KACC 11862 | reverse complement strand
CTGATGATTACTTAAAGTCATCAGGTTTTTTTGATTATTTTTTAAATTTAACCTTTGCGTTCACGCGTTGCGCTTGCTTGAAATACTTCGTCATGACGTGGCTGACGGTTCCCCAGTGATAGAACAAGAGAGAGCCAACAATAATTACCACGAAATCAAATGGGTAATGGATCCAATTTTGACCGTTGAATTCCTTCGACCCAATATAAGACATAATCGAAATGAAAATCAAGTAGCCAATCATCCAGAAGCTACCTTCAAAGGCACGCTTCGTTTTATTGAAACCATTGCGCCATTCGTAGTAGAAATAGAATGGTAGGCCAAGCAAGATAACCAAAATCACTTCTACAGTGGTAGGCCACATTGCCCAATACGTTGCTAATGAAGCAAGAACGAATGACAGAGGTGCCATAAACTTAAGAATTTTACCACGGAATGGACGGGTGAATTCGGGCGCCATTTTACGCAATGAGATAACCGTTACTGGTCCAGTCAAGTAAGCAATCAAGGTTGACGTTGAAATAACGCTGGCCAACGTTCCCCATGAACGGAAAATTGAGACCATCAGCATACTCAAAATGGCATTAACAACCATTGCGATACGGGGCGTACCGTATTTATCGTTGATTTTTCCGACGAATTTTGGAATGTGGTTATTGGTTACCATGGCAGCCAATGTACGACTTGAAGAAGCGACGAATGATACGCCGGTTCCAAATGGTGACACAAAAGCGTCCATATATAGCAAAACAGACAGCCAGTGAATGCCTAGTAGAATAGCTAGATCAGCGAATGGTGAGGCGAAGTTAATGCCGTGCCAACCATTTGCTGCAATCATGTCAGGCTTCAATGCGGTAATAAACGTACTCTGTAGCAGAATGTAGAGTACACCACTAATCAATAGTGAATAAGTAATCCCACGTCCAATATTACGCTTGGGGTTTTCGATTTCACTTCCCATGTTAATAACGGTTTGGAACGCATTAAATGAGAAGATAATACCAGATACTGTCGTGGCAGCAAAGATTGGTGCCGTGCCATATGGCATAAATTCATGTAGTGATGACCCGTAATTACCAGGATGGAATCCTGATAAAGTTAACATGATGATTGTTAATAGTGGGACACCAATTTTGAAGACAGAAATAAGACTTGTAAAGTTTGTGAGCAATTCGACTGACCAATAGTTCAATAACGTGAACACGACAATAAAGAAGAAAACGGCTAATAACCCTTCGTTTGTAATCGTGCCATTGGCCATGAAACTCTGTGTCCATTTTGCCCAGGACCAAGGCCACGAGCTCATATATTGCACAGCGGCAACTGATTCAATTGGAATTAGCGTAATGAGCGAAATCCAATTAGCCCATGAAGCGATGAATCCTAACAATGAGCCGTGAGTGTATTGTGCGTATTTACTCATCCCCCCAGATTGCGGGAACATGGTTCCCAATTCGATGTAGTTATAAGCGATTGCACCGATAACGATACCACCGATTACCCAGGAAATAATGGCTGCTGGTCCGGCGACTTGGGATGCTTCCCAGGCACCGAAGAGCCAACCTGACCCGATCAATGAACCTAATCCAAGCATGACTAGCTGGATTAGGCCGATTTTTTTGGTCTTTTTTGAATTTTTCATGTGACCTCCTCGTACATGTACGAGAACTAGCTTATCAAAAAATCACATAAAAATCTAATTTTGGGACTTAAAAAGACCGGTTTGTTGGACTAGACCGGTCTTTTAGTATGTATTTACATTAAGCAGGATCATCCTCACGCCAAATTAAATCGAATACGACGGTTATTAGAGGTCGTACGATAAATAATAATAAGGGAATTGCGAAAAATAAGGTGTGGGCCCATTGAATGAAGTATGACAGAACCAAATGCTGTGAATCGTAATGATGTGACATATACAGGCCGTAGAAGGACATGACTGACACATTACCAGTTACGATGAAAATAGCCATAGAGTGCCGACGAGGGACGAGTTCTGAAAACCATTTGGGCAAGATGTTATGTAGTTTAATCACTAGTGGCAATGTAACGTTCTCTTTCAGCAAAGTGGCTAAAATGAACGTTAACGGGACAATGGTTAGGGTAGCTAAGATGGTACGTCGATGCCAGCCTGCTACCCATGTCCCATTCCAAATACTAATAATTGTGACCATTGTTAACGTCGTGACGATGCCGACGATAAATGATCGTTCAAAAAACCGCTTCATAAAATTCCTCCATACAAATAATTAGTATTACTTTAAAGTAGCATATATCGGACGGGGTTAGCAACCCTGTCCGAAAAGCGTGGCTTGCTTGTCGGGTGTCATTTTGCTATTCTGTAGGTTAGTGGTTCGTAACCATCCCACTCAAAAAAACTAGGAGAATTGAAGATGGAAACAAAAAAGAAGTCTTTTTCAGCTCGTGATATATCCCTGATTGCCGTTATTGCTGCGCTTTATGCCGTGGCGACGGTGGCGCTACCATTTGCATCGTATGGTCCATTCCAGTTGCGCTTTTCAGAAGGGTTTAATCACCTGGTGGTTTTTAACAAGCGCTATATCATTGCACTGACAATTGGTGTATTTATCGCTAACATTTGGTCGCCGTATGGCATTGTTGATATGATCGTTGGAACAGCTGGAACGTTAGCAATGACGACGATGTCATACTTTGCGACACGCAAGGTAAAAAGCGTTGTGAAACGTTTAGCGATTAGTACGATTATTGATGCCTTGATGATGTGGGTCGTTGCTGCAGAGTTATACTTTATGGCGAAGACACCATTCTGGGCAACATTTGCTTGGACTGCGTTGGGGGAACTTGCTGCTTTGATTATTGGGGCAATTATTTTCTACCTATTAAGTCGTCGTGTTGATTTGGAAAAATAAATGATTACTCAAAATTATGAACGGCGGACGATTTTGCTGACTGGGGCAGCTTCCGGAATTGGATTTTCGCAAATGCAGACTTATTTGGCGGCCGGTGCAACTGTCATCGCGTTAGATAAACAAGTCATTTCAATTGATCATCCGCGCTTGAGAGCATTTCAACTAGACTTGGCCGATGAAGAACAGCTGGCAACGTGGTTAACAACGCATGTAAAGCTGTTGGAAAAGGTTGATATTGTGCTCTCAACTGCTGGTGTACTGGATGCCTTTACACCGGCATTAGCGACCACTTACCCAGCCATTAAACAACTGATGCAGGTCAATGTGTACGCGGCTGTTCAAATATCATTGGCGGTCCTACCATACATGGTAGCGCGCCAGGCTGGTACATTTGTTTTTATGGCATCGATCGCTGGTCAAGTTGCTGGCGGTGGTGGCGCTGCTTACACGATGTCAAAACATGCGCTGGTAGGATGGATGAAGCAATTGGCGTTAGATTATGCTGGCCAGGGGATTCGCGTCAATGCCATTGCGCCGGGTGCCATTAATACGCCAATGAATGCGGCTGATTTTGCTGGCGATGGTGCAATGGCAGCGCAAGTCGCAGCCGACACGCCTGTCAAACGGTGGGCTGATCCACAAGAAGTCGCAGATTTAACACTGTACCTAACGAGCCCGGAGGCGACGTACATCCAAGGGCAAGTGTTTACAATTGATGGTGGCTGGACAATCAAATGACATGAAATCGTCATATCACGTGTAAGCGGCAGAGAATGTCGTTTAATAAATCAAAAAATAAACCGAAACCGGTTAAATTCGTTTGGATTCAACCGGTTTTTTTCATGCACTTGTTAAGGATTATTCAGAGTTGTGATTATTTTTAGCACTCTATGCAAAAGAGTGCTAAAAAATACTTGTAATCAGTTTGTCACGGGTATATAATAATGTTACAAGGTAATGAGAGAGGGGTCTCAGCCTTGGTAGACTAAAAAATAAACGTAAAAAGGAGCGTAATTAAACTTATGGCAAATTACAATGACGCTTTTAACTCAGATATGAATGATATTTTCAACCGCATGATGGGCCGCATGGGTGGCTTGAACTCAGAGAACTCACGTTATTTGATTAACGGGCGTGAGGTGACGCCGGAAGAGTTTGCAGCTTATCGACAAAGTGGCCGCCTTCCTGGTCAAGAAGGTAATGACTTGCCAGAGGTTGAGCCACAGAATGGTACGATGAAGCAAGACGGCATGTTGGCTAAACTTGGTCGTAATCTGACACAAGAGGCACGTGAAGGTTTGTTGGATCCAGTGATTGGCCGAAATAAGGAGATTCAGGAAACGGCTGAAATTTTGAGCCGTCGCACGAAGAATAATCCGGTACTGGTTGGTGATGCAGGTGTCGGAAAGACGGCTGTGGTTGAAGGATTAGCACAAGCGATTATTGCTGGTGATGTGCCAGCTTCAATCCGCAACAAAGAGATTATCTCAATTGATCTTTCAAGTATCGAGGCGGGTACGCAATACCGTGGTAGTTTTGAAGAGAATGTCCAAAATTTGATTAAGGAAGTTAAAGAAGCGGGAAATGTCATCATCTTCTTTGATGAAATTCACCAAATTTTAGGCACGGGTGCCATGGGTGGCGATTCTGGTTCGAAGGGGTTGGCCGATATTTTGAAGCCAGCTTTGAGCCGTGGTGAGTTCACGGTTATTGGGGCCACGACACAAGACGAGTACCGTAACACGATTTTGAAGAATGCGGCCTTGGCACGTCGTTTCAATGAGGTGACGGTCAACGCGCCTAGTTCAGAAGATACGTTCAACATTTTGTTGGGGATTCGCGATTTGTATGCAGAACACCACAATGTTGAAATTCCAGATAATGTTTTGAAGGCCGCGGTCGACTATTCAGTGCAATACATTCCACAACGGTCATTGCCAGACAAGGCGATTGATTTGTTGGATATGACAGCTGCTCACTTGGCTGCGAAGAATCCAGTGGCCGACGTCGTATCTTTGGAGGCAGATATCAAGCGTGAACGTGACATGCAACAAGCTGCGGCTGATAAGGAAGACTATGAGCAAGCAGCTAAGCACAAGATGACGATCGATAAGCTACAAGAGCAGATCGATAATGCTGGTGAAGCTAAGCGTGTGACGGCGACGGTTAATGATGTTGCTGAAAGTGTTGAGCGTTTGACGGGAGTGCCCGTTGCCCAAATGGGTGCTTCGGACATTGAGCGTTTGAAGGGAATTAACGAACGTCTACGTGGTAAGGTCATTGGTCAAGATGAGGCTGTTGAAGCTGTTTCGCGGGCAATTCGTCGTAATCGTGCTGGCTTCGATGAAGGTAATCGTCCAATTGGTAGTTTCTTGTTTGTTGGTCCAACCGGAACCGGTAAGACTGAACTAGCCAAGCAATTGGCTTTGGATATGTTTGGATCTAAGGAACACGTCATCCGCTTGGATATGTCAGAGTATTCGGATTTGACGGCGGTTTCAAAGTTGATTGGGGCGACGGCTGGCTATGTTGGGTATGATGATAACAGCAATACGTTGACTGAACGGGTTCGTCGTCAACCATATGCCATCGTTTTGCTTGATGAGATTGAAAAGGCAAATCCGCAAGTTTTGACCTTGCTGCTACAAGTTATGGATGATGGTCGTTTGACGGATGGTCAAGGTAACACGGTCAACTTTAAGAATACCGTGGTGATTGCAACGTCAAATGCGGGCTTTGGTAATGAAGCGCTCACGGGAGACGATGCTGCTGATCAAACGCTTAATGATCGTTTGGCACCATACTTCCGTCCAGAATTCTTGAATCGTTTTAATGCAATCGTCGAATTCTCACATTTGACTAAGGATGATTTGCAACAAATTGTTGATTTGATGTTGGCCGATGTGAACCACACACTAGCTAAGAAAGACATTACTTTGTCAGTAACGCCAGCTGCTAAGGCTTGGTTGATTGAGGAAGGTTACGATGAAGCAATGGGTGCACGCCCACTGCGTCGTGTGATTGAACAACAAATTCGTGACAAGGTGACTGATTTCTACTTGGATCACTTGGATGCTAAGGCTTTGCAAGCTGATTTGGTTGACGACACAATTGAAATTTCAGAAGTTACAGCGGACTAAGCTGACTACAAATGATTAATAAACAGCGCTCAAACGGCCGATTTTGTCGGTACGGTTTGGGCGCTGTTTTGGTATTAAGTAACGAATCGTCATAAGACGCCGGGTGGTTATTTTGTGGAATGTGTGTAAACTATAATTTGAAAGCGTTTACACATGATTGGGGGAATTATGGAAGCATCATTAGCATGGTTGGATGATCCGACGGTTTTTAGAGTTGGTAAATTGCCTGCCCGTAGTGATCACACTGTATATGAGTCGGCATCGGCTTATCGAAATGGGTCACAGCGGTTACGACAGTCGCTGGATGGTACATGGGGATTTCATTATGGTGAAACACCACAACATCGTACGCCGGCATTTTTTGAGCCAAAGAATCAGGTTGCTCGGCAAAATTTTACCTCTATTCAAGTGCCGGGCCATATTCAGTTACAAGGTTTTGGTCAAATTCAGTATATTAATACGTTATATCCATGGGATGGCCAGGTGTATCGGCGACCACCAATGATTGATGAAGATGAAACGAGTTATCCCGGTATTTTTAGCGAAGCTAGCGATAACCCGGTGGGTGAATATACCCGGACATTTGAAGTGCCAGAATATTTTACGAATCGTACGGTGCGACTGCAATTTGAAGGTGTCGAACAGGCGATGTATGTTTGGGTCAATGGCCACTTTGTCGGGTATTCAGAAGACAGTTTCAGTCGGGCGGAGTTTGATATCACGTCATACTTGGTACCCGGTGAGAACTTTTTAGCCGTGGCTGTTTATAAGTTGAGCACAGCGGCATTCTTAGAGGATCAGGATATGTTTCGCTTTTCGGGCATCTTCCGGAGTGTCTGGTTAGAAGCAAGTGCACTGGTTGATATACAAGATGTGTCCTTTGTGCCAACCGTTACTGACAACTTGGGGAAAGTAACGGGGACGGTTGCTGTGCAACACGCCGGGTTAATAGATGCACGACTAGAAGCGGTTGTCATTGGTCCAGATAATCAGGTGGTGGCGACGACCCAACGTCCACTTGCGAATGATGACGTCATTTTTGAGTTGTCAGTCCCGGAGGTACAAGTATGGTCGCATCAGTCGCCGATACTATATGAAATGCAACTGACTATTCGGGCGGCTGATGGCACCGAATTAGCCTTTGTGCCGTACAGAATTGGGTTTCGGACGCTCTCAGTAACGGCTGAACAACAAATTCAGTTGAATGGCCGGCGATTGTTTTTAAATGGTGTGAACCGGCATGAGTGGCACCCAAGCCGTGGACGTGCGTTGACGGTGGCTGATATGGCAGAAGATGTGGCATTGTTTAAAAAGTTTCACATCAATGCGGTGCGAACGTCGCACTATCCAAATCAAATGGCTTGGTATTTCATGATGGATGAAGCGGGCGTCTACGTTATGGCGGAAACCAATTTAGAATCTCATGGTACCTGGCAAAAAATGGGCGCCGTTGAGCCTTCTGTGAATGTACCAGGCAGTCATAAATCATGGCGAGAAGTGGTGCTAGATCGGGCACGTAGCAATTATGAGCAGTTTAAAAATCACGTCTCGATTCTATTTTGGTCACTTGGTAATGAATCATATGCGGGTGAAAATATTGCCGCAATGAATGCATTATATAAGGAGCACGATAAGACACGGTTAACCCATTATGAAGGTGTCTTTCACAATCGCCAATTCAATGCAGTGATTTCTGACGTTGAAAGTCGGATGTATGCATCTCCGGCAGACATTTTAGCGTATCTCCAGCAAAAGCCGGTCAAACCGTACCTAAACTGCGAGTTCATGCATAGTATGGGGAATTCAGTTGGCGGCTTTGATGAATACATGGCGCTGTACAATCAGTCGCCAGCTTACACAGGTGGATTTGTCTGGGACTATGTGGACCAGGCGCTTTGGCAACATGACGCCATAACAGGTGAACAAGTATTAAGTTATGGTGGTGACTTCAATGATCGCCATTCGGATTACGAGTTTTCCGGTAATGGATTATTCTTTGCTGACCGTCAACCAAAACCAGCTTTACAGGAAGTAGCGTACTATTATGAACAATTTGACAACTAAGCCATTACGTATTGTTTACGGAGATGGTGTCCTTGGCGTGCATCATCGGGCAGTGAGTTATTTATTTAGTTATGAACGTGGTGGTCTGGAGTCGTTACGATTCGGTGGACAAGAGTGGCTATACCGTGGCCCGAAGCCAGCCTTTTGGCGTGCCACGACCGATAACGATCGGGGGAATGGTTTCTCGCGCCGGTCAGCACAATGGCTTGGTGCTGACCAATTCAGTACGGTTACCAATTTTGTCGTGTCAGTCGACCAGCAAACCATTGGTCAGCCAATTGCGCCACAAAATAATCACTATGATGACCAGCAATTTGCCACGACAGTGACGATTGTGTTTACGTATACCACCGCGACTGAACCGCAAACGACGGTTGACATTAGCTATACCGTGATGCCGGCCGGAAAATTACAGGTGACGGCACACTATACTGGTCGGAAAGGGTTACCAGAACTACCGGTGTTCGGATTACGATTTGTAACGCCGACGCCATTGCAAGGGTACACCTACACAGGCCTATCGGGAGAAACATATCCAGACCGCTGGCGCGGTGGTGAGGTTGGTACGTATGATATCGCGGGAATGCCGATAACACCGTATTTAGTCCCCCAAGAAATGGGGATGCATATTAAAACGGATTCGGTGGTCTTAAAAAATTTGGCACAACAAGGACTGCGAATCGAAAAACTTGCACAACCGTTTGCTTTCTCAGTGCTGCCTTTTTCGCCGTTGGAGCTTGAAGCAGCCACGCATTTGAATGAGTTACCCCCTGTAAGACGTGGTGTTGTTTCAATTTTGGGTGCCGTTCGCGGTGTTGGCGGTATTGATAGCTGGGGTGCAGATGTGCAACCAGCCTATCGTGTTTCGGGTGAACAGAATCATCAGGTTCAGTTTTTGATTACGCCGCTAGCAGCAGAGAGAATTGATTAGTATGACAGTAAAAAAGTGGCTTGTGAACTCAAAACGCCGTTCACAAGCCACTTTTTAAATGCGGTCTACATAATCGTCATGTTAACTAATTGATCAAAATAGATTAAATCAGGTGTGACGTCGATGCGGAATTCTTCGTTTTTGTACAGCAGAATTCGCCAATCGCTGACTTTGTTATCATGACGTTCATCGATAAATTGATTCATGGTGCCGTCGTGATTCAACAAGATATAACCAGCAAATTCGTCCAACACGGTGGCTAAGTCAGTGGTCCGACGTTCCGTTTTAGGCTGCCCGTTGGCTGGCAATAACGCGATTGTAAATTCACCAATTTCCGGCCGGGTGTTATCAAAATACCATTTGAAGGCCAAGAGATCATTCATGGTTAACCCGATATTCATTAAGTAGTCAACACTAAGACGGAAATGAATCGGCTCAGTGTTATCAGGCAACGCGTCAACGTGAAACTTATCCGCATAATATTCAGCAAAACGTTGCCACATCAAAATTTCCGGTTGTTTTTTACCGGATTCGTAGTCGTTAAGCTCTGCAACAGTAATTTGTAACGCTTGGCTAACTTCGGTTGCGCCAAGTTGGAAAAAGTCGCGTAAGGTTTTTAAATTATTCATGACATTATTATAACAAATACCGGACGAATGGGGCGTTACTAACAATTCGTCCGGTATTTGTCCGGTTTAACAGAATATTTTACAATTTGTACGGACAATGTGTATAATAAAGATGTTCTTGAAAACGTTTTCTTTTAACGAAAAGTCGTTTTGACAGAATGGTGTCAGTACAAATGGGCCGAGGGGTTAGATTTACTGTTCAATTGTACGGACAATTAGTTTTGTTGCGTTTACACATCATTTTTATACATTTGGAGGAATTGTTTCATGTCTGAGAAGAAAATCCCAAGCGGATTTATTTACTTCTTCGGCGCATTTGGGGGAATCCTATTCGGTTATGACATTGGGGTTATGACTGGCGCTTTGCCATTTTTGCAAAGTGATTGGAATTTGAACGATGCCGCAGTGGTTGGTTGGATTACATCATCTTTGATGTTGGGAGCTATTGCTGGAGGTGCCTTGGCGGGTCAATTGTCTGACAAGCTAGGTCGTCGTAAGATGGTGTTGCTATCAGCCGTCTTGTTTATGATCGGGTCAGTTTTGGCTGGATTATCACCACACGACGCTGTTGGTTATTTGATTGGGACGCGTGTGTTGCTGGGGTTGGCCGTTGGTGCTGCTTCAGCCTTGGTACCTGCTTACATGTCAGAAATGGCACCCGCAGCATTGCGTGGCCGTTTGTCAGGAATTAATCAAGTCATGATCGTGTCTGGTATGTTGATTTCATACGTCATGGACTTCTTGTTGAAGGGATTGCCAGAACACATCGCTTGGCGTTTGATGTTGTCATTGGCGGCGGTACCGGCTTTGATCTTGTTCTTAGGTGTGTTGCGTTTGCCTGAGTCACCACGTTTCTTGGTGAAGTTAGGTAAGATTGACGAAGCCCGTCAGGTGTTGTCATGGATTCGTAAGCCAGAAGAAGTTGATGACGAATTGACGTCAATTCAAGAAATGGCAGAAGTTGAGTCAGAAGCTTCAAAGAACACAACTTGGGGATCTTTGCTAGAAGGTCGTTACCGCAAGTTGGTGATTGCCGGTATCGGAGTCGCTGCATTCCAGCAATTCCAAGGTGCGAATGCCATCTTCTACTACATTCCTTTGATTGTGGAGAAGGCAACTGGCCAGGCTGCCAGTGATGCGTTGATGTGGCCAATTATTCAAGGAATTATCTTGGTGGCTGGATCATTGTTGTTCTTGGTCATCGCTGAAAAGTTTAACCGCCGTACATTGTTGATGGTCGGTGGAACGGTGATGGGATTGTCATTTATCTTCCCAGCCTTGATTAACTCATTCATGGATGCGCACCCAATGATGATTGTTGTCTTCTTGTGCATTTACGTGGCATTCTACGCTGTTACTTGGGCCCCATTGACTTGGGTTTTGGTTGGTGAGCTGTTCCCATTGGCTATTCGTGGTCGTGGTTCAGGATTGGCTTCATCATTCAACTGGATTGGTTCATTTGCAGTTGGGTTGTTGTTCCCAATCATGACCGCATCAATGCCGCAAGAAGCAGTCTTTGCTATCTTTGGTGTTATCTGCTTGCTCGGTGTTGCGTTCATTCGCTTTGCTGTTCCAGAAACACGTGGTCGTTCATTGGAAGAAATTGAAGTACTTGGTGCTGGTGAATCACCAGCTGAAGTATCTGGTAAGCCAGTTACGAACCGCTAATAAAAAACACGCTAGCGTTGTAAACGCTAACGTGTCGTTAAACGACTGTTCCTATGGGAACGGTCGTTTTTTAATTAGAATTCATATCGAGGATTGCGTCAAAGACTGCTTGGGGCAGTTCGATATCGCTCTTCTTTTGGCCTTGGCGACGTAATTGCTGCTGTTTCTTTGAGACCTTCGTACCAGAGGCCTGTGCTTTACGTAGCGGCGGTACGTCGGCACGTGAGATAGCGCGTCCTTCAACAATTGCCTGTACTGGCATTGATTGTAACTTGCGCGGAATCAAGTCCTTCAGCTTTGAGACGATTTCGTTACCGACGCGATCAACCTTAGAACGGTGCATCACGAATGTGAGGGCATCGACTTTCGCGTAATCGACAGCGATATCAATCCGAACCAAGTCAGATTCTTGGTAAGAATCAAACTCGGTTGAGAGGGTTGCGAAACCGTGTGAAGCTGACTTGAGTTCGTTAAAGAAGTCGTAGGCGATTTCTGAAATTGGCATCCGGTACGTTACCATTAGCATCGAACCGATGGTAGCCAAATCAACTAATTCACCGCGGCGACCTTCAGCCAAACGCATAATGTCATTCAACATTTCGTTTGGTAGGGTCATTTTAGCAAGCATGAACGGTTCTTCAACCTTTACGATTTGCCCGTAGTCTGGGAATTGAATTGGATTTTCAACGTATAAGGGTTCGTCTTCATTCTTAACGGTCACGCGATACGTTGAATTGGGCATCGTTGTCAGGACATCTAGGCCAAATTCTTCTTGCAAACGCTCACGGATAATTTGCAAGTGGAAGATACCTAGAAAACCACCACGGAATCCCATACCGAGCGCTTCGGATTGTTCGGGCTCGTATTGGAAAGCCGCGTCGTTTAGACCAAGCTTTTCGATGCCGATCTTCAAATCCTTGAATTCGCTGCCGCGGGGGTAAAGTCCGGCGTAAACCATTGGCTCCACGTCTTCGTAACCAGGAAGGGGCGTTGCGACGGGATCGTTTGCTAACGTAATCGTATCACCAACACGGACAGCTCGAGCGTCTTTGATACCGGTAACGATGAAACCAACATCCCCGGCTTGGAGAGTGTCTAATGGGGTCATCAACGGTGAGAAGACACCCATCTCTTTAATTTGTGATTTGATGCTGTTGGCCATAAACAACACGTTGTCTGATGACTTTAGTTGACCATCGAACAAACGAACTTGCACGATAACACCCTTGTAGGGGTCGAACTTTGAGTCAAAGACTAGAGCTTTCAATTTACCACTCTCATCCCCAGCAGGTGCTGGAATTCGGTCGCGGATGGCTTCCAACACAGCGTCGACACCAAGACCGCTTTTAGCAGAAATCTTTAGAATGTCTTCTTCGCGGAATGAGTCATCTAAGTCAAGTAGTTCTTCAATTGTCTTGTCGACCTCAGCGGCCATATTATCAATTTTATTAACTATCGGGATAATCACCAGGTTAGCAGCTTTCGCAAGACGGTAGTTGGCAACAGTTTGGGCTTGAACTCCCTTTGTGGCATCGACCAAGAGCAACACACCGTCAGTGGCAGATAGACTACGAGAGACCTCGTAATTAAAATCCACGTGACCAGGCGTGTCAATTAGATTGTATTGGTACTCAGTGCCAGTGTTATCAATATAGTAGTTACGAACGGTGCGGGACTTTACAGTGACACCGTGGGCCTTCTCAACGCTTAAATCGTCGAGTAATTGGGCTTCTGTTTCGCGTTCTGAGACAGTGTTCGTCATCTCCATAATGCGATCGGCCAAGGTAGACTTACCGTGGTCAATGTGGGCGATGATGGCAAAGTTTCGAATGAGTGCTTGTCGGTTTGACATGAGATCTCCTTCTAAAAAATAATATTCCTCTAGTTTACCATTTTTTTGCCGTTTCTAGGTTTCTATGTCATTTTCCCGAACAATAAAAATTATATAGGACATGTATGGGCTTACACGCTATAATTTTACATAATTTAGGCATAGAACATTGCCGAAATGTTTCTTTCTTTTGATTTGTAAGCATGCTATTATATTGTGCATATAGAGAAAGGAAGTCTATTGTCAATCACGGGGGATTAAAGATATGGACTATTCATCAGGTGAAATGGGGCCCAGCACGTTGCATTACAGCTTCGAAAAAGCAAAGGTTGAGGACTTTGCAGTGAATGGGACACAAACAGTTGCACAACCCAAGGTCAACGAAAAGTTGGTCGAACATTATTTGGATTTGTGTGAGCGCCACCCAACGTGGACTTTTGGTCAAATTGCCAGTGGGTTACACGTTGACGCTGCGACACTTCGTCAAATTGAGAGCGCAACACATAGTAAGTTGCGTTCAGCTAAAGTACGCTAAAATTAAATGAAAGCCGGCCACTATGATGTGCCGGCTTTTTTTGTTACAGGTTGATGTTAGTTTTACTGACATTTAAAAAGACAGCGGGTGCGGAACCTGGTAAAATAATACAATATTGAAAAAATTATGAATAAGGGGCAACTCATGAACGAGCAAAACAAATTGAATCGTACCATGACGTTACTACCAGCCGTTTCAACGGTTATGGGAACGGTGATTGGTGCGGGCGTGTTCTTTAAAGCGTCTAGTGTTGCATCAGCAACCGGTTCAACTAGTATGTCGATTTTTGTCTGGATATTAGGTGGGTTGATTAGTTTGGCTGCCGGATTAACTGGTGCTGAGCTGGCAGCAGCATTACCACAAACGGGTGGTATGTTGGTGTACATTGAGCGGGCTTACGGTAAGTTGCCAAGTTATTTACTTGGTTGGGCACAAATCATTGTTTACTTCCCGGCAAGTGTCGCTGCTAAGGGTGTCATCTTTGGTACGCAAGTTGCTAATTTATTTCACCTGTCAACGAATGCAATTATCCCGGCCGGTGTTTTGGCCGTTGCTTCTGTGTTCCTCATTAACTTGTTGGGCTCAAAAGTGGCAGGACAATTCCAATCGATTACATTATTCTTTAAGTTAATTCCATTAGCGTTAATCGTAATCTTTGGGTTGCTGCAACCAGGCGGGGTTGATGTTAGTCTATTCCCAGTAACACCAGGTGCACATACTGGTGGCTGGGCGACAGCAATTGGCGGTGGTTTGCTAGCAACGATGTACGCCTATGATGGGTGGATTCACGTTGGTAATATTGCCGGTGAAATGAAGAATCCAAGTCGTGACTTGCCACGTGCTATCACTGGTGGTTTGTTGGGTATTATGGTCATCTATGTGTTGGTTAACTTTGTGTACTTGCATTCATTGCCATTTGGCGCAATTGCTGGTAACGAGAATACTTCAATGGATGTTGCCTCACATATCTTTGGTGGTTTCGGTGGTAAATTGATCACCATCGGTATCTTGGTTTCCATTTATGGCACATTGAACGGTTATACGATGACAGGAATGCGTTTGCCATATGCAATGGCTTTGGAAAATGAATTGCCATTTTCAAAGCAACTACGTCAATTGAATCGTTTCCAAATTCCATATGTTGCGGGTATCTTCCAATTGGTATTGGCAATTGCTTTGATGTTTGTTGGTGGGTTTGACACATTGACGGACATGCTAATCTTCGTGATTTGGCTATTTTATACGTTGGTCTTTGTCGCAGTTATCAAATTGCGCATCACAGAACCAGATTTGCCACGACCATATAAGGTACCTTTGTATCCGGTTGTGCCAATTATCGGTATTCTAGGTGGTTTGTTCATCATTGTGATGACGTTAATCTCAGAATTCCAACTGGCAGTGATTGGATTGCTACTAACTTTGGCGGGATTGCCATTATATTTCTACATGCAAAAGCGTAAGCGTCAACTATAAACAAAAAAGCAGGTCTCGTTGAGGCCTGCTTTTTACTATATACTGGATATCTAAACTAGAAAGAATTAGGAATTATTATGCAAATTATCTGGAAACGATTACTTGCTGATCGGACATTGCAGTTAACTGGTGTTTTGGCGCTACTGGCTTTGGCTTTTGGTAACGTACATTGGTCTGATATTAATGCCCATACCATCATCGCCCTGGCAGCGTTAATGATGTTAGTGAGTGTTTATGAAACTGAAGGTCTGCTGGTTTATGTCGCTAGTACGGTTGTCAGCCATTTTCAAACCACTCGTCAGATTATTCGGGTGACGTTCCTGATGGCTTTTTTTGGATCGATGCTCTTCACAAATGATGTGGCCATTTTAACGTTGGTCCCCATTTTTGTTACAATTGCTCGTAAAATCCAACTTAAGATGATTTTACCGTTGGTCTTCATGACTATTTTTGCTAATTTGGGTAGTGCGGTGACACCGTTTGGCAATCCGCAGAACTTGTATTTGGCATCGTTTTATCAATTGCCGGCACTAGACTTCTTTAAAATGTCATTGCCCTTAGGCATGGTAAGTCTTGGTTTGCTCTTCTTAGTAACGTATTTGTTTGCCGACGACACTGTTGGAGCAGTTGCGCTAGAGAAGCACCCCATCAATAAGCGACACATGGTAGTGGTGTTACTAGTCACGGTCGTTGTACTAGCTGCTATTCTGAACGCGTTACCGATTGGTGTTGCACTTATTGCAAGTGGGCTATTAGCGTTAGGTTATGACCGAACAACCTTTGTTAAAATTGACTATGGGGTGTTGCTGCTTTTTGTGGGATTTTTTGTCATTGTGGGGGCGCTGAGTCGAGTGCCAGTTTTAGAATCGGTGTTAACCCATTTGACGGATGGACCAATCAAAGTGTTTTTTGCAGGCATCTTGACGAGTCAAGTTATCAGTAACGTCCCCGGTGCGATTTTGTTATCAAAATTCACACATCTGGTTTACCCACTTTATTTAGGGGCCTCTATTGGTGGTTTAGGGACGATTATTGCCTCGTTGGCTAATTTATTAGCCTGGCGCCAATACCAACTTCAAACCGACGAACAGTCTTGGTCATTTCCGACGCGTTCTATGCTGATAAACGTTCTTTTGTTATTAATATTTATCCCACTTGGTCTGCTTTTATTAAAATTAAATTAAAAAATAATTGACCGTTCAAAAGCCTTCTGCTAGCATAAAACAAATGCTTTAGTAGGGGGTTTTTACATTGGGTGAATTAAAAACAAGATTGGCGAACTTAACGCAATTTGAATCAGAACGGTTAGTGATGCGACATGCGGTTGAAACGGATGCGGCTGATATGTATGAACTGTTTCATGATCCGGAAGTGACACGCTGGATTCACGTACCGGTACCTGAGTCAGTGGCGGAAACGCTTGAATTTAGTATCCGACGGTATCACTTGGCTGATCCGCTGGGGAAATACGTTTTGATTGAAAAAGCCAGCGGCAAAATGATTGGCAGCATTGACATCCGTTTGACGGAAAAGAATGCGAGCGCCGAGACTGGGTATGCTTTGAATCACGATTATTGGGGCTCTGGCTACATGACGGAAGCGTTAAAAGCAGTTATTCGGGTTGGTTTTGAACAACTCGGCCTCCATCGTATCGATAGTTATCACGCGCCGGATAATGCTGCCTCTGGTCGGGTTATGCAACGGGCGGGGATGACGTATGAAGGCCGTTTGCGCGACTATGAAAGGTTACCAAATGGCACTTTCGTGGATAGTAACGTTTACAGCATCTTAAAAACAGAGTATGACCACTAAAAACGTAACGTTAGTA
>NZ_AEKT01000035.1 GCF_000193635.1 Weissella cibaria KACC 11862 | reverse complement strand
TATGGGCTTATATGCTAATTGGATAAACACCCCGGCTACGAACCGGGTATTGCAGGTTCGAGTCCTGCTAGGCCCATTAGTGAATCTCTGATTTACTAATGTTCATATAAAAATGAATATTGTTCGGGACGTAGCTCAGCTTGGTAGAGCACCTGGTTTGGGACCAGGGGGTCGCAGGTTCGAATCCTGTCGTCCCGATTATATAACGCAAGTTATAGATCGCGGTGTAGCTCAGCTGGCTAGAGCGTCCGGTTCATACCCGGGAGGTCGAGGGTTCGATCCCCCCCGCCGCGATTGACGGAAACGTCAGCCAATAAAATCATGCGGATGTAGTACAATGGCTAGTGCTCCAGCCTTCCAAGCTGGGAATGCGGGTTCGATTCCCGTCGTCCGCTTCAATGATTTACAACAGCATCACTTCGGTGGTGCTGTTTTTTTACATTCAAACCAGATGATGTCACTAGAAACTAGTGTTTTCTTCAAACGAACAGACTATAATCAGAGTAATTAGAACGGTAGGAGGGCACGTCATGAACGAACCACAACAACCATTTGATGATGACCAATTTATTCCAGTTGAATATACAGAATTGATTCGGCAATCATATGCTGAACAAGGCGGGTATAGCATGCCAGCGATTGATAAAACGGCATTGATGGTCAATCGGGCACTGGCGGTGTCGGTAAGTGATGATTTGGTCAAGGAATACCATGATGACGACACGGTAGATGATAATTTCGTCCGCATTTTTGTGCGACAAACCATTGACTATGGTTATATTTTAACGGATGAAGCGCCACGTGAATGGACGGCTGATAATCTATTCCAAGCGATGGGTATGACTTTGGGATATTTAGAAGTCGCACCTGAATTTGCTGGCATGTTAATCAATTTGTTAGAGTCAATTACTAAAAATCTAGTTGCGCGCGGGTTGATGCCGGCTGATTTCTTTACGCCCGATGTCCGTGCCTGGTTAATGGAGACTGTGCCACAGTACTTAGAGGATTTAGATGAATCTATGGACGAACCAATGGATGAAAGCGAAATCGAAGTCATGGAGCGCTTGATGGATGATTTGGGGTTAGAAATTTCACCTGAGGACTTAATGGAAACGAACGTCGATCTCGCCCAAGACACATCGGTTGATGATGATGATTTACGCGTCAAGTTCTTTTTTGAGGTTCTAAATGCGAGCGGTATTCCTGACTTATATCAGCAACATCGTAGTATCAAGCCAGCTGTTAAAAAGCATTTAGCGTATTTAGGCACGCACCAAGAATTGCTTGTTTTAACAGTCATGTACGCCTCAGCCATGCGTGAATGGCTTGAAACGCAAATTGAAATGGGTGACTGGTCACACACGGATTTCGTCGTACGTGATTTCTTTGATGACGTAAATGGCATGTTCTTACAGGATGTCATTACGATTGAAAATGATGAGGAAGTCATTCACTACACTGCCGAACTCAAAGCGTTGATTAGCGGGGTCTTAGCGCAAGAACCTGAGCCGATGGCCTATGTAGCTGAACAAGGGTCATCTGAACTACCAGCAGTTGAAAACCTGCAACGAGGCTTTATAACTGCTTTACGTGATCGTGATCAGCTAACAGGCGAAGGGTTGGATGTTGCCGAAGCTATCTTGAAGATTGTCTTGGACACCATTGCGGTGAAAACAGACGCGGACATTGCGACATTGCCAGTTGAAGCTGCAACCCAACTGTTGATTGAAAAATTCCATACCTTTGATTTGTTCGGTCTTGATGGCTTTGAATTTGTGGATGACGTCATCATTGAATTTGTGCGCTGGTTGGCTGAACGGGGGCTTGTGTCAGATGCAGTCATTGAACTTTGGGGAAATGCGATTGAAACGGCGCAGTTGCCGCGTTATATGTATGCGTTAGTTGCCGATGTGCAAGATTATTTGCATCTAAATGAAGTTGGTCAAACTGTAAGTCCAATATATTAAGAAACACTAATCCGACTCAAGGCGAGCAGGATTTTTTCATATATCTTTGCTATGGTATTAGTGGAGGTTTTTATGACAAAAATATTATTTATCCTTATTTTTATCGGCGACGTCCTCGCAACTCCGCTATTCGATAGTCACCCCATTTTTTTGATTGGCACGGCTGTTTTGGCGGCAGCTACTTTGTATGCACTATACGATATGCAATCTAATCGGGTGAACTACGCGATGACAGCGGTACTGTTGTTGCTTGCGGTTAGTTTATTCGTATTACACGGTGAGTCGGATTATTTAACGGTTCTAAACCGAGTAATGATGGCCCAAGTAGCCGTTTCGGCTATTTTGGCAGTCACGTATGCAGGCGTTCGGTCGCAAACAGCGTAGTGGTATAATCAATATCAGGTGGTTGAGCCTATTAACCGCCATGACAAAACAGGGAGTACGATTATGAAGTCATTCATTTTTGACGTCGACGGTACATTGCTAAGTACCGAAAGCATGTACATGAAGTCATTACAACAAACACTTGAAGAAAACGGCATTCACAAGGCCTACGAAGAATTGTATGCGATTTTCGGGCTACCATCACTGGATGCGTTGATTAAATTTGGCATCGAAAACCCAGAGGAGATGCAACGCCAATGGCAAGACCACTATCACGATTTTTGGGATGAGGTGCAATTGTTTGCTGGTGTAACGGACATGTTGGCTGATTTAAAGGCAACTGGTGTGCAATTAGGTATTGTCACATCAAACACGCCTGAAGAATTCGCAGATCATGCGGATGCGTTTGGCATTAACGGTTACTTCGATGACTTTGTATTTGCTGGTCAAACACCAAAAATGAAGCCAGCTGCGGACCCAATTTTAAAGTCAATGGCCGACTTGAAGGCGACACCTGAAACGTCGATTTACATTGGTGATTCCGTGCACGATATGCACGCGGCACATAATGCTGGCATTAAGTTCGGTATGGCTGCGTGGGGTGTGCGTGACCGCGCTGTCTTTAATGACGAAGCAGAGTTTATTTTTGAAACGCCTGCTGACATTTTAAAACTAGTTGATTAATCAAATCCTGGTTTCGCGATAGACAATCATTTGTTAGTCGTGAAACCAGGATTTTCTTTCGTTTAGGTATCGGTAAAGGAAGAATGTCCCGCTATCTTCCTTTATCCAATTAGTCGGTGTTATAATAAAGACTTAATTAAATGGAAAGAAGTGAAGATAATGGATAATCGCGCTATTGGTTACATCGATTCTGGTATCGGTGGGTTGACGGTCGTCAAACAAGCCTTGAAGCAAATTCCTGATGAACAAGTCTACTATGTGGGGGACACGGCACGTATGCCTTATGGTCCACGTCCACAAGAAGAAGTCCTTGGCTTCACTTGGCAAATGGTTCGCTACCTATTAAAAAAAGACATTAAGATGTTGGTGGTAGCCTGCAACACGGCAACGGCGGCAGCCTTACCGGACCTACAAGCAAAGCTAGACATCCCAGTTGTTGGTGTAATCCAACCTGGTGTTGATGCCGCTTTACGCAAGTCTGCAGATGGAGAAATTGGTGTGATTGCCACAGCTGGAACGGTTAAGTCATTGGCTTACTATAACGGTTTGTTGCAAGGAAACCGTGCAGCGAACGTGGTGCAATTAGCAGCACCCGAGTTCGTTGACGTGGCTGAAAATCACGATTACACGTCAGAATTCGCCCGCCAAGTGGTTAAGGAGAAGTTGTCATACTTCAAGAATCACCAAGTGGACACCCTAATTTTGGGATGCACGCACTTCCCACTAATGGAGAACTTTATTCAAGAAGCAATGGGACCACAGGTGACGTTGGTTAACTCAGGTGCCGAAACGATTTCAACGGTGGTTGAGTTCTTGGACAAGTTCGATTTGCGTCGTGCGAGTGCGAACCCAGCTGATCACAATGATGATGAGTACTTTACGACGGGTAGCGTGAAGCGTTTTGCCACGATTGGTGGACGCTGGTTGGATGATAAGGAAATGACAGTTAAGCACTTGGACATTATTGATGATACACTAGTGCTTAACGAAGATGTCACTGATTAAGTCTAACGGGGGATACGCATGGCTAAGTTAATTTTTGCTTCAAAGAACGAAGGCAAGGTCCGCGAGTTTCGTGAGTTTTTGACGCCGCTGGGGGTTGAAGTTGTCTCGTTGAACGAGTTGGAAAATGTGCCGACAATCATCGAGGATGGCAATACCTTCCAAGAAAATGCCACAATCAAGGCGGAAACCATCGCGAAAGCGTTTAATGTGCCAGTTGTGGCGGAAGATGCCGGTTTGACGGTCGATGCGTTAGACGGCGCACCTGGCGTCCACTCAGCGCGTTACGCTGGCGATCATGACGATGCGGCAAACAATGCCAAGTTGCTGCGTGAATTGGCAGATGTGGCAGATGCTGATCGCACGGCCTCGTTCCATGCTGTGATTGTGGCGATTAAGCCAGATGGCAAGCGATTAGTAGCCTCTGGTAAGGTCGATGGCCGTATTTTGCGGGCAGCACAAGGTAGTGATGGCTTTGGCTATGACCCACTCTTTTTCTACGAACCGTTTGGTAAGTCATTTGGCGAACTAACGCCGGCAGAGAAGAACGAGATTTCACATCGTGGGGCTGCTTTGCAACAATTTATGTCAGACTTTAATGCCTGGTGGGAGGATTAAGCAATGGATTATTTGATTATTTCTGATGCACACGGCGACCGTCAAATTTTGGTCGACGTGGTGGATCACTACCGTGGTAAGGTTAAGGCGATGTTTTACAATGGTGACTCTGAATTATCACGTTCAGACGAATTGTTTAACGACTTGATGCCAGTTATCGGCAACATGGACACTGATCCAATGTTCCCAGATGACCGTGATTATGCAGACGACAATTTCACGTTGTATCAAACACACGGTCACTTGGTACACACTGAGGTGTCATTAAACCAATTACGTGAAGTTGCTTCAGCAAAGGGTGTTGATGTCGTGACGTCAGGTCACACGCACGTCCTTGGAGCAGAAGAGATTGATGGTCGTTTGTTTATTAATCCTGGCTCAATTGCATTGCCAAAGGGTCAATATGCCTACTTGGGTGGTACGTATGCAATCTTGACGGTAGAACCAACCCAATTTATTGTACAGTTCTACACGCGTGATATGCAGCCTGTTGACGGGCTACGTTTTACGTTTAAGCGTTAATAGATGAAATATTAAAAGGCGTTAGCGAGTTGTTCGCTAGCGCCTTTTGTTTTTAGCCTTCTTCAATCTCCGTGACGTGACCATTATGGAGGTAACCGTCGTATGTGTTAAGTTGGTGACTGGCTGATGGTGTAATTAGCGAACGAAGACTTTCATCGGAAAAATCAGTTGTTCGACTGGCATGGTTCGCACCGTTTGTATTGTAGACAACCAAGGTTGGAAACTGAGTGACGCCCATTTCAGCGGCCATGTTGTGATCAGCACGGTAGGCTTGAATCGTTAAATCGCTGTTACGATCCTCTAAGAAGAGGGTTTGATCAGCTGCAATATCTGTAACGAGTCCCATGACGAATTCGTCGGTATAAGGTTGACCGCTGAAAATAGCGGTTTGGGCGGCTTCTAAGAAACGACGGGCAACTTTTTTTCCTTGGAATTGTAGTGCCTTAACGTCTAAAATGAAGCGATACATGGTTTGCGATAGCACTTGTTCTTGCTCAGGATGACCAAGCGCTACGGCGGTTTCATGGACGGATTGCATCGTCATCACAGGGACGACTTGCAAAGCGATTTTTTCTGTTGCTGTTGTTACGTATGACGCCAATTCCTTCTCGGTCTCTAAGCTATCACCGGAAAGTGGGTTCACGAAGTGGTACACCTCTAACATAATGAGCCACGACCTCCAAAACTATTTCTCTAAAATATCTGTGATAATATTAAACGTTTTACTAGGCGATTGTCTAATCGCAACGCCTAAAAATGTGCAACATTACCAATTCTTAAACCAGCTGCAATAGTTGTCATATTATCTATGAACATTTTGTGACTGATTTGTGTTTTTTCAACATGACTAAGAATAAATCAAAACCAAAATATTTGCTTGGATAATGTCTTAGAAATGCCAAATCGTTTGGTATAATAGAAACAGTGAGAAAAAATCGGGGGATTGACGACATGACACATAATGAATGGGACAAATTGTTACAGCCATACGTTCAGGCCGTTGACGAATTAAAGGTTAAGTTGCGCGGCATGCGAACGGAATTTGAGTTGGCCGGCATCAAGACACCCGTTGAATTCGTAACGGGGCGTGTGAAGGCAATTCCGGCCATTGAAGAAAAGTTGGTTCGCCGTCATATCGACATGGAACGCTTGGAACAAGACATGGAAGACCTAGCTGGTGTCCGTATTATGACGCAATTCACGGAAGACATTTTTAAAATCGTGGACTTGCTCCGTCAGCGTAAAGATATGGTTATTTTGGAAGAACGTGATTATGTCAGCAATGCGAAGCCATCTGGCTACCGTTCTTACCACATCGTAATTGAGTATCCCGTCCAATTGATCACGGGAGAGAAAAAGATTTTGGCAGAAATCCAAGTCCGCACAATGCAAATGAACGTATGGGCAACGATTGAACACGCAATTAATTATAAGTATGATGGTGACTATACACCGGAGATGACGGAGAAGCTTCGTGAAGTGGCTGAATTGAGCATTCGCGTCGACGAGTTATTCTCTGAATTACATAATGGTTTGGATAAACCAACAGATTAATTGTCAGCCACAAGGAAAGAAGACGAAATGAAACTCGCAATTTACAGTAATAATGGCGCACAGTCAAAGGCTGTTGTGGCTTTATTTAAAGAAAAATTGGCTGCACGCAATACCGATAAGATTGTCTTTGATGACGAGCATCCAGATGTTGTGATTTCAGTGGGCGGAGATGGTACCTTGCTTGGGGCTTTCCATCACTATGCCGATCAATTGGCTTTTGTGCGCTTTATTGGCGTGCATACTGGTCACTTGGGCTTTTATGCGGACTGGCAACATTTTGAAATTGACGAATTGATTGATAGTTTGGTCAATGATGAAGACGCTCGAACAGTTAAGTATCCCTTGTTGGAAGCGCACGTCCGGTATACTGACGGCCGAGAAGAACGCGTTCTTGCATTGAACGAAGCCGCCATTAAGCGACCATTGGGTACTTTGGTGGCAGATGTGTACATTCAAGGTGAGTTGTTTGAACGATTCCGTGGGGATGGTTTGACAGCGTCAACGCCAACTGGCTCAACCGCCTATAATAAGGCAATCGGCGGGGCAGTGATGCACCCAAGCTTGGATGCTATCCAATTAGCAGAAATTGCTTCGATTAACAGTCGGGTATTCCGAACACTTGGTTCACCATTGATTATTGGAAACCACGAAGTTATTCGGGTGCAACTAGAAAACGACGGCGCAGCGGTAACCCTTAGTTTCGATCATTTGAGCAAAATTGCCTCAAACATTGATTGGATTGAGTTCCGCGTGTCTAAAACAAAAATTCAGTTTGCTGAGTATCGACACATGCACTTCTGGCACCGTGTTCAGTCAAGCTTTATTGGTACGGAGGTAAAGTAATGGCCCAATTCAGTTGGATCAACCAAGGCGACGAAACGCTTAAAATTAAGACGTTCTTAGCCCAACGTGGTGTCTCACACCGCATGTTTTCCATTGTGAAGCGTGGTGGCGGGGCAGTGCTCCTTGCGGGTAAGCAAGTTCGGACCGTCGATGAGGTTAAGCCAGGTGATAAGGTCACGATTGTGATGCCACCTGAAGAATCAAATGACGTCGTTGCAATGTCAGATTTGCCAATCAC
Organism: Weissella cibaria KACC 11862; assembly: GCF_000193635.1. GTDB lineage: Bacteria > Bacillota > Bacilli > Lactobacillales > Lactobacillaceae > Weissella > Weissella cibaria. The sequence continues at coordinate 128,142 of NZ_AEKT01000035.1, read as the reverse complement.
GGTCTTATATGAAGACGAAAACTGGTTGGTTGTTGAAAAGGAAGCTGGCGTGACGTCAGTGCCGGGTAAAGCTGACCGTGAAACGACCATGGTTAACCGGGTTAAGGGCTACTTAGCCCGGTCTGGGGCTGAGGATTTAGTGCCCCACGTGGTAACGCGACTAGATCGCTTTACGTCGGGGGTTGCTTTGTTGGCCAAGCACCGTTTTGCCCATGGCTTGCTCGACAAGCAGTTGCAAACGCACTCAGTTGATAAGCGTTACTATGCAATTGTCGATGGCGATTTGCCAGATGATTACGGCTTTATCGATGCACCAATTGGTCGGATGGACGACGACTTTATTCGACGCGAAGTGCGTGAAGATGGGCGTCCTTCACAAACTGAGTACTGGGTTGTGAAGCGTTTTGGCAACCAAACGTTGGTCCGCGTGCAGTTGCACACTGGCCGTACACACCAAATTCGTGTGCACTTTAAGTATTTGGGTCACCCATTGATTGGGGATGAAATCTATGGTGGCCCAATGGATCGTGGTATTACACGCCAAGCGTTGCATGCTTATTGGTTACGCTTCTATGATCCATTTGCACAAGTTGAACGCACGACGCAAAGTGCATTGCCACAAGATATCGTGGCTGTTTTGGACGGCTATCAAGTCGAACCAGACGAAAATTAATTATTAAGAATGCGGGGAAAGAATCATGAACGACATGCTGGACGAAATTACAGATGAGATGCGTGATGAACTTTCCGAACAAGCTCATCACTTGGTCAATTATTTGGAACATGGTGAGAAAGAGGCGTTCTTGGACGGCTTTGACGAACTTCACGGTTACGACAAGGCCGTTTTTTATGTGACTTTGCCATCACAGCTCCGTCACCAAATTATCGAGTGGTTAACGCCAACTGAATTGGCGGAAGTCTTTGACGAAATTGAACCCGAAGACGTTGATATTAACGACTTGCTGGAGGAAATGTCACCACGTTATGCTGCCCAAATGCTGAACCAAATGTACACCGATAATTCGGTTGACTTGTTTGAAGACATGGACCAGCGTGAATTGGGGATGTATTTGGCGTTGATGCCGAAGGAAGATGCAGCTCAGATACGTCGGTTGTTGAATTACGAAGACGACACAGCTGGATCTTTGATGGGGACTGAGTTTGTCGCGATTAATCAAAAGCTGACAATCGGTCAGGCGATGACAGCGGTGAAGAAGGCTGCTCAGGAAGCCGAACAAATTACTTACATTTATGTCGTGGACGATGATGAAAAGCTTGTCGGCGTTATCTCATTGCGTTCTTTGATTGTTTGGCCGGACGAAGCCAAGGTTGCGGATGTGATGGATACAAACTTGATTACAGTGACGCCGAGTGATGACCAGGAGGACGTTGCCCGATTGATGGCCGACTATAATTTCGTGTCGATTCCAGTTGTGGTGAAAGACCACCTTGTTGGTACCATTACAGTCGATGATATCGTGGACGTTATTGATGAAGAGGCCGCGGAAGACTACTCTCGTTTGGCCGGTGTGGACGTTGTCACGTTGGAAGAGAATCCATTTAAATCCGCTGCTAAGCGTTTACCTTGGCTAGTTGGTTTGATTTTCTTGGGAATGGGAACGGCTTCAGTAATCAATAACTTTGAAGGTTTAGTGAGCCAAGCGTCGATTTTGGCAGTGTTCATCTCTTTGATTACGGGAACCGCCGGTAATGCTGGGACGCAGTCATTGGCCGTGTCAGTGCGTCGTTTAGCGTTGAAAGAAACAAGTTCGCTCATTAAGATGTTGATGACTGAGGTTTTGATTGGTGCCATGATTGGTGCAACGGCCGGTTTGACCATCTTTTTGGTTGTGTGGATTTGGAAAGCCAATATGCTCTTAGGTGTTGCGGTCGGTCTTGCGATGGGTGTGGCCATTCTGGTAGCGAATGTTGCAGGATCATTCATTCCGCTAGTAATGGATAAAATCGGGGTTGATCCAGCAGTTGCGTCGGGTCCGTTCATTTCAACGTTATCTGATTTGACATCCGTCATTATTTATTTCAACATCGCTGGCTTATTTATTAGTCACTTTGTGAGTGCGTAAAGTAGGACGTACGCTTATACTAAAAACATGATTTAAGTAAAACGGCTCAAATTGGGTCGTTTTTTGATTGGGAGATTGTGGGTTATGAAGAAGAAAATTGGCATCTTTCAGCTCTTTTTATTGGGTGTCTTAAGTGCCTTTTCACCACTGGCGATGGATTTATATTTGCCAGGGTTACCAGAGTTACAACAGGATTTACACACGTCAACGTCATTAGCGCAGTTGACGATTACAGCATCCTTGCTGGGTTTGGCACTCGGACAAGTGATCATTGGACCATTGTCTGACCGAATTGGCCGGCGGACACCGTTGCTGTGGGGCACGGTCTTATTCGGCCTGAGTTCGGCAACGATTGTTTTCGCACCGAACATTTGGGTGTTGATTATTTTACGGTTGATTCAGGGCTTGGCCGGTTCAACGGGGATTGTTTTGTCATTGGCGGTAATTACGGATTTATTTACTGGTAAGACTTTGACGAAGCAAATTGCGATTAATCAAACGATTAATGGCGTCTTTCCAGTCTTGGCGCCCGTGTTTGGTGGGGTGATCATTGCCATTGCGGACTGGCAGATGACATTCTGGGTTTTGGCAGTCTTGGGGCTGATCTTGTTTGTGAGCGTCTTGCTTGCCCTGCCGGAAACCTTGCCAGCTGAGAAGGCACAGGTAGCTGACCGTCCTTCTGTGGTGGGTGGTTTTGCACAATTATTTAAGCAACGTGAATTTGTGCTATATGCGCTTACACAGGCCTTTATGACGGCAGCATTGTTTGCATATATTTCTGGTTCATCATTCGTCTTGCAAAAGATTTTTGGCATGTCAGTGACGACTTTTGGGATTGTGTATGCGATTAATGGAGCTGGTATTGCACTCATGTCGAGTCTGGCTGGTCGCTGGGCGGTGAAGTTTGGTGAATATCGCGCACTCCGCTGGTTTATCCGAGCTGGCTTTTTAGGTGGAATCCTCTTGCTTGTGACGGCATTCTTGCCTAAGTCACTTTGGCTGATTTTGCCACCATTATTCTTAGTTGTGGCAACGGTCGGGGGTATTATTTCATTGACGACGGCGTTGGGGATGCAAGGGCAACAACAAAACGCGGGTTCAGCTTCAGCGTTGCTTGGACTAGCGCGTTATGCGTTGGGTGGACTGATGTCACCAATCGTCGGGCTTTTCGGCCAACACACGTACATGCCAATGGCGATATTAATTGTTGCGGTGCAATTGGTTGGTTTTATCATCTTTAGCCAAGTTAAAAAACAATAGAAAAATGGGTATCGACAACGCGGTCGATACCCATTTTTTTAGTTTGAACTAGGTTGTGGCATGAATGGCTTGAGCATATTGGCAAAATTCTCAAGATTCAAAGATTGAACGAGAACTTTTCCAGTGCCGTTAAACGTGTTGACCACACCTTCGCCCGTGCCGATTGAACTAATCAAACCACCACCTTCAAGGTGAATGTCATAAGTTAGTGACGTTTCCCAAGCGACAACGTGCGCATTATCGATGGTGAAGTCGTGGGCGTCTTGCAGGTCGATTTCCTTAATTGATCCGAACGCCGCAACGAGCAAAGTCCCTTCACCAGACGTCTTCATGACGAACAAACCACCTTGGCCACCTAGAATAGCGCGTCCAACTGATTGCCGTTCCATGCTGTATTGCACGGTACCGTCCATGGCTAAGAAAGCTGAGTCATTCAAGTAGTAGTTGCGACCAGGCGTAACTTCCAAGGCTTGAATCGTACCAGGCACGGCGGGGGCCAAAGCTAGATCACCACCCTTAGCACCGGCTGAGACTTCGGTAATGAAGACTGATTCGCCACTGACCATGGCACGTCCGGCGGCACGCAATAGCTTACCAATACCTGAACCGCCATTTGCGTTTAGACGACCCTTTAGTTGGGTGTCGCCAGTGTGATAAACCATCGCACCACTTTGAATGCGAACTGTTTCGTTGGGTAACAAGTTTTATGTCACCAGTGGAAATTGCATATTTGCCTCAATATTGTAATCCATTGTGATAACCCCTCAATATTATTTGATACTTATAGTCTACCTGAAATGCGGGTTTAATGCAGGCGTCAGCTGTCAAAAATATTTGATAAAAAAATGGCACTTTTTACGTGCATTGTTTTTGGTAGTTGGTTATTATGTGTACATAAAGTAAATGACATAAAAATTTTTAAACATAAAAAGAGGGCAGAAGTAATGCAAACTCACCACATTTCACTATTGACTGGCGATGCTAAGTTGAACGCTGATTACTACGTTGGCGTTTTGGGCATGCGTTTCATCAAGAACTCAGTTAACCAAGCTAACCCACGTAACCGTCACGTTTACTATGGTGACTTCATGGGAACACCAGGAACGGTTATCACGTTCTTCCCAATCGACGATTTGCGCGACCGTACTGACGGTAAGATGTTCTTCTCAGGTATTCACTACTCAATTCCTGAGGGATCAACGCAATACTGGTTGGACCGTTTTGCCGAAAAGGGCTTGAAGGCTGAAGTTGACGCTATGGGACGTATCCGTACGGCTGACTTTGAAGACTTGCCAATCCGTATGCAAGAAACTGAGGGTAAGAACTTTGACTGGCACATCAACTACATGTCAGATGTTCCGGCTGAGTTCCAAATCACTGGCGTAATCGGTGCTGAATTGCACGTACCAGATGTTGCTGCAACGGGTCGTTTCTTCGAAGAGTTGTTGGAAATCCCAGTTAAGGGTAACATCATTGATTTGGATGGTGTTGAAGCAATCGAATTGGTACAAACTGCTGAAGATGCACCTAACTCACGCTTTGGTAAGGGTTCAACTGACCACTACGCTTTGGGTGTTGAGTCAGAAGAAGATTTGAAGTACTACTGGGAGCGTGCAAAGGCCTTGGGCTTCAAGCGTGAAGTCTTCATCGACCGTGGTTACTTCCGTTCAGCTTACTTCATCGAGCCTGGTGGAAACCGTATCGAATTGGCAACGACTAACCCAGGATTTACGTTGGATGAGTCATTGTTCGACTTGGGTACGACGTTTGCTTTGCCACCACGTTTCGAAGCTTCACGTCAAGAATTGCTTGACCACTACGCTAAGAAGGGTGTCTTCTTTGACGAAGTAAAGCCATACACAGGAACTGGTCACTTGGAGAACGGCGGCAAGATCCGCGCCATCCACGATGAGAACGGAAACACGCGCAACGATTAATAAAAGCCTATTATACCGGCGTTTGTGGCCGTTCGTGTCACAATATGTCACCAAAACTAGGTGAAAATGATTTTAGAGAGGATTGCATCTGACGGTGCAATCCTTTTTTGTATATTAGTGAATATATTATGTAAGTTGTAGTCAAATACTAAGTGATTAATTGCGTTCTGATCCATTTTTGGCACCTGTTCAAGGTGATGTTAATGAAGAGTGGCTAAAACGTTTTGAGATGTATTCAACTGGCACTTTTTTGAGTCAGTTACGATACATGAGTGTGTCGTAATTCATGAACTTTGACTTGCTTAACAGAGATTACGTTGAAAAATGAACGAGGTGTGTTATTATAAATGCATACAAAAAGCCCGCCGAAGGGGCAAGCTTCAGCGGACGACAGGTTCCTAGGAATTGATTGATTAAGTGCCTATCACTGACGTGGTGGGCGCTTTTCTTTTGTCTCGAAGTTCACTCGTTTGATTGCGACGTATAACGTAGCAATGGCTCGAATGATTTTCGGCGATGTTAAGATAAGCACGATCAGCGCAGCCCAAGGACTGGCCTCAACGAAACTAACCATACAATACCCTCTGGATAATCTTAGGAAACATGTTGTTTACCCTCCTTGGTTCCTAGTAAGTTACTGAAGGTGGGCAGGGACGTTATGAACCTAGACACACTGCCGCGGTTGCGCAGGGGATCAATCCTTTGCAACCACGGTATCTAGTATGAATTAGTTTGAGGGCACTGTAAACAGGATAACAAATGTAGAATTTCTTAATCTTGAACAAGAAGATTTCTAAAAAGTAATCAATATAGACAATACAATTAATCGTTACTCGGGATAACATAGATTATGTAAACTAGAAAGCGGTTATTGTTGACCAGCTAAAGTTAACCTGGCATAATATAGACAATTAAAAGAACACGAGGTAAGGTCCATTGCGCAATTAAGCTGATTTCAAGTTGATAGATACTATCGGTGAGATTGGTTTTAGTGTGGACTTTTGCGTGTGTCAACAAACATGCTTTTTGAAGTGCCTTCAATCTCATCGTCATCGAGATTGGAGGCTTTTATGCTACAAGGACAAATTCAAAATCTTACTAAGCAGATTAATGGCGATACGCTATTCGAAATTGATCATATCACGATTCCGCAGACAGGCATTGTTGCCATCGTTGGTGAGAACGGTGCAGGCAAGACAACGCTGCTAAACATACTACGAGGAGTGGACACAGATTATTCCGGCACCGTCACATTACCAGGTTTTATGGCTTTTGTGCCACAAATTAATACGGTAGATGGGGAGTCTGGTGGTGAAATGACGAGACGACTGATTAGTGAAGCATTAGTCAGTCGACCAGATGTTTTAATTCTCGACGAGCCAACATCACATTTGGATACCGCACATCAAGCGTGGTTAATTAAGTCACTTCGCCATTTTAAGGGGTTGGTAATTTTAGTCTCGCACAACCGGGCGTTTCTGCGTGAAGTTGCAATGACGGTTTGGTCTTTTGAAAATGGGAAGGTCACCGCTTTCAATGGCAACTATGAGGGATATTTAGCTGAGGTGGCTGCTAAGCGCGATGCTCAAATGCAAGCCTACAAAGCGTACGTTTCGGAGAAAAGTCGCTTATCGCAGCGCGCTAGAGAGGCTGGCGAACGGTCTGCCCGGGCCAAGAAAATTAATCCGCACAAGCATAGTCGGGCCGAAGTTGAATCAATCAAGAATAATTCAAATGGCATTGAAAAAGGTTTTGCGCAACAACGCAAAGCTTTCAATAGTCGTCTAAACCGGTTAAACAAAGTTGAGAAGCCTCTATCAGAGACAAAATTGACGTTACAAAAGCCAGTGATGGTGCGCCCAGGTAAGCCGGTTATCACCGCATTGGATGTAACGGTGTCACAAGGTGAACGGGAATTAATCCAGCATGTGACACTCAAGGTTGAGACCGGTCATCGCGTAGCAATTGTGGGCAAAAATGGATCAGGTAAAACGACGCTAATTAATCGTTTGTTGCAGGGCGGCCTGGGCAAATATCATGCAGACGACTGATGAATCAGAACAGATTGCTCGTAACTTTTTAGGGGCAATGGGGATTCGGTTAGAACAGGTTAATGAATTGGTTGGCGATATGAGTGGCGGTGAACGTGTTCGTGTCGCGCTGGTCAAAGCTTTACTACAAGCTAGTGATTTATTAATTCTTGATGAACCAACGAATTATTTAGATATTCCGGCGTTAGAGGCCTTGACTGCGTATCTGCAGACGACGAAACAAGCCGTCGTTTTCGTCTCCCATGATGCCCAATTCGTGAGAGATGTTGCAACTGAGGTCTTTGAGATTAGCGAAGGAAGTCTGTTCAAGCACACAAACTAATTTTTTACACTGACAGAATTTAATAAATATTATCCAAAAGTCACGTTTTAACAACGCGACTTTTTCTTTTTATAAATTAAGTTTGCACATTTTATTTAACATTGTTAAAGTTAAATAAACAATGTTAAAGGAGCGCAGTGATGGAATGGTTTTTAGAGTTGAGTACTGAAGATCAGGAATTTGTAAAACAATTGGTACTTTCTTCTGGGTCACTAAAACAATTAGCAAAGATATATGATGTGAGTTACCCAACTGTTAGAACAAGGTTGAATATGGTCATTCAGACCATTAATTTAATTGATAGTAAACAAGCTAATAGTTTTGAAGGCCGCATTATGAAGATGGTGATTGCGGAAAAAATATCGTTGGATGTTGCAAAGGAAATTATTTCGGATTATCGGGAGGCAAATAAATGAGTGATTTTAAAGGACTAATGATGGGGATGTTAATAGCGGCAGTTATTTATCTGGCGGATCGCTATTTGCCAAAATGGTTTGGGGCTGTACCAAGTGTATTATTTGCCGTGCTTGTTGGTTATTTGGTGATTTTCTATCATACGTCATTCTTCAGTGCATTAACACCGCTGCTAGCTGGTGAAGCAATTTTAAATGGTATTTGGCTAAGTAGCTTGGATGCCCGTAAGAAGAAAGTTCAACAGGAACTGGAACGAATGAAGGCCAAAGATTTATCGTAATAATATTCAAAATAGTGTTGTGACGGAAGCGTTAAATTAAAAAACACTTATTCATAAAATTGAACCAGTGTCATAGCGATTATTTACGAATGAAAGTTGCATCAGCGTCTGGTATGCCATCCTCATCGGATAAGTATCGTTCAACACGCATATGTAAATCATATTTTTCTCGTAGACGTGCAATTTCAGCCATCATTGGAGAGGCGTGGTGCACGTCAATGGCGGCCTGATTTTGCCAGGCGTCAATCAAAAGGATCGTTTCAGAATCATTAAGCGGTTGAAAATACTCGTAACGTTCATTACCAGGCATGGCGCGGATTTGGGCTACGACACCCGTTTCAAGCATCTCTTTTGCAAAAGCCTGCGCTGCACCGTTGGTACCGGTGTAATATAAATTAACGGTGACTGTCATATTGAATCTCCAGTTTCTGTAGTAAAAAATTAAATTCATTATTGCAAGATAGTTGAAAAAAGGCAATTTGCAGCTGTTGATTGGTCAAATTTTGAGAGGTAATAAGGCAAAAAACGTTAAAATTTAGCCTGGCAGCTGGCAATAAAGTATCAGTAGCCACTATTCCTTCATATTTATATGATTATATGAATATATTGATGAAATATATCATATGAGAGGAATGGCATGAAAACAATTTTGTTACTATTGATTGGTTTTGCGGGTGCATTTGTAGCGGTGACGCATACTGATGACGTATTAGCCCCCGATAAGCCGACTATCCAGAATATCTTACCGGTGAACCGGACTGAGCGGGCGCTGGTGTTGGATGCACGAAAACATGGCTTGGATTACGCACTAAGTATCGTGGAGAATCGGACTGGGCGGGTTACAGATGATAAATATTGGCTGCTTAAAGATCCTCATGGTGGTGGTTATTGGGGTGATTATAATAGCGATCCAACCCATGACGGGGTTAAGCGGTACAAAACCGTCGCTGGCAAAGAAGTATTGGAAGTAATCAAAATTTACGAGGCGCCGGATGCGACAACGCTAGAGAAAGCAAAACGGGTGTTGGCGTTATACTGTCGGTAGACTGTCTTGGTTTCGTGCGTAAACGTGATTTTGCGTTGACTATAAAAATGTAGAGGTGCCGTCCAAGTTGTCTGTGCTATTATGGTAAAACATGATTGGAGGAGCGACTCAGATGTACACCAGAGAACAGTTGATCGCGCTGGTACAAGACCATGCGGCGACTCATGAAACGTATCCATTTAACAAAACCAATTCACATGAGACAATTATTTGGACAGTTATGAAGCATAATGCCAGTAACAAAATTACGGCTATGATTTTTGAACGTGAGGCGGTGTTGTATTTGACGTTGAAATTAACGCCGGACCACGTTGATGAGATGATTAAAACGCGCGGGATTACCCGTGCTTATCATATGAATAAGCGGCATTGGATTACGATTGCGGTTAACGCTACTGATGCGACAAAACAAGAAATGTTAGGGATGTTGGCCGAAAGCGAACGCCTAACAAAACAGTAGGAGGCCAATGATGTTAAAAAATATGAACACGTGGTCGAAAAATTTACTGTATTTAATGGTGATTTTCGCAGTTCCGACACTTGTAATTCGCCACAATTTTGCTGAGTTGTTGTTCTACTTAGCAATTGCCTTAGTGGCCGTGATTATGTCGTTAGCACCTAATTGGGGAGGAGCAGTCATTAGTGCTGTTTTGTTTGGTGTGCTAACCGAGGTGTTTGACTGGGTTTCGTATGCAAACTGGTATTGGCCTTCATTTTTAACATATCTGGCAATCGGTGGCGTTCTTGCGGCAGGGTTGGCGTGGCGTCAGCGCCGAGAAACTCATTTCACTAATTAATTTACTAATATTAATAACAAAGAAAAGGGCTACCAATTCATTTTGGTAGCCCTTTTGCGTAGCACTATTTAATTGGGAGTTCATTCTCCAAATAATGGATAAATTCCTCATGCAAGGGGGTTAGTAAGGGAGTGTGCTTCCAAATCATAGTCCCTGTTGAAATGTTTTCAGGGGTAAACGGTTTGAATAGTAACTCAGGGACATTGATCACCCCAGCGATACCAACCAAGAGGAGCTGGTCGTCAACTAATGGATACATGCGGGCATTACCAATCAGATTATACTTCATGCGAATATTCAGCTGCGATGCTTTCAAGCCGAGTTCTTCTACTAAGGAATCGTTAAACGAGGACTGCCTTGAAATCGCGACGGGGTATTGGGTGAGTTGTTCAGCTGTGATTGCTGGCTCACTGGCCAGGGGATGATGCCGGTTGATAAAGACCCCACGAACATCCGCATCTGGAAAGTCGAGGTAGTCATAAGAAGCTTTTTGCGTGAAATCAAGAGCAAATAGGAAGTCGAGTTCGCCTTGATTAAGGCGAGCCAGTAAGTCAGTTGTTGAGCCAGAAATTAAAGTAATTGTGACGTTAGGGTAGTCACGTTGCAATTTAGAAATTGCCTGGATAACGTGATCGAACATCACTGTTTCAGCCGCACCAATCGTGATAACACCGGCAATCGCTTCCTTGGATTGTAAATTGGTAACGGTTTTGTCAGCAATTGCAATCATGTCTTCAGCTTGTTTGACCAGGTAGATACCTTCAGGGGTTAGCGTGACAGGCTTATGTTCACGGTTAATCAGTTGCACACCGAGTTCAGTTTCAAGCAGTTTTAACTGACGTGATAAAGCAGGTTGTGTCACGTTTAACTGAGCCGCAGCGGCGGTTAATGTGCCAGTGCGTGCAACAGCTAGGAAATATCTTAAAACGCGCAATTCCATATTATTACCTCTCGTTATAGTTTGTTATAAAAACAAAGCATTAGTAATAAAAAGTATAACGCACTACACTTGAGATACAAGGGAGGTGGCTAAGATGACACTAACATCAGAACAAGTTAACGACTTTAGTCGGGCAGATGATTTTCATATTGCGCCTTATCGAGCTGATGGTCGCACGCCGGGGACACCAACATGGATTTGGTCGGTCGTTGTCGACGATGAGTTATACGTTCGCGCCTGGAATGGGTTGCAATCACGTTGGTACGGATCAGCAAAGAGCCAAGGGGCGGGTGAAATCACCATCGCTGGTCAGACGTATCGCGTCGCCTTTGAACTCATTTCGGGGGCTGGCTATGAGCAACTTCAGGCGGCAATTGATACTGCCTATCAGACAAAGTATGCGGACAGCGCCTATATGCCACCAATGTTGGGTGCCGGACCACGTGAGGCGACGGTCCGTGTGATTTTGAAAGAACGAGGAGCATGAACATGACAATTTTTGATGAAACCTACAAATTAAATAATGGTGTTGAAATCCCGAAGATTGGGTTTGGCACGTGGATGATTACTGATAATGATGACGCAGCCCTAGCTGTTAAAACGGCGATTCAAGTGGGCTACCGGCATATTGATACGGCTGAAGCCTATGAAAATGAAGTTGGTGTCGGTCATGGCGTCCGTGACAGTGGCGTGCGACGGGAAGATATTTTCGTGACAACCAAACTAGTCGGTGAAATCAAGGACTATGATGATGCGGTGGCTGCCATTGACCAATCATTGGCTGATTTAGGGTTGAACTATATCGATATGATGATTATTCATTCACCAAAGCCTTGGGTTGATTTCCAAAAAGAGGACCGTTTCTTTGCCGGTAATCTGGCTGCTTGGCGTGCACTGGAAGAGGCCGTTGATGCTGGTAAGATTCGAACAATCGGTGTCTCAAACTTTGATGAAGTTGACTTGCAGAACATTCTTGATAACGGACGCATTAAGCCTGCTGTAGATCAAGTTTTGGCGCACATCGGCAATGTGCCATTTGGTCTCTTTGATTATGCCAAGCAACACGATATTCAAATTGAAGCCTATTCGCCATTTGGTCACGGTGAAATGCTGAAGAATCCGAACTTGCAACAAATTGCTGATAAGTATGGTGTATCGGTACCACAATTGGGGATTCGCTACTTGTTGCAATTGGATGCCTTGCCTTTGCCAAAGACGCTGTCTGAAGACCACATGCGTCATAACGCAACAGTCGACTTTACCATTAGTGATGATGATATGGCGCTGTTAAAGCAGGTTACGTTTAATGATTATGGTGAATTTAGTGGCTTCCCAGTTTTCGGGGGCACGTTAGATTAAGAACGGAGATGAGTGATATGGCAGAGAAGGTAACTGCAGGTCATGACGCGTTGGGCGCGTTTGCACCTAAGTTTGCAGAATTAAATGACGAGGTCCTGTTTGGCCAGGTTTGGTCACGCGAGACGGAACTTTCAGCTCGTGATCGGTCGTTTGCAACGATTACCGCACTGATTGCGACAGGGGCGTTTGAACAATTGCCCTTCCACATGCAGAAAGCTAAAGAGAATGGTCTGACTGTTGATGAAGTAGCTGAAATTATTACCCACTTGGCATTCTACGTTGGTTGGCCTAAAGCCTGGTCAGCATTTAATATCGCAAAAGAAGTTTACGGGGTGGCATAATGGCGAATTTTCCAGAAATTAAAACGGGTACAATCTTTTCAGCGGGTGTTCTAAATCCCTATGGCGAATTTTTTGTCGGGGACACGTATTTGACCAATTTGGTGACGTCGCCGGATGAAAAGATTGGGATTGGTTCAGTGTCGTTTGAACCAGGATCACGAAACAATTGGCACATTCACCATGATGGCTATCAGATTTTATTGGTGACCGCCGGTGAAGGGTGGTATCAAGAAGAAGGACAACCTGCTCAGTCACTGACAAAGGGTGATACTATCGTGACACGTGATGGTGTGAAGCATTGGCACGGTGCCAAGAAAGATAGTTGGTTTGAGCACATTGCAATTACGGCTGGAACGCCAGAATGGCTTGAGCCAGTTTCAGATGCGGACTATGATGCACTAGTTTAATAAACACTATAAAAGCGGTAATCGATTTGACGATTACCGCTTTTTGTTGCAAATGCAACAAAAAGGTTATAGACTATACGTGAGGACGGAAATATGACAGCTAACTTAAGAGAAATTGGCATGATTGCGCGTGCCCTAGATTCGATAAGCAATGTGGAATTTAAAGAATTTAATTTAACCAAAGGACAATATTTGTACTTAGTGCGAATTGTTGAACAGCCTGATATTATCCAAGAGGCGTTGTCAGATTTGATTATGGTCGACCGCACAACCGTGTCGCGGGCAGTTAAGAAATTAATTACCGATGGATTAGTCGAGAAACGTGATAATCCCGATAATTTGAAAATTAAACATCTTCGGGCAACAGAGAAGGGGCGCGCCATTTACCAGGTGATTAAACGTGAAAATGATTACTCGGAAGCTGTGGCGTTACAAGGCTTTTCCGATGCGGAGGTGCAACAATTGAACGCCATGTTGACGCGGATGCGTGAAAATGTCGCAGCCGATTGGAACGCTGTAAAAAAAGGACAACACCGTAACTATTAAAGACGAGGAGATTAAGGATGAGTATGACATTACGTCGATTGACAACCAAGGATTTGGACACACTACGGGATATTTCAATTGAAACATTTTCAGATACGTTTGGTGCGCAAAATACGGCCGAAAACATGCGTGATTACCTGGCAGCGGCGTATACACCAGAGAAACTAGCAGCTGAATTAGCCGATCCAGCATCAATGTTTTATTTTGTCTTAGTGGATGAAAAAATTGCAGGGTATCTCAAGCTAAATGTGGATGACGCGCAATCAGAAAAAATGGGCGAGGATGCGCTTGAAGTTGAGCGTATTTATGTACGCCGAAGTTTCCAACGGCAAGGCCTCGGCCGTGTGTTTATCGGTGAAGCCGAGCGACTAGCTAAGTCACTAGATAAGCACGAAATTTGGCTTGGGGTCTGGGAACACAACCCGAATGCCATCGCATTCTATGAGAAGATGGGCTTCACGTTAACGGGTGAGGCGCATGATTTCTATATGGGGACTGACCAACAAACGGATGTGTTAATGATGAAAAATTTGGTATCGAAATAGCACAAGGACTACTTACGTTGTATAATGTCTTTTATTATGAATAAAATTTTAAAAGAACAATTTTTCGTTGATAATCTTTCAGCGGAGCAAGAAGCTGTTATTTCTAATATGAATGCCTACATTGGTGATGGCTTGAAGCAAAATGATCACCGTGTTGCAATTATTCAAGGTGCAGCCGGCACTGGTAAGTCAGTTGTTTTAATGAACTTAGTTACCAAGTATATGACGGACAAGCGGTACAAGACGGCGTTGGTTGTGAACCACCCGGAGTTGTTTAAAGCCTACAAGGATTTGGCCGTTGATATTCCAGGCATGCGTGATAAGGATATTACGCGTCCGACACCGTTGATTAACAATGCGCAAAAGCGTAACTGGCAATACGATGTCATTTTCGTTGATGAGGCCCACTTATTGCTTTCAAAGCCTGAACCTTACATGCACTACAATGGTGAAAACCAATTGGCAGATTTGATGTCATTGGCCAAGGTCGTTGTCGTTGTTTACGATTTTGCGCAAGTGTTCCAGTCAAAGATGTACTGGGACAAGGACTTGTTGTTTAAGACGATTGGTAACAACCCATATCACCAATTTGACATGGACTTCCAATATCGAATGGTAGCGAGCCAGGAACAAGTTGACTGGTTGGATGATTTGACGGCTGAAAAGCCTTTGAAGCCATTTCCATATAATTCTGAGTTTGAATTTAAGGTCTTCGATAAGGCTGGCGATTTGTACGAAGCAATTAAGGAAAAGAATAAGGAGTTCGGTCAAAGTCGCGTGGTCGCCACGTCTGGCTTCCCACGAATTGATGGTCGTCACAACGTCGAGATGGATACCTTTAACTTGCCTTGGGATGAATGGGATCCACAGCGTACCCACTGGGCTAAGCGGGAAGGGTCAATTACTCAGGTCGGAACGATTTATACGTTGCAAGGATTTGATTTGAATTATGTGGGGATGATTATTGGTCCTTCATTTGGTTATGATCCAAAGACTGATAGCGTGACAATTATTCCAGAAAAATATTCTCACAAGGAAATTTTCAAGAAGCGACAAGATCGTAAGTTTACGGAAGATGAATTCAAGGCGTTTATCGCAAACGTGTTGAACGTCTTAATCAAGCGCGGTAAGTACGGTTTGTACTTGACAGCATACGATGACGCATTGCGCGCGCGCTTGTTGGAACTTCAAAAATAAGTAATGAAACATGACGTTTGGTATTAATGCCCAAGCGTCATTTTTTATAGAAAATGGTGGATGATCCATGAGTCAGGTAAAGTATTTAACAGCTGCTGAGGTGTTGCATCTAAATGAAACGGCAATTGCAACCCTCGGTGGTGGTAATGCAGGTGTGCAGTCGCCACGAGCGTTTGATGTTGTGATTACGCAACCACAGCAAATTGTGTTCGGACAGGAAATGTACCCAACAATTTGGCTGAAAGCGGCCTACATGATGCAACAAATTGTCAAAACACCAGTATTTGTGGATGGTAGCAAGCGAACGGCCATGCTGGTTGTGCAAACCTTTCTGACTGCCAATGGCTATGACCCCACGCCAGATTTTTTTGAAGATGTACAGGCGTTTACGATTGAAGTGACACAAACAGCGAATACTGAAGTAGTCATGGCGACGATTGCCGACTGGTTGGCTAGTGTATTTACTGAAAGATAAGCATAGGCCAGAAAATGACAGGTATCATTTGAACTCTACTTTTTAATATGCCATAATTGGCATATACCATAAGTGACATATTGGAAACGGAGGGGATGAAGATGGCACACACGCATCATCATGAAATTGAACAGAATAATCAGACGCCGTATTTGATCGGTATTGGACTAAATTTGGCTTTTATCATTGGGGAAATGATTTTCGCAAAATTGGCCGGTTCGACAGCCTTGTTTGCGGACGCACTGCACAGTGTGAGTGACGTCGCGTCGTTAATTTTGTCTTGGCTAGCAGTATTAGTTTTTGGGTTGAAAGCAACACGTCGACGGACATACGGCTTTCATAACACGACCATTCTTGCCAGTGCGATCAATGCCATTTTGCTATTAATTGCCGTTGGAATTATCTGGTTTGAAGCCATTGATAAATTAATAAATGGTAAGGCACATGTTGACGGCGACATCGTGATTTGGGTGGCGTTAGTTGGGATTTTAGTTAATTTCCTGGCAGCACATTTCTTTGCCAAAAGTGGTCAGCAAGAACATGATTTGAACGCACGTGGCGCTTATATTCACTTGTTGGCCGATGCCGGCGTTTCGGTCGGCGTCGTGATTTCAGGTGTATTGATTGCCCTGACTGGTTGGAACTGGATTGACCCGTTGGTGTCAGCCTTAATTGGGATTGTGATTGTGGTCAGTTCATGGGATGTATTTAAGCAGTCGCTGAATTTGCTACTCAATGGGGTCCCAGCGGGGATTGATGAGGCGGGTATCGCGGACTACTTGGCAAACCATGCGGCCGTAAAGTCAGTCCATGATCTTCATATTTGGGGGATTTCGACGACTGAGGCGGCGTTAACAGCGCACTTAGCCGTTACACCGACATTTAACGATGCTGACCTTGATGATATTACGGAAACGCTGAAACATGAGTTTGGCATTGCCCACACAACGATTCAGGCAGAAACGCACTTAGAAGTTAACTGCAACACAATTTAAAGGTTGGGTGATAAGATGGCACAGGAACAAGCGCTATTACAGGCGGTTGCCGGCTTTTACAAAGTTTTAGGTAATGAGAGCCGATTAGCGATTTTGCATTATATGGTGATGCACCCAGGCCCCGTTTATGTGAGTGAATTGGTTGCGCAAACTGGAATTGCGCAACCGACGGTGTCGAAACATTTGGCAATTTTGTATCAGAATCACGTGGTGACGCGCGAAACGTCAGGTAATCGGGTCTATTATGAAATTTATGATCAGCACCTGAAACAAACCCTGGAAGCGACGTTTACTCACTTAGAGCATATGGACATTTCAAATTAGATGGATATGGCGACCAGCTTTGTTTGGTTGCCATATTTTTTGCTGTCATGCCAGTGGCATTTTGCTATACTTAGGCCAAGAAAGTTTGAAAGAAAATGGTGAACAAATGGTTGAACAAAGCGGATTTTCAGATTTTGAAAAACAGGCGATGAAAGAACGAGCAGCTGAATTACGACGAGAACAGGCAAATAAGCGCAGTAAGAAAAATCCAGAGGCCGATTTGCTGGAGAAAATTGCTGAAATGCCGGATGATGAGGCGTTTATCGCGGCGAAATTGCATGACTTAGTGCGAGAGATTGCGCCAGAGTTGCAACCCAAAACATGGTACAGTATGCCAGCGTATGCAAATGCGGACGGTAAAGTAGTACTCTTTTTCCAACCGGCTACGAAATTTCAAAGCCGGTATAACACAATTGGGTTTAATGATGCTGCCCAATTGGATGATGGGGTGATGTGGCCAACGTCGTTTGCAGTAACGGCATGGCAGGAAGACGTAGCTGATCAAGTCAGTACATTAATTCAACGCGCAATGAAAAAATAAATAAAACATGAAAGCAACTGTCATTTTGACAGTTGCTTTTTTAAAACGGTATAGGTCATAAATAATTTTACATAACGCCACAAAAACACAATCGACTAATATTTCAATGAAATGGTATATTTTTGGTCAATTGTTCTTACTGAAAATAAATGGTAACGTATTTGTAATGTTTGGTTTTTGGAGGATTTATTTATGAGTAGAAATACGGATATTATTCGGGATAGTCGTGGCTTTTTAGCGATTAAGCGGGTGTTGCTGGTTGCCCTAATTGCGGTTGTTGGGGATCTTTTCTTTACTTTGGTTGGGGACGTCATTGATGATAAAATTGGTGAGTTCTATGGCGGTAGCCTGATTTTAGCTTTAGTTGCAACTATATTTGGGGCGGTAATGTTGGGTACACTTTACCAATTGATTATCTTTAATCGGTCTGAACGTGGCGTTTTCGATTACTTCAAAAATGGCCGGTTGCTTTGGGTATTAATAAAAATCAGTGTATTACAGGCGATTTTCACAATGTTGTGGAGCATATTACTCCTGATTCCGGGTATTGTGAAGGCCTACGCTTATACGCAAGCAATTCCTAAAGCTGTTGATGATTTTGAAAAAGGACGTCCATTGCAAGGTGCGTTGGCGTACATTGGTTGGTCTGATGATCAAATGAAGGGATATAAAGGACAACTCTTCATGTTAACTTTGACATGGTATGTAATCATGTTCGCTTTAATCATCTTGATTTACCTAGGGTATGTCGTCTTGACGCATCAATCAGTTGGTATTTACTTCACGGACAATACCTTCATCTCAGCTTATGGGTCAACGCTGATAACGATTATACCTTCGTTGATTGCGATACCAACGATTATTGTTCGTCAGACCGTCTTTTCACGTGACTTTATTCGTGAACAAGATGCACCAGTAAAGTAGGCTTTGTTATGACTAAAAATGAAAAAAGAGCGCTCATTACGGTACTCGGTTTGTTACTAGGTTACTTTGTTTTAGAGCATGGTATGATGCTGTTTCATGTGCCCAATTTTATTGATGCGATTGCGACGATTGCTTATGCCATCTTGACGTTGTTCATTATCGTACGCATTATGCGCCAATTGTTGCAACATGATATCGGTCTAAAATTTACGAAGTTTGCTAGTTGGGTGCCGTTGGTTTGCTATGTGATTATCGTTGCGCTAAGGTTAATTTTTGGTGCATCTAACATCGTACATTATCGCTTTGAACAAGCGGCGTCGCTAACATTACGAGCACTTGAAGCTGGTATTCTTGAAGAAGTAATTTTACGAGCCGGCATTTTCTATATTCTGCTACGTGTCTTACAAAAGCGTCAGAATGCACCGTTTCAGGCAGCAATTTATTCATCTGTCTTTTTTGGTTTATTACATTTAACAAATATGGCCTCTGGTCAAGATTTAACGTCCACACTGTCACAAGTATTGTTCGCAACGTGGGTTGGTCTAATCTTTACGGCAATTTATGCACGGACAGGCTCAATTTGGTACGGGATTATCTTGCACTTTGCGATTGACTTCAATAGCATGGCGCAGATGGGGACGACTGTGATGTCAGTTCCAGTTGAAGCAGTGGCCGCGCAAGGGGTTGTTTTAGTGATGGTACTGATCATCATGATATTTGGTGTTTTTCCAAACCGAAAAGTGGCACGTAATAGTAAGCTATTAGGTCAATAATTTTAAAAAGCCCGCATCTGAAGGTGTGGGTTTTTGCTTTCTTAAAAAAATTCGATAAAAAATCCTTTACAAACGGGAAGTGAATTGATATTATTAATTATGTTGTTGAGGCAACGAATTAAATGTTTTGGGCTTATATGCTAATTGGATAAACACCCCGGCTACGAACCGGGTATTGCAGGTTCGAGTCCTGCTAGGCCCATACAAGAAAGCACCGAGAGATGATTCTCCCGGTGCTTTTATTTTGCATTCGTGACTAGTTTTAGGACTATCATTTTTTGAGTTCGTTGTGAACGAGAGCCCCTAGTTATCCAGTTGATTATTTTTGGCAACATGGAATAATTCTGGTGCTCATCTATTAAACGATTTGAACAATGTACAAAACAATTAGCCAAGTTTTGGTCTGATTTATTTGTGCTCTCATTAAAAAAGATGGCTTAACTATACAGGGAGTGACCTTGTAAAAACTAATGGATACTGTGTACGAATTATGATATTAAAAAATGACATTGTACAGCGTAATTTTTGACATCATTACGTAAATGGCGTGCTTGTACTTTCTTTTTGGGTGTAGTCTTTTCTTTTAATTGTTTAAACGTTACCTTGTTAGGGGGAGAGGCTATGTTTTTGTTAAAAGGACTGTTGTTACGGTTTGCATTAGTAGCGCCAATCGGAATGCAAAATATATATGTGTTTAACAATGCGTTTAATCACTCGCTGAAAAGATCGATGCTATATTCTTTATTCGTGTGGATCTCTAATACTGCCTTGGCATCGGTGGGCTATTTTGGTTTTGGCGTCATTTTAAATGCCAATGAGACTGTCAAACAAGTTGTGATGTTTGTTGGTGGAGTATTAGTTGTTTGGCTTGCGTGGAATGTATTGAAGTCAGCGAGAAGTGTAGACTTAAATGAACAAGTCAATCAAATACCGGTTAAAAAAGCAATATTGACAGCCATTGTAGTCATCTGGGCGAATCCGCAAGCTGTTATTGATTCATCTATTACACTTAGTGCAATTCGTGGAACATTAGCGGATTCTGCGGTTGGCATGTTTATTACCGGAATTGTTATGGCGACATTTATTTGGATTATGGGGATGACGCTTGTTATCAATAGTTTAAAAGATAGATTGTCAAAGAAGTTCCTAATTTGGATCAATGTGATTTCAGGTATTGTGCTGTTACTATACGGTGTACACTTACTGTATGAGGTGGGTGTTAACGTGATGTCCACGTTTTAGTTACTTCGGATGAGCACCGGGACTTTAGTTGGTTAACATTTGATTCATATTAATTCGTTCAGATAATTCGTGTTGATCACGTCAGCCATTTGAGTACCGATTTGAGTATTCTTGTACTCTTCTTTTGTTATGAAGTGGCCGATAATTGAGTATGTACGTACCTGCAATATGATTAGTTCTGTCTTTCATTAAAATCACCCCGATGCAACCTACTACCTAGTAGATTGCATCGGGGTGATTTTGTGTATTTGTACGTGTAATTACACAAACAAATAATAATCAATTATTTGCTGTAACGGTGCAAAGATTAGTGTTTAGATTCTGAACATGGTCCGTTCGGACGACACAACGATTGGGACATTAGCGTTTGGAGTGGCCTTCCGAACTAAAGTAAATTAGATATTAATAAAGCAGAAACCCCCGAAAGTTATTTTAAATTTCGGGGTACGCCACATTGACTGTATCATTTCATGTTGGCAATCAAAACTTTCAGTGATGTCTCATAGAGACAAAAATTATTTAGTTTTTAGGCGTTGAATTAGAAATTTTTGACACACCAATAATGAACACTATTAACCAAATAACTAAAATAGTTATACTTACTTTTGGGAATAGTACACTAAGAATTAATGCTACAAGTGTTGTTAACCGCCAAAAATAGGAGCTTTTTTTGACTTAGTTGACAATTTCATTGTTGATACCATGAAACAAGAGCGCCTCTTGTGGAAAAGTTGTTACCATAAGTGAAGTAGCGAGTGACTTTTTGTTTATCAAAATAAGAGTCCTCCTGTTATATATTTTGTGTTAGTTTGAATACTTAAAAACGATACCAAACATAAAAAACGTTTGCAAAATGATACTAAAATTTTGTTTAGATTTCGCCTCGAGTCGGTAGACTACTTTGGGGTTTATGAACGAGGTGATACGCTTGAAATATTAGCGATGATTATTGAGGGGGATGTAAGAATGAAAGTGAAAGCGTACATTGCAAGTGCTTTTAGCAAGGACAATACCGGAGGGAACCAAGCGGGGATAATTTTTCTACAACAACCGTTATCAGTGACTCAGAAAATAGCCATTGCTAAAGAACTGGGTTTTTCTGAATCGGCCTTTATTTCCGGTTCCGATCAAGCAGATTTCAAATTTGAGTATTATACGCCAACGAGCGAAGTGGATTTATGTGGCCATGCGACGATCGCCTCCTTTACCCTCATGCGAGAACTTGGAAAGGTTGTACCGAACCAATACACAATTGAAACCAAGGCGGGGATTATTCCGATCGAAGTCCAGCCGAAAAGAATATTTATGAACCAGCAGCCCTCAGAATTTTTTGAAAAGATTGAGAAGCCTGAATTGAGCGAGGCCATTGATATTTCAGCAGTTAATGACAACTTCGATATTCAAGTGGTATCCAAAGGTGGGAAAGATATTTTGGTACCGGTTAATATCAATGAACTCAACGCGCTAAATCCTAATTGGCAAGCAATAGCAACACTTAGTGAGCAATATGGCGTCATCGGCATGCACGTATTTGGCTTGTCAGAAACGGATATTGTCTGCCGCAATTTTGCACCGTTGTATGGCATTAACGAAGAATCTGCAACTGGCACGTCAAGCGGTGCCTTGGCGTGCTATCTATTCACGAAAAATATTCGGCGCCAAAAAGAGTACATTTTTCAGCAAGGCGCTAATTTGGGAAGTCCTTCAGAAATCGTTGTAAAGCTTTCTGTTAATCAGCAGGATGAAATAATAGGTGTTAATGTTGGGGGCGCTGGTTATGTTGACGATGTAAAGTCCTTAGAAGTTATCTGATACGAAAATTTTTTCAATGATCGTGCGAAGAACTGATGCAGTTAGTTACTCAAAATTCGCTTGAACATGTATATGCCTGATGATGTTTCGTAATCATCGGGCATTTTTTGCTGTCTGTTCACCCAGGATAAGCTAAATTTGAACTTGTTTACTATTTTGAAAACGGTTACAATTAACCCGTACACAAATGGAACCGGTTCCGTAATTATGTTTTAGGGGGAATAATATGAACCACGAAGAGGTAGCAAAGCGGGTTGCGAAGGCTTTGGGTGATGATAATGTCATTACGGCAGCGCATTGTGCCACGCGTTTACGGTTAATTGTGAAGGACCGTGACAGTATTGACCAACAAGCACTTGATAACGATCCAGACCTAAAGGGGACGTTTGATTCAAACGGGCAGTTCCAAATTATTGTTGGGCCGGGTGATGTCAATAAAGTATATGATCACTATGTTCGCCAGACAGGGGTCCAGACGGCAACGCCTGAAGAACTGAAGGAACTTGCAGCGCAACAGGGTAAGAAAAAGAATCCGATTATGGCTATGGTCCAAGTATTGTCGGATATCTTTGTGCCACTGATTCCGGCAATGACAGCTGGTGGTCTATTGATGGCGCTGAATAATATCCTGACGGGAAAAGATTTGTTTGGACCCCAATCATTGGTGCAAATGTTTCCACAAATCAAAGATGCAGCTGACATGATTAACCTAATGTCGTCGGCGCCCTTCGCATTTCTGCCAATTTTAATTGGTTATACAGCCACTAAACGCTTTGGCGGGAGTGAAATCTTGGGAGCCGTGGCCGGCATGATTTTGGTGATGCCTGCGCTGATTAACGGAAATGACGTGGCATCGGTCATGGCCGCTGGAAAGATGCCGTCATGGGATATCTTTGGTCTGCATATTGCGCAAGCTGGGTATCAAGGTCAGGTATTGCCAGTCATTGGGGTGGCATTTATTTTAGCTAACGTTGAAAAGTTTTTCCATAAACATTTAAAGGGTGCGATTGATTTTACGTTCACACCAATGTTTGCCATTATTATCACGGGTTTCTTGACGTTTATGGTGGTTGGCCCAGTACTACGGACGTTGTCTAATGGCTTGACTGATGGATTAGTAACTCTGTATCAAACGTTAGGCTTTGTCGGCATGGGGATTTTTGGATCAGTGTATTCGGCCATCGTTGTGACGGGGTTGCACCAAAGTTTTCCGGCAATTGAAACCACGTTATTAGCTGATATTACAAAAACGGGTGGTGATTTTATTTTCCCAATTGCGGCTGTTTCTAACGTTGCTCAGGGAGCCGCAGCGTTTGCAGTATTCTTCTTGGCGAAAAAGGACGAGAAACTGCGTGCATTATCATCATCTGCCGGGGCTTCAGCAATGCTTGGTATTACAGAACCGGCGATGTTTGGTGTTAATTTGAAATATAAATTTCCATTCTTCATTGCGCTTGGCTCAGCTGGGATTGCCGGTTTAGTAATTGGCTTGTTCCATGTGTTGTCATCTTCATTAGGCCCAGCAGGTGTGATTGGCTTTATCGCCATTCCAGCCGCCAAGTGGGTTGGCTTCTTCATCAGTATCGCGTTGGCGTTTGTTTTGGCCTTTTCGGTGACCTATGGTTATGGCAAGCGACGCCATTTTGGTGAAACTGGTCCACGAACTGATGTGCCAACGCGCTATGAACCGGCACCCGATGATATCGTGGTGGCGTCTCCGGTAGCAGGTCGGGTTGACCGGCTTAGTGCAGTTGATGATCCGGTCTTCTCGAGTGGTGCAATGGGTAAAGGTGTCGCAGTACTGCCTGCCGACGGTCAAGTGTTTGCCCCAATTAACGGGACAGTCACCGTTGTGTACCCAACGGGCCATGCCTACGGATTATTGGGTGACGACGGCGTTGAAATCCTGATTCATATTGGGGTGGACACAGTATCACTAAATGGGGATGGCTTTGAAACCATTGTGAAGCAAAACCAACACGTTCGAGCTGGTGAAGCATTAGGGACATTTAATGCGGATAAGATTAAAACAGCCGGTTTAGACGAACACGTCATGGTCATCGTGACGAATACAGGGCAGTATCTGGATGTTAAACAGATTGCAAACCAAACAGTTATGGCGGGTGAACCGCTTTTGGCAGCCCAAAAGGAGACGAACGTTTGATTATTGGAGACACAGAAAAATTTGAACAATATCACATTTATCCAGAATATGGTTTAATTAACGATCCAAATGGCCTTATTTTTTTTAACAAACAATATCATGTTTTTTATCAGTGGAATCCTAACGCACTGGATCATACGTATAAAGTTTGGGCCCACGTGGTTAGTGATGATTTGGTAAATTGGCGACGTATGCCAATTGCGATTGCGCCAAGTCTGCCAGAGGACCGGTCGGGCGTTTATTCCGGTACAACGCTGGTGAAGGATGGCCGTCTGTACGCTTTTTATACAGGCAATGTACGGAATGATGCGGGCGAAAGTGTGGCCTCTTTCCAAATGGCAGCTGTGTCGAATGATGGTATTCATTTTGAAAAACTCGGTAAGTTATTTGATCAGCCGAGTGGTTATACGCGTCATGTGCGCGATCCGAAAGTTTTTGAACGTGATGGTCATTTTTTCATGTTGCTTGGCGCCCAAAAACTTGATTTGACTGGCGATATTATTGCATATGAATCAACAGATTTATGCAATTGGACATTTCTGGGGTCAATTTTAGGCGAACAGGTAACGGCGTATCGCGGCTACATGATGGAATGTCCAGATATTTTGACAATTGATGGCCAAGATGTGCTGATGTTCTCACCGCAGGGACTACCTGCCCAAGGCGACCGGTTACAAAACATTCACAACACAGGTTATGTTCTGGGAAAGTTTGACAGTACATCTGGTTCATTTGAAGTGACGTCGGATTTCGAAGAGTTGGATCAGGGATTTGAATTTTATGCCTCGCAAACCTTGCAGCATGCTGGCCGTCATTTATTGTGGGGCTGGGCTGGTATGATGCCGTCTGACCGAGAAAAAACGTTGCCAACCAGGCAAGCTGGTTGGGCGCATGTTTTGTCGCTGCCACGTGAACTGCGCCTTGTTGGCGGTAGGCTGCGCCAGTATGCCATTGCAGAATTAGGCGAGTTTCGTCAAGCAACACCTGACAAAATTACCGGACCGGGACTTTGGCGCGTAACTGCCGATACATGGCAGGTTAATCTAACAGCTACAATGATTGTGCAACGGGAGCGGGATACCGTTACGATTAAACGAATTGCGTGGGAGTCGGGCGAAACTGAAATTAGGCAGGCAAAGGTTTCTGGGGATGTGTTACTGGTTGTCGATAATGATGTTGTTGAACTATATACGACGTCTGGTGATGCAGTGATGACAGCACGATATTTTGATTAATAAGTATTCCGTGCTACCAAATTCTTCAGTTAGTTGGGTTAATAATCGGGTTCTTATATTGGCGTTTTTTCAAGGATAGTTCTGAGCGAATAAAGCCGATTGTTTTTATAGGATTGGGTGGATTGGCTGCATTTATTAATACAGCGTTTGTTCTGTTATTTACGTGGCTCGGATTCACCGTCATGCACACGACGTTCACTGGCATTCCGAATAATCATTTGTTAGGCTGGTTGATTTTATCAGTTGCAGGGGTCAATGGCATTGTCGAAATTATTGTTTCGGCCATTTTGGTAGGCGTCATTGCGACGCCTATCATGAGCTACTTAAATCGGCGCCATTGGTAAGCTATGACAGTAACGAAGGAGTTGGTGATTCACTTGGATCGTCAACTCCTTCGTTTGTTTTAGTAAAATTTAGGGTTGACGAATAAAAAATAAGTCCGTATAGTGTGTTTTGTTAATAAATTATGAGAAACAGGTGAAAAACTATGTTGTTTAAGGACTCACAATTTAATAATGCTTATTACTTCTATTTCTGAACATTGTGATTAATGTGCTGGGCACGTCAATCACGACGTGCCCGAAATAGAAGCATTTTCTATTACGAATCGGGCGAAAGCATAAAAGCGCTTGATTTGGAATAGAAAAAATATGACCAGCTGGATATTTTTCTAAACGAATCGGTGCTTTCATGGCGCACGGTTCGTTTTTTTGTTATCTGGAGGAAATATTATGACGATTCAAAATGGCCTAAATGGTCAATTACGTGTAGCGAGTGATAAAAGCATCACACATCGGGCCATCATTTTAGGGGCACTAGCAGTTGGCGTGACGCGCATTAACCACCCGTTGTTGTCCGCTGACACTTGGCAAACGATTCACGCAGTTGAACAGTTAGGCGTTAGCGTTGAGGTTACCGAAGACCAGGCACTTATCATTACAAGTCCGGGGGCTTTGGCTATTCGTAGCAATCATTTTCAACAACCTTTGCAATTTGATTTTGGTAACTCAGGTACGACCACGCGGTTGATGATTGGTGTGCTAGCAGGACTAGGGATACCAGCAACGATTACAGGGGATGCGAGTCTAACGCGGCGTCCAATGAATCGAATTGTTGCATTGTTAGCAAATTACGGTGCTGAGATTCAAACGACGGATGGCCATTTACCAGTGACAATTCATTCAGGAATTACGGCTGACGCGATTAACGAAACGCTGGCAGTGCCATCTGCACAAGTTAAAACCAGCTTAATGTTGGCGGGCCTTAGCGCGGGAATTTCAGTCGTTATCTTTGATGATTTTAAAACACGTAATCACACGGAAAACATGTTATCTAGTTTTGGGGTAGCCGTTGATTGTCAGGCGGAGATGATTTTTGTCGCGGGAAATCAACAATTAGTAGCAACAACGGTCACAGTGCCAGCTGATATGTCTGCGGCAGCCTTTTGGTTAGTTGGCGCAACGCTTCAACCAAATAGTGACGTCGTCTTGACAGATGTAAATGTGAATGAAACACGCTCGGGCGTTCTGACAGTGTTGCGTCGGATGGGGGCTAACATTACATTGACGCACGAACGCACACAAAATGGCGAGCCGATTGCTGACATCCAGGTCACAAGTGCTGAAATGCTCATTGGTACGACGATTGCCGGGATGGAAGTACCGACGATGATTGATGAATTGCCCATTTTGGCGTTGGCCCTGGCATTATCCCAGAGAGATAGTCGTGTGCTCGATGCTAGTGAACTCCGCATAAAAGAAAGTAATCGGATTGTGACCGTTACTAAGACATTGCAGGCATTTGGTGCCCAAATCAATGAGACGCCCGATGGCTTTTTGATAGCGGGTGTTGACCATTTGCAGGTTCCAAATCAACCCTTGGTAGATTATGATGACCACCGAATTGCCATGCTTCAAGCGGTTGCAAAATTGCTAACCAGCAACGTTAAGCTGCGGGAAGAAATTGGGACAATTGCTGTCTCGTACCCGGACTTCTACAAAGATTTGGCGGTGCTGATTGATGACTAGAATTGCAATTTGGGGTTTGGGGGCCATTGGTGCAGCGATGGCAGAACAACTGAGTCGGACTGAGGGTTATGAAGTATTGGGTTTTGACATTAATCCGGTGACAATTCGTGAAGCTCTGGCGGCTGGTGTCATCCGGGGCGCGTTTAATCCGGCGGAAATCAATGCCTTGCCAATCGACTTATTAGTGGTCGCTGTGCCACCGAAGGAAACAATGGCGGTGTTACGTGATTTGCAGACAAATAATCTAGTCGTTGACGTGGCCTCTATTAAACAGCCGATTATGCAGGCGGCGAATCATCTACCGCATTTCGTTGGCGGACATCCAATGGCCGGTACAGATGAAACAGGATTTCTTGGTCGCAAAAAGGTTAGGTTTAATCAAGCGTCATTTTTCTTGGTTGGTAATGACGCGGATTGTCGTCGTATTATGACGCTACTCTCGCCTTTAGATAGTCGCTTCGAAACGGTTGATGCTACCGAACACGATGCCTTGATTGCGTTAACAAGTGATGCGACGCATTTAATTGCACAAGCATTAGTAGCAACTTTGGCCGTAAATGCGAGCGGAGAGGCACGGCCATTTATCGGTCCAGGCTTCCGTGATACGACACGGATTGCAGCCGCCAACCCTGAACTATGGACACAAATATTATTGGCGAACCGAGTTGCGACTACTGAAGCAGTAACGAATTTCATGATAGAACTGCAACGATTGTGGGAGTTACTTGTAGATAATAATGCAGCCGAATTATTAGCCGCTTTGACGGCTATTCAACAAATACGAAGGGAATATTAGCATGAAAATATTATTAATTGGCTTTATGGGAGTCGGTAAAACGACAGTGGGTCAAAAGTTGGCTCATGCTTTAGGCCAGCGTTTTATTGATTTAGACCAGGCGATCGTTGCGCATGTCGGGCAACCCATCCCATCGTTTTTTACGCAAGTTGGTGAACCAACTTTTCGTGAAATCGAAGCAAACCTGCTAGAAAGAGCACTTGAACAAGAAGATGTTGTTATCAGCACTGGGGGTGGCGTAATTGAAACGCCAAGTTGTGTCACCTTGTTAAACAGGGCAGATGTTTACACGATTTGGCTCAATAGTGAATTTAGTACAGTGACCGATCGTCTGTTAGCGACTGGCGAGGTACGGCCGTTGATGTTGCGACACTCACTAGCCTCTTTTTTTACACTGTGGCAGGAGCGGCAAACAAAATACACACGAACGGCTGATTTAATGGTCGCGACTGATTTTAAAACACCGGCAGAAATTTGTGATGAAATTGTTCGCCACGTTGCGGACGCAACAGTTTTAGACACCACACGAAGTCAAATTGATGCGATTGATCGCCAAATCTTGCAAGCAATGGTCGCGCGGCTAGCACTGGTGGATAAAGTTGCCAATATTAAAGCGAAGCATCATTTAGCAGTGGTACAGCCAGGTCGTATGGCAGCCATGCAAGAACGGTTACAAGCGCGTTTTGCGTCAATGTTACCGTCACAACTTGTTTCCGATTATCTGAAGTTGATGACTGAAACGGCGATTCAACGAGAGGAGGCGCAAATATGAACAAGGCACTTGCGATTCGCATGCAGGCGATTGTTTATCTCATGTACGTTGTGCAAGGTTTTGCATTGATTATACTCGCACAGACCATGAGCGCATTAACCACGATTTGGCATACTGATTTAGCTGGCGCAACAGCGGTTGTATCGGCGATTGGGCTTGGTAAATTGATTGCTTATCCGTTTTTGGGCGAATTGGCTGATCGCTGGCAGCGGAAAACATTGTTATTGCTGGCAATTTTAGCGTATGGATTATTTTTTATCTGTGTGCCAATTTCAACGCACATTTGGCAAGGCCTTATCTTAACAAGCTTTGCCGGTATTGCGAACGCCATGTTAGATGCAGTAGCCTACCCAATGCTACTGCTGCTTCATCATGGTCGTTCCAGCGGTAATGTTTTGATCAAGGCGATGATTTCGTTAGGGGAAGGGATTTTGCCAATCATCATTATCAATTTAAATCATTACCAACTTTGGTTCGGTTGGGTATTTTGGGTGGCTGCCGTGATTTTAGCGGTGGCATTGGTTGTGTTGCTTGACACTAATATGCCAGATGCAACGGTTGTGGTGACTGAAAGGGTGACACGGGCACCGCGCTGGCAATGGGATATTGTGCAAGTGACATTCTTGACGTATGGCTTTACTGCGATGTGGCTGATGATTCATTTTACACAGTGGGTAACACGCTATTTCCAACTGGTTCGCGGCTTCAGCGCGTCAAACGCACATTTATTGATGACTTGCTACAGTGTTGGGTCATTACTAGGTGTTGGCATTGTCTTTGTGTTAACTGGTCGCCGGTTAATACCTGAAAAGTGGTTGCTAGTGATGCTAAATTGTGTGGCGTTGATGAGCTTACTCTTTTTGCTAATTGTTAAAACCAACGCAGTGGTCTTAGTTGGTCTAGCAACAGGTTTGTTTGGTATGTCGGCCGCTGGTGGCGCGTTACAACTTGGTGTTGCGCAATTGATTGCACACAATCCAGGGTTTAACGGTCGCGCGACTGGTTGGTACTTTTTTGCAGGTAGCTTTGCGGTGTTGTTGATGCCAATCATCACCGGACAATTTGCGACACAGCACTTGGCACAGGTTATGCAGAGTTTGCTAGTCGTGAGCGTCATTAATGTCATTTTAGTTGGGACACACGCTATGCGCGTAGTGGATAGAAATCGAACAGAAATCGGAGAAAAATAGCATGCGATACATGACAGCAGGTGAAAGCCATGGACCAGAAGAAATGGCAATTATCGAGGGGATTCCTTCGGGGTTAAACGTGACAACCGATATGATTAATCATGAATTAGCACGACGTCAACATGCGTACGGCCGTGGGCAACGTCAAGTGATTGAAACAGATACCGTGACCATTCTGTCGGGTGTTCGTCATCAGGTCACGCTTGGTTCGCCAATCACCCTTAACGTTCATAATGATGATCACAATCATTGGCGTAAGATTATGGATCCAAATACGCCAGCAGATGCAGAAAATTCGATGCGTAAGGTCATGCGACCACGCCCAGGACATGCTGATTTAGTCGGGGGCATTAAATATCGCCATCAGTCTGATTTACGAAATGTGTTGGAACGTTCATCTGCGCGTGAGACGGTAATGCGTGTTGCGGTAGGTGCCGTTGCTAAAGCGCTATTGCGAGAAATTGGTGTTGATGTACATGGTTTTGTGCGAAATATTGGGCCGGCGTTTAGTGATCTTGAACGCTTAACGACGTTCCAAGATTTTGCGGAATTAAGGGCTGTAACGGAAAGTTTCCCAACGCGGGCCCTGGATGAAAAGGGCGATCAAGCGATGCAAGCTGTTATCGACCGGACGAAACGAGATGCAAATACAGTCGGCGGTACGGTGCAAGTAATGGCGACGGGGATGCCAGCTGGGTTGGGGTCTTACGTTGCGGCGACTGAAAAGTTAGATGCAAAAATTGCGCGGGCCATTATTAGTATTAATGCGTTCAAAGGCGTTGATTTTGGCGGTGGCTTTGAAAATGCTGAAAAATTTGGCGATCAGGTGATGGATGAAATTTTTTGGGATGCTGACAAGGGGTTTACGCGTGGCAGTAACAACCTAGGTGGCTTTGAAGGCGGTATGACAACTGGGGGTGTGATTGTTGTACGTGGGGTAGTTAAGCCAATCCCAACGCTCTATCGACCAATGCAAAGTGTGGATATTGATACGCACGAGAATCACCGTGCGTCGATTGAGCGATCTGATACAACGGCGGTAACGGCAGCGGTCGTCATTGCGGAAGCGATGGTCGCGATTGAATTGGCCAAAGCGGTTCTAGATAAATTTGATGCTGACAATCTCGATCGATTAAAAGAGCAGGTTGCCGTGTACCGCGAAGAGGTGCGGTTATTCTGAGTACCCCAACAAACGTTCCCGTTATGTTTGGATGCAAGAGAACATTCAGGATTTTAAAATGACTTTTAGGTCTCTTTGCATGTTGGTTTTTGAATATGTTAAGCTGTGCTCGTACGTGAATATAGAGAAAATCAAAGGAGGAAACAACAATGGTTTTAACTGGTACTAAGGCATGGGCAAAGTCTGTTCTAAAGACTGCTGGCATCAAGCATGTGATGGTGGCAAAGCGTAGCACACGCTTGGCAAACGCCTCAATGACGGCACTATATCGTGAAATCAATCGTCGTGGTTTGAACTAACAGACGCTTCATGATTAAAAGTCGTACAAAAAACTGAATAATGACTGCTAAGGTAGCATCCGATTGGGTGTTGCCTTTTCTTTTTTTGTTGGTAGACAAAAGACACCGCTAATCATTGCTGATCAGCGGTGTCTTTTAGAGTCGTGTATTACATGGCTTATTCCATGCATTAGCATAACTATAGCAATCTGATATCGGAATGTCTAGTCATGAAGGTGTCAAATTTCAATAATACGTTTGACGCGACATATTCAAACCTATTCAGTACGATTAAGAAAACTGATGAGGGGGATATTGCCTATAACCTATCAAATTCCAACACCTAATGCTGTCCGGGACGCATTAGAACAACGCCGACGGCAACATGAAACATCACCGCTGTGTAAAGTGGCGCTGCACTTAACCAATACATACTTAACGGAATTAGCCATTGAACTGGCCGTTAAGAAAATGATGGTGCGGGCAGAAAATGTGCAAGTTGATCACTTATTATCTGAAGTGGTTAGTGAGCTTAAGATGCCACACTATTTTTCGCAAGAATATGTTGATCAAATTCGTGAAACAATCCGGGCCGATGCAGCAGTCGAGAATGCCCGTGAGGTCTTAAATCAAATTGATGACTTAATACAAGCTGATATGCGGTCGTGGTTTGCATACAAGCGCCAGGTACAAGTTGCTTTTGAGGATGCGGGTTACGCAGTCGAAGGGACAACCACGATGATTATCGTGCACCCTGAATTAATGATTGAAAAGTTTACGTTGATTTAGCTGTCAAAAAAACGCGCCGGTGGTTAGTCGGCGCGTTTTTTGAATAATCATGGATGCAAGGCGTGTTTGTTCGCTGTCACTTATATTAAGAAGAATTATGGCATCACGCCTTATCAACCACGTGATATAGCATAACTGAAAGTAACGAGGGCACCAAAAACGATATTTTCAATTTTTAAAAAGCTGTTTCAAAGGATTGAAATGGTTTGTCCGGTAAATCGTTCAAACTTTGCGATTGTAATTTCTTTGACTGTTCGCCGGATCTCATTAAGCTCGGCCAATGTTGGACTATGCCGTAAGACGATGGTTTGTTGCTCTTCGTAATTCAAATGAATGTTTGAAATGACGAGGTCAGCAGTTGTAATTTGTGTGTCCGTAATAAAAATATTGATGCTGAGAAAACCTTGCAATCGCTGAATTAGGCGACGCTTTAAAGCTTCGTTGTCTACAAAATCTAACGCAATTGTGACGAGTGGCAGCGCATCTTCACGTGGGATTCGGGTAATGAACGTATTGAAATAATCCTCAAATAATGTGTTTCGAACGGTTTCGAACGGTAACTTGGTTTGATTCACAATTTCTTTAATGATTGTCATCGTCAATTCCGCATAAATTGGGAATTGATGGAAGGCATCTGTAATGTTGGGCTCTGGCCGTAGCTCACTGTGGAAGTAAACTAAGCGTAAGTTAGATGTGTACAAATCATCCACTAAATCAGCCATTAGTTCAGGTGTTAGCAAACCAGGATTACCTAAGAAACGAGGCAAGCAGACGCGAATACAGTCGTTGATGACCGAGAATAGGGCAACGGCTTGTGTGGGCATGAGTTGCATGAAATCATGCTTGCGGGCAAAGCCAAAGGCGTATAAGGCACTGAGGGCGAAGCGTGTCTCATCGTGGGCCGCGACAATATCTAGACCGAGCATTGTTTTAAGCGTGTTCATCAGGGTAATGGGAAAGGCGGCATTCTCGCTAGGCAAATCGGCCAAATCACGGAGCACTGGCGTCGAGTCGGTCAATGAAATGATATGACCATGCTTCATTCGGGTATACCACAAACCGAGTTGAAATTGCATGACAACACGCATAGCCGGTGTAATGGTTGACCCAGTTACACGAGAGAGTGTGTCAAAAAGTTGGGCTGCCCAATTTTGGGCATCTGGGGTAAGTGGGTTGGCTTGTTGGTAATAGTAGTCAAATAAAATTCGAAAGAAAAAATAGCGAATATCCTTTTCATTGCCATTTAAAGTGAAACTATCTGTCACCAAAATATGCTGTTGTGCCAGATGCTCAGCTAGTTCGCGCAATTCGTCACGAACATAGGGCGTTGAAAAGTCATGTTGCGCGGCGAAATCTTCGACAGATTGGAAATTTTCCAAAAATAAGGCGAGTAGCATATGATATTTTGGCGATCGGTTCAAATAATCTAAGGTGAGGTCATGGAGACTAATTGTATGACCCGATTGGACGATGAAGTGTTGGTTGCTAGCGTCAAAGGTGATGTACGATTGCGCGTTTGGTGAAAGTCGCTCGATGTCGTCAATCAATTCTTGCCCATAATGCATGACCAAATATTTTGACCAACCGAGTTGATTAATAACTTGCTTGACTGGTACTAAGGTATATGGTTGTTCCAGTAAGTATTTTTTTAGGGTTAGTTTATCTAACTCTTTTTTATGTAATAGCCATTCCATTGAAAATCTCCCAATTAACACACAAAAAGGCAGTGCACGCACTGCCTTTTCATAAGCGCTGTTATGTTTTTGTTATACCGCAACGTGCGCTGTCTTGGCAAGTTCGGCAAGTAGTTCGTCGTAAATTTCATCGTAGTCTGTAATGGCGTTGTGAAAGCTACGCACAGAACTCTTTAAATAATGTTGGCTAGCGATTGCAACGGCTAGATCGTGTGCGATTTGTTCATTAGATTGGGTCATCATTGACATCCTTCCTGTTACTGAATGACTTTATTATAGGAAGAACACGTGACCGGAACAAAAATGAGTTTTTAAATTTTGAAAAAATGGTTTTTGGGAAACGAGGCCAGCTTCGCTATGATTAAGGACATTACGTTATGAAAGCGAGAGTTGTTGATTATGAATGATTCAAAACCGGTCACCAGTATTATGAATGCCGGGTTTGTCAGCATTACGGCGATTAATTTCGTCATTTACTTAGTGTACTACCTATTAATGGTGATTATTGCCGTCGTGGTACACACGAATTTGCACGCTAGTTTAGCGCAAGCGGGACTAGCATCGGGAATTTATGTTATTGGCACATTGCTTGCTCGTTTATTTATCGGGCAGCAACTTGATATCATTGGTCGTAAGCAGTCACTACGCTATGGTGCGATTCTATATTTGATTTCGACGCTTGCGTATCTCGTTATCCCTAATATTGGGGTGATGTTTGTTGTTCGTTTGGTCAATGGTTTCGCCTATGGTATGGCTTCGACTGCCACCAATGCCATTGTGACAGACTACATTCCAGAAGATAAAAAGGGACTTGGCATCAACTTCTATGGGTTGAGTACGTCGCTCGCTGCAGCTATTGGGCCGTTTGTGGGGATGATCTTGCTTAACTTGACGAATTTCCGTTTTATTGTGGAAGTGTCATCTGCATTGATTTTGTTGACCACGATTGCGACACTGATTTTGCCAGTTCGTAATTTGGTTTTGACCCCTGAACGAAAAGCCGATTTGCGTCATATGACATTTGATAATTTGATTGAACGCAATACAATTTTCATTGCCAGCATTGGCTTCTTGATGGGCTTCTCTTACTCATCAGTATTGTCATTCCTTTCATCTTATGCAAAGACGATTCACCTTGTGGGGATTAGTTCTTTCTTCTTTGTGGTGTACGCCCTGGTCATTACCATTACACGTCCCATGGCTGGTCGAATCTTCGATGTGAAGGGTGAAGATTATGTGATGTACCCATCATATATCTCACTTGCTATTGGGTTAGTTATCTTAGGCTTGACACATTCTGGCTTTACATTATTGGTTGCTGGTGCATTTATCGGATTGGGCTACGGAACTTTTATGTCAAATGGACAGGCCGTGGCGTTGAAGATGGCACCAAATGCCTTACGAGTTGGGGTGTCGTTGTCAACGTACTTCATTGGATTGGATCTGGGAATTGGTGTTGGCCCATTTGTCTTGGGTGACATTGAAAAGTTGATGAATTTCCGTGAATTGTACTTGCTAGCAGCTATCGTTCCGGTAATTGCGGGTCTCTTATACTACAAGTTTTACAATCACGAACATGATGCGGCACCACAAGTTGATGCGCACTAATTAGATTTTGGCACCTAACAATCCTGTTAGGTGCTTTTTTCTGCAAACGGTTACACCTTTTTTCTGCCATAATTTTGTTAGCGGGCTAAACTAAAAGTTGTAAAAAGTGTTCTGCAATTTATTTAACAAGAAAAGAAGGTAATTCTGATGACTTATCAAGGCAGTACAAAAGAAGAAAAACTAAACATTATTGACTTGCCAAGGTTGCGTGACGCTGTAAAACGTGACACCGAAGCGGGAGCGTTTGGCTACGTGGATGGTGGATCTTCAGACGAACAAGTGTTGCGAGATAACGAACAAGCGTTTCGTCACTATCAATTAATTCCGCGTATGTTGCAAGATATTGCGGCGCCTGATTTGAGTACAACCTTATTTGATATTCCACTTACGATGCCCGTGATTGCGGCACCAATTGCAGCGCATGGGTTAATGCACCAAGACGGTGAACAAGTTACCGTCAAGGGAGTTGGTGCTGCAGGATCGATTTTCAGTCTGTCAACGTACGGCAATTCACGTATTGCGGATGTAGCAAGCGCGGCGCCGGATACACCCAAGTTTTTCCAGTTGTATATGTCCCGTGATGATGATTTTAATCAGTATTTGCTAGACGAAGCAGTTAATAATGGTTATAAGGCCATTATTTTGACCGCTGACGCCACGTTAGGTGGGTATCGTGAGGCCGATATTATTAATAACTTTACGTTCCCATTGCCAATGGAGAACTTGGCGGCGTTTTCAAATGCTGCTGGTTCTGGTGAAGGATTGGGGATTGCTGATATTTATGCACGGGCAAAGCAAGATTTGTCATTGCGCGATATTAACAAGGTTAAAGAAATGGCCCATGGCTTGCCGGTAATTGTAAAGGGGATTCAAGATCCTGATGATGCGCTAGCTGCCATCGCGGCTGGCGCTGACGGTATTTGGGTCTCTAATCACGGTGGCCGTGAACTAAATGGGGCACCAGCATCTATTGATACTTTGGCGGCGATTGCAAAGGCTGTTAACCGCCGTGTACCGGTTATTTTTGATTCTGGTATTCGACGCGGTGAGGATGTTGCGAAGGCCCTTGCACTAGGAGCAGATGTTGTCGCACTTGGTCGCCCAATGCTTTGGGGGTTGAACCAAGGTGGGGCGGCTGGTGTACAATCAGTGTATGAGCATTTGGCAACGGAATTAAGGAGTGTGATGCAATTGACGGGCGCCCACACGGTAGCTGAGTTGCAACGTGCCAAAATTATCAATGCAAAATTTTGAGGATAACCATGGAATTAAAAGAGACGACCGTAACTGAACTGTACGCCCACCTGAATCGAATTCTGGGTCGTGAAATAACGACGCAAGACGCTGACATTGCGGTTGCTGTGTTAAACGATCAAAAAATGCCAGTTGGTGGGATAATCGCTGAATTTATGGGTGCAGAGGTGCACATTAAGCAGCTTGTGTTATCGGAAGGTCTGCAGGCGGTTGGCGTTGATGCGGCGCTATTGCGTGAAGTCTTTATGCGTAGTGGCCAGCGTGGTGCAAAGGTGGCAACGGCATATGCCGACAACGATGCGGTGCAAGCATTCTATGAAGCGAACGGGTTTACGGTATTTGGTGAACTAGCTGACGTGCC
Source organism: Weissella cibaria KACC 11862 (assembly GCF_000193635.1). GTDB lineage: Bacteria > Bacillota > Bacilli > Lactobacillales > Lactobacillaceae > Weissella > Weissella cibaria. The sequence goes on along the minus strand of NZ_AEKT01000035.1, from coordinate 90,183 downwards.
TGTAATGGGACGAACGCGTGTTTACTTGCAACGTCGCTTATAATAGTAAAAAACGTCTGGTAAGTAATGTGAACTTACCAGACGTTTTGCGTTATTTTGCATAGTGAACAATTGATTGGCCAAGTGACATATTTAGGCGTTCGACAGTATCAGTACTCATCAGACGAAAGGCGGTACCATTTGCCACCAAGGCTTCGTCTAACATAATCCAGGTCCAAGTCTCGCCAGCGATGATTTGACCGTCATGATTATATGAAAAGACGACCAATGGCAGTTCGGCACCTTGATAGACATCAATAGCAACTGTGTCGTCGTTAATGCTTGGTGCAGCCGCAAGATATTTTTGGATGGCTGCTACGGCCGCCGGTGTAGACAAATCGGTAGGGTCGATGAAGCGACCGTGACCAAACGCCTGGCGAACGGTGTTGATGGCCGTTAAAATAAGTTGTTCTGTTTGCATGGGTAGCCTCCTGTACTGTGTTCCTCGGATAGATACCATCATTATACAGACGAATTGTTAGAAAGATTTGAAATAGGGTGCCAACACATATACAGTGTGATATAAGTTGCTATTCCACCAGAATGGTGTTACTATAATAACTGTTAATGAATAAGCTCTTAATTGAGTGGCCAGGAACGAAATTCCTTGGCCGCTCATTTTTTTAGGGTTTTACCTCTGACATAGATGATTTTACGGAACGAAGGGAGGGAATAATATGGCAAACGTTGTAGAAACAGTGCAAGCTGTCCTAGCGCCTGAGTTGGCAGACCAAGGGTTTGATCTCTGGGATGTGATTTACGAGAAACAAGGATCAGATATGGTGCTCCGTGTGTTAGTTGATCGTCTTGACGGTGCAATTAACATGGACGATTTGGTTATGCTAACTGAAACAATTGGTGAGCGTATGGACCAGATCGAACCAGATCCATTCCCTGAGGCATACTTGATGGATGTCTCATCTCCTGGGGCAGAACGTGAATTAAAGCGACCACAAGATTACGAGTGGGCGCTCGAAAAATATATTCACGTTGCCTTAAACCAAGAGGTGGACGGAGAAAATGAATTTGACGGTGAATTACTTGCCGTCACTGACGATATGTTGACATTGGCAATTACAGTCAAGGGTAAGCGTAAGCGTATTGATGTACCACGTACAGCGATTAAGCAAGCAAACTTGACGATTAGCCAGGAACGCATCTTAACGACACCGGAAGATTTCGACTGGGCGATGAACAAGATGGTTCGTGTGTCAACATATCAAAAAATCGATGGTAAGAAAGACTTTGCGGGTGAGTTGACGGCGGTTTCTGATGAAGCGTTGACAATCACTTTGGAAGATGAAACTGCAGTTGATGTCCCACGTGACGCAATTGCGCAAGCTCGTCAAGCAAATAACTTCTAATTTTATATGGAGAATCCAAATGAGTAAGGAATTAGTAAACGCCCTTGACGCTTTGGAGCAAGAAAAGGGTATCAAGGCTGAAGTCTTGGTAGAAGCGATCGAAGAAGCGTTGAAGAAGGCTTACGAAAAGAACTACGACGAATCAGAAAACGTTGAGGTTCAATTCGATCAAAAGAAGGGTAACATCAAGGTTTACTCAGTTAAGACGGTTGTTGAAGAAATCGACGAGCCTTATGAGCAAATCACTTTGGAAGAAGCTTTGGAATTGAACAAGGCTTACGAAATTGGGGATGAAATCCGTTTCGAAGTAACACCAGCTGACTTTGGCCGTTTGGCTGCTCAAACAGCTAAGCAAATCATTATGCAAAAGGTGCGCGAAGCTGAGCGTGGCGTTGTTTATGACAAGTTTATCGGTTATGAGAACGAAGTCATTACGGGAGAAGTTGAACGTCAAGATTCACGTTTCTTGTACATTATCTTGCCCGGTAACCAAGAGGCTGCCATGAAGCAAGGTGATCAAATGCCAAATGAGTCATACCGAATGGGTGACAAAATTAAGGTATTGGTGTCACAAGTTCAAAACGAACAAAAGGGACCTCAAGTGTTCGTTTCACGTACGCACCCTGAGTTGGTTAAGCGTTTGTTCGAAGCCGAAGTACCTGAAGTATTTGATGGTACGGTGGAAATTAAGTCAATCGCTCGTGAAGCTGGTGATCGTTCAAAGATTGCGGTTTATTCACATAACAGCAACTTGGATGCCGTTGGAACGATGGTTGGTCAACGCGGTGCCCGTGTGCAAGCCGTTGTGACTGAATTGTCAGGCGAAAACATGGATATTGTGGAATGGACAGAAGATCCAGCCCAATTTATCAAGAATGCTTTGAACCCTGCTGAAGTCGTGGATGTTATCTTTGATCCAACAAACGACCGTGCTGTAACGGTGTTGGTTCCTGATTACCAATTGTCATTGGCTATCGGTAAGCGTGGACAAAACGCTCGTTTGGCTGCTCGTTTGACAGGCTTCAAGATTGATATTAAGCCTGAAAGCGAACGTGACGCTGTTGTTGCTGACATGGCAAACAAGGAAAACGAATCCGCTAACGCACCAGTTATCGAAGCTGATGTGGCCGACGATTTCGAGGCATCAGAAGAAGCCTAAGGAGGTGTGCTCATGAAGCCACGTAAGATTCCAATGCGAAAAGACATCGTAACCGGTGAAATGGTACCGAAGAAGGAACTCGTGCGCATCGTACGTACCCCCGAAGGTAACGTTGAACTTGATCCAACCAACCGTGCAAACGGTCGTGGGGCATATATCTCATTATCAGTTGAAGTTGCCGAGATGGCGAAGAAGAAGCGCACGTTTGATCGTGTTTTCGAAACGAAGCTTGACGATAACTTCTATGATGAGTTGATGGCCTACGTCGATCACCAAGCTGCACGGAAGGAATTGTTTGGCGATGCAAAATAAGCAAAAACTTTTAAACTTATTGGGATTAGCGCGCCGTGCTGGCAAACTAGTGACCGGTGAGGATATGGTACTTGGCTCAATTCGAAACAGTAAAGCAAGTTTAGTTTTCTTTGCTAACGATGGCGGTGCAAGTAGTATGAAAAAATTTACAGATAAGACAACCAGCTATAACGTGCCATTTACAACCGCTTTGACACGACAAGAATTAGCTGACGCAACCGGATTAGCGCGTACTGTCATTGCAGTAGCTGACCGAGGATTTGCGAAAAAGATGCGGGAATACTTAGAAATCTAGGGAGGATGACACATGACCAAGCGCATTTACGAATTGGCGAAGGAATTAGATGTTTCATCAAAGGACTTAGTGTCAGCAGCTGAAAAGGCTGGTTTGGACGTTAAGAACCACATGTCAACAATTGACGATAAGGCGGTGAAGACGTTGACGAATGCCGTAAAACCAGCTGCTAAGACAGCACCAAAGGCCGAAAAGAAGGCCGAGGCACCTAAGAAGCCTGCCCAAAACAACGCTCCTAAGGCAGCCCAAAACAACGGTGGTAATAACCAAAACCGTAACAACAACCAAGGTAACCAAAACCGTTCAAACAATGGTAACGGTAACCAAGGTGGTAACCGTAACAACAACCGCAAGAACAACCGCGGTGGAAACAACGGTCGCCCAAACAACAACTGGAACGGTAATAACCGTAACAACAAGAAGGGTAAGAAGGGGCCTGGTCGTAACCGTAACAACGAAAACCGACCAGCACCAACAGTACGTAAGGACCAACCATTACCAGAAACTCTGGTTTACTCAGTTGGTATGAACGTGCAAGATATTGCCAAGTTGATTCACCGTGATGCCACGGAAATCATCAAGAAGTTGTTCATGTTGGGTGTGATGGTTAATCAAAACCAATCATTGGATGCTGACACAATCGAAATCTTGGCTGCCGATTACGGTATTGAAGCTGAGCAAAAGGTTGAAGTCGACATTGCCGACATCGACAAGTTCTTTGAAGCAGAGCAAGAAAATACAGAAAACTTGGCTCCTCGCGCCCCAGTCGTTACGATCATGGGACACGTTGACCACGGTAAGACGACTTTGCTTGACTACTTGCGTAACTCACACGTTACGGAAGGTGAAGCTGGTGGAATCACGCAACACATCGGTGCTTACCAAGTTAAGACTGATGAAGGTCGTGTGATTACGTTCTTGGACACGCCTGGACACGCGGCCTTTACGGCGATGCGTGCCCGTGGAGCTGATATCACGGATATCACGATTTTGGTTGTGGCTGCCGATGACGGTGTTATGCCACAAACAATTGAAGCGATTAACCACGCCAAGGCAGCTGGGACGCCAATTATCGTTGCAGTTAACAAGATTGATAAGCCTGGTGCAAACCCAGAAAACGTTATCAACCAATTGATGCAATACGAATTGATCCCAGAAGAGTATGGTGGAGACACAATCTTCGTCAACATTTCAGCCAAGTTTGGTCAAAACATCGAAGAATTGTTGGAGATGATTTTGTTGACGGCTGACGTGTTGGAGTTGAAGGCAAATCCTGATCAACGTGCGGCTGGTTCTGTTATCGAAGCTCGTTTGGACAAGGGTCGTGGAACGATTGCGACGGTCTTGGTTCAACAAGGAACGATGCACGTTGGAGACCCAATTGTTGTGGGTAACACATACGGACGTGTTCGTACGATGACGAACGATCGTGGTCGTCGTGTTAAGGAAGCTGTTCCTTCAACACCAGTTGAGATTACTGGGTTGAATGATGTGCCATCTGCTGGTGACCGTTTCGTCGTCTTTGAAGATGAAAAGACTGCCCGTGCAGCTGGTGAAGAGCGTGCTAAGCGTGCTTTGATTGCTGATCGTAACCGTAACAACGTCGTTTCTGTTTCAGACTTGTTTAACAAGATGGCTGAAAAGCAAATGAAGTCTGTGCCAGTTATCATCAAGGCTGACGTGCAAGGTTCTGTTGAAGCATTGGCTGGTTCATTCCGTAAGATTGACGTTGACGGTGTTAAGGTTGATATCTTGCACACGGCCGTTGGTGCAATTAACGAATCGGACGTCACTTTGGCTGAAGCTTCTGGTGCGATTATCGTCGGATTTAACGTGCGTCCTACGCCACAAGCCCGTCAACAAGCGGACTCAGACAAGGTTGATATTCGTTTGCACAACGTTATCTATAACGCAATCGATGAAATTGAAGCTGCGATGAAGGGTCAATTGGATCCTGAGTTCAAGGAAGAAATTGTTGGTACAGCTGACGTTCGTGAGTTGTTCAAGGTTTCTAAGATTGGAACGATTGTCGGTGGTATGGTGACATCAGGTAAGATTACGCGTAACTCTTCAGTTCGCTTGATTCGTGATGGTATCGTTATCTTTGACGGTAAGCTTGCTTCTTTGCGTCGCTTTAAGGATGACGTTAAGGAAGTTAAGAACGGTTACGACTTCGGTTTGACGATTGAAAACTACAATGATGAAAAGATTGGTGATGTAATCGAAGCCTACGAAATGGTTGAGATTCCTCGCTAATTAACAAAGGAAATGGAGAGCTAAAATGGCACAACAAAATTTCCGTGTTGGACGTCTTGAACAAGAAATCCAACGTGAAGTCAACGATTTGTTGCTAAAACGCATCCGCGATCCTCGGGTCGAAGGTGTAACGGTTACCGGTGTTGAAGTTACTGGTGATTTGCAACAAGCTAAGATTTACTACAGTGTCTTGTCAGAATTGGCATCTGTTAATCAAAAGGCAGCTGCTGGTTTGGAAGCCGCCACTGGTTTGATTCGCAAGGAATTGGGATCACGTTTGGCAATTTACAAGACGCCAGAATTGAAGTTCGTTAAGGATGAATCTGTCCAATATGGTAACAAGATTGATGATTTGATTCGTCAACTACACCAAAACGACTAATAATTTAGAGAATGGCGACCTGCTTTGGGTCGCTATTTTCATACATAGCTAAAAATGATAAGAGGATTACATCATGGATGGTATTTTACCGGTATACAAAGAAGCAGGCATGACGTCACACGACGTTGTGTTCAAATTACGTAAAATTTTACACATGAAAAAGATTGGTCACGCTGGGACGTTAGATCCATCAGTTGACGGGGTTCTGCCAGTGGCGCTTGGAAAAGCGACCAAGACAATTGAATTTTTACAAGAATCCGGTAAGATTTACACGGGTGAAGTAACATTTGGGTTTGCCACAACAACTGAGGATTTGGATGGCGAGATAGTCGAATCTCAACCATTGTCACGGCCATTTACGACTGACGAAATTGCGGTTGCCATGAAGGCCTTGACGGGTGACATTACCCAAATTCCACCGATGTTTTCGGCAGTTAAAGTCAATGGCCGTCGTTTATATGAATACGCTCGAGCTGGCGAAACTGTCGAGCGACCTGAGCGCCAAGCGACTATTTATCGATTTGAACGTACGTCTGAGCCAATATTTGATGAAACAACTGGAACGCAAAAGTTTACATTTGTTGCGGAGGTTTCCAAGGGGACTTACATTCGCACACTAGCTGTTGACTTGGGTAAACAGCTTGGCGTACCAGCGGTCATGAGTCAACTTACGCGCCAAAAGGCTGGCGGTTATGACTTAAGTCAAGCTCATTCGTTGGCTGATATTGCTGAAATGATGACAACTAACGGGAATGTGGACGCTTGGTTGCAACCGCTAGATAGCGCTGTGGCCCAATATCCACATGTTGCATTAACTGACGAGCAATGGGCAAAAGTGAAGAACGGGATTGGTTTGCCTAAAACGGCCTTGATTCCTGTGGCGGATAAGATTGTTATTACCTACCAGGGTGATGTGAAATCAGTCTTTGAATGGCGGGCAGATCGTAATCAGTACCGGCCTTATCGAACATTTTCAATTGAATAGGTCTTGTTTAAGGCGTCGAATTACCAGTTTTGATCGGTAATTCGACGCCTTTTTTCGTTAGATTAAGTACTGTGTAAGTGTCGTACCTAAAAATCTTCAAATTCACCACCTACAATACAGACTAAAGCAGTCTGGCATGATTGGGAACATGCTAAGAAATCGTGTAAAAGGAGACAATAGATATGGCAGAGAAAACAAACGTGGTAATTTTAGGTGCTGGCTATGCGGGCCTAATGGCGCTGAAGGTCTTACAAAAGCGGGCAGATGCGTCATTCATGAGCATCACGCTGGTCGATCAAAATCCTTATCACTACGAAGCCACGGATTTACATGAAGTGGCATCGGGTGCGTTGACGGCTGATCGCATTACTTATCCGATTGCAGATGTCGTAAATCCAGAGATGACGGAATTTATTGAAGATCGGGTAACGAAGGTGGATCGTGCCCAGCATCGGGTTGAACTAGCTAATCATGAATCAATCGGGTTTGACTATCTAATTATTGGGTTGGGATTTGAATCTGAAGATTTTGGGATTCCAGGTGTTCAAGAATATGCGTTGCCGATGGATTCCGTTGATTCAGCAGAACGAATTCAACAACACATCACGGATGAGATGTTTGCGTATCGCCAAGATAATGATCCGCGCCATTTGCATATCGTGGTGGCAGGAGCTGGTTTTACGGGGGTTGAATTGTTGGGGGCACTTTCTGAAAACCGTGAGCGCTATGCTGAAATGGCAGGCGTGGCACCTAACCAAATTCAAATTATGTCAGTTGATGGCGCTAAACGGCCACTAAGTGTTTTTTCTCAGCATCTAGTTGACTATGGTTTGGCGGTTTTGCGAGGGCGTGGGGCAGTTATTGAATCAGGGAAAGGCATTAATGCGATTGAGCCAGATGTGATGCACTATGCCGACCGTGAGACTGGCGAAAGTGGTGAGGTGATTGCTGGCACGATTATCTGGACCACCGGTGTACGTGGGTCAAGCGTTATGGCGGCGTCGGGGTATCAAGCAAAGCGAAACCGCATGAGTGTTACACCATATCTGCAAGATCCAGCAGATGATCGCATTTATATTGTGGGTGATGTTGCAGCGGCCACGGATTCGGAAACCGGCCAAATTTTACCAACGACTGCACAATTAGCGTTAGTCATGGGGGAAATTGCGGGCAAAAACGTCTTGGCTGCAGTCACGGGCTATGAATTAACACCATTTACTTATAAATCACTCGGTACAGTTTGTTCAATTGGTAATACGAGTGCAATTGGGGTGGTTGGCGACGAACATGAAGTCCGTGGCTATCCGGCATCGATGCTCAAGAAGGTCATTATGAATAAATCGTTATTAGAAACTGGCGGGATTAAGCAAGTCATGGCTAAGGGACGCTTTGATTTGTATCATTAAGAACTTGTAAAAACACCAGCTAAAACTGGTGTTTTTCTGTATACTAAACTAAGAAAAAATTCTTAGTAGGTACGTTATGAGTAATAAATTAAAAGCGACCGGCTTGGTTGGCCTGGTCTTATTGTTGTTTGTCGGTGTTGGCGCATCTGGTGGGTCACACGATGATGCAAAGAACCAATCATCACAGGTTAGTTCACATGTTGAAAAAAAGGCCTCATCACAGGCAACTAGTCATGCTGCAAGTAGTCAGACTTCGAGTGAAAAGAAAGCGGCCACTTCTGTAACGTCATCAAGTGCATCGTCTAAAGCGGTTGCAGCCTCGAGTTCTACCGCTGCGACAGGAAATCCAGAAACTCAAGTTCAAGGGCTAAACGGGACGGTGCAAAAGCCACTGCCTTATGCTAGTCAGCGACAAATGGTTATGGCTAGCCTAGATCATTTGGGCCGGGCGCGTGATAGTCATATTCAATTATCAAACGCAGAAGAACCAACTGCGAAACGTTCCGAACGACTGACGTATGATCCAGTTGGTTGGCACAATTTTAAGTTTTGGTACTCAGAGTCTGGTGAACAAACAGGGTCGAAACAAGCTTGGTTAATGGCACGTGGACACTTGGTAGGTTATCAGTTCTCAGGATTAAATGATGAAGCACGAAACTTGGTTCCTGAGACAGCCTGGATGAACTCAGGAAATTATAGTGGTATGGATGAAGGCAATACCGCCAGCATGCTTTACTATGAGAACCATTTGGATAGTTGGTTAGCGACACATCCTAATTTCCGGTTGGATTATCAAGTGACACCACTTTATGCACAAGACGAGTTAATTCCCCGCAAAGTGCGATTAGCGTATGTTGGCTATGACGACGCCGGTAAGCGAATCCAGATTAAAGTTGGTGGTGGACGCGAAGAATCTGGGGATGATGATGCAACGGTCGTATATCTTGACAATACAAGCCCAAATGCCACAATCAACTATGCCGATGGCACAGCTACAAATACAGTAAATGCTGCACCAGCGGCCCCGGTGGCATCAGCCCCGGCCGCAAGTAGTAGTGCGCCTGTCGCATCATCTGAATCAAGTGTGGCACCTGCCGCACAAGCACCAGCGACAACGAATGACCCCACTGTGTACGTAACGGGTGGTGGATCGAGCGCTGTGTATTGGTATGGTACGGATAGTATGCCAGCCAATACAAATAAGGCAAATTTGGTACAAATGCCTGAGAGTCAGGCCATTCAACAGGGTAAGCGTCACAGTATGACTGAAAGGTAAACCAGATGAACACGGGTGCTAACACGTTTAATAAATGAACGCTCATTCTTTTTTAAAAGCTGTTATATCGCGAATATTCTGACTAAACCCCGCCTTGCGCGGGGTTTTATGTTATTATGAAAGCATTGAATTTTTGAAACGAGAGGCGCTGACAATGGAAGTCATCACATTACATCATCCTTTTGACGCTGCCACAATTGCCGACGAGCCAGTTGTGTTAGCCATGGGCTTTTTTGACGGAGTTCACGCAGGACATCGCGCTGTGATTAATCGTGCGAAAGCTGAAGCGACGGCACGAAGTGTGAAATTGGCAGTGCTTACGTATGATCAACATGCGTCGGTTGTATTTACTGCACACCAACACCCTTTGACGTATCTCACGACATTACCACGTAAATTAACGTTGCTTGCAGAGATGGGGGTTGACGTGGCTTACGTCGTTAACTTTACGTCTGCTTTGGCGAAACTTGCGCCAGCTGACTTTGTTGAACAGTATATGATTGGTTTACGTGCAACAGCCGTTGTAGCTGGTTTTGATCACACCTATGGTGCTAGCGACGCCCAAGCCGATATGTCACACTTGCCCGGCTACGCGGCTGGTCGCTTTGACGTCATCGAAGTTTCACGTGTTGATGTTGACGGAGAAGAGAGTGCGTCAACACGTGCACGTCAACTGGTTGATGCCGGTCAGGTTGATGCGTTGAATGAGTTGTTAACGCAGCCCTACCAAACTAGTGGCGTAGTTGTGCACGGTGAGGCCCGTGGGCGTGAAATGGGTTACCCAACAGCCAACATTGAAACTACGCCAGGTGAGCGGTTACCAGGAGTTGGGGTGTACGTGGTCGAATTAGAAATCGCTGGTAAATGGTACGGTGGGATGGCATCGATTGGTTACAATGTGACCTTTGGTGAAAACCGGCCAAAGACAGTTGAAATTAACCTGTTTGATTTTGCACAAGAAATTTACGGCGAGCGTGTGAACGTTCGTTGGCATCATTACATTCGTGGTGAAGAAAAATTCACTGGTATGGATGCTTTGATTGCAAAGCTCCAAGAAGATGAATCTGTGTCACGACGCTTTTTAGCAGAAGTGTAGTCTAAGAAAAAGAAAGGAGACAAATCATGTCTTTTGATGGTCTCTTTACGCACGCAATGGTGCGTGAGTTGAATGAAACATTGGCTGGTGGCCGAATCATGAAGATTCACCAGCCATACCCTAATGAAATTTTCCTGGTGATTCGTAATAATCGTACGAATTATCCAGTGTTATTGAGTGCGCATCCTTCGTTTGCGCGGGCACAGATTTCTCGCATTAAGTATGCGAACCCGCAAACGGCACCTAATTTTGCCATGATGCTTCGTAAGCATCTAGAAGGCGCCCAATTGCTGCGCGTTGAGCAGGTGGCAAATGATCGTATGATTAAGTTCACCACTTCTGGCCGTAATGAGCTTGGTGACGAAGAGAAGACGTCGCTTATCCTGGAGATGATGGGACGTCACTCTAATCTGTTTTTGATTGACGAACCGACACAACGTATTTTGGATTTGATTAAGCACGTTCCTGCTGACCAAAATCGTGTACGGACGCTAATGCCCGGTGGTACTTATGTTATGCCACCGAAGCAAGATGTGATTAATCCGTATGAGTCACTTGACGGACTAGCTAACTTGATTTTGGATAACCCAGATGTGAACGATTTGGCGAAGGGTATTCAAACCACGTTCCAAGGGTTTGCCCGTGATTCAGCGCAAGAACTAGCAGCGGTGTTGCAACAATCCGGTGATGCGATGAAGTTAGCACAAGATTGGTTCGATCGCTTTGACCAGCCAGATCCACGCTTGATTTCCACTGAGAAGGGTGTTAATTTCACCCCATTTGAGTGGTTAACAGTACAGGGGAATGTGCTAACCTATCCAACGCTCAGTGAAATGTTGGACGCGTATTTTGCTGAAAAATCAGAACGTGATCGTGTGCAACAACAGGCGGCCATTGTTTTGCGTGTTGTTCGAAATGAATTAAAGAAGAATAAAACTAAGATTAAGAAGCAACAAGCTGAACTAGATGCAGCTGATAATGCGGATGAATTTAAGGTTAAAGGTGAGTTGTTGACGACATACATGCACCAAGTGGAGCGTGGTATGACTGAAATTGAGTTGCCAAATTATTATGACGATAATAAGCCACTCAAAATTGCGTTGTCTAACCAAATCGGCCCATCACAAAATGCCCAGAAGTATTTCACGAAGTACAACAAATTGAAGACGTCTGTGAAGTATTTGAATGAGCAAATTGCAATGGCGCAAGAGGAAGTCGATTATTTTGAAAACTTGCTTGCGCAAATTGATATTGCCTCGCCAAAGGATATTGAAGAAATTCGTCAAGAATTGATTCAAGAAGGTTACATGCGGGTGCAGAGTAAGAAGAAGCAAAAGCCTCAGGTCAGCCAGCCAGAAAAGTTCTACGCAACTGATGGCACGTTGATTGAAGTGGGTAAGAACAATTTGCAAAATGAGCGACTGTCAATGAAGACGGCTGCTAAATCAGATATCTGGCTACACACCAAGGATATTCCTGGGTCGCACGTTATTATTCACGATGCCAATCCATCTGATGACACGTTACTTGAAGGGGCGATGTTAGCAGCGTACTTTTCGAAGGCTCGAGATTCAGCGAATGTGCCAGTGGACTATTTGCCAGTCCGTCGGTTGCGAAAGCCAAACGGTTCTAAACCTGGTTTCGTAATTTTCGAGGGACAAACGACCATGGCAGTGACGCCTGATTTTGCACTGGTGCAACGGTTACGTCAAAATAAGCCAGCACAACAGTAATAACAAATCGTTAAAACGACTAGCGGTACCAACGTGGTGTTGCTGGTCGTTTTTTGTTTTGCCGTGGTTAAAATATTAAAGTCTCATTAACCAAAATGGTTCAATTAACAGCCCGTGTCTGAAATTTAGTAAAATAAGCTTAAATTAGAAATTTTAGGGGGTTCATCATGATCAAGGAAATTGCACTGGCTGACATCGACACAATGCGTGCTGCGATTCGTAATGGCGTCGATCGCGTGGAATTAAATAGTCGTTTGGATTTGGGAGGACTAACCCCAGACGACCAGACAGTTGCCGAAGCTGTGGCGTTGGCGGCTGAAGCGCAAATTGATTTGGTCGTGATGATTCGCCCACGGGGTGGTGACTTCGACTATTCTGAGGCTGAAATTGAAGATATGCGCCGTTCGTTACGCCGCATGCGGGCTTTAGGGGTAAAGACGGTGACGTTTGGGGTGGTCGACGTCAAAAAGCATCTAGCTCGGGATCGCATGACCAAGTTGCTAGAAGCTGCAAAGCCCATGCAAGTGGTTTATCACATGGCTTTTGATGATATTGCAGAGCGTTGCCAACAACAAGCTTTACGCTGGTTGGCGAATTACGGGGTGATACGTGTGTTGACGCACGGTGGTAAGTTAACTGTGCCAATCACAGAAACAGTGTCTCATTTACAAGAGATTGTCCAAATGGCACCAACGGGTCTCACGATTCTGCCAGGCGGTGGGGTGACATTTGAGAATGCAGGGTGGTTAGCACAACAACTCCATGTTAGTGAATTACATGGATCAAAAATTGTCCCATTACCGGTTAATAATGCTTTGTAATGGTAAGGAAAACCTTTTTGTCCTAATTGTGTAATACAAAAAGCGTATAATCTATAAGTTATGTCAGGAGGTTGGGATGAAAACCGTCTTAGAAGCGTTACGCGATACTGAAAAACAGTACAAGACCGTGCTGACGAAGATGACAAAAAGCAACGGACTGACAATTGCCGAGTGGCAGTTGTTGAGTCATGTTGCCGCTGGGTTTGATACTCAAGATAAGTTATCCGATGAAACGGGCCTTGATAATTCGACATTGTCACGGCAGCTAAGTTCATTACTCAAGAAAGAAATGGTTTCAAATATTGCCGTTGGTCGCGATCGACGCCAATTAATCTATGAGCTCACAGTCAAGGGTAATGACGTACTGACGGCTGTTAACGAACAGCATATGATCTATGAAGAGACTGCATTTAAGTTATGGTCCGCTGAAGAAAAAAGCATGGTTCAAATCTTACTTAACCGTCTTGAAAAGTCATTAAGTAAGCAAATATAGGAGGATTAGTTTAATGGCAAAGCACGCAGTTGTTATCTCGTTAGATGCAATGGGTAGCGCCGATTTGAAGGCGCGCTTACAATTTTTGCCAAACCTATCAGCATTGGTCGCTGGAGGAACATGGGTGCGTGACGTAAAAGGCGTTTATCCGTCAATTACTTATCCATCACACACGTCAATTATCACGGGAACCTATCCAAAAACGCACGGCGTTGTGAATGCGACCCTTATGCAACCTGAACGAGTCTCACCAGATTGGTATTGGTATGCAAAGCATATTAAGGTACCGACGGTGTATGACTTGGCACGCGAAGCTGGTATGACGACAGCTGCTTTCTTGTGGCCTGTCACCGCTGGTGCACATATCAACTGGAATATTGCTGAGATTTTCCCAAACCGCATTTGGACTAATCAGTACACAACGTCATTGCGAGCAAGTTCGCCATTGTTCTTACTACAAATGGACCGTAAGTTTGGTCATTTACGCAATGGTATTCAACAGCCAGAGTTGGATAACTTTATTACGGCAGCGGCGGCTGATACTATTCGGACCAAGAAACCAAATCTTACGTTGGTTCACTTGGTTGACATGGATTCACACCGGCACCGTTATGGGGTTCGGACGCAACAAGCGTGGGATGCCTTAGATTGCTTGGACAAGCACGTTGGTGACTTGATTCAAGCAACTAAAGATGCGGGCATTTTTGAAGAGACAGACTTCATGATTCTTGGTGATCACTATCAACAGAACGTCTCAAAGATGATTCACTTAAACATGTTATTTGCTAATCGTGGTTGGTTGAAGGCAACACGGAATGGTCGTGTTGCCCGCAATTGGCAGGTTATTGCGAAGCACACTGATGGTGCGACTTACATTTATTTGAAGGATAGCACTTTGCTTGATCAAGTGAAGGATGTTGTGAAAGACGTACCGGGTGTTAAAGCAATTTATGACCATCATGATATTGTGACATTTGGTGCCGATCCAGCGGCAGCGCTGATGATTGAAGGTGAGAAGGGTTACTACTTTACCGATGAAACGCGTCGCCCGGCTGTTGTCGAAGAAGTGACAAACGAGATGTTGGAACGTGGCGAAGTGGATCGTTATAAGGGAACACATGGCTACCACCCAGACAATGATGACTATACGACGACGTTGATTTTAAACGGGCCAGATATCAAGGCTGGTCAAGTTTTGGACTTGGATGTTGATTTAACAGACGAAGGGCCAACAATGGCGCACTTGCTAAATCTGCGGTTCCAAACCCCAATTGCTGGTCACACAATCGATCAAGCGTTTAAGGAGTAATGGATGCGCAAATTATTTAGTAAGACTGAATGGAGCTGGATCTTTTATGATTGGGCGAATTCAGGTTATGGCATTATCGTGATAACGGCGGTTTTGCCGATTTGGTTAACATCGGTGGCTGCCAACAACGGTATTTCGGCGACACACGCGACGGCGTATTGGGGCTATGCCAATTCCATCGCAACCTTAGCTGGCGCGGTGTTGGCACCAATATTAGGTGCGTTGGCAGATTTCCAAGGAATGAAGGGACGGTTGTTCTACTTCTTTACGGCTTTGGGTGTGCTTGGCACGTTCGCTTTGACAGCAGTTCCGAGTGACAATCTGTTTCTCTTGCTAGCTGTCTTTGTGGTATCATTTATCGGGTACTCATCTGCAAATGTTTTCTACGATAGCTACATTACCGATGTAACGACCGATAAACGCATGGATATGGTGAGTTCAGCTGGGTATGGCTTTGGCTATTTAGGTGGCTTAGTACCGTTCATCATTTTTATGTTTGGACGTAGCTTTTTCTCGAGCTATGGCTCAGTTGAGTTCGCATTTGTGCTATCAGCGATTTGGTGGGCGGTGTTTACAATACCGTTTATGAAAAATGTGCGCCAAACCTATGCGTTGCCACGGGTTGAACATCAGGTTAAAGCGTCACTTAAGCGACTTTGGCATACCTTACGCGTTTTGCCAAAGTATCCAGCGTTAGCAGGCTTCCTGATTGCTTACTTCTTTTATATCGACGGAGTTAATACAATCTTTACGATGGCCTCATCTTTTGCTTTGGCTATCGGAATTCCAAGTGGCCAGTTGATTGTGGTATTGCTAGTTGTACAACTAATTGCCTTTCCATTCTCAATTGTCTACGGATGGTTGGCAAATCGGTTTGGTAACCGAAATGTTTTGATTATGGGGATGCTGATTTACATCGGAATTACATTATTTGCTATTTTTATTAATCACCCTAATCAATTCTGGTTACTCGCCTTTGGTGTTGGTTCATCACAAGGTGGTATGCAGGCGTTATCACGGTCATATCTTGGTCAGCTTGTACCTAAGGAACGAAGTAGCGAATTTTTTGGCTTTTTCAATATTTTTGGTAAGTTCTCGGCGATTATCGGACCTGCTATTTTTGGAATCGTGTCACAAACGACGGGTCGCGTCCAATACGCGGCTGGATCATTATCAATCCTTTTCTTGATTGGATTGGTTATTTTCCTACGATTGCCTAAGAAGACAACAGATTAAAACACAATTGAGAGGATTATTGAGATGAAAATTGCGATTGTAACGGACTCGACGGCTTATTTGAGCCACGACGAGGTCGCTGCACTTGATATCAAGGTAATGCCTATTCCAGTTATTATTGATGGAACGGTTTATCGTGAAGGTATCGATTTAACGACTGACGAATTTTATGAGAAACTAGCCACGTCCGCAAGTTTCCCATCAACATCACAACCAGCGGTTGGTGAATGGATTACGTTATTTGAGTCGTTGCAAGCGGATGGTTATGACGGTGCAATCGTTGTTAACCTAGCTGCAACGATTTCAGGAACTGTGAATACGGTTGCTGGACTAACGGATGCTGTGCCAGGCTTCCAAGTGTTTGGTTATGACTCAAAGATCACAGTGCGCTTAATGGGGCACTTGGTGATGAAGGCAGCTCAGATGGCTCAAAATGGTGCTGAACCTGCAGACATCATTGCGACGATGGATGAAATGGCTACCACAATGGATGAATACTTTATTGTGGATGACCTACAGAATTTGGTACGTGGTGGTCGCTTGTCAAATGCTTCTGCTATCATCGGAACGATGTTGAAGGTCAAGCCAATTTTAACGTTTGATAACGATTCAAATTATATTGTGCCCTTTGAGAAGGTACGCTCAATGAAGAAAGCCATGGCCCGCGCAGAAGAGTTGTTTGACCAGGCTCGCGCGGAGGCAAAATATCCCTTGCGTGCCATGGTAATTCATGCGAATGCACCTGAAGCAGGTGCAAAGTGGCGCGATGAGTTACAACAACGTCACCCTGATATGCCATTTGAATTAACTTATTTTGGACCGGTGATTGGTACTCACCTGGGAGCTGGGGCATTGGCTCTGGCTTGGATTCGTGAACCAGATTCACTCTAATTTATATTTTGCATTTATTAAGAAGGGGCATCATTTGATGCTCCTTTGTTTTATACACTAAAATATATGGTTTTAAATACTAGTTGTCAGGTTATTAAACCTTATTAACTTGAACTAAAGCCATAAAAATGGCATAATGGAAGTACTTAATAAAAAATAAACGGGGATTATATCACATGGCCCAAGTAAAAATTGTTACTGACTCAACAGCAATGTTGACACCTGAAGAAGCCGCAGAATTTGATGTTAAAATCGTACCATTGAGCATTACAATTGATGGCACGTCTTACCAGGATGGTGTGACGCTATCTCGTGTCGAATTTATGGATAAGATGGCGGAGGCAAAGAATTTGCCACAAACATCACAACCAGCGCTTGGTTACTTTACTGAAGTGTATGAGTCAATTATGGCGGCCGATCCAGAGACCCAGATTATTTCAATTCATTTGACTAAGGGGTTGTCTGGTACAGCCGACGCGGCACGCCAAGCTGCATTAATGGTTGAAGGTGATATTACAACGCTAGATTCTGAATTTATCGACCGTGCGGAAGGATTCCAAGTTTTGGCAGCTGCGAAGTTGGCTGCGGCCGGCGCTTCGAAAGAAGCGGTTTTGGCTGAAATACAACGCGTTCGTGATAACACGCAACTGTATCTGACAGTTTCTAATTTAGATAATTTAGTAGCTGGTGGTCGTCTATCGAAGACAGCTGGGTTTATTGCCGGTGTCTTAAATATCAAGGTTGGTGCTCACATTGAGCAAGGTAATATCAACGTTGAGGTTAAGGGACGTGGGGCGAAGTCAACTAAAGCTTATCTGAAAAAGATTGTTGAGCAAATGCAAGCAGCCCCTAATGGGGTTGCAGCAATTGGTATCTCACACGCAGGTATCCCAGTTGAAGCACAGGAGCTAGCCGACAAGGTTAATGAAGTTTTCCCAGACGTTAAGATTGTGGTTCAGCAAACTTCACCAACTGTCTCAACGCACACTGGTGCAGGTGCAATTGGTTTCAGTTATTTATTAAAGTAATATAGTGTTTAAAATGAGTGATTTCACGTTTTTGTGGGTTCACTCATTTTTTGTGTCACGAAATATGGTAGAATAGTAAGTCAGAATAATGATATCGAGGAGGCGAACCAAGTTGAAACAATCAAAACATCGACGGTTTATTTTAGGACTTTTGGTGGTATCGGTTGCGACGAGTCTCCTAAACGTTGGCCAGGTCAACGCGGCTGAGAAATCAAATATTCGGTTGGTTGCAGTTGGCGATTCCCTAACCGAGGGGATTGGCGATACGACAAAACAGCAAGGCTATACAAAACGCACAGCAAAGTTATTAACCAAAGCTTACGGCGTTCGGGTAAAAACGGCTAATTATGGTAAGGCTGGTGATCGGTCTGATCAGATTTTGCGGCGGGTAAAGTCTGATAAAAAAGCGGTCCGTGATATAAAAAAGGCCGATATGATTGTCATGACTGTGGGGGGCAACGACTTACAACAAACGCTGTTTAAAGCGATTTTTGCAAAATCAGATACGGCTGTGACGAAAGAAGTTGTTAAGAGCATGCCGACCTACACTGAAAAACTTATGAAACTCATGAAGTTCATCCAGCAAAAGAATCCAGATGCACCCATTTTTTTGTTTGGTAATTACAATCCTCTCTATGTCTATTTGGCAAACCGCCAAGACTTAAATGCGGATGTTAAAATTTACAACGGCATCAATGCGAATATTGCGGCCACTGATTCGCAGGTGTACTATGTGTCAACATTTAAAACATTGACTTATGGGCAGTACCAAACGCGTGCTGCGCGACAGCAATTAGTTAAGGAATCAGAACAGGCAAACCGGGGCTCGCTTAACAACAAAATGGTGCAGGATACGTTGAATGGTAAAAGTGATAAGGAATTAAATGCTTATATTACAACACTTGATCACTATCACCCGAATAATAAAGGGTATGACAAAATGAGTAAATTGCTTGTGAAGCGAATGGCAGAAAAAGAATCAGAATGGCTGGTGAAGTAGATGCAACGACGTAAGGTAACACGATTCGGTTTTGTTATGCCTAGTCGTGATCGCGTACAAGGTATCATTACAGGTGTAGGTGCCACGATTGTTGTGATGGTATTGATTGTGATTGGCTTGCTTTTATTACCACAGGACCGACAACAAGCGGTAGATACGCAACCACAACTCAGTCAGGCGGCTTTTGAAGTCAGCGTCGATCGCACTG
Organism: Weissella cibaria KACC 11862; assembly: GCF_000193635.1. GTDB lineage: Bacteria > Bacillota > Bacilli > Lactobacillales > Lactobacillaceae > Weissella > Weissella cibaria. The sequence continues at coordinate 70,894 of NZ_AEKT01000035.1, read as the reverse complement.
AGCTTAATGCGATTGTTGAAAAATACTTAAATGATGATCCGTCATTAAAAAATAAATTCCGTTTTGAAATGACAAAAACTGGCATGATGGTGTATGGTACATACAAGCTCTTGGGTCAAAATGTCGATTTTGGTATGAAGATGACGCCAGAAGTAACAAAACACGGTGGCATTCTATTGCATGCTGATTCGGTCGCCGTTGGACAACTACCATTGCCTGTTAAGTACGTTATGGGCTATATCGGCAACATGATGAACTTGCCAGACTGGCTAAACATTAACACGTCAAAGCAAACCATTCTCATCGATCTCGGTAAGACGCCGAAGGTTAATGATATGCGGTTTAAAGCGGTGACAATCGAGCCGGCCCAGAACAAATTTGTTTTCCGCGGAGGATTTACACGATAATGCGACGTCCATTTTTTTCATGGTTGATGACGCAACGCAATCCGGTAACGTTTGACGAAGTGCAAACGTTTGCCAATGCCGCGTTTTACGACCATCAATTTCCAAAACAAGCGGAAGATTTTGAAAGCTTGTCTCGTTATTTAGAAGAAAATGCAAGTTACTTGCATAGTATGTCGATTTTTGATGAAGCTTGGTCTCGTTACTTGGCATCAGAAGAATAGGACGAATTGGTGGGTTACCACCATACATAGAAAGGAGTCTATTATGGCCCAAATTATTCAATGGTTCCCTGGTCACATGGCCAAAGCCTTCCGCTTAATGCGTGAGAATTTAAAGTACGTTGATATTGTGTTTGAATTGGTGGATGCTCGTATCCCAGTTTCATCACGTAACCCTGAACTGGATGAGGTGTTGGGGAACAAGCCGCGTTTGTTGGTGATGACGAAGACAGACTTGGCTGATCCTGAGCGAACTAAGGCTTGGACTAAGTATTTCGTGGATCAAGGCCTTGAAGTCGTTGCATTAGACACTCGTGGTCACAAAACGCCACAAATTATGACGAAGGCTGCGCGCAAGGTATTAGCCGATAAGTGGGCCGCCCTTGAAGAAAAAGGCGTCAAAGATAAGCCAATTCGTGCCCTTGTTGCAGGAATTCCGAACGTTGGTAAGTCGACGTTGTTGAATCACTTGGTCACGAAGAATGTTGCGATTACAGGTGATCGTCCTGGTGTAACAAAGAAGTTGCAATGGTTGAAGACACCGACCAACTTGGAGCTTTTGGACACGCCGGGAGTGTTATGGCCAAAGTTTGAAGATCAACGCGTTGGTGAGCACCTGGCGATGACTGGGGCAATTAAGGACCAATTGATTAACCAAGATGATATTGCGTTGGCGACTTTAAAGTTTATGCGGACATATAATCCAGATGCTATCGTGGCACGTTATCATTTGGCAGACGACGCTTGGGAAACGAACACCGACGTTGAACTGTTATTACTGATTACCCAAAAGTTAGGCTTTAAGGATGATTATGATCGCGCAGCTGAACGGATGTTGCTTGATTTGCGTCGTGGTAAGTTAGGCACATACACGGTTGAAATGCCAGAAGATCACATCGGAGAAGTGGTTGATGACTAAAGCTGAGACGATTTCGGCCATTAAGCTAGCCCTGGCAGCGCAGCCAACGGCAGCTGATTTAGTACGCTGGCGACAGGATGACCGAATCGGTGTGCAAAAATTACTTGATCGTTACGAAAAGCAGCAACAGAAACAAGCTGAAAAGTTGGCAGCCTTTCAGGCCCGACTTTCGTTTGAACGAGATGCTTGGTCGGAGGGCCTTGTCTTAGCTGGGGTTGATGAAGTTGGTCGCGGCCCGTTAGCTGGTCCAGTGGTGGCGGCAGCGGTTGTAATTGATGATCAATTTGATTTGTTGGCAGTTCATGATTCAAAGCAATTGTCCGAGAAAGCCCGATTGGCCTTGGATGCGGCAATTAAAGAAGAAGTAGTTGCCTTCGCGTTTGGTGTTGTTGATGCTGCTGCTATCGACACATTGAATATTTATGAGGCGTCACGGGTGGCGATGAAACAGGCCATTGAGAATTTATCCGTTCAGGTCGATGGTTTACTGATTGACGCGATGACGGTTGATTTACCGTTGCCACAAGAGAAGCTAATTAAAGGTGACGATCGGAGCATTTCAATCGGAGCAGCGTCAATTTTGGCTAAAAATTTCCGTGATGACTTAATGGCGGCGTATGCGGTTGACTATCCTGGATATGGCTTTGATCACAATGCTGGTTATGGTACAGCTGAGCATTTGGCAGGTCTAGCTGCCTACGGTGTCACACCAATCCACCGACGAACGTTTGCGCCGGTGAAACAATACTTGGCATAAACGGACTTAGAAACCGTTGTAAAAAAGAAAAATCACGTTGTGTAACGTCTTTCCTGGTTAGGAGGGATATGATGACACGACGTGATTTTTTATTATGGGTTCGATTATTACCGGGAATTGGTTTAATGGGGCGTCATAAAATTTGGCAATTTTTGCAAGAAACACAGCGCCAGCGATTGACGTTGCAAGAAATATTTACATTGACGGAATTGTCTGCTGATGCCCAAACTAAAATTAGAGACGCGATACGGTCGGGAGAACTACGTCGTGTTTACAATTTGGTCAAACAATACTCAGTGGTCACCTTGGCTGATGATGCCTATCCAGAACTACTAAGAGAAATTGCCCAACCACCACTTTGTCTTTTCTTTCAAGGTGATTTTACCTTGGTAAATCGGGCATGTGTGGCCATTGTGGGGGCACGTGAATTGACGCCGTATGGTCAGCAAGTATTGGCGACATGGCTACCGCACTTGGTTAGCGCGCAATTGGTCACCGTATCAGGTTTAGCACGAGGTACAGACGAAGCTGTCCATCGGGGCACCCTGGCGCATGGTGGGCAAACAATCGCTGTGATTGGAACCGGCGTTGACGTGGCTTATCCAAAGCGGCGTGATAATTTGCAAACCCAAATCAGTCAGCAGGGACTCATCTTAAGTGAGTATTTACCATGGGAGCCCCCGGCAAAGCATCACTTTCCGGAACGAAACCGCATTATTGCCGGGTTAGCCCAAGCAACTGTTATCGTTGAAGCACGCCAAAAATCGGGATCGTTAATTACGGCCAATGTAGCTCTTGATGAAAATCGGGTTGTGATGGCGGTGCCAGGTCCAGTGACTAACCCACTTTCGGCAGGGACTAACGCATTAATTGTAGCAGGCGCAATACCGCTTATTTCGCCAGCCCAGATTTTGGCAGAGTACGTTAACGCTTGGTAAATGTTTCACAGATGACCTAGTTAGCATTTGTCAAATTCTAGACAGGTAGTGTATAGTACTTTAGTGATAGAGCATTTTAACTGCTATATATAGAAGAAAACAAAAAACTAACAGAAAAGAGGTCCACGCCATGGCAACAGAAACAGAAAAAAAGCCAGCTAAAAAGCGTGCGACGACTACGAAAGCCAAAACAAAGTCTAAGGCGAAGCCAAAGAAAAACTTGGTAATCGTTGAGTCTCCATCGAAAGCGAAAACGATTGAAAAGTATCTAGGTAGCACATATAAGGTGGTTGCTAGTATTGGCCACATTCGTGATTTGCCAAAGTCAACCATGGGTGTTGATATCGAGAATGATTACGCACCAAAGTACATTAATATTCGTGGTAAAGGAGATGTGATCAAGGGGCTAAAGAAAGATGCAAAGGCCGCTAAACATGTTTACTTGGCATCCGACCCGGATCGTGAAGGGGAGGCCATTGCTTGGCATTTGTCACACATTTTAGATTTGGATTTAGAGTCTGGTGAAAACCGAGTTGTGTTCAACGAAATCACCAAAGATGCGGTTAAGGACGCTTTTAAGCAGCCACGTAAGATTGATATGGATCTTGTAGATGCCCAACAGGCTCGACGTGTCTTGGATCGTTTGGTTGGTTACTCAATTTCACCAATTTTGTGGAAGAAGGTTAAAAAAGGCTTGTCTGCTGGCCGTGTGCAATCTGTCGCACTAGGGCTCGTTATTGCACGTGAAAATGAAATTCAGGCCTTCCAACCGGATGAGTATTGGACAATGGACTCAGAGTTCAAGAAGGACAAAACGACCTTTAAAGCCACTTTTTATGGCGTTGACGGTAAGAAATTGGAATTGCCCGATAATGAAGCTGTTCAAGATATCTTACGACGCCTTAATCAAAAGAGTGATTTTGATATTACCAAGGTTGAAGCTAAGGAACGCAAGCGTAATCCACAGCCGGCCTTTACGACATCAACTTTGCAACAAACTGCGAACACCCAGTTAAACTTCCGCACCCGGAAAACAATGATGGCGGCACAACAGTTGTATGAAGGTATCAACTTAGGGGGTAAAGAGGGTAGTGTTGGATTAATTACCTACATGCGTACCGATTCAACGCGAATTTCTGAAATCGCCAAGGCTGATGCGTCAACGTTTATTCATGAAGAATATGGTGCTGAGTACGCAGCAACTAAGCCAGTCCAAGGTAAGCAACAAGAAGGTGCCCAAGATGCCCACGAAGCAATTCGACCAACGTCGGTTTTCCGGACACCAGCGTCGATTAAGGATAAGTTGACGAATGACCAGTTTAAGTTGTATCAACTCATCTGGTCACGTTTTGTGGCAAGTCAAATGACGCCTGAAATTTTGGATACCATGGCAGTTACGATTGAGCAAAACGGGGTGATGTTCCGTGCCAATGGTTCAAAGACGAAGTTTGCTGGATTTACGAAGGCGTATCCGGCTGCGAAGGAAAAGGATAACAAGCTACCAACGTTAACGGTTGGCGACTTGGTTCAGTTGGCTAAAATGTCACCTGAACAGCACTTTACCCAACCGCCTGCCCGCTATACTGAAGCGGCCTTAGTTAAGGCACTTGAAGAGAATGGCGTTGGTCGACCATCAACGTATGCTGCGACGATTGAAACGATTCAGAAGCGTGGCTACGTCCGAATTGATGCGAAGAAATTTGTGCCAACCGAACTAGGTGAGTTGGTCCAAAATACAGTGCAAGAATTTTTCCCAGATGTGACAAACATTAAATTTACAGCTGAAGTTGAAACGAGCTTAGATAACGTTGAGGCAGGCAAAGAAAATTGGGTCAAAGTGATAGACGATTTCTTCAAGCCGTTTTCTAAGGAGTTAACGAAAGCCGAAACGGAAATGGAAAAGATTGTATTAAAGGACCGTTTGGCTGGCTTCAATTGTGACGTCTGTGGGGCACCGATGCTTGAAAAGATGGGACGCTATGGTAAGTTCTACGCTTGTTCTCGATTCCCTGATTGTCGTAACACACAAACGATTGTTGAAGAAATTGGACTTGGTTGCCCAAAGTGTGGTATCGGACAAATTGTTGAGCGAAAGACGAAGCGTGGTCGCACATTTTATGGTTGCTCACGTTACCCAGATTGTGATTTTGTCTCATGGGACAAGCCAACTGAGAAGACGCGTGCTGATGGTACGACACCAAAGGACGACGAAGAAGTTGCAGATACTAAGGCTGAAAAAGAAACAGAGCAGGCAAAATAAAGATGGATACGGCAACGTTGACGGGCTTGTTTTTGGACTATTTGCGGGTTGAGCGGCAATATTCTGAGGATACCCAAAAAGCATATCAATCGGATATTACTGAATTTGTTGCATTCTTGACGGATTCTGGGGATGGTAAACCAGTTGATTTAACTACCATCGATCAGTATGATGCACGTGTGTTTCTGTCGATGCTTTACGAAAAAGGTGACGTCAGCCGGACGATTGCGCGCAAAGTGAGCTCTTTACGGGCGTTTTATCGATTTTTAGAGCGCAACGCAGTTGTTACGACAAACCCGTTTGCAGGTGTACAACTCAAAAAGGCTGGGCAACATTTGCCACGATACTTTTATGAGAAAGAATTGAACAAACTTTTTGACGTCGTCATGGCTGATACGAGCCTGCTCGGATTGCGCAATCGATTGTTACTCGAGATTTTATATGGCACGGGGGCCCGTGTATCGGAAGCAGCAGGCTTAACGTTAGGCATGCTAGATCAAGCTGCCCGAGTAATCACGATAACTGGTAAGGGGAATAAGACGCGCATTGTACCATATGGTCAATATGCGGCTGATGCGCTAGCGAGTTATTTACGTGATGCCCGCCCACAGTTGCTTGCCAAAAGTCCGGTTATGCATGACAAACTATTCGTTAATCAACGTGGTCAGGCATTAACGGCTAGCGGGATTGAATACATTCTGAAGCAATTGGCCAAGAAGGCTGGCTTGACGCAGATGATTTCCGCGCACATGTTCCGCCACACATATGCAACGGATATGCTGAATAACGGTGCTGATTTGCGAACGGTGCAACAACTATTGGGCCACAGCAGTTTAAGTACAACTCAGATTTATACGCACGTGACAACGGATGCTTTACAAAAAAGTTACCGTGATTTTTTTCCACGAGCAACAGAATAATTACTTTGAGGTTCATGTTACTTGGCATGGACCTCTTTTTTTCATAAACCTGTCGATTATTTATGAAAATCATTTACAATTCGTGCATAGATTTTATGTAAAAAATTTGCTATGATAAAAATATTGAAGAAAACGTTTACAGAACGGACTGGGGGAAGAAGAGCATGTCAGTCAAGCTAGAAAATGACAGTATCACCGTCGTCATTTCAGAAATGGGTGCTGAATTAGTCAGTGTGACTAATAAAGAAAGTGGCCTAGAATATATGTGGGAAGCCGATCCTAATTTTTGGGGCCGCCACGCACCGAACCTTTTCCCCATTGTTGGGCGTTTAAAGGGTGATCGTTACAAGTATCGTGATAAGACGTACTTTATGGCCCAACACGGTTTCGCACGAGATAATGAATTTGATTTAGTTGAGAAGACTGCTAATACAGCACGCTTCCGTTTGGTTGATAATGATGAATCGTTTTCGATTTATCCCTTTCATTTCCAATTTGACGTGTTGTACCGTCTGACAGAGCAAGATACGTTGGGCATTGCCTATGTGGTGACAAACACCGACACGCATGACATTTATTTCTCCGTTGGTGGTCACCCAGGGTTCCGTGCGCCACTAGAAGCGGGCGAAAAGTTTACGGATTACTACATCAACGTTGAACCACAACGTAAGTACAATCGTGCCAAGTTAGTCGGTCCGTACTTGGACAATAATTTAGAATCAACGTTTGACACGCGCATTCCATTGCGTCTTCGTCGAGATGATTATAAGGACGATGCAATCATTCTGCGATTGGACCAAAATCCAGTGTCGATTGTTTTGGCCAAGTTGAGTGAGTCACACGGTGTTACCATGCATATCCAAAACGCGAAGTACGTTGGTATTTGGACGCCATATGCTAAAGAGGCACCATTTGTGGCAATTGAACCTTGGTGGGGAATCGCCGACACAGTTGACGCAGATGGTGAGTTGCACCACAAGTATGGCATCAACACACTAGCACCAGCTCAAACATTTACCGGTTCATATTCACTGACATTTTTCTAACGAACAACAAAAAGGAGAGCCAAACGGCTCTCCTTTTTGTTTACTTATTATTTTGCTGACGCCAATAGCCAAAACCAAAATGAACCAATGATTCTGTACCATTTTTGATACGGACAATATTTTCACGATGCCGATAGAACACGAAAATGGTCAGGGCAACCGCAATAACAGATAGCAGCCAATCATGGAGCCAGAAGATTGAAATCAAGCTGACGAGCGTGAAGCCGATCATTGAGGCCATTGAAACCATCGACGTTAACAGGATAACTGTCAAAAAGATAGCAAAGGCAACGACGAATAGCAGTGGGTTATAAGTCAATAAAACACCCATTGAAGTGGCAACTGCTTTGCCACCTTTGAACCCAATCCACATTGAGAAAGTGTGACCGAGAATGGCACCAAGGCCAACTACCATGTGGGTCCAAGCAGGAGCCGGTCCCCAAATCATTGCCATTGACGCACCCACAGATCCCTTCAAGATATCCAGAATAAGGACTGCCACACCGGCTTTTGTACCTAGGACACGAAAGGTGTTGGTGGTTCCGATATTACCAGAGCCGAGTTGCAAGATGTTCTTTTTAAAAAAAAGACGTCCAATCCAGTAGCCAAACGGCATTGAACCGAAAACATAGGCTAAAATGAAACTAATAATAAAATGCGTAATCGTCACGATTAACACTCCTTTGATATGCAATTTTAAAAAGTGAATAAGTGCATGTTCTGAAAAACAGAACAGTTTCAATTTTAGCATGATTTTAGTCGGCCGGCCTTTAATAATTTTTAACTAAATCCGTGCAGATTCTTGGTATGGCACTAATTATTCATGATTAAGTCGATACTAGCCGGTTGGAATTTTGACTAATTTGCGTGCCTAACTGTCGGAAATGGTGTATGATTAAATCATTGAAAAAACAAAGAAATTGGAGATTTATCTGATGGCTAAGATGTTGGTTTTCGGACACCAAAACCCTGATACAGACACGATTGCTTCAGCATTCGCTGCATCATACTTTTTGAACAAGGCATACAACCAAGATACTGAGGCTGTGGCTTTGGGAACACCAAATGCAGAAACGCAATTTGCATTGAATTACTTTAAGGTTGACGCACCTCGTGTAATTGAAAGTGCTGACACAGAAGAAGTTTTCTTGGTTGACCACAATGAAGCTGCGCAATCAGTTGCGAACATTGCAGACGTAACTGTTTACGGTGTGTACGATCACCACAAGATTAACTTCTCATCAGCTGCTCCTTTGTACTTCATCAACAAGCCATGGGGTTCTGTTGCAACTGTTTTGTACTATGAGTTCCAAACAGCCAACGTTGAGATTCCTGCTGAAATTGCTGGTTTGATGGCATCAGCTATCATTTCTGACACGTTGTTGTTGAAGAGCCCAACGACAACGCCAATGGACAAGCCTGCTTTGGAAGCCTTGGCTAAGATTGCTGGTTTGGCAGATTATGAGGCTTACGGTTTGGAGATGTTGAAGGCAGGTACTGACTTGTCATCACGTTCAGCCAAGGAATTGATTGATGGCGATGCAAAGTCATTTGAGTTGAATGGTTCAACGGTTCGCATCGGTCAAGTAAACACAGTTGATGTTGAGGATGTCTTCTCACGTCGTGATGAAGTGGTTGCGGCGATGGAAGCTGAGTTGGCTGAAGATGGTTATAACACTTTTGTTTTCGTTGTGACGAACATTTTGGACTCAGATTCAGATATTTTGGTTTTGGGTGATAACCTGGATAAGGTTGAAGCTGCCTTTGACGTTAAGTTGGCAGACGGTCGTGCATCATTGCCTGGTGTTGTATCACGTAAGAAGCAAGTGGTACCACCATTGACTGACGCTTTTAACGCTTAATATGAATGATAGTATGGCAAATTGTTGCGTTGATAGTTTGCCTAAAAAGACCTCATCGGTTTGTCGATGAGGTCTTTTTTGTCATTTCAGTTAATAAGCGACTGTTTGCTTGGATTTTCTCGAGATGTTGGAGACGTACCTGGCTTTGGTTGTGCCAGTGGATAATCTCTTGGACGGAGATTTCATGCACGACATCTTGGCCCCCGGAATGAATGATGAATGAGTGTAGTGTCACAACGTTGTCAGACACACTAAACCAATTCGGCATGACCATTTTTTGATCGGCAGTTGCTTGCTTATCTGGCCAAACAAAGTAGCGTGTTGTGCCAGAAACGAGGTGCGGTTCAATTTGCCAACCGTTTGACGGGTGCTTGACTTCTTGCCAACGGCCATCGGTAATGTTTGACGTTGCATAGTTGATGATTGCGGCAAAGTAAAGCAACTGGTTATCGTGTAGTTGCTTGGTTGTAAGCGGGGTGCGGTGGGACTGTGTTGATTTGGGTACGGTGGTTGTTGTTTTTTTGGTTGTCACTGGTTTTTCTGCCTCGTAACTGAACAGAAAAGTGCCAAATAGTAATAGTCCAATAACGGCTAACCTGACTAATATTCGCATCACATTGTTCTCCTAGATAAGAAATAGCTGGCTCGTTCAAGGATTCCTAAATTCGAGCCAGCTATTTTAGTTTTGATAAAAGAAGTTTGAAACACTCTGAACACTGTTTTGATCACCGACGAAGTAGAGTGTATCTCCCTGGAATACTTTCGCATAAGGACCGGGTGAGATTGTTAATTTATCTTCATGCATAATTCCCACTAAGGTTGTGCCCGTTTTGTGCCAAAAATTTAGTTCACGTAGCTCTTTTTCAAACATGGCCGATGGTACGGTTAAAGCCAATTCAAAAGGTGTTAAGGGATTGTGCTGTTGATAATGTTGTGACTGATCGATAAATGATTGTAGGGAAGTGCCTAAAGTAGCTAGCGCTGCTTGTTGGGCTTTAATTTGATTTTTGAGGTCTTGTTGTAGCGATTGTAAGCCGTTCACTTCTTGTTCAGTATTGACGTAGTCTTGGGCTTTTTGACGGGATGTCACAACCACGCCGCTACCATGACGTGTTTCAACAATGCCCAAATCCACTAATACGCTAATCGCACGTCGAGCCGTTTCAGCTGACACACCAAAAGTTGTGGCCAGAGTTGAGCGAGCATGAATTTTATCACCCACCTTCAATTGATTGGTGCTGATTTTTTCTGCAATTCGTAATGCAATAACGCGATATCGCGGTTGTTTAATTGCTGCCATGGATTTACCTCGAATTTAACTGTTTATCACTGCAACAATTGGCGAAGATCTAGAACCTTTACCATTTATATGTTGCCTTCGCCCTTTCAGAATAGCACACTTGTTTTCTATTGGACAACTTTTCCCGTGCGATAAATAAAATTGGTATACCATCAAAGCGTTAGCTTAATGATAGCATTTGTACCGTATATGCAACACGGCGGTACAGGCGTTTAAATTTGACCTAAGTGACAACTTTATGTTTACAATAGAGTTGTCACTTAGCGAAAGTGAGAGTATTCGATCAAGTAGGAGGAGAGTTATGGCTAAGGTAGAAATAGAGCACTTAACCAAGATTTTTGGTAAGCGAATCAAACCAGCATTGCAGTTGGTAGAAAAACAAGTACCAAAAACAGAAATATTAAAGCGTACTGGTGCGACAGTTGGTGTTTATGATGCTAACTTGTCAATTGAGGAAGGTGAAATTTTCGTGATTATGGGACTTTCAGGGTCTGGTAAGTCAACGTTAATCCGCTTATTAAACCGTTTGATTGAACCAACTTCAGGTTCAATTTTCCTTGATGGACAAGATGTCTCTAAACTAAACAAGGAACAATTATTGGATGTTCGTCGCAAGAAGATGAGCATGGTCTTCCAAAGTTTCGGGTTATTCCCGCATCGAACGATTCTAGAAAATACTGAGTATGGTCTAGAAGTGCAGGGCGTGCCAAAGGCCGAACGTCGTGAACGCGCTGAGAAAGCGCTGGACAACGCAAATTTGTTGGCCTTCAAGGATCAATATCCTAAGCAACTATCAGGTGGGATGCAACAACGTGTTGGATTGGCCCGCGCTTTGGCAAACGACCCTGAAATTTTGCTGATGGACGAAGCGTTTTCGGCTTTGGATCCGTTGATTCGTCGTGATATGCAAGATGAATTGCTTGATTTACAAGCAAAGTTTCAAAAGACAATTATTTTTATTTCCCACGATTTGAATGAAGCGCTTCGTATTGGTGATCGCATTGCGATTATGAAGGACGGACAAGTCCAACAAGTTGGTACGGGAGAAGAAATTCTGACGAACCCAGCGAACGATTACGTGCGTGAGTTTATTGAAGATGTTGACCGTTCAAAGGTTTTGACGGCTGAAAACATTATGATTCCACCAATTTATACGAACATCGAAGTTGATGGTCCAAACGTGGCGCTTAAGAAGATGCGTGTTGAAGAAGTCAGTGGCTTAGTTGCCATTGATCGTGGCCGTCATTTCCGTGGCTTTGTTACCAGTGAAGATGCCTTGCGTGCTCGTGCGGAAGGTTTGCCATTATCTGAAGTGGCGACTGAAATGCCAACGGTTGCGAAGGACATGGTTGTGGCAGATATTATGCCACTTATTTATGATTCACCAACCCCATTAGCGGTGGTTGATGAAGGACGTCTACGAGGCGTTATCATCCGTGGTCGAGTGCTTGAAGCGCTGGCAGAGACATCGGAAACGGAGGACAACTAATTTATGACATTATTAATTGGAAAAATTCCCGTCGCGGGTTGGGTCGAGTCGGCCGTTAATTGGTTAACGTCAAACCTGAGTGGCTTCTTTGACGCCATTCAAACCGGTGGTAATCATTTGATGAACGGGATGACAAATGGCTTGATTGCTATGCCATCTTGGGCAGTTATTATTGGCGTTACCATATTTGCCATTTTATCTTCTGGGAAAAAGTGGGGCTTTGCGGCCTTTACATTCCTAGGGTTATTGTTTATTGCCAATCAAAATTTGTGGTCTGATTTGATGAACACATTGACTTTGGTTGTGGTATCAAGTTTAGTATCAATTGTTATCGGTGTGCCATTGGGAATCTGGATGGCTAAAAAGGAAACAGTTGCTAAGATTGTGCAACCGGTCTTGGACTTTATGCAAACCATGCCTGGATTTGTGTACCTAATTCCGGCAGTTGCCTTCTTTGGAATTGGGGTAGTGCCTGGTGTATTTGCGTCAGTTATTTTCGCATTACCACCAACAGTGCGAATGTCAAATTTGGGTATCCGACAGGTACCGAAAGACTTGGTTGAAGCGGCCGATTCTTACGGTTCAACACCTAAGCAAAAATTATTTAAGTTAGAGTTACCTTTGGCGACTGGTACGATTTTAGCTGGTATTAATCAAACGATTATGTTGGCATTGTCAATGGTTGTGATTGCCTCAATGATTGGTGCACCAGGACTTGGTCGTGGTGTATTGTCAGCGGTTCAAAACGCTGATATTGGTAAGGGATTCGTTAATGGGCTAGCCTTAGTTATTCTGGCCATTATTATTGATCGCTTTACACAGAAGTTGAATGTTGACCCAGCGGCTAAACAACAAGCGTCAAAGGGTCGTTGGAAGATGTGGACAGCATTAGCAGTTGCTGTGGCTATGGTTGGAACCGGCGTTATCAATGCAGTTACTTCAACTAAGTCAGCCAAAGAATCTGTTAATTTGGTTTATGTACAATGGGATTCGGAAGTTGCCTCAAGCAATGTTTTAGCCGAGGCAATGCGTGAACATGGCTATAACGTTAAGTTAACGCCACTTGATAATTCGATTATGTGGCAATCTGTGGCTAATGGACAAGCGGATGCATCCGTGTCTGCCTGGTTACCTAATACACACGCTGCACAATATAAGAAGTACAAAGATCAAATTGATTTATTAGGACCAAATTTGACTGGCGCCACAACTGGTTTTGTCGTGCCAAGCTACATGAATGTTCAGTCGATTTCAGACTTGACCACACAAGCAGGTAAGACTGTAACCGGGATTGAGCCGGGGGCTGGTGTGATGAAGTCTGCGGACAAGGCTCTGGCAGACTATGGTCTTAAGGAACAGGGATGGACGGTCACGCCATCATCATCAGGTGCCATGGCAGTTGCGTTAGGTAAGGCGATTAAAGAACATAAGGACATCGTGATTACGGGGTGGCAGCCCCACTGGATGTTCCAAAAGTATGATTTGAAGTATCTAAAGGACCCAAAGCAATCATTTGGTAAGGCAGAATCGATCAATACGTTTACGCGTAAGGGATTAAAAGCTGATAAGCCAGACGTGTACAAAGTTTTGAAGAACTTCCATTGGACCAAAGAAGATATGGGTGAAGTAATGCTCGCAACTTCAAATGGTAAATCAGCGAAGGAAGCTGCCAAGGATTGGATTAAGGCACACCCTAAGCAGGTTGATGCTTGGTTCAAGTAATAGGAGGATGTATGACCGAACAAATTGAGGATGCCTGTATCTATTTCGTGGTACTGGCAGTAGTGATTATTATCAGTATGACGTTATTAGCAGACAAGTCTTTGTTTGCACAAGCAATGTTGCTTTTAGGAGCAATGACGGGAACCGTCATGCTTGTTAAACAATGGCGTGACAATTAATGAGGTTATAAAACCCGAGACAAGGAATTCGCTTGTCTCGGGTTTTTTCGTCTACTCATTTAAAAAATAGCTTGACGTATTTGCTCAGTAAGTTACAATTAGTTTGTGAGTTATCTAATTTATCGGACTTATTTACACTTGTAAATGGAACAAACGGTTGTTTCATCAGTGGGTTTAGTTGTGAATAATGTCGATAAATAGTTGTTGATAATTGCACAATGATAATAATTGAAAAATGTTGTGGGGTATATAACATGAAAATTGCAGTAATTGGTAGCACACACGCAGGAACCTTTTCAGCGACGCAAATTAAACAATTGCATGCTGAGGCTGACATTACGGTTTATGAACAGCACACGACGGTGTCGTTCCTGTCATGTGGGATTGCTTTGTGGGTAGGTAATCACGTTTCGGATGAACAACGTATGTTTTATGAAACACCAGCTTCAATGACTGAACAAGGAATTACAATGAAAATGCAACACCAAGTTGTTGAAGCCGACTTGGTAAACAAGCGTATTCGGGCTAAGAATCTATTGACCGGTGATTTTGCAGATGAGACGTTTGATAAAATTGTTATTACAACTGGTTCAAAGCCATTAGTCCCAAAGATTCCAGGCATCGATAATGATAAAATTTATATGGTGAAATCTTGGGAAGACGCTAACCGAATTAAGGAAGTGGCGGATGATGTGAAGCGTGTGGTTGTAATTGGTGCAGGTTACATTGGGGCCGAAATTGCAGAGCAATTTTCAGTAACTGGTAAGAAAGTTACGCTAATCGATGGTTTTGATCGCGTGTTGCCTAAGAACTTCAGTCCAGTAATTACTGATCGTCTGGAAGCGGCGTTCCAGGAAAACGATGTCACATTAGCTTTGCAACAACTGGTAACCGGCTTTGAAGATGCCGCAGATGGCGGTATTCGAGTGACAACTAATCAAGGTACTTATGAAGCGGATATTGCGGTGCTTGGGATTGGTTTCTTACCAAATACGGACTTGTTCAAGGGCCAAGTTGATATGCTACCAAACGGGGCCATCTTAACGAACGCGTATATGGAAACAAGTTTGCCTGACGTTTATGCCGCTGGTGATGCCACGACTGTTTTCTACAATCCAACGCAAGCCTATGACTATATTCCATTAGCCACGAATGCGATTCGCCAGGGGATGCTCGTTGCACGTAACATTGATGGTCATCACTTGGCTTACTCAGGGACGCAAGCAACGTCGGCAGTGGAATTGTATGGTTATGCCATGTCAGCAACCGGGCTGAACAAGGGGTCTGCTGAAGCGCGGGGCTTAGATGTCGTTGAAACGGTTCATGAGGAAGATTATCGACCTGATTTTATGTTGTCGACGACACCAGTGTTATCAACGTTAACTTGGGATCGCAAAACACGGCGAGTGCTGGGGGCGGCCTTTATGTCAAAGCATGACATTACGCAAGCGGCGAATGTTGTCTCATTGGCCATTCAAAATCAAATGACCATTGACGATTTGGCGATGGCTGATTTCTTCTTCCAACCTAACTTTACGCAACCGGTTAATTTTGTAGGTGCAACGGCCTTACAAGCGGTTAGTGATGCACAAAACAAAAATTAATCCTAATAAAAGCTTGACAATAAAATGAGTATTGTCTAATATAATACTCATAGAAAAAACGAATAAATAGTTAGTAAAAACAAGATGATCAGGGAAGTACGATTGCTAGCAAAGTTCAGAGAGTTACGGGTGGTGAGACGTAGCGTGCGGTAGTACTCAGAAAATGGCCTGTGATTGGGTGTTGTGAATGGCAAGTTCATAAGCGACACACGGGTGGTTACCGTTAACAAACACGCGTATCGACATAGCATCATTTCGCTCCCTGTCCGCACGTTGTGAGGCTTTTCAGGTGACTGAACAAGCGAATTTAGAATGGTACCACGGGCTTAAACCGTTTCTATACTTCTCATATTGAGAATGTGTATAGAAACGGTTTTTTTATTTACAACTAGGGGTGGAGATTATGACAATTAATAAAAAGCAAGTATTAGTATCAGCAGTGGCAGTGGCTGGTTTAGCAGCTGTAGTGGCTTTGTATGTAACAAATGATGGGGCAGTTTCCGCTGCGAACGAAAAGACTGTAACCGTTGGCTTGGTTGGAGATTCTGACCGTCAATTATGGGAATATGTCAAAAAAGATGCGCAGAAGAAGTATGGCATCGATGTGAAGTTGAAGTTGTTCACGGATTACGTTAAGCCAAATCAAGCATTAGTTGATGGTTCGATCGATTTGAATTCATTCCAAACGATTAATTATTTCGATGTTCAAAATAAGCATTTTAAGAATAAGTTAGTGGGGATTGGTAAGACGTATGTGACACCAATTCGTATCTATTCTGATAATCACAAGTCTTTGAAGGATTTGCCGGAAAAAGCAACGATTATCGTACCGAATGACGCATCGAATGAAAAACGTGCGTTGGATGTCCTAGAGGCCGCGGGATTGATTAAATACAACCATGACGCCAAGTTGCCAACTGCTCAGGATGTAACGGAGAACAAGAAACATTTCCAAATTAAGGAAGTTTCTTCAGACCAAACTGCTGCCGCGTTGAAGGGTGCTGATGCGGCAGTTGTTAATACCAATTACGCCCTTGATGCAAAGTTGGATATTGACAAGGCGTTGTTCGTGGAACCGGTTAATAAAGCTAACAAGGGTTACATTAACATCATTGCTGCACGTAAGGGTACGCAAAATAAAAAGGTATACAAGCAAGTGGTTAAAACCTATCAAACCGAGGCTACCAAGAAGCACATGAAGCAGCTATATGGATCAGCAGAAATCCCTGCGTGGGATATCAAGTTAAAGTAATTTAGGGGGATAACAATATGGCAGAACAAACAGCAATTTTTGCAGGTGGATGTTTTTGGTGCATGGTCCAACCATTTGAAACATTAACAGGTATTTCACTCGTCCGCTCTGGTTACACGGGTGGTCATAAGGATAATCCAACCTATGAAGAAGTTAAGGCACACCAAACGGGTCACACCGAAGCCGTAAAAGTTTGGTTTGACGACGATGCAATCTCATACGAAGATTTGGTCGCCTTATATTGGCAGACGGCAGATCCGACTGATGCGATGGGGCAGTTTGAAGATCGCGGTGACAATTACCGACCTGTGATTTTTGTTAATTCACCTGAGCAACGACAGATTGCTGAGGCGTCTAAAGTTGCTTTGCAAGAATCGGGCATTTTTGGAGATGATGCGATTGTGACAACGATTGAAGATGCCACAACTTTCTGGGAAGCTGAAGAATATCACCAGGAATTCTATCGTAAAAACGTTGAGCGCTACAACGAAGAAAAGCAATCACGTGATGCATACAAAGAGAAGTTCTGGGGTAGCACAACACACTAACCACGTAACAGACCACACAACTCGGCTGGGTTGTGTGGTTTTTTTGAAGGAATTATGATGAGACATGGATGTTGCTGACTAAATCGTATGAATTTTGTATACTATCTAATGGAGTAAATGAAAGAGAGATGACGATAGCATGCATTTTACGTTTTTGGTCAACCCAGCGGCAAGTTCTGGACAAGCCGTTGCAAGTTGGCAAGTGCTTGAATCGTACCTGAAGGAGCAAGCGACGGACTATGAGGTTCGTTTTTCGCAACGCGCAGGTGATATTAAAGAATGGACACGCCTGTTTGCAAAGTATCAACAGGCTTCGGATCAAACACTCGTCATCGTGGGCGGGGATGGTTCGCTCAATGAAGCAATAAATGGTGCTATGGCGTACAGCAATGCAAATCAGTTGCCATTGGCTTATATTCCTGCTGGGTCAGGCAATGACTTTGCACGAGCCCGTCAATTACCAACTGACCCAGTTGCGGGCTTTAAACGGATTCTGACCAACGTGACCGCGGGTACGCCAGAACGAATCGATATTGGTGAATATGTGGATGCGATTAAGCGGGAACACCGCTACTTCGTGAATAATGTTGGCATTGGGTTTGATGCAACAACGGTCAAATTAGCTAACGCATCCACACACAAGAAAATATTGAATAAATTAAAGTTAGGTAAATTAGTCTATTTGTCAGCACTCTTCAAGACATTTAGTCTGCAAGATACTTTTCAAATCGAGTTAGATGTTAATCAGCGCCGGCATTACTTTAATCGGGGCTACTTACTGACATTGTCAAATCATCCATATTTTGGCGGGGGCATTAAAATTATGCCGGATGCCGATGAAAGAGACGGTTTAATTGACTTGATTGTGATTGAGCGTCCCAAAGTGTTTATTAAACTATTCGTCATTCTAGCGCAATTGATGCGCGGTAAACACTATCAGTACAAGGAAGTTCATCGCTTTACGGCTACCCAAATTCGCATTCGAACAGCGCGGTTAGAATTTGGCCATGCCGACGGTGAAGAACTTGGCTCGCGGGCGTTTGATATGGTAGCAACAACGCAGCCTTATCCATTTTGGTAATATTGACCGGAATTTTGGACATTTCATTAAAATGTGAAAAAACAGTGTTACACTGATTAAGTGAGTTTTTGTGCAATTTTTTTAGAAAGAAGGCATTCGTATGGCAACGCTCTTGGAGTTGTTCGCGACGACGCTTGTGCTATATCTCTTGACGTATGCATATGTTAAGTGGGACTGGCATAAGGCCTAACGACTTAAAAAACAGGTAGCTTTTGGCTGCCTGTTTTTGTTACACTGAGAATATGAAAGTGGGGTCGTGATAGTGTATAAACATTTGATTTTTGATTTAGATGATACTTTATTGGATTTCCGTAAAGGCGAAGAGGTTGGTTTGTTGAATGTTTTTCGTGATCACGAAGTGCCAGATGTTCGCCAAGCGTTTGATAAGTATCAACAAATTAATCGGGGATTATGGTCGGCTTATGAACGTGGTGAAATTAGTAAGGACCAAATCCACAATACCCGGTTTGCAACGCTGTTTGATCAATTTGGTCGTGATGTCGATGGTGTTGCACTTGAAAAAGAGTACCGTGGATATTTAAATGAGAATTACTATGTTTTGGATGGCGCGGAGGCGCTATTGCAACAATTGACCAAGCAAGGATATAAATTGATTGCGGGCACAAACGGGGAGCAACACACGCAGGAACAACGTATGGCCCATACCGGCTTTATGAAGTACTTTGATGATATGGTGACATCGGATGAAATTGGCCATGCTAAACCGGCCACGGAGTTTTTCGATGCGATATTTAACAAGCAACCGGCTATGACGCGCAGCAACACAATTATGATTGGTGATGGCCTGGCATCGGACATTCAGGGCGGCAACCGTTATCACCTTGATACGCTTTGGGTCAACTTACACCAAGTGGCAAACAACACGCCATATCAAGCAACATACGAAGTTAATCAATTAGACACAATTCCAGACATTGTGCGACGATAATTCAAAAATATCAAACCATCCCCTTAAATAAAGTGGATGGTTTTCTTTTTGGCAGCATACAGCGGTCAAACACCTGGCATATAATGAATGATAAAGAAACATGCTAGGAGGGGATTCCGATGGAACAAACAAATGGGGTTGTTATTTATGCATCAAAATATGGCACAACTGAGAGGTATGCGCAGGCTTTCGCAACGCTGATGGGGTTACCTTTGTGTGACTTGAAGCAATGTCAAGCCTTAGCGAGTGAGCCAGGTATTGAGAAAGTCTATGTCTTTGCGCCAATTTACCGACGGGTTATTATGGGACTACCAGAGATTTCGCATGTGTTCGATCCGGCTAAGGTTGTCAAAGTGTTTGTCGTTGGGATGACATCACCAGAAGACCACGCCACGATTCATTTCTTACAGGAACAAATGCTGGATTATATGCCAAATGCCACCATGCAACTTTTGGGTGGCAAAATTGTCTTTGACGACATTAGTATGTCAGATAAGATGTTGCTGCGGGTGATGTACGGTTTTGAAAAGCGTAAGGCGCTAGCAGATCGCACACCAACTGAACAGCGACTTGTTGAAATGTTTGAAGAGGGTAAGGCTGATATGACCGATATGACTAAAATTCATGATGCGGTATCGTTGCTTGAATAGGGAGTCAGTTAGGGTGGTGTTTTCATGAAACGTTTTGCGTCACCAATTGTATATGGCGGGTTAGATGGCATTATTACCACTTTTGCGGTCGTTGCCGGCTCAGTTGGTGGAGATATTTCCAATGTGGTCATTATCATCTTGGGTTTTTCTAACTTATTGGCCGATGGATTTTCAATGGCTGCAGGTGCCTACTTATCTGCAACGGCCGGTAAGACAAAACGGGCGGCGTTTGAGGATGGCGTGGCAACATTTTTGTCCTTTAATGTTTTTGGGTTAATTCCGTTGAGTGCTTACTTAATTGTAAATGCTGTGATTCATAGTTCAACTGTGGCTTTTCCAATCTCGTTCCTGATTGTAGGGGTAGCTTTGGCGCTGCTGGGGATGGTCAAAGCTGAATTGACCAATAAATCAAAACGGGCTGAAATTGGGTTAACATTACTCGTTGGTTATGTGGCAGCCAGCGTTGCTTATGGGATTGGCGCATTATTAAATTATTTGCTATAGAAAAAGCGAGTTTACCGGTAATGGGTAAACTCGCTTTTTGTTATTAACGGCCTAGATCAAAATAAACATAGGCAAGATTAATGGGCGACGCTTAGTCTTCTCGTACAAGAAGCGTTGTAGTTGTGACACAACCGCATTGCGAATACTGTGCTCGCTAGCGTTTGGTTCACGCATCGCTGTTAGAATCGCGTGGAAAATTTCCTTGCGACCTTCATTGATCAAGTCTTCTGACTCACGCATGTAGATAAAGCCACGTGACAAAATATCAGGACCGGCTGTGATTTCTTGGTTCTTCAAGTCAATTGTTGCGACCACAACAACCAAACCGTCTTGTGACAACATTTGGCGATCACGCAACACGGCAGAACCAACATCACCAATACCGTTTCCATCGACATACGTGTCTTCGGCAGGAATGTGGTCTGCAACGCGAGCTGAATCAGCGGTCAAAGCAAGGACATCCCCGTTATCAAGGACAAACGTGTTTTCCTTTGGCACACCAACTTCATGACTCATGCCTTCGTGAACCTTCAACATCCGGTACTCACCGTGAACAGGCATAAAGTACTTTGGCTTAATCAAAGATAACATTAACTTTTGCTCTTCTTGGCCACCGTGACCAGAAGCGTGAATGTTGTTGATTTTACCGTGGATAACAGTGGCACCAGCTTCCTCAAGTTCGTTAATGACGCGGTTAACAGATTGTGTGTTACCAGGAATTGGTGAACTTGAGAAGATAACGGTGTCATCCGGTTGGATTGAAATCTGCTTGTGTGTACCGTTAGCAATGCGGGCCAAGGCAGCCATTGGCTCTCCCTGTGATCCCGTTGACAAAATCAAGACCTCGTTAGCAGGAAGGTGATTGATTTCGTGCGCATCAACCAACATTTCTTTTGGAATATCCAAGTAGCCAAGGGCCAAACCATTCGTTACGGCGCTTTCCATTGAACGGCCGAAGACGGCAATCTTGCGTCCGTGGGCGAGGGCAGCTTCAGTCGCCATTTGCACACGTGACATGTTTGATGCGAACGTGGCAAAAATAATGCGGCCATCGATTTCATCAAACAACTTGTCAATTGTCTTACCCACCCAACGTTCTGACTTTGAAAACTCAGCTCGTTCGGCGTTCGTTGAGTCAGACATTAATAGTAGGACACCTTCAGAACCGATGCGGGCCATCTTTTGTACGTTAGGTGGCTGCTTAGTTGTTGGGGTGAAGTCGAACTTGAAATCACCAGTCTCAACGATTGTTCCTGATGGCGTATGCACTGCAATTCCGAATGTATCTGGAATCGAGTGCGTCGTACGGAAGAATTCAACACTCATGTTGTCAAACTTAAGAACAGTATCTTCATCAATTTCGTGAAGTTCGGTACTGTTTAACAATCCGTGCTCATCCAACTTGTTCTTAATTAATGCCAAGGCGAGAGGGCCAGCATATACAGGGACGTTAACTGCGTTCAAGAAAAAGTGAATGGCCCCAATGTGGTCTTCGTGACCGTGGGTGATAACCAAAGCTTTAATCTTGTCGCGGTTTTCCTTGAGGTAGGTGTAATCAGGAATCACATAATCAATTCCTAATAGTTCATCTTCTGGAAACTTAACACCGGCATCGACGACGATGATTTCATCACCAAATTGAATACCATAAGTGTTCTTTCCAATTTCCCCAAGGCCACCAAGCGCATATACTGCAGTCTCGTCTGGACGAATATCCAGATTCATGACCATATTAGAACTCCGTCAACTTAAAGTTGGGACTTTGTTGCTCGTAAGCCAAAGCCTTTTCTGACAATTGTTCAATCAATTCAACATTGTAGTCTGTGTTTGACTCAACTGCTAAACGTGCAGCTGGTTGGTCAGCAGCATCAATGTAAAGTGATTGCGTGTTTTCACGCTTTGGGTTTTGTGTCTTAGTAGGTTGGTAGTAAACCTTAAAAATCATAATCGGTTAATCTCCTTAATTTATTACTGTCTTGTACCGAACAATCTTAAAACTAATTTTATCAGAAATACCGTCCAAATACCATATTCAACGAAACCAAGGCACATGTATCCTAAATATATTTGAAATCATGCATCAGATTTGGGTAGTCGTTTTTTATCCGCTTTTCGGTTAAACTTGAAGTAATGAAGACGGAGGACAGCAAAGATGAGTAAGAACATCTGGGAAAAAATAAAAGATAATGTCCGCGGCGTACAGGGAAAGTTCAAGCGTTCTTATGTGCCAACAACGACACCAGAAGAAGTGGCGCTGGCTAATCAACTGAAAATGACGTTACCATCAACCATTGCAACTTACATTTATGTCAGTGGGGAATGGGACACCATGGCAAATCGTGCACTAAGTGGTTCAGTCATCTTATCAACTGATACGCCGGCTGAACAGAATGCCGTGCGACATCAAGCAATTTCATCCGCCTATGAAGCAGAATTGTTTGCAATGGTCGATGCGTTGTCAGCAATTGATTTGGTTAAGCGTCAAACGGGCCACTTTGTTCTTGTGACTGGGTTAACAGATTTCGTTCGTAATTATAACGATTTCACGTTAGCGCAACATTTTTCAGAATTGCCAGAACGACCAACTTCAACGGATCGCCTTTATCATGATTTTGTCCAATTAGCGGCAACGTACCAATCGTTACGGGTTGTTGCTGGTAGTGAAAAGGATAAGCAACAAACGAATTTCGTGGCCCAAAAGTTAAATCGTATGCTGGCGGGCTACCGCGATTCACGAGGTAAATAATCATGTGGTTAGTTTGGGTGGCTTTATTAGTTGGGTTACTGTTGGTGGCATTAACCATCTACCGACGATATGGACGTCGTTTGACTGAACGACAGATTATTGCCTCACAACAAGTTGTTAACGCTGGTATGACCGTCGCGCTCCAGGAATTAGCCAATGACTTGCTGTTGTTCACAATGGAACGACCAACTTCAACGTTGGTGGCTAATATTTGGGGCCATGAAGTCATGGCATTCGAGTTCGAACTACCATACCGGGAGCGCCAAGAAGTTGTCGTGGTCCGGCAAGCGTTGAATAATGCGCTACGTGACTATTCGCAGGATGAAAATCTAGTCAGTGCGTCAGAGACCGATATGGCGTTGGTTGTGACGGACGTCTGGTATGACAACCGTAAGCCAATGTTGCACGTCGATGTCGCACATATTGTTAATGAAGAAACGGCTGCGTATTTACGAGATTTACGTAAGTTGAATCAACCGGTCTAGAGTTTGCTATACTAGTATTATTAAGAATTTTTTGTAGGAGATGAGCAGATGTATTTGATGAAAGATATCGTCCGTGATGGCGATCCTGTGTTGCGTCAACAAGCAGCTAAGGTGACTTTCCCTTTGTCAGACGAGGTAAAGGAAGCAACTAAGAACATGATGGAGTACTTAGTTGTCTCACAAAACGAAGAAGAGAACGAGAAGTGTGGTCTTCGTCCAGGCGTTGGACTTGCGGCACCACAAGTTGGCATTTCACAACAATTTTCATCAATTTTGATTCCTGATGAAGATGTTGACGATACTGACATCGATGAAGATGCGGCCCCAACGTATTTCTTTAAAGGAACGATTTATAATCCAGTCATCACGCGTCAGTCTGTTAAGCAAACGGCTTTGTCAATGGGTGAAGGGTGCTTGTCAGTCGACGAAGATATTCCTGGATATGTAGAGCGTGCTTACCGGATTACCGTTAAGTATCAAGATGAAAATGGCGATGCGCAAGAATTGAAGTTGGAAGGCTACCCAGCCATCGTATTCCAACACGAAATTGACCATTTGCATGGCACGCTATACTACGATCACATCAGCAAGACGGCGCCATGGGATGAAACTGATGGCACACGTTACATTGGGTAATTCGTATGGCAAACGGTGATTCGAATTTTAATTACCCAATGTTAGACGGTTGGTCAACGGCTGATATTATTGCCGTTAGTGGTCTATATTCTGCTGTAGCTACGGCCTATGAATCTGGGATTGATCGATTGAAATTATTAGCGGCCTACGATGCGTTTAAGCAAGTTGTCCCTAGTAAAGCTGAAGAAAAGCAACTTGATCGGGAATTTGGTGGTGAGTCAGGGTATAGTATCTATCGCACCATCCAAGCCGCAAAGCAAAGTGATAAGAAACAGCTAAAAATGGAAGGCTAACGGTATGAATGAAGCGCAATTAAAAAAGCTTGATCAGACTGTATTAGGTTGGTTGGACACGGTACACGATACGGTGCTCAAACGCGTCACGCAGCGCATGCGCGTGGATACAAAAGCAGGTCATCGCGATTTAGTCACTAATGTGGACCGCGAGACAGAACAATTTTATGTTGATGCGATTCGTCGTTTTGATCCTAAAGCAAAAATTCTTGGTGAAGAAGGTTTTGGGGATGCGGTTAACGACATGGCCGGCCGAGTTTGGTTTGTTGACCCAATCGACGGGACGATGAATTTTGTGAAGCAACAGGCAGAATTTGCAACAATGTTGGCATTGTATGAAGATGGTCAGCCAGTGATGGCTTGGATTATGGATGTTGTTAACCATGACATCATCCACGGTGGTCCGGCATACGGGGTGTATCACAACGACACACCGCTGGCGACACCAAAAGATACGGGCTTGGCTGACGGATTGATTATTTTGTCTGGTGCACGCCTGCTATATGAGCAATTTGGGTTTCCTGAAGTGGCGAAGGCCGCTTTAGGGTTCCGTGTGTATGGCTCGGCGGGCATTTCTTATCTACATGTTCTGACGGGTAAGGCCGTTGGATATGCCAGCAATATGAAGCCGTGGGACTATGCTGCGGGGACATTGCTTGGTGAAGCTTTAGGGTTTAAAGTCGGAAAAATTGACGACCAACCTATGAATATGTTAATATCAGGAACAGTTCTAGTGGCAACACAACAAGCATATAGTGATATTATGGCAATTGAACGTGACCTTTAATGCTTATTTCTATAGGTGGGCCGCGTGTAAGCGGCTCACTTTTGTTAGTTGTTACACCGATTAGAGTAAAAAAGTGACGTATAGTCAAGGAGAATTAGGATTTTGGCAAAGCGCGAAAACATCCGTAACATTGCAATTATTGCCCACGTCGACCACGGTAAGACGACGTTGGTTAATGAATTGTTGAAGCAATCAGACACGCTTGATATGCGTACTGAACTTGGCGATCGTGCCATGGACACAAACGATCTTGAAAAGGAACGTGGAATCACGATCTTGGCCAAGAACACGGCCGTTAAGGTTGGCGACAAGCAAATTAACATCTTGGACACGCCAGGGCACGCGGACTTCGGTGGTGAAGTTGAGCGTATCATGGGTATGGTTGACGGTGTTTTGTTGGTTGTTGATGCCTTTGAAGGTACGATGCCACAAACTCGTTTCGTTTTGAAGAAGGCCTTTGAGCAAAACTTGACGCCAATCGTTGTTGTGAACAAGGTTGACCGTCCAGGTGCTCGTCCTAACGAAGTTGTTGATGAAGTGCTTGATTTGTTTATCGAATTGGGTGCGGATGAAGATCAATTGGAATTCCCAGTTATCTTCGCTTCAGCTATGAACGGAACATCATCATTGGATGCTGACTTGGCTACGCAAGAGCACACAATGACACCAATCTTCGACACTGTTTTCGAAACGATTCCTGCCCCAGAAGATAACTCAGACGAGCCATTGCAATTCCAAGTTTCATTGTTGGATTACAACGATTTCGTTGGACGTATCGGTGTTGGACGTGTCTTCCGTGGTAAGATCAAGGTCGGAGATAACGTTACGGTTATGAAGCTTGATGGTACGCACCAAAACTTCCGTGTAACGAAGTTGTTTGGTTTCATTGGTTTGGACCGTGTTGAAATTAACGAAGCTATTGCTGGTGATTTGATTGCTCTTTCAGGTATGGAAGAAATTTCAGTTGGTGAAACGGTTGTTGATCCAGCCCACTTGGATGCTTTGCCAATTTTGCGTATTGACGAACCAACGTTGCAAATGACGTTCCGTACGAACGATTCACCATTTGCTGGTCGCGAAGGTAAGTTTGTGACGGCTCGCCAATTGGAAGATCGTTTGCGTCGCGAATTGCACACTGACGTTTCATTGCGTGTTGATGACACTGATGAAGCTGGTGCATGGTTGGTATCAGGACGTGGTGAGTTGCACTTGTCAATCTTGATCGAAAACTTGCGTCGTGAAGGCTTTGAATTGCAAGTTTCACGTCCACAAGTTATCTTCAAGGAGATTGATGGCGTTGAATCAGAACCATTCGAAGCAGTTCAAATTGATACACCTGACGAGTACTCAGGTTCAGTTATCGATTCATTGAACCAACGTAAGGGTGAAATGCGCAACATGGAGCCAACTGGTACGGGTACGACTCGTATGGAGTGGTTGGTACCTTCACGTGGTTTGATCGGTTACTCAACTGAGTTCATGTCATTGACGCGCGGTTACGGTATCTACAACCACACGTACGAGACGTACGCACCGGTTGTTAAGAACTGGAACCCTGGTCGTCGTAACGGTACTTTGGTTTCAATTAACCAAGGAACTGCAACGACTTACGCTATCATGGGAGTTGAAGATCGTGGAACGATGTTCATCCACCCAGGTGACGATATCTATGAAGGAATGGTTGTTGGTATGAACAGCCGTGACAACGATATCTCAGTTAACGTTACTAAGGCCAAGAACCAAACTAACGTTCGTTCATCAAACAAGGACCAAACTGCCTCAATCAAGACGCCACGTGATATGACGCTTGAAGAGTCATTGGAGTTCTTGGATGACGATGAATACGCTGAAGTAACGCCAGAACACGTTCGTATCCGTAAGCAAATTTTGGTTACGGCTGAGCGTGAGAAGGCTGCTAAGCGTCGTAAGATTGCCCAACAAGGCTAATCTATTAAAATAGACTAAGAAAACTCCTGTGGACCAGATTGCTGGTCACAGGAGTTTTTTGTAATTTCATGAAGGCCTGAGAGGAACTGCTAGTTTTGTGCTAAAATTATAAGAGCAATTAAAGACAGTAAAGGGGTTCTCCTATGCAAAAAATTAACGCACGGCGGGGCAGTCTATCTGTCTTTTGGCGTGAAGTGTTAAAAATGATTGTGAAACAAGTTAAATACATGGACATCCAGATGTTAATCGCAATCGTTGCCTTGATGGTCTTCGGGACGGGAATGGTATTCACGTCGAGTACTAACATGGCGAGTGGTTCCGCGTTAAGCTTTTTTGGAAAACAAGTCCTTTTTGCAATTATTGCATTGATCGCAATGATTGTGATGACCGTTATCCCAATTCGGTGGCATTCAAAAGGTATCAGCAAGATAATTGTGTTCTCAGTTTATATTTTAATTGGAGTCCTGATTTACACGTTCCTATTTACCGACCCTGTGTCTGGGGCCAAGGGCTGGATTAATTTTGGATTTCTATCATTTCAACCGGTCGAATATTTTAAAATTGCTTTGATTTTATGGTTTGCTTACCGCTTTTCACATCGGCAACTTGATTCAAGTCGAACCTGGCATAGTATTCGTGAGCGATTGAATATTCATGATATTTTGCCACCGTTATTTGGTGTGATTCTATCTGTTGCGATGCCTGACATGGGTGGTGCGGCTATCTTAACATTTATTATTCTGACGATGGTCTTTACGTCAGGGATAAAAGTACGGGGCTTGAGTTTCTATATTTTGGCAATCGTCGCCTTTTTGGTTGCTTTACCGTATTTGCTACCGATAATTAGTAAGACTGGCTTGATGGCTTACCAATTAAAGCGATTGGAAACATATGCCAATCCCTGGGCAGATTTAGACAGTGGTCACCAATTGATTAATTCTTACTATGCGATTAGCAATGGCGGCTTATTTGGGCGCGGCCTTGGTAATAGTATTCAAAAAACGGGTTATTTGCCAGAGCCGAATACCGATTTCATTATGGCGGTAGTTGGTGAAGAATTGGGAGCTGTGTCAATTTTGATTGTGTTAGCCGTATTTGGTTTCATCTTATGGCGACTCATTCACTTTGCACTCCAGACGCCAAGCATGCAGTACCGCTTGATGTTGTATGGTATCTCAGCCTACATCACCATTCAAATTTTAATTAATTTAGGTGGGGTTGTCGGATTACTGCCAATTACTGGGGTGACTTTCCCAATGATTTCGTATGGTGGATCATCATTATTGTCATGGGGAATAACGTTTGGCATTGCATTTAATGTTATCGGTTTGATTAAACAACAACAAGAATACGAAAAGGAGCGTGCGTCGGTATGACATTTGAAGTTACCCAGCGGCGCAGTGTCATTGTCCACCTAAAGAATGTGCGACAGGCACGCCAATTACGGCGCTTTGGCGTGGTGAGTTATATTTCAGAAAAAATGAAGTATGCTGTCATTTATATGAACGAGGCAGATGTCGCAACAAAATCTGCGTTGATTGAGCGATTGGGTTTTGTGTCATCAGTAGAGTTGTCACATTGGCCAGACGTGGATACCACGGTAGGTAGCCAAGGTGACGGCTTTGAATTATCTGTTGATCCATCAGAATTGGCTGATGAACCAGCTGAAGAAGAGGAATTATAATGCGTATTGTTAGTGGAGAATTTGGTGGTCGTCCTCTAAAGGCGGTCCCAGGTGATGCAACGCGACCAACGACAGATAAGGTTAAAGA
This sequence comes from Weissella cibaria KACC 11862, assembly GCF_000193635.1. Taxonomy (GTDB): domain Bacteria; phylum Bacillota; class Bacilli; order Lactobacillales; family Lactobacillaceae; genus Weissella; species Weissella cibaria. The sequence goes on along the minus strand of NZ_AEKT01000035.1, from coordinate 41,623 downwards.
AGCTATTTTTAGCATGATTGGCCCTTATTTTGACGGTGGACGCTCATTAGATTTGTATGCCGGTTCAGGTGGTTTGAGTATTGAAGGTGTGTCACGAGGCTTGGATGAAGCGGTATTGGTTGATCGTCAGTTTGCAGCCATTAAGACGATTAATGACAACATTGCGGTTACAAAGGCACCAGAAAAATTTACGGTTATTAAGAGTACAGCAGACGCTGCCATTCAACGTTTGATGGGATCGACACCATTTGATGTCTTATATTTTGACCCACCATACGCTAAGCAAACTATTTTGGCCGATTTGGCCAAGCTGCAAGCCGCAAACCTGATTGCACCAGATGCGTTGGTTGTTGCAGAGACGGATCAGTTCGCGAATTTACCAGAGGACATACCAGGGTTCAGTTTCATTAAGCAAAAAGATTATGGCATCACCGTTGTGACGCTTTATCAATATGAGGGGGAGTAAATATGCGTCGGGTATTGTTTCCAGGAAGTTTTGATCCATTTACAAATGGGCATTTAGATGTTGTTCGTCGTGCGTCGAAGTTGTTTGATGAAGTGGTCATCGGCGTAGGTACAAACAAAATGAAGAAGTATTTATTTTCTCCTGAAGAAAAGATTCGGTTAATTGAGGCGTCGACGGCTGATTTACCCAATGTTTCAGTACGCGAAATGACAGGCCTCACGGTTGACTACATGAAAGAGATTGCAGCCGATACATTGGTGCGTGGTTTACGTAACGAAACGGACTACTTGTACGAACGTGATATTGCAGAAATGAATCACTATTTAGGCACAGTTGAAACTGTTTTTTTGATGGCACGACCAGAACACCAAAATATCTCTAGCTCAATTTTGAAAGAAGTTGTCAGTTTTGGCGCTGACGTACATGACCTTGTGCCTGCGCCAGTAGCCGCTGCTTTAATTGAAAAAGTGCAAGGTAAGTAATATGGCGAAAGCAACTCATAAGAAACGACGTTGGCTTAAAATATCCGGCATTATTGTCGGCATATTAATGCTGCTAGTTTTAGTTTGCCCATTACCCTTGTATGCTGAAACGCCTGGAGAAGCTGATGATTTGAGTCATTACATTAAAGTCGATGGTAAAAAGCCAAAACTTGATGGTCAGTTTATGATTACAGCAGTTTACATGTCACAAGTGAACGGTATTGGTGCCATCATGGCTTGGCTAGATCCAACGGCATCGCTGATGACATCTTATGAGGCGAACGGTGGCGGTTCATCTGCAGATAACGTCGCCATTAACAAGATTTATATGGATTCAGCTGTCAACGAAGCTAAGGCAACGGCCTATAAAGCAGCAAAAATTCCTTATAAACGTTCCTTTAACGGTATTTATGTGATGGCGGTTCAGGACAATTCTAATTTTAAAAAGGCTTTAAAAGTGGGTGATACGATTACTTCAGTTGATAATCATCACTTCAAATCTGCGAAGGGTTTTCAGGATTACATTCGGTCAAATAAAGTTGGATCGAAACTAACAATTTCCTATGAGCGGAATAAGAAAGCTAAACAGGCAACTGGAAAGTCAGTGGCACTAGCCGGTACTAAAAAGTTGCCAGGAATTGGTATCGCCCTGACAGATGATGTGTCGGTTAGTTCAGCACGTAAAGTCTCAGCCAACATGGGCGATATCGGTGGCCCATCGGGTGGCTTGATGTTTTCGCTGGAAATGTATGACGCCTTGTCGAACCAAAATCTAGCCGCCGGCCGTAAGATTGCTGGGACAGGTACAATTGATAAGGACGGCAATGTTGGTGAAATTGGTGGTATCGATAAGAAAGTTATTGTTGCCCATGAGGCAGGTGCCAAAATTTTCTTCGCACCATATTTAAAGCCAACTAAGAGTAACTTGGCGCTGGAGTCAGATGGTTTAACCAATTATCAATTGGCTGTTAAAACGGCCAAGAAATATGCACCGAATATGAAGATTGTGCCGGTTAAGACCTTTACTGAAGCAGTTAACTATTTGCAAACTCATTAAATTAAGAATGACTGTTCGTTTTGACAGGATTGGAAAATTCTGTTAATTTAGTACAAGTTGTTTCGTACAGATAGCTCGTTAAGAGCCGAACACAGAGGCGTAACATCATTGCGATTAGCAGTGGTGTCGCGCCTTTTTTATTTTTTTTAGGAGGTCGATAGGAGATGCAAGCAAAGGAATGGCACGTACTTAGAGCCGTACTAGCTGCCGGGATTATGAGTTTTAGTGGTGTTTTGATTGAAACATCAATGAATGTCACGTTCCCTGAGTTGATGCATGAGTTTAGCACAACAGCAAATGGTATTCAGTGGGTAACAACGGGTTATTTACTTGCGATTGCAGTTATTGTACCGGTGTCCGCGTTTTTGATTCGTAATTTTGCGCCACGCCGACTTTTTATTATTGCGAATTTAGCCTTTATTCTCGGGGTGCTTACTGACGCCTTTGCACCAAGTTTGGGTGTGCTGTTAGTTGGGCGTGTTTTACAAGGTATCGGAACAGGAATCGCGCTACCGTTGATGTTTCATATTATCTTAACTAAGTCGCCCAGTGATCGACGTGGTGTGATGATGGGCATTGGGACGATGACAACTTCGATTGCCCCTGCCATCGGTCCCACGTATGGTGGGGTATTGCTAAATAGTCTAGGCTGGCGGGCTATTTTCTGGTTTTTGATTGTACTCTTAGTCATTTCCCTGGTGATGGGATTAACCAGTATGCCCATTGAATCAGTTGAAAAAACTGAAAAATTTGCCTTGCCGGCCTTTATAACACTAGGTCTCGGGTTAGGATTGTTGTTAATTGCAATCGAAAAAATGTCACTGCTATGGATTATCATTGCTTTGGTTGTGTTGGTAATTTACTTCCAATTTAATAAGCGCCAGCCCTTGCTTCGTTTGAGTATTTTGCGTAACCGCAAGTTTAATGCGTTTCTTTACAGCTTTTTGGTTTACCAAGCCATTTTGTTGGGGCTGTCATTCATTTTGCCAAACTATTTGCAACTAGGCATGCACGTTAGCGCGACAGTCGCTGGATTGTTTATGTTTCCTGGGGCTGTGATTGGTTCAGTTCTGGCACCAATTTCTGGTCGCTTGTTAGATCGGGTGGGCGCTACGAAACCAATTTTGACGGGAGTAACGATTGCAACAATCGCTTTGCTGCTAATGGCGGGGTTGTTTGGACAATTAAACTTCTGGTTACTGATGGCAGTACACATGTTATTGATGGTTGGGATTGGACTGTCATATGCCAACCTGATGACGATTACATTGGCAACGTTGCCTGCTGCCGATAACGCTGATGGCAACAGCATTTTGAATACGTTAACCCAGTTTATTGGCGCTAGTGCTACGGCGGTTGTTGCCCAGATCTTTGCAAGTGCTGTTGCAGCACATGCGAATACCGGGGTCGTCCGCGGATCGCAACTAGGTGTGGTCGTATTAGCAGTGCTTGTTGTTGTATCATTGGTTGTATTTATAATTAATCGTCCCCAAAAATAAGCTGAAATTCGACTAAATACACGGTATAATACGGGTAGGCAATTAAAGCTACGGGGGACAGGAACATGACAACAGAAAATGAATTGGATTATCCCATTATCTTGGCAGCTGTGGACGATTCTGAGTTAGGTCAATTAACGTTGGCTAACGCTATCCACCAAGCCCATGAGGATGGGGCAGTGTTGATTATCGCGTCTATTTTTGAAAAAGATCAGTTAAATGTGTTTGATGCGCTTTCAAAGGAGCGAACGACTGATGCGCGCACCGACGTCGAAAATGCCTTGAAACGATACCGGCAAGAAGCCCTTGATGCAGGTGTCAAAACGGTCGCAACTGTCTTGCGTGACGGTGAGCCAGGTAAAGTGATTGTCCGTGACATCATTCCAGTTATTAAACCTAATTTGGTTGTAATCGGGGCACACTCGAAACGAACGCTTTCTGATCGCTATTTTGGGACACAGTCGGGCTACGTTGCAGCGAATGCGCCGGTTACGGTCATGGTTGTCCGGCAATAAACAAATTATCAGCTAACTGTGGGAACCGGTTGATAAATTTCTAAAAGACACCAATTGTTGTTTTGAGACAGTGGGTGTCTTTTTTTCTGGCGTCGCTATGACTTAAAAGTTTGCAAAATGGCAAAAGAAGTCCATACTATTACTTACTACAAAGAAATGGCAGGTGTTTTAAACGATGAAATTACAATTAGCAATTGATCTTGAAGACGTACAAGGTGCTATCGCATTGATTGAGAAGACAAAGGATAGTATTGATATTTTCGAATATGGGACACCTTTGGTAATTAACTTCGGTCTAGAAGGCTTGCAAAAGATTCGCGAGACTTTCCCTGACATTACGTTGCTTGCTGACCTAAAGATTATGGACGTGGCTTCTTATGAAGTTGGTCAAGCTTTTAAGTACGGAGCTGACATCACGACTATTTTGGGTGTTGCGGAAGACCAATCAATCCAAGATGCGGTCAAGGCTGCTCACGATGCGGGTAAGGAACTTTTGGTTGATATGATTGGTGTACGCGATGTTGCAACGCGTGCCCGTGAAATCGATGCGTTTGGGGCCGATTACATTGGTACTCACACGGGTTATGATTTACAGGCTTTGGGTCAAGATCCATTTGAAGAGTTCAGTGTGATTAAGGCTAATGTCACTAACACTAAGACAGCCATTGCTGGTGGCATCAAGTTGGCGGCAGCTGACGAAATCAAGGCAGCCAATCCTGATTTGTTGATTATTGGTGGTGCAATTGCAACGGTTGATGATCCAACAGCTGCTGCGGCTGAATTTAAGAAGTTGCTAGGCTAATTAAACAGATTGGAGGCCTTTAGATGAACTGGCAAACAGTTTTAACGGAGTTGGCACAAAATGTAGATGATGTGAATGACGAAGCGCTACTCGGTCTCGTAAATCAATCAGAACGCATTTTCCTGGCTGGTGCTGGACGATCAGGTCTGGCGCTAAAGTCGTTTGCAATGCGTCTTACGCAGTTGGGTAAACAAGCGTTTGTTGTGGGTGAAACAACGACACCGGCAATTACAGCGTCTGATTTGTTAGTCATTGCGTCTTCTTCTGGTGAAACAACGCAACTTGTTCAATTTGCGGCAACTGCTAGTGACGTAGGTGCGACAATCTGGCTATGGAGCACCGGTACGGATAGTACAATTGCACGCCAGTCACAATTTGTGACACTGCTGGCAGGCAAAAGCAAGTTTGCTGATGCCGATACAGCTACGAAACAACCGATGGGCAGTTTATTTGAACAGTCGGTTTGGTTGTTTGGTGACATCTTTACGATGGATTATATGCAACGCTATCAAATTACAGAGTCGTTTATGAAAGCACGTCACAGTAATCTTGAATAGTCGTTAGACATTTCATTGCTTTGAAAAATGAACCGCATTGTTTGCGTGACTGGTCGATTCGATCAGTGCCAAACAATGCGGTTTTTACTAGTGGTATTTGTCAAATGGAACAACCCCAAAATGGCAGACAATTAACTCGAAATGTAGATTGCGTTAGTTTACATAATATTTTAAGCTGAAATACAAAATGTTAATATACCGGCCTTTTACTAGATTATAGGGGCTTGACAAGCTACTTGCATATTGTACGTTCCGGCGTATAATAATAGGAGCTGGAAAAGTTCATTTTAAGAGATGGGGGTGATGACTATCGCAACACGTATTCCAGAACACCTTGTCGAAGAAATTCGCGAGCGTGTCAACATTGTTGATGTCATTTCGCCATATGTACAACTGAAAAAACAAGGGCGTAATCTGTTTGGGCTGTGCCCGTTCCACGATGAACGTACGCCCTCGTTTTCAGTTAATGAAGATAAGCAAATTTATCACTGCTTCTCATGCGGTCGTGGGGGCAACGTGTTTAGCTTTATCATGGATATTGATAATGCAACGTTCCCACAAGCAGTTGCGAAGGTTGCACCGTTTGCGGGCGTCGACCTTGATGCATCCTACACGGCAGATGAGCCAACTGAAACAGTTGATCCACAAACAAAAGCCTTACGATCACTGTATGCAGATGCAACGAAGCTATACCATCATTTACTCGTTAACACCGACGCTGGTGATACTGCACTGACGTACTTACACGAGCGTGGTTTAGATGACGGCACGATTGACGCCTTTATGTTAGGGTATGCCCCTGAAAATGATGTTTTATACAATTATTTCAATGAACAGGGCGTGGACTATCAATTATTGCGAGCGTCTGAACTATTTATTGAGTGGGACGATGGGTCATTGCATGACCGTTTCACGAATCGTGTACTATTTACAATTCGTGATGCTGCGGGGCACCCAATCGCCTTTTCTGGACGTCGTTTATCGAATGACGATTCACAGGCGAAGTATATGAATTCGCCAGAGAGTCCGTTATTTAATAAGTCGCAAGAATTGTTTAATTTGGATTTGGCCAAAGGCGCCATCCGTAAGCAAAAACAAGTTGTCTTATTCGAAGGATTTATGGATGTCATTGCTGCATTCCAAGCAGGTGTTCAAAATGGTGTTGCCTCAATGGGAACATCTTTGACAACGGAACAAGTCCAGGTTTTGTCACGAATGGCCGACAAGATTAGTATCAGTTATGATGCTGACGACGCTGGGCAAAGGGCGACAAAACGAGCGCTCGACTTAGTGGCACAGAACGGTAAAATGGCAGCCACGGTTGTGCATATTCCAGATAACCAAGATCCAGATGAATTTTTACGTGCGAATGACGTGTCAGCATTTTTGAATGTGCTATCACATAATACGGAAGATCCGATTGCTTTTAATATCCGTTATTTACGGATGGGTCGCGATTTAACAAATCAAACAGAAATGTTTGCCTATGTTAGTGATGTGTTAGGGACGATTGCAACTGTGACTGAGCCGATTATGCGTGAAACCTATTTGCGCCAAATTGGTGAGGAGTTCAACATCGGTTTGGATGCCTTACAGGATCAGTTACGGCCGTTGTTATTGCAACAACAAGCTCGGCGGTCTAATCCGCGACGTTCGAATAACAAGCGTCCACGTCAAAGTGAGCGCGTTGCCGATGCTGATTTTGGTGCGGCACCATATGATGAGTGGCAAGACAGTGCGCCCGCACCTGTCCCAGCACCGGTTGCACCGACAATTTCGCGGGTTGAACAAGCTGAGCGAATGTTGCTAGCTTGGATGTTGCAGGATAATGACGTCTGGCTACAAGTAACTAACACACCAGATTTCACTTTTGCTGATGTACCTTATGAAACGATTATGATGCTTGCGTCAGGTTACCGCTCAGAGCATGGTAACCAGCCAATCACTGATATGGCGTGCTTTATGGACTACGTACAGAAAGCGGATTTGACTAGAATATTGGCCACGTTAGATACTTACGCGCCTGAATTATTCACGGATCGTTCGCAAGTTGATGAATATATTCAATTTATTAGTCATGACGCACCATTATCTGATAGAATTAATAGGTTACAACGACAAATTAAAGAAGCTAATCAAATGCACAATGATGCATTAGTTGCTCAGCTAAGTGTTGAATATTTGGCTGCGCTTCGTGAACAACAAACACACAAGTAACTTAAGGAGGCCGCTATGGCAGAAAAGCAAGCACCTATCTCAGCTAAGTTTGATCAAGTTGAGTTTGATAAGGCAGTGAAGAACATCATCAAGGAGTTCAAAGCTGATAAAGAAATCAAGGAAAATGCCCTCCAAGATGCTTTGGTTAAGCCAATGCGTTTGAATGCTGATCAAATCGATGAATTATACGAAAAGATCGAATCCGCAGGAATCTCAATCGTTGACGAAAAGGGAGAGCCAACTGCGCGTGCATTGGAAAACAAGAAAACTAAGTTGTCAGAAAAGGAGTTGAAGCAAGCTGCTGATGCGCCAACTGGTATGAAGATTAATGACCCTGTCCGGATGTACTTGAAGGAAATTGGTCGTGTCTCATTGCTGACTGGTGACGAAGAAGTTGCTTTGGCCGAGCGTATTGAGCAAGGCGATGACACAGCCAAGCAAGAATTGGCAGAAGCTAATTTGCGTTTGGTGGTGTCAATTGCTAAGCGTTATGTTGGTCGTGGTATGCAATTCTTGGACTTGATTCAAGAAGGAAACATGGGATTGATGAAGGCGGTTGAAAAGTTTGATTACCGTAAGGGATTTAAGTTTTCAACGTATGCCACATGGTGGATTCGTCAAGCGATTACACGTGCAATTGCCGACCAAGCTCGTACAATTCGTATTCCTGTGCACATGGTTGAAACAATTAACAAGTTGATTCGTATTCAACGTAACTTGCTACAAGACTTGGGACGTGAGCCAACGCCAGAAGAAATCGGTGCCGAGATGGACATCGTAACAGACAAGGTTCGTGATATCTTGAAGATTGCCCAAGAGCCTGTGTCATTGGAAACACCAATTGGTGAAGAGGATGACTCACATTTGGGTGACTTTATTGAAGATAATGAAGCCATTTCGCCTGCAGATTCAGCCGCTTATCAAATGTTGAAGGAACAATTGGAATCAGTGCTGGATACGTTGACGGATCGTGAAGAGAACGTTTTGCGTTTGCGTTTTGGTTTGGAAGATGGTCGTACACGTACGTTGGAAGAAGTTGGTAAGGTATTTGGGGTTACGCGTGAGCGTATTCGTCAAATTGAAGCCAAGGCACTTCGTAAGCTACGCCACCCATCACGTTCAAAGCAATTGCGTGATTTCTTGGATTAAAATTAAAACTAACGGGCCGGGGCGAATGCCTCGGTTTTTTAGTAACGGCAGAATACTTATTTTTTCACAGTTAAACATACCGAGCCGGGCAATTTTTTGCGGGCATCGCATCAGGAGAGGGAAATGCGACGATTTTTATTAATGCTTTTGGGGAGCATCCTTTTGTTTGGTGGCAGTATTCAAGCTGCCGAACGTGATTTTTCAGTTGCAATCGATACGGCTATTTCTGAACAACGGCAACCGTCTAATACGGCATACTATGATTTGTTATTAGCACCAGGTACTACAAAAGAGTTATCTTTTATTCTAACTAACCATACAGATGACGATCTGCGGATTGCGGTTAATCCGAGTAATGCCACTACATCAAGTAGCGGTCGTATTACATATCAACCATTGACGGAGAATCGAGCGCCGACGATTCAGATGACAAATTACCTACAAATCGCAAAGACCGTTGTCATCCCCGCAGACGGCCAAAAAACGGTCACAGCAACGCTTACAATGCCTAATACAGCGGACATTGGCTTGATGGCAGGCGGGGTGTCATTTACAGCGGTCAAAGCGAAACAGGATATCAATGACAAAATTCAGTTAGCGCACGCCCTGTCATATACGATTGCTGTTCATGCCCGTGCGCAGGCAAAACTACCTAAAGTGGCGTTGTCGTTGTCGCAGCCAACGGCGATTTCGTTACCGAATCGGACAGGCATTGCGTTTCAGATTAATAATAAAGTTGGACGATTTGTAAATGATCTCTCAGGTACGGCGTCACTAACTGATATCGCAACTAATAAACCGATCATGACGGCAACGTTCAAACAAATTTCGTTAGCACCAAATACATCGTGGCCACTAACAGTCTCCCGTAAAAATAAACAATTACCGCCGGGAAAGTATCTTCTAGCCGTTCATGTGAAAACATCAGGGCTGACCCAGTCCTGGAATCAACCGGTAACGGTCAGGATGGCGCACCAGGAGCAGCAAGTACGGGGCTTTTCGGCGTGGGTAGTCGGAATTGGTTTGATAAGCATTGGTGCGATTGCGGCTATTAGTTATTGGGTGATTTCCAAAAGCCAACCGAATGGCTAGTTAATGACGAACAAATTAATGGTATTTGGCCATGGCTACTACGTGCATTTTATTAGCAGACATTCTATAATTAATCTTTAGTTAGAGAAAATTAGGGGTACGGGTTTATGAACTTGCGAACAGCAATACTTGCTATCGCATCAACAATTACGATTGGTGCGGTTGGTGTGACGGGTCATGCGGATGACACTAAACTGCCGGATTATGATATAACGGCTTCGATTCCAGCTACTCAGATTAATAAGAATAACTTATCAGCGATTGATCTAAAGTTGGCACCAGGTCAAGAAGAACATGTGACATTCTATATTACAAATAACACAAAAAAGCCGATTGACTTGCAGTTAACAGGCGGGACAGCCACCACCCTTGATAATGGCATCATCAATTATGTGACGGGTAGCCAAAACGTGACAGGTCAAGTGCCGTATAAAGTTGGTGATTATATTACCATTCAAAATACGGTGACTGTACCGGCTGCTGGTGAAACGTCAGTTGCTGGGACGATTAAAATGCCGGACCATGCGATTCAAGGTCAGTTAGTTGGTGGGGTGTCATTCGTCCGGACGACGAGTGCAAACACTGCCTCTGAGATACCTGTTATTTTGCAAAATGATACAACGCCGGTATCGGCAGATGTGAAAATCGGCCGTGCTGCGTTGACACAATTGACGAGCGCACGCGTCATTGGTGTTAAATTAACAAATAACGCTAATCAGCTCGTGAATGATGCAACTGTGGCAACCAAGGTTCAGGACAATAACGGTAAAACAGTTTTTGAAAAGACATCACATCGCGTTGACATGGCACCAAAGTCAACTTTTAACTTTGAAATTAAAGACAAAGTGAAGTCGATTAAGCCAGGTAAGTATACCGTTAAGGTTCAGGTTAAAACAGCTGATATGACTAAGACAGCCACTAAAACGTTAACAGTCACTGCCGCACAGGTAGCTGAGTTAACTGGATCGGCAGTCGCGGGCAATGATTGGCAACAACCACGTAATTGGTGGAAATTGGCCGTGGGACCAATTATTGTGTTCCTAGCCGTATTCTTACTTGGGCGATACTTACTGCCTGCCCGAAAGCGTCGTGGTGGCACACGGGAAGATTTGAAACGAAAAGATAATTAAACGTAACACCTGACGTATGGTGTTTAGACGATCGCTATTCAATTTGGTTTGAATGGCGATTTTTTTGATTCGCTGAAACAATTAACGGAAATTCTTTTCACAAGCTTGTGAAGACTTTATGAGTGAACGGTTGCTAGAAACCCTATCGATATAAGAGATTGAAATTGAAAAAGAACCAAATTTCACAAACTCGCTTGCTCAAAATGCTTGCATTTCATTTTCAAAGAACTACAATAATAAAGCAATAATAATTATAAGTAAGTTTCGAGGAGAAGAATTGTGGTTCTTGTATTTCTAGGTTTGTCACTCTTTGCTGGTTTTATGTTGGCAAACCAAAATCCAATTAACGCTGACATGAAGAAGGTGGTTGGTTCACCATTCATTTCAGCGGCAATTTCATTTTTAATTGGTTCAATCTTTTTAGGCGTTTTGAGCGCGATTATGTCACACCGTGTGTTCCCATCAGGAGCGTTCATCAGTTCAAATCCGGCTTGGATTTGGCTAGGTGGTGTGCTTGGTGCTGTCTATTTGACATCGAACGTGTTGCTATTCCCACGCTTGGGTGCAATTCAGACGGTTATTTTGCCAATTTTGGGTCAAATTTTAATGGGTACCATTATTGATACCTTTGGTTGGTTTGGTACGGCACAAACACCTTTGACATTAATGCGAGTCATCGGGCTAATTGTGTTGATTGCTGGTGTTGTTGTAGCGGTTGTTTTGCCCAACGTCCTAAACAAGGATGTGGAAGCAATGGATAAGGCCATTCAGGAGAGTGAAACAAAGCCAGTCTTGCTTGGTTGGCAAATCTGGGCAATTTTTACTGGAACGTTGTCAGCAATGCAACAAGCAATTAACGGTCACTTGGGAGCGTTATTGCAAGCCCCAGCACAAGGCTCATTCATTTCATTCTTTGTTGGGTTTATCTTGATTACCATCGTTGCTTTGGTGGTTGATAAGCGCTTGCCTAAGGTGTCTGAGTTAAAGCAAGCTAAGTCGTGGAACTGGCTTGGCGGTATCTTGGGTGGTCTATTCGTCTTCGCCAGTGTTTTGTCAGTGCCAAAGATTGGTGCTGGTTTGACGATTACGATGGGATTGATCGGTCAAATTGTTGGTTCAATGCTTGTACAACAATTTGGCTGGTGGCGTTCAGCCAAGGCTAGTGTTAACGGTATTCAAATTTTGGGTGTTGTTGTGATGGCTGTTGGTGTTGTCTTTATCAAGTTTCTTTAATTAATACGATAAAAAGACCATGTGTGCGGTAATAATACTGCGTACATGGTCTTTTTTTCGGTGTTACTGATGTGTGAGCTATGATACACTGGAGAGAATTATAGGTAGGAGGTGAACTGATATGATTGAAAATGATAAGCGCTTAGCGAAATTTAGTTTTCCACTCCTTGCGTCGAATTTTGCGTCGGTGTTTGGAGATGGTGTCTATCGGTTTGGCCTGAATTGGTTTTTAGTGTCTAGCTATGGCAATGCAAAAATTTTAGGTTGGCTAACAGGTTTCGGCTTTTTGGTTTACTTATTAAATGATGTTTATGTTGGTTCAGTGCTGGATCGCTTTAATCGTAAATGGGTGTTGTTAGGCGCAGATTTATTTGGTGCCATCGGCGCTTTAACATTATCGTTGCTGATTGATCCGACTAAGCCACAGCTCTGGGTATTATTTTTACTAACTTTCATTTTGAATGTGGATGTCTCGTTTGCGTACCCAGCCGCGCGCGCAATTTTGCCAGATGTCATTAAGTCAAGTGCCTTGGCCCGTTTTAACGCATGGGCTAGCGCAGCTTTCTCGACGGGACAAGCATTTGGACCATTAGTTGGTGGTCTCTTGCTTCACTTAAAATGGATTAACTTGCAAACGTTTTTGCAGTTGTTTGGTGTGATGCTTGTCGTTACGGTCTTGTTGAACTTGGCGATTAGATATCAGCCGCAACCAAAAGATCCTAATATGCCATCGGAGTCATTTCTAGCCAGTTTAGTTGGTGGATACAAATACGTGTTGTCCCAACCAAAATTATTTGAATCGATGTTACTAACGATGTGGAGCAATTTCTTCTTTGAAGGATTTATTATTGCGATGCCATTTCTGATTCAGCATAATTACCATGGCTCAGCTTCGTCATATTCTACTGCCTTAACTTTGGCGGCAGTTGCAGGTATTATTGCGGGCATAATTTTAGCGCGCTTACCAAAATTTAATTCGTTAAATACGCTTTATTGGGATCTGTTTGTTCTAGGTGGGGCTTTTATCATCGGCACATTTATTCAAGAAATATGGGTATTTATCGGTCTGGTTATCTTGAATGGGTTTGCTCGTGCATCGTTTGTTATTAAGATTAATACGGTCCGTCAACAAGAGAGTGCGCCAGCATACTTGGGACGGGTATTTGGTATTTCTTTCTTTGCGACAGATTTATTTGCGCCGATTATAACAATTGCCTTTGGATATGGGGTGTCTGAATTGGGCGAATGGACAGTCTTTTTGCTTGGGATGATGATGGTTGTCGGTATGATCGCAATTAAGTTTATTAGCAACAGACATGCGCAACATTTTAATTAACATAATATCTTTATGGTCGATGATTTGACAGTTAGTAGCTGTTAATTCATCGGCATTTTTTTATTTACTTGTGCTACCAATAACGGTGGTTTGTGAAATATCAATAATTAATTTTTGTATGTTTTTTATATTTTATATATATTAGATTTACAGTTGTAAACTAAAGGGTACCCGTGGAACTAATGTTCTGAGTAAGGATGGGGTACTGTGACTTAAGGCAATTTGGATAAAAAGCACTAATTTAACTAACGAGTCTCATTATGCTTGCATATGAATAAAATGGAACCGGTTCTAAAATGACATTGTGAAAAAATTGACAGAGAGATTATGTCCGCGTTAAGGTGAACCCTACACCAAGGCCTTGGGGATATGAATAGAATACGGGGATATAATTTTGCAAGACGAGTCACAGAAGTTTAGAAAAAAGATGTACAAGTCCGGAAAGTTTTGGGTAGCTGCCGGTGCTTTGTTTGTTGGGCTGGCATTCGCTGGTAACACGCAGGCTGATACTGTATTACCAAGTGAACAACGTGCAACGGAGACGACACAGACGACACAGACCAGTGAAGACACGTCCGCCACTAAGACGCCGGCATCGGCGTCGACTTCAAGCTCAGTCAATGTTGACACGAGTGACCTGCCTGACAGTTCAAGTACGGTAGTTGATAGTACAAGTGCAAGTGCAAGCGTAGTGAGTGATAGCGTCGCTGTGCCAGATACTGGATCACAATTTACGAGTTCGTCAGGGTCAATGTCATCATCATTTGTTAAGTCATCACTAGCGGCAACAACTAGTGATGCTTCTGGCAGTCAGTCGGCGGCGGTGACTAGCGCAACCGTTAGTTCGGTGGCCACGAGTAGTTCAGCATCTTCAGTGACAACAGCCACAAGCGAATCAGCAGTGATAAGCAGCGCCGTGTCAGATGGTTACCATGATGAAGGTGGTGATTGGGTCTATTATCGAGCTGGAAAAAAGTTAGTCGGTCGACAAACGATTGATACGTTTGCGGTTTACTTTGACGCCGATGGCAAACAAGTCAAGGGTGATTGGCGTGAAAGTGATGGTAACCGTGCGTATTATGATGGACAAGAAGGACGAGCATTAACGCAAACGCAAGCAGTCAATGGCGTTATCTACGGTTTTAATCAAAGCGGCTATCAAATCAAGAATGATTTCGGCCAAACAGCGAATCGAGATACGTATTATTTCGACGCACAAGGTCATGTTGTCACGGGAATCCAAACAATTGCAAACAAGGTTTATGATTTTGATGAGCAAGGTCGAATGCTGAAAGGCATTGCCACGTCAGTTGATGACAAGATGATGTATTTTGATGATCAAACAGGTGTTGGACAACCGGCTGATCATCCTGAATTCAACCCTGAAACGGAACCGGTTCCTGACGACAATATCAAACATAATGCAGCACATGGTACGACACCAGCAGATTTTGATTCGATGGCTGGCTACCTGACGGCTGATACTTGGTATCGCCCAACCGATATTTTGGAAAATGGTGAGACGTGGCGCGAATCGCAACCAACTGAATTTCGACCACTGTTAGCAACTTGGTGGCCAACAAAACAAACTCAGGCCGATTACGTGAACTACATGAATCACGCATTAGATATGTCAAATGCAAGTGTGTCAGCTGCCGATTCAGAAGCCACGCTAACTGCGGCAACCGATGCTATTCAAGCGGCCGTTGAGCACCAAATTACGGTGCGCCAATCAACGGCCTGGTTACGTGAATTAATGGCCGCGTTTGTTGTGACACAGCCACAGTGGAATAAAACCAGTGAAGATGTTAATGATGATCATTTGCAAGGTGGGGCGCTAACATTTGAGAATAACGGCGACACAGACGCTAATTCGGATTATCGCCTCATGAATCGCACGCCAACAAATCAGACTGGTGAACGCTTGTATCACATTGATGACTCGCTTGGCGGTTACGAATTATTGCTGGCAAATGACGTTGACAATTCAAATCCACAAGTTCAGGCAGAACAATTGAATTGGTTGTACTACTTGATGCATTTTGGGGATATTACAGCTGATGATCCGGATGCAAATTTTGATGCCATACGGATTGATGCGGTCGATAATGTCGATGCTGATTTACTTCAACTAGCAGCTCAGTATTTCCGTGATGCCTATGGCATGGCCACGACTGACGCGACATCAAATAAGCATCTTTCAATACTTGAGGATTGGAGCCATAACGATCCGGCGTATATGCAAGCACACGGCAATGATCAATTAACGATGGATGATTATATGCACACACAGTTGATTTGGTCATTAACCAAGCCAGAGGCACAACGTGGCACCATGGCACGCTTTATGGACTTCTATCTCACCAACCGTGCTAATGATGATACAGAAAACACGGCGCAACCTAGTTACTCGTTTGTGCGTGCCCATGATAGCGAAGTGCAAACAGTCATTGCTGAAATCGTGACGAAGCTACATCCAGAAGCAGGAAACGGGTTAATGCCTACGGAAGAACAAATGGCAGAAGCGTTTAAGATTTACAATGCGGACCAAAAGAAGGCCGTTAAAACTTACACGCACTACAATATGCCATCTGCATACGCCATGCTGTTAACGAACAAGGATGTTATTCCACGAATTTACTATGGTGACTTGTACACTGACGATGGGCAATTCATGGCGACAAAATCACCCTATTTTGATGCGATTTCGGCTATGTTACAAGCGCGCACGAAGTATGTAGCTGGTGGACAAACGATGGCGGTTGACCAGCACGACGTCTTGACTAGCGTTCGGTTTGGTAAGGGTGCCATGACGGCCAGTGATTTAGGAAATGCTGAGACTCGGACTGAGGGTGTGGGATTAATTATTAGCAACAACCCAAAGTTGCAATTGGGACAACAAGATAACGTGGTGTTACACATGGGACTTGCGCACGCGAATCAAGCATTCCGAGCAGTTGTACTAACGACCGCGACCGGATTAACCATTTATAATGACGATGATGCTCCAATTCGTTATACCGATAATAAGGGTGATTTAATTTTCAATAACCATGACGTATATGGCGTGTTGAATCCACAAGTGTCAGGCTTCTTGGCAATGTGGGTGCCAACTGGTGCACCAGCGAACCAGGATGCGCGATCTACTGCGTCAACCAACAGTTCAACGGATGGATCTGCCTACCATTCTAATGCGGCTTTAGATAGTCAAGTCATCTTTGAATCATTTTCGAATTTCCAGGCTATGCCAACAAGCCATGACACGTACACCAACGTTGTGTTAGCCAATCATGCTGACCAGTTACACGATTGGGGAATAACTTCGGTACAGTTAGCGCCACAATACCGGTCTTCAACCGACGGAACCTTTTTGGATGCGATTATTCAAAATGGCTATGCCTTCACTGACCGTTATGATTTAGGGTTTGGTACGCCAACTAAGTATGGGGATGATACGGATTTGCGGAACGTCATCAAAGCATTGCATGCAAATGGCATGCAAGTAATGGCTGATTTTGTGCCGGATCAATTGTATACATTACCAGGTAAGGAATTGGTACAAGTCACCCGAACAAACAATATGGGTGAGCCAGATACACACTCTGACATCCAACATATTTTATATGTGACGAGCACTCGGGGTGGCGGTGAGTATCAGAAACAGTACGGTGGTGAGTTCCTTGAGCGGTTACGTGCGCTCTACCCTGATTTATTTACGACACGTCAAATTTCAACCGGACAAACCATTGATGATTCAGTAAAAATTAAAGAATGGTCAGCTAAGTATTTGAATGGTACCGCAATTCAAGGCCGTGGAGCTGGCTATGTGCTACGTGATAATGGTACAAATGCTTATTACAAGGTGACGGCAAATGACGGTAATGTGAACTTACCAAAGCAATTACTCGGACAACCAGTGATGACCGGATTCTATCACGAGGCAGATGGTTATCATTTTGAAACATTGAGTGGTACGTCGGCCAAAGATGCCTTCATTATGGGTGACGATGGGGCGCTGTATTATTTTGATGATCAGGGCGTCATGGTAACGGGTAAGCAACGTGTGCACCAAGACCAGTATTTCTTCCTACCAAACGGTATTGCTCTGACGGATGCGTTTGTACAAAGTGCGGATGGTCAACGTCAGTACTATGATAAAACAGGTCGCCTGGTCATTAATCAATATGTGACTGACCACCAAGCAAATGCGTTCCGGGTTGATGCAGACGGTAACGTTGTTCGTAACCAAGCTTTGACTGTTGACGGCCATGAACAATATTTCGGCACAAACGGTGTCCAAGCGAAAGCAGTGCTCATTCGAACTGACGATAATCAGGCACGGTACTACGAAGCCAATAGTGGTAATCTCGTGAAGCAACAGTTTATTCTTGATACAGATGGACATTGGTTGTACGCCGATGCTGCAGGAGACTTGGCACGCGGACAAATTACGGTTGGCCAAGACACGTTGTATTTTGATGATAATAATCATCAGGTAAAAGATGATTTTGTCTATGATACTAACGGTGTGCATTATTTTAATGGCACAACAGGCGCTGAAATCAAACAAGATTACGCGTTTCATGATGGCAAATGGTACTATTTTGATGATTTGGGACGAATGGTAACCGGTTTGCAGCGTATTAATGGTGAGTATCGCTATTTTGATGCTAATGGTGTGCAACTAAAGGGTGGTACCGTGACCGATCCACTAACGCACCAAACGTACACTTTTGATGCGCAAACTGGTGTTGGTACGTTGGTGACGTTTTAACTGAATAATGGACTAGAAAAGACGATTTTGTATCGTCTTTTTTAGTTTCGATAACTAAATAAGTGCTCATTTTTGCATTGGGACTCAGAATTAGCGGGCGCGCAAGCGTCTTTTCGTGTTAAACTTATTAGTAATTAATATTTTGAGGAGTCTGTTATATGGCAACAATTTTAGTTGTAGATGATGAACCGTCATTGGTGACGCTACTGTCATACAACCTGACTAAATCAGGCTTCGAGGTCGTGACTGCTACATCCGGTGACGAGGCACGAAATCAGCTGGCGAATCATCCTATTGATTTGATGCTGCTAGATGTCATGTTGCCTGGTAAGAGTGGCGTTGACTTAACACGAGAACTGCGAGGCGAACAGAATCGTATTCCAATTATTATGATTACCGCCTTGGATGACGAAGTTGACAAAATTTTGGGTCTCGAAATTGGGGCGGACGATTATGTCACGAAGCCATTTAGTCCACGTGAAGTGATTGCGCGCGTTCGGGCGGTTTTGCGTCGTTTGGATAAACAACAAGAACCGCAAGTAGCGAAAACACCAACGAAACTAAAACAATTTGGTAATCTAACAATCGATTTTGATAAGATGGTTGTGCAACGACAGGGTGAAATTGTAAAGCTAACACCAAAGGAATATGAGCTATTGGCTTATATGGCAGATCGTGAAGGACGTGTTCTAGACCGTGAAACAATTCTGCACGGTGTTTGGGGGTACGATTATGCTGGCCCCGATACACGAATGGTTGATATGCACTTGTCGCATCTCCGCGATAAGGTGGAAGACGATCCTAAACACCCAGTTCATTTAAAAACCGTGCGTGGCTTTGGGTACCGGTTTGATGATCAAGCGGTAGATTAGGAGGCTCGGATGCATACAGAATTAATGCAAAACGCCAAAAAGTTTGTTGCTTTTTGGTTTTTATATGCAGTTTTAATTTGGCTGATTTTGTTTGTGGCGTCTGCGTTAGGCGACCAAGTTGTCTCGTTAAAATTCCATGTGCTGGTATTACTCTCGATGTTTTTGTCAGGTGCCACGACTTTGGCTTTGGATTTACAACAACAACGTCGTGATGCCCACATGGCTATATTTATTGATAAACTGCGTGATTTACATACTGATAATACGCGAGCTGGGCATATCTTAATGCGACCTGATGATTCGTTAGCACCGCTAGCGGAAGCGATTAATGACGTGCAACGCTTAAATCGCGATCGCATCAAATTATTGCAACAACAAGGTAGCACGTTAGCTGCCTTAATGACAAATATGCCATTAGGCGCTTTGCGTATTACACCAGAACGCACGATTATTCAAATGAATGCCCAAGCACAGGAGATGCTTGCTGTTGACCGCGACGCATTAGGACGCGATTACTCGGATGTTATTAAGCATCACCGCTTAATTTCGTTGTTGGAGCAAGCTTTAAAAATGGAGACGCAAGTTCGCGAATTGGTTAAGTTTGATAATCGCATGCTTGATGTGTCATTAGTTTACTATGAAACCCGCGAACGACACCACGAACTATTAGTTTTGTTATACGATATGACTGAAGTTACGCAGATGCAGGACATGCAGAGTGCGTTTGTTGCTAATGCATCGCATGAATTACGAACGCCCTTAACGGCAATCGCTGGTTTCACTGAGACGCTATTAGCTGGTGCCAAGGATGATCCGGCGGCTTTGGATGAATTTTTGCATATCATTCAAAGTGAGACGAGTCGTTTGTTGGCATTGACTGAAGACATACTAGCATTAGCAAAATCACCAGAGCGTTTGTCGAAGGTTGCACCGGTGAATGTTGCGAATATTGCGACAGAAATATTTGAGGCAAATAAACCAGCCGCCGATACGTTAGGCTTACAACTCCAGAATGAAATTAGTCCGTCGTTTACAGTTAACCAGGACGAAAGTGTCGTTCGACAAATTTTAACGAACTTAATTGTTAATGCAATTAAGTATAATCGGCCAGGTGGTCTCGTAAAGGTTGCCGCAATGGTGACGGCTAGTGAATTTGTGATGGCCGTGAAAGATACTGGTTTAGGTATTTCAAGTGAAGAACAAAGCCGGATTTTTGAACGCTTTTATCGAATTGACAAGTCACGGAACCAAGCAATCCCCGGCACCGGGCTGGGCTTAGCAATTGTGCAGGATTTGGTCTCAAAATCGCAAGGAACGATTGAACTTGACAGTCAAGTTGGCGTTGGGTCTACCATTACGGTGAATTTGCCACTACAATAGTAATAATATAAAAAGTGTATTGAAGAAAGAGGATTGAAAAATGTCTAACTCACGTCCAGTTGTTATCGGGGTTACGGGTGGTTCAGGGTCTGGAAAGACAACTGTTAGCCGCGAAATTATTGAACGCTTGAAGGGCGAGTCTGTGGTCATGATTCCACAGGATGCATATTATAAGGATCAAGGTGATAAAAGTATGACGCAACGTGTTGCGACAAACTATGATCACCCAGATTCATTAGATAATGACTTGTTGATTGCACAGCTTAAGCAATTGTTGCAACGTGAGACAATTGAGCAACCAACTTACGATTACGCAGCACACACGCGTTCAGACAAGACGGTGACAGTTGCTGCCGCCGACGTTATCATCGTTGAAGGGGTTTTGTTATTCACAGAACCTGAACTTCGCGATATGCTTGATATTAAGGTTTATGTTGATACAGATGATGATTTGCGTTTCATTCGTCGGATGCAACGTGATATTGTCGAGCGTGGTCGTACAACAGAATCGGTGGTTAACCAATATTTGGCGACAGTTAAGCCAATGTATCACCAATTTGTTGAGCCAACTAAGCGCTATGCAGATATTATTTTGCCCGAAGGTGGTGCAAATGTTGTCGGAATCGGCATGCTGGAAGCACAGATACGTGCAATTTTAGACTTACACAAGTAATTAGATAAGAAAGTGTGATTGCAAGATGGAAGAACGAATTTGGAATCGAATTGTTAAGTATACCGAACTGCAAGGCACATCAGGTCAAGAACATGCCATTAGAAAGGCATTTCGTGATGATTTGACGCCCTTAGTTGACGAAGTTGTGCAGAATGGTCTTGGTGGCCTATACGGTATCCGTAAACATACGGATGCAGATGCACCACGTGTGATGTTTGGCGCGCACCTAGATGAAGTGGGCTTTATTGTCACAGCAGTTACGGCTCGAGGCATGTTAGTTGTGGCACCGGTTGGCGGTTGGAATCCTTATACCGTTTCAGCGCAACGGTTCACGCTTTTTACTCGTGACGCATCGTATCCAGTTGTCTCTTCAGCAGTCTCACCGCACTTCTTACGCGAAGGTGGCGTAAACGGGGCGCCGAAGATTGAAGATATTCTTTTTGATGGTGGCTTTACATCGCATGACGAAGCTTGGTCTTTTGGTATTCGTCCGGGTGACTTTATTGTGCCTGATGTCAAAACGGTTATGCTGGCTAATGGTAAGCGAGTTGTTTCAAAGAGTTGGGATAATCGCTTTGGATTAGTGACAATTTTGAACGCGCTTGAAAATTTGCAACATGACGCATTGCCAAATACCTTGATTATGGGCGCTAATGTTCAAGAGGAAGTCGGCTTGCGTGGGGTCGGCCCAGCCGTCAACCAACTACAACCAGATTTGTTCTTTGCATTAGATTCTTCCGCCGCTGATGATACCAAGTCAGATCAGGCGCAAGGCCAAATGGACGGGGGCGCCTTGTTACGCGTCTTTGATCCGGGTGTCATTATGCCATTGCGTCTGAAGGAATTTGTGCTTGATACAGCTAATGACGCCCACATTCCGTTGCAGTACTTTGTGGCGAAGGGTGGCACGGACGCACACGGCGCGCAATCACAAAATAACGGTATTCCTTCAGTTGCCTTGGGGGTTGCTTCCCGTTATATTCACACGCACCAGACAGTTTGGTCAGTGGCTGATTTTGAGGCTGCCCAAGCGCTGGTTGAGACCCTTGCTCGTAAATTAGATAAGACAACCGTTCACGATATTGTGTACGGTGATTAATTAATAATAGAAATGGAGACTGACAATATGTTGATTGCCAGCTATAACCCAGCCGGAATGGGTGATGTATTAGTTGTGTTAACGGCCCCAGCTGCTGAGCACACGTTTGAACAAAAAGAGAATGTTGTCCGCATTGCAGATGAGCAGAACATGACGCTTGGTTTTAATTTTTTGCATGCGTCAACGATGTTGGATTTGCCCGAAACGGCTGGTCAAGTATTTTTGACGTCAGATGATGTTGCTAAGCTAAATGCTGTTTTAGTTGAAGCCGGTTTTGAAGCAGAGTTGGTTGCTGATGAAACGCCTAAGTTTGTCGTTGGCTACGTCGAAAAGGCTGAACCACATCCAGATTCAGATCACCTTCAAATTACAACGACGGTTGTTGATAATGATGAACGGGTTCAAATCGTGTCAGGTTCACCTAACATGCGTCAAGGCATTAAGGTGGTTGTTGCCAAGGTTGGTGCGATGATGCCATCTGGCTTAATTATTTGGCCGGGCGCTTTGCGCGGTGTCGCTTCAAACGGCATGATTACATCAGGTCGTGAATTGCGTTTGCCTAACGCACCACAAGTGCCTGGTGCCTTGATTTTGCCGGATGATTTTGCTGAAGTTGGTACGCCATTTGACGCAAGTTCAGCGGAAGCACAAGCATTATTTCAATAAGGTGAGGTGATACCGCATGGTTGATCGTCGGCCTATTGTTTTTTATGAGCGCTTAATGAACACCTATGATGGTCAGGTAGCGGCTCTAATGGCAGCTAAAACCTCGTATATTTTGTTAGCAACTGAAGACACAGATGCTGTTAATTTGTCATCGGCTTCAGTCACGGTCGAGACGCCGGTTCAAGCAACTATGGTTACGCCACGGCAACAAGTTGTGGTTGAAGTCTTGCAACCACGCGTTGTGCCCGCAATGCCAGAATTGCCAGAAGTTGAACCGCTAGTAGAGGAGTCAAAGCCGGTTGAACCAGCACCAGTCAAGCAAACAACCGTAGCGTCAATGCCCACTAAGCCACACAAAGTTATAACAGGCTTAGGATTAAGCCTTGATGATATTTTGTCTGAAGAAGCAAGTGTTGCTGCGCGTGGTGATAGTCAATATTTTGACAACTGATAAGTAAAAATTATGAAAAGAGCTCTGAGGCACCCGTGCCGAATAGCTCTTTTTTTGGTATCATAGTAAGTACTTACAAACAGATTGGACAGAATAGATAATGGACAAGGATACGTTATACTACTTTATTGGGATTAAAGGATCAGGCATGAGTGCATTGGCACTTATTCTGCATGATCAAGGCTTGCAAGTCGCGGGCTCAGACATTGATGAATACACATTCACGCAAAAGCCATTGGCGGCAGCTGGAATCCCAATGTATAGTTTCGATGCAGCTAACATTAAGCCTGGTATGACGGTTATTCGTGGAAATGCCTTTAATGATGACCAGGTGGAAGTCGCGGCTGCGTTGGCGTTGGGTGATCAGATTAATTTGGTTACTTACCCAGACATGGTTGAAAATCTAGTTAAGCAATTCACGTCAATTGGGGTTGCAGGGGCACACGGTAAGACATCAACAACAGGTCTTTTGGCCCACGTTTTGGCTGGTATTGCACCTACATCATACTTAATCGGCGACGGTACAGGTAAGGGTGTGCCAGATGCACGGTTCTTCATTTTCGAGGCGGACGAATATCGTCGACACTTCCAAGATTACACACCAGATTATGCGATTATGACGAACATTGACTTTGATCACCCTGATTATTACACAGGTGTCGATGATGTTCGTAGTGCTTTTGAAGACTTCGGTAATCACGTCAAGAAGGGCATTTTTGCTTGGGGTGATGATGAACAATTGCGCAAGATGCAAGTTGATGTGCCCGTCTATTTCTATGGTACAAATCCAGAAACTGATGATTTTTACGCCAAAGACATTAAGCGTTCAACAACTGGTTCAAGTTTTGACGTTTACTATCATGATGAGTTTTTGGGTAACTTTGAAGTCCCTTTGTTTGGACAACACGGTGTCTTGAATTCTTTGGCCGTGATTGCTGTTGCATACTTTGAGAAGATTGACGGCGACTTGGTTCGCAAGGAGTTGTTGTCTTTTAAGGGTGTTAAGCGCCGCTTTACTGAAAAGCAAGTTGGCCCCGTAACCATTATCGATGACTACGCACACCACCCATCAGAAATTACTGCGACACTTGATGCTGCTCGCCAAAAGTATCCTGGCCGTGAGCTGGTAGCGGTTTTCCAACCACACACGTTCTCACGTACCATCGCGTATCAAGATGATTTTGCGAAGTCGCTTGAGCTCGCGGATAAAGTCTATCTAACAGAGATTTTTGCATCTGCTCGTGAGCAAGCGGGCGATATTTCATCAAAGGACCTGGGTGCAAAGATTTCAAAGTTTGGTGGCATTGTATCACCAACTGACGTTGCACCGCTATTGGATCATGAAGATGGGGTCTTTATCTTTATGGGTGCCGGCGATTTGCAAAACACAGAATTTGCGTTTGAAAAGATTTTGGCAAATACGCAAACGAATTTGCAGTAGACCAAATTGGCTTTTAGCTTAAAAAATTATTTAACCTTAGTGCGACTTTTAATCTTGTGCTAAGGTTTTTTGGTATAATGGTAGTATGGGGTTAGTAATTGAAACACCAAACCATTGCCGAATGGGGCAACGAAAGAGGTAGCATATATGGATAATTTTGGTTTTGAACAACAAGGACCACGTTTGGTAAATCCAGACGCAACGGGGCTAAATGATTTCTTTAAAAAAGTGTACACGTACATGGCGTTGGCCTTGTTAGTAACAGCCGCGACGGCCTATCTTGGCGTAACGCTGTTCGCCGCCCAAATCGCCGCAATATTTAGTAGCACAATGTCATCGTTGGTGATGTTTGCCGTGATGATGGGATTTGTCTGGTTGTTTTCTAGTCGCGTGTACACAAATCCGGGGCAGGCATTCGGGATGCTAATGGGATTCTCTGTGTTGAACGGCGTAACCTTTGCAGTCATTGGATTGACAACTAGCTTGGGGATGATTGCTTCCGCTTTCTTCACAACGGCTTTGTTGTTTGCGGGAATGGCCTTGTATGGCTTTACAACAAAGAAGTCAATGTCGTCACTTTCAAGCATCTTGTTTGGATCGGTAATCGCTTTGATTATTGGCGGTATCATCAATTTGTTTTTCTTTAACAGCATTGTTTACTTGTTCTTGTCAGTTGTCGGTGTTGTCGTATTTGCGATTATGACGGCTTATGATATGAACCGACTTAAGACGATGTACATTGAGTATGGTTCACAAGGTGACGCCACATTGACGCAAGGATTGGCTGTGTCAGGTGCCTTGTCATTGTACATGGACTTCATCAATTTGTTTATTTATATTTTGCGTTTGTTCACGGCTTTCGGGGGCTCACGCGATTAAGCTTAATTTTATTAACGGCATCTCTGCGGAGGTGCCGTTTTTCTGTTACTATATTAAGTATCAAAACGTTTGGGGGCATCCCCGGAAAAGAGATGAAAATGGCAAAACCAACATTACTTTTAATTGATGGTAATTCCCTGGCTTTTCGGGCATTTTTTGCACTGATCAATCAGGTTGACCGCTTTGTAAATCACGAAGGCCTTCATACTAATGCCCTAGTTGGCTTTAATAACCTATTAGATGGGATTGTTGATCCATTTAAGCCAGATTTGGCGCTAGTTGCCTGGGACGCTGGTAAAACAACTTTCCGTACGGGTAAGTTCGATGATTACAAGGGCAATCGTGATAAGACACCGCAAGAACTGGTTGAACAATTTGAACCGTTACGTAAGATGGTGGAATTACACGGGATTAAGTCATACGAGCTACCGGGTTACGAAGCTGATGACATTATTGGAACAACGGCTCGGATGGGTGAGGCCGCTGGTTATGCAGTGACCATTGTGACAGGTGACCGTGATATGACCCAGTTGGTGACTGATGATGTCTCAGTTTGGGTAACTAAGAAGGGAATCAGCGAAATTGATCATTATACGCCTGCAATGGTTGCGGAAGTCTATGATGGTCTGACACCAGCTCAAATTGTCGAAGTGAAGGGGTTACAGGGCGACACAAGTGATAATTATCCAGGTGTTGCTGGTATCGGTCCTAAAACCGCAATCAAGCTGATGAAGGAATATCACACCATTCCTGAAATGTATGAACGCATAGACGAAATGAAAACCTCGAAGCAGAAAGAAAAGTTGATTGCCGGCAAGGAGGATGCACTCTTGTCGCGTGATTTGGCAACGATTCGGACAAATGCACCAGTTGATTATGATTTATCTAGTTTGACGTACAACGGTCCCGATTACGAGGCAATTATTCCGTTCTATCAACACCTAGATTTTAAGGCCCAGCTAGTAAAGTTGGCTAATCAGGGGCATACCATTCCAGCACCTACGGGCATGCAGAATGGGGACGATGGTGAACCGGCTCATGATATGAACAATACACCATTAGAAGTCCGTTCATTAACGGCCACTAATCTAACACATATTGAGCAACTTGGTGATGAGATTAGTTTTTATCTTGAGCTTGACGATGAAAATTATCATACGGCAAACCCAGTTGGTTTTGTGATTGGTAACAACGAACACGGCTATTTTGTGAGTCGCGACATTGAGCTACTGGTACAAGGCACACCGGTTAACCGAATTTTACAAGATGCAACTGTTAAAAAGAACGTCTTCAATGCGAAGGGGACGATTGTTGCATTACGGCGCTTAGGCCTAACATTGCCTAACGTCGCATTTGATTTGTTGTTAGTGGCATACTTGCTTGACGCAAATGACAACAATAATGATATGGGGGCTTTGGCCCATGAAAATGGTTACTACGCCGTTCGTACGGATGAAGAAGTTTATGGTAAAGGCGCTAAATTCGCGATTCCTGAGGCTGATGAGGATCTTTTCGAACACTTGGGGCGCAAAGCCATGGCCATTCAATATTTGAAGGACCCATTGATGGCGAAATTGACAGAACACGAACAAACGCAGTTGTATGATGACATTGAATTGCCCCTGACGTACGTACTGGCCGATATGGAAGCGACGGGTATTACAGTTGATGCGAATACGTTGCTTGAAATGCGAAGTAAATTAACGGAGCGGCTAGCGGAACTCGAGCAAACTATTTACCAACAGGCTGGCCACGAGTTTAACGTGCAGTCACCAAAGCAGTTAGGTGTGGTCTTATTTGAAGAAATGGGTTACACCCCAATCAAGAAGACGAAGACAGGTTATTCAACAAGCGTAGAGGTTTTGGAGCAAATGGGCGATGTACCGCTAGTTGCCTCAATTTTGGCTTATCGTCAAATTGCAAAGATTCAATCGACTTACGTAGAGGGGTTGCTACGTGTAATTCACGGTTCGGATTCTAAGGTACACACGCGTTATCTCCAAACCCTAACTCAAACTGGTCGGTTGTCGTCAGTCGATCCAAATCTGCAAAATATTCCGGTCCGGATTGAAGAAGGACGACGGATTCGTAAAGCCTTTGTACCACGTGAGAAGGGGTGGCGAATTCTAAGTGCCGATTATTCACAGATTGAGTTGCGTGTCTTGGCGCATATTACAGGCGACAAGCACTTACAAGAAGCGTTTATCAATGGTGAGGATATTCACGCTGCGACGGCGCGTCGTATTTTCGGTATTGGCCCGGATGAGACGGTTGACGGTAACATACGACGTCAAGCCAAGGCAGTTAACTTTGGTATTGTATATGGCATTTCTGATTTTGGCTTAGCAAAAAATATTGGTGTCTCACGAAAGCAAGCCAAGCAAATTATCGATACGTACTTTGAGCAATATCCTGGGGTGAAGACGTGGTCTGAGGAAATTATCGCCGCAGCACGCGAGCAAGGATATGTTGAAACGATTGCACATCGTCGTCGTTACTTGCCAGACATTAAGGCGAAAAATTTCAATTTACGTAGTTTTGCGGAACGCACAGCTATGAATTCACCAATTCAAGGTTCGGCTGCTGATATTATTAAAATCGCCATGATTAACATGGAAAAAGCGTTGCGTGACGCTGGTTTGCAAGCTAAAATGCTCCTGCAAGTACACGACGAATTGATTTTTGAAGCACCTGAGTCAGAATTGCCAATTTTGCATGAGTTGGTGCCACGCGTCATGGATTCCGCAATGCAATTGGATGTCCCTTTGATTGTGGCATCGCATGAAGGTGAAACTTGGTATGATGCAAAGTAACGTTTAACAGCATACTGACACTGTAAGCATTAGTTTCGGCTAATGCTTATTTTTGTATTTCCAGGTTAATAAGTCACATGAAAAATGGTAGACTAGAAGATACCGAAAACATAAAGTTTGCTTTAATCCATGGGTACTAGCCTAGGAATAAAGTGTTAATGAGCACATGCCAAAGGGGGATGAAGACAGATGCCAGAATTGCCAGAAGTCGAAACAGTCCGACGCGGGTTAACCCGCTTAGTTGTTGGACGAACTGTACAAGGTACTGCCGTGTGGTGGGAGAAAACAGTCGACGGCCTATCACCGGAGGAATTTGATGCTGAACTAGCTGGGCGACGAATTGAGGCGATTGACCGTCGCGGTAAATACTTACTGTTCCGCTTTTCCGGCGGGATGACGATGGTGTCGCACTTGCGAATGGAGGGGGCGTATTATACTGTGCCGGCAGGAACCGAGCCGGGTAAGCATGATTTGGTGACTTTCCACTTAGATGATGGCATCGATTTGTTATATCGTGATACACGTAAATTTGGGCGGATGAAATTAGTGCCCGACGCGGAGGCGTTACAAGTTGCTGGTTTAGCCAAAATCGGTCCCGAACCAACTGAGTCAACTTTAAGCTTAGCCTATATGGTGGCAGAGTTTGGTAAATCACGCATGCATGTGAAGCCGTTTTTGCTTGATCAAAGTCATATTGCTGGATTAGGGAATATTTATGTTGATGAAACACTGTGGCAGTCAAAGATTCATCCTTTGACACCAGCAAATAAGCTTTCTGAAGATGAATTAGCAGTTCTTCGTGATAATATTATTGCCGAATTAGCACGGGCAACCGAGCATCACGGCACAACTGTGCATAGTTTTACCACAGCATTCGGTGAAGCCGGCGAGTTTCAAAATGAACTGCAAGTCTACGGTCGAGTTGGTGAACCTTGTTTGCGATGCGGTCATCCACTAGAAAAGATGAAAGTCGCCCAACGTGGGACAACTTTTTGCCCGGTTTGCCAAGTAGAAAAGGATTAAAACATGTTTAAATTAGGATTGACTGGTGGGATTGCCACTGGTAAGTCAACAGTATCAACACACTTTAAAGAGCAACACATCCCCGTGTTGGATGCAGACGTCATTGCACGTGAGATCGTTATGCCAGGTGAGCCTGCTTTAGCTGAGATTGTGGCAACCTTTGGGGAAGAGATGTTGCTAGCTGACGGTACACTCAATCGGCAGGCACTTGGCTCGGTTGTCTTTGGTAATCCCGCCAAATTGCAGCAATTGAATGCCATTACGCATCCGCGGGTACAGGCATCCATGCGAGCGCAAATTGCCGCACATGAAGCTGCAGGAGCACCACTAATTGTATTGGACATTCCACTATTATTAGAAGGACATAACGCTGCCGGCGCCGATGCGGTAATGGTTGTTAGTGTGCCGGAAGAGGTGCAAAAACAACGTCTCATGGCACGCAATAATCTATCGGAAGAGGCTGCTTTAAAGCGGATTAACTCGCAGATGCCTTTGGCTGAGAAACGCCAATTGGCCGATTATGTTATTGATAATGCTGGCACAATTGCTGAAACCTATGCACAAGTGGATGCCGTGTTAGCAGAAATTTTGCATTAAGAAGGAGCAAATGGGATGACTGAATTTAGTATTCGTCAGCGCTATCGTTTGATTTACGATGAACCTATCAATTTAGCTGCCGTTCAGTCATTGACTAAGGTTTATTTGCCAATCATTGGACGAGACGCATTTACTTTGTACTTAAACTGGGCGATGCTTGGCGAATCCACGGATGCCGCCAATCAACATGCTGATTTGTTGGATGAATTAGCCATGAGTCAGCAAACGTTTTTGACTGCCCGTGAAAAGCTTGAGGGAATGGGACTACTGAAAACCTATCGGCAAGAAACCAGTTTTGGCGTACAGTGGGCGTATCAATTGTTCCCACCAATGGCAATGAAAGCATTTTTAGCAGATATCATGTTATCAAGTTTGTTGCATCACTATCTGGGGGATGATTTATTCGAGCGGCTAATTGCTGAAACTAAGCCCAATGAAACGACAATTCCTGGTCAGAATGTCTCAAAGTCCTTCTTCGATATGATGGGACAAGAATCCTTCCAACGATTGCCAGCCGCTCCGTTCCAGAGTGATGATACCAAGTCAACGTTGCAACGTGAAATTGCCGCGAGTGATCAGCAACTGAATATTACCTTGATGGCTGATATGTTGCAGTCTTTCGGTATTACACAAAACGACCTACGTCAAAACCAAGCGGATTTAATTATTCAAAAGAGTCTCTATGGCTTGAGTGATGTCGAATTAGTACGGTTGATTCAAGGGACTGTCGATGCTTCCGGTAAGCTAAGCATTACGAATTTACGCCAAACATTACGGCGAACGTACGAGCAAGGACAGCGTGTTTCAGATGCTGTCCAACAGGTAACTGAAAATCAGCCTAAAGCGACAACGCCTAATGAACCGGTGGCGACTGGCAATCCGGCAGCTGGTATTATTCAAACAGCTCGGACAACTGCCCCGTTGGTTTTTCTTAAGAGTCTCCGTGAGAATGCAGGCGGGTTTGTGACTGATAATGAAGTGCGGGCTTTAAATGATATTGCGCAGCTGGATAAGATTAAGCCGGAAGTCCTTAACATCATGTTGTTCGAACTTACGGTCGTAGAAAAGCGAACAAATCTCAGCAAAGCGTTGCTACAAACAATTGTGAACGACTGGGCGCAAGCTGGTGTCACGACAGCAGTTGATGCGATGACTTATCTTCAGAAGCGAACGAAGCAACGACAAGAAAAGACACAACAAAGTGGTAAGTCAGGGGCAAAGCGTTGGCAACGTAAGGAACCGGTTGTTAAGGAGACCCGTCCGGATTGGGAAAATCAAAAAGCAACGGCGGTTTCGAATGAAGATGCAACGGCGGCTAAAAATGCGCTTGCCGAACTGCGTGCGCGAAGACAACAATCAAAGAAGGAGTAATAACGTATGGCAGATGAACCATTTAATGTAGGCGAAGCGTTAAATCAATTTATGGATAAAAAACACTTGCATGCTCGTTATGCAGCAATTCAAAAGGAAGTGTTCGAACAACCGGATATTAAGGATTTTTTTCAAACCCATAAAGATGAATTATCACGCGAACTGGTGAATCGAGACTTCTCAGTTTTGTATGAATACTATACCCAGCAAAAGAATGCTGCGGCGGGTAAGCCAGTTGTACATACTGGATATAAGCCCGTTCTTGCGCTAGCTGAAAATCGCATTGTTATTGTCTATCAACCAGATGAAGCGACTTTGGCAGCGCAACGATTACGCATGCAAGCTAACTTGGTCCAGTCAATTGGCATGCCGAAGTTGATTGAGCGTGCCCGTCTTGATGATTTTTCAGAAGCGGATGCTGACCGGAGCGCGGCATTCACAGCTGTGATTGCTTTTGTGAGTGCATATATTGCCAATCCTAAGCAATACCATCGTGGTCTCTATATTCATGGATCATATGGCATTGGTAAAACCCACCTGATGGGGGCAATGGCTAACGAATTGGCGCAGGAAGGGATTCCAGTAACGCTCGTGCATTTCCCAAGCTTTGCGGTTGAAATGCGTAGCGCCATTGGATCAAAGGAAAATCCGCAAGATAAAATTAACACGATTAAGCAGGTGCCAATTTTGGTGCTTGATGATATTGGTGCTGAATCAATTACTGCTTGGATTCGCGACGATATTTTAGGTGTCATCTTAGAGTACCGTATGCAAAATGAATTACCGACATTTTTCACCTCAAATTTCTCGATGAATCAGCTGGAAACAGAACACTTTACCGTGACAAAAGACGGCGCCGAGCCAGTCAAAGCTGAACGGTTAATGCAACGCATTCGATACCTGGCGAAGGAAATTCAAATGGCAGGCGAGAACAGACGAGTGATTGATTAATGGGAAAGTACAAGCGAATTTTGCCATGGGTTATTCTGGTCTTTATCAGCCTGCTGTCAGTGATTGTCCTACGTCATAACGCCACGATGTACAACACCCCAATTGGTGAGGTAACTCATGTGCAAACCAGCAAAACAGGTCGTTCAAGTGACCAATTTGGTAATAATGTCAAGACAACCACACAGCGTGTAACAGTTAAGCTGTTAAACACAACACATAAAGGACAAGTGTTGACGATAGTTAATACGTACGACAGTGCGATGGCCATTAATCAACCGGTAAAACCACATAATCAAATTTTCCTATCGCGGGCTGATGATGCAACTTGGCAGTTCAAAACCCTTAAACGTGACACGGTTTGGGTGCCTGTGATGATATTTGTGCTTGGTATTCTTATTATTTCAATGGGGCGGGCCGGTCGACTGACGGTTTTGTCACTTGGGATTAATATTTTGTTGTTTATTGTTACGGTCACGCTTGATTTGGTAACTGACAATGGGAATATCTTTTGGCTGTTTCTGATTTTTAGCGTTATTGCGGCAGCTTTGACGCTTGGACTAGTAATGGGCTTTAAAAATCGACAAATGTGGGTAATTTTCTTAACGGTGTTGACCGCGACGGCATTAGCGCTCTTAATTTCGGAGATTGTCTTTACGGTTACCAAGCAAAATGGCCTGCACTTTGAACTCATGTCATATATTACGCAATTACCTAAGCCTTTGTTTATGGCTATGACACTCGTGGGTGTGTTAGGTGCTGTGATGGACGAAGCAACTGATATGATTGCGACGTTATTTAGTGTTCAGAAAGAACGGCCTGACATGACAATTCGGGAAATTATTGCAACCGGACGTCACGTTGGTCAAGAAATTTTTGGCGCCTTAAGTAATACCTTGTTTTTAATTTTTATGGCCGAACAAATTCCCATGGCAATTCTGTATTTGCGAAATGGCAATAATTGGGGCTTTACGTATATGATGAACATGTCATTGGGGATGATTCAAACGTTAATCAGCGCCATCGGAATCGTCTTAACCGTACCTGCCGGAATTATTTGGGTATTGATTGTCCGTAAATGGCAACGACGAAAGGAGGCTTTGTCATGAGTGTCACCTTAATGTTGTCGTTAATTCTACTCGCCTTGATGATTATCATCGGGGGCATGAAGGGCATCGGCGCGTTTGTCAGCCTCTGGATTAATTTTGCGATTATGGTTGTGATGATTATGCTGATTAATTTCCAGTTTAATGCCTTGGCCGTCCTACTGGTGGGCGGCGCGTTTTTATTGACGGTTACGATCCTAAGTGCAGGTGCTGACGAACGGACAACGACCATTGCACTAATGGCCAGCTTTATCGTCATGTTCGCCTTAGTCATTTTGATTCTGCCAGCTGAACATTTAGCGATGGCACAAGGATTTGCTGAGGAGAATTCTGAAGAACTCGAAGGCTTATCGCTGGGTATCAATATTAACTTTGTCACACTGGGCATTGTTGCAGCATTGCTAGCCACCCTCGGGGCAATCGCTGAGGCTGCCATCGCAATTGCGGCTGGTATTGGCGAGTTATTGGCTGATCAACCCAACATGTCGTTGGCTGGTCTGGCCCGATCCGGGCAGCATTTGGGCCAACAAATTATTGGAACCGCTGTGAATACGGTGTTGTTTGGGTTTATGGCTGATTTTTTGAGTCTGGCCATTTGGTTTGGTAAACTACACTATAGCTTAGGTGAAATTGTGAATGCGAAATTATTTACCTCATCAATGTTGAGTTTGCTCTATGCTATCTTAGGTGTTATTGTCATTTTGCCGATTACGATGGCCATTTTTTTGTGGCAACAGCGTCGTCAATTGCAGACGGACATGGGGACAAATCACGATTATGACGGCAAATAACTAGGATTTATTAGAAAACCATGTTATGCTAGTTTTAAATATGTCATGACTTTTTGGGAATGACCATATCCTGTAGAAAGTAAGATGAGGTATAACACATGAGTAGTGTCCTTGTTATTGAAGATGAAGTAAATTTGGCTCGTTTCGTTGAACTTGAATTGCAACACGAAGGTTACGAAACGCATGTGGAAGATAATGGTCGTGGCGGGTTACAAGCTGCCTTGGATAACGACTATGATTTAATTTTATTAGACTTGATGTTGCCTGAATTGAGTGGGCTAGAAGTTGCTCGTCGTTTGCGCGAAGTAAAGAATACCCCCATTATTATGATGACTGCACGCGACTCAGTGATTGATCGTGTTTCAGGCTTGGACTATGGGGCGGATGACTACGTTGTGAAGCCTTTTGCGATCGAAGAATTGTTGGCCCGTGTACGTGCGTTGTTGCGTCGTATTAACATTGAAACAGAAGAGCACAGTACCCACCAAAGTGTTGTCCGTTACCGTGACTTAACTGTTGAAAAAGAAAATCGTATTGCCCGTCGTGGTAACGATATTATTAATTTGACTAAGCGTGAGTACGAGTTGTTGCTGATTTTGATGGAGAACATTAATGTCGTCCAATCTCGTGAAGAGTTGCTGAAGAAGGTTTGGGGATATGATTCTCAAATCGAAACCAATGTTGTTGACGTGTATATTCGATACTTGCGTAACAAGATTGATCAACCAGACTCACGAGCATCTTATATCCAAACCGTTCGCGGCACAGGATATGTGATGCGTCAGTAATCACGGGGGCCGCTAATGGGTAGTGAAACATCCATTATTAAAGAAACACCGCAACGGAAGGGGCTCTCACTTAAGTGGAAGTGGGCCCTGGGTTCTGCTGCCGGTGTTTTTTTAATATTTATTATTTTCGCTTGGTTCATGATTCAAGCATTTTCGACACAGATGCTAAAGACTGAGCGTCAGCAAGTTAGTTCGTCGCTTGAAGTTGTGACAACACGGTTGCAAAATTTAGATGAATCTAAGTTGCTACCTGCTAATGTCGATGACATGTTGCGTCCAAAGTCAAATGACCTAGATAAAGTGGTTAATGATCCTGTGTTGCAACAAATCACACGGCAAGACTACACGGTTCGCGTCTACAATGCGAACGGGGCACAAGTTTATCCGATTGGCGGGCAGGGCGTTGCTTTTCGTAAGGTGACGCATCAGGAAATCACGCTACAACACGATCATGGTCCAGCGATGCTTGTTGGTCGACAGGAATTACGGAACACAGCCGATAAAGTTATTGGGTATGTCGTTATTGAGAACCATTTGACTAGCTATCACGCGACATTCAATCGCGTTTATATGATTATTGTTATTCTGATTGGCTTAGGCTTGTTTTTGGTGGCCTTGTGGGGTTACTGGCTATCTGATTATCTACTACGGCCAGTTAACAACATCAAACGCGTGGTGGATGAGATTCAGTCAGATCCGCAATCGCAAGCACGGGTTGTTAACGAGGATCGAAAGCCCGACGAACTAACGGACCTATCTGATTTATTGAATGATATGTTGAATCGCATGCAGCGCTTTATTTTGCAACAACATCAGTTCGTTGAAGATGTCTCACACGAATTACGGACGCCGGTGGCCATTGTTAAGGGACACATGGAGTTATTAAATCGTTGGGGTAAGGATGATCCGAAAATTTTAGATGAATCAATTACGGCTTCTTTGCAAGAAATGCGCCGCATGGAAGGCCTTGTCTCTGAGATGCTTGACTTAACACGTGCGGATCAGGTTGAGTTGACATTCCGAGACGGTGATACGGACGTTAAGGATATGATTAACGGCATTTATATGAACTTCCAAATGATTCACCCAGACTTTACGTTTGGACTGGATGATGATTTAAAGGGGCCAACAATCGTTAATATGAACCGTGATCACTTAGAGCAAATCTTGATTATCTTGTCTGATAATGCTGTGAAGTACAGTCAGAATCGTAAGGAAATCCATTTTGCGGCATCGCGTTCTGGTAATATGGTTGAGTTGGCCGTGCAAGACTTTGGTGAAGGGATTAGCCCAGAAGATGCAGCCCGCGTCTTTGATCGTTTCTACCGTGTCGATAAAGCACGTTCACGTAAACAAGGTGGTAATGGGCTTGGCTTGAGTATTGCGCAAAAGTTGGTCGAGGGTTACGGTGGTCATATCGAACTCGAATCAGCAATTGGACAAGGGTCAATTTTCAGAATCACGTTGCCTATTAAGCAACAAAAATAGTAAACTATGAGTTGCGACTGTTTTCCGGTCGCAACTTTTTTTACAGAAATCGAGAGCATTATGATACTAAAGCACGTTATTTTACACATTTTGGATAAAGACGCTGGCAATCTAATTGCCTCACAGGCTGAAATTGATTTGACACAGCCAGGTCTACACGATTATCTGGAAAAAATCATTCTAAAATTTCAGACCGGTGATTATAAGCCAGGCACATTAACCGGTGAAGATTATCTGGCGCAAACAATTGATGATAATAATGGGCTAACGTTTGCCGAAAAGACGACACAATTGGCTGAAAAATTATTTGATAATATTGCCGCTAGTGAGGCCGTACCGGCTGGTGACTTATTAAGTTTTGAATTTGCTGAAGGGACTGACGACTTTTTCGGCCTCATTAAGTTAAATTTTGCGCCACGTTACGCCCACATCGTGGACTATCGTGATGATCAACTTGTTAACAACTTAGTGCTTAACCAGGCCGTCTTGCCGGGTGCTAATCAAAAAGCGGATGAAGGTATTATTGTTAACTTAATGACGGGCGATTATATGTTGGTTGAAAAGCAATACTTGATTGATGGTCACCGCATCAATTATTTTTCAGAACGTTTTTTGCAATTGGAGCCCGAGGTTTCTACTAAAGACAATATCAAAACAATCAAGCGAGCCGTAAAAACAGTTGCTGATAAGTTTGATGTGCCTGAACACGAAGCAATGGCTGCCACCCAGAGCGCGATTTTTGATTCCGTTCAGGAAGATGGTCAAATTAATACCGCTGATATTGCCGAGGCAGTTTTTAAGGGTAATATTTCCGCCAAACAGGCTTACCAAGAAGTCATTGCAGACAAAGAGATTGAAACTGAAATTGCCGTGCCAAATGTGGAACGTTATGAAAAGAAATACCGGCTCCAACGTTTCAAATTAGACTCAGGGATTGAAATTGCCATTCCGATGGATATTTATCAAGACCGCAGTAAGGTGGAATTTGTAAATAATCCGGACGGTACAATGTCGTTGGTTATTAAAGATATTGAATCAATTGTCAACAAATTCACCTCATAAAGTAAATTTGAATTGATTATATCGTGATAGTTCTTGATTTTGTCATGGTTATCACACCTGTTTTACGCAGAAGCGCGTTATAATTTATGTATTGATATTAAATAGGGGAACATTTATTATGGCCTGGCCTTTTAAGAAAAAAATCCTGTTAGCTGTCGTGCCACTGACGCTATTTAGCGCTGGTGTGGCGTCAACGCTAACTGTACACGCAGATAAAAAAGTACAACAAAAACCTGCTACCCAAGATTTTGACTTGGATGCTTTTTCAACGGATCTCGACAAGATGGACATGACAGTCGGTCCGGTTAAGTTTTCGTCAAGCTCAGTTTCAATTCATGTCGCGAAACTAGCAAAGGGGACAACTGAAGCGAGTCCGATTCCAGAGTCACCATTAGCAAATGGTACGTTACCCGCGGCGGCAATGCCTAAGATGACGGATGGTAAGTTTGATATCCGCGCGACGCTTTGGAATAAGGAAGCTGACGATGCAGAAACGTTCTTTAATACGATTGCGCCAGATGCACAACGTGTGGCCATTTCATATGGTGTGCGTCCATCCGTCTTGATGGCCCAAGCCGCACTAGAATCGGACTTTGGACGCTCATCATTAGCCTCTGTCTATCACAATTATTTCGGGATTAAAGCCGTTGATGGGCAGGATAGCGTTGATTTACCAACTAACGAAGAAGTTGATGGTAAAACCGTCCGAGTGACGGCTGCGTTTGCTCGCTATGATTCAGCCGTTGATAGTATGATTGCTAATGCTAGTTTGTTGCGCAATCATGATATGTACTCGGGAACTTGGCTAGAGAATACGAGTTCTTATTACGACGAAACAAAGGCGTTAACAGGAACGTACGCAACAAGTTCGTCATATGCACGAAGCTTGAATGCGGTTATCACAACTTATCGTCTAGCCGCTTTGGATATCAAGTAATAAAAAGCACCACTTAACAATACTTGTTAAGTGGTGCTTTTTATGTTTAATCTTCAGTTTCGTCTAGCTCGGCAGACTTTTGTAGCAGTGCCTGAAGCTCATTCTTACGACGATCGCGCGGAATAAACAACCCGAGCATGTCTTCATTAATACCTGCCATAACGTGGATAACTTCACCAGCGTCGTTCGTCTCAACTGTCAGTGGTGACTTCAATGACTTGTTAGGACTAGCAATGACATCATTGATGGTCCAATCATCAATTGACATCCCGCGTGGATTTTTGAAAATAGTCGCTTCTGGATCCTCGGCAGCGCAAATAGCACGCATTGTTGGGATAGAAACGGGGAGGGCAGATGAGTCTTTTAATTGAACCAATTCATATGCCAAGTTGTTACGTTCGAAAAAACTCTCAACCGACTTTAACGCATTAAGCGCTGATGTGCGGTGAGAAAATGAGTATACCGTGACAGTCATGGAATTCCCTCAATTCATGTAATTACTAATGTATCTATTGTTTCACATATTAAAAAACAGTCAAGTGTTTCAATTGAATAACAATGATTTCTTTGTTTCAATTTTGTTGTTTATGAAAATACGATTGTAATCGAATGGCATTTCGATTTGATTTCACGAGTTGAATTGTCATGACCTGGAAACAAGCGTAAAATACCTATCTGTATATTTATGAATTTTTCATAAACGATAATCGAATATTTAAGGAGTTTTCTCATGGATAAGAAACGTATTGGCCTTGGCGCCCTTGTCATGATGATGTTTACCACCATCTTTGGGTTTGCCAATGGTCCAGTTGCGTTCGCACGTATGGGCTACGCGGCAATTATTTGGTACATCCTGGGAGCATTGCTATTCTTCCTCCCAACATCAATGATGTATGCTGAATTTGGGGCATCATTTAAAGATGCTAAAGGAGGTATCTACTCATGGATGGAACGATCACTTGGTAAGAAGATCGCGTTCATTGCGACGTTCATCGGACTTGCCTCATGGATTATCTGGATGATTTCAGTCTCACAAAAAGTCTGGATTCCATTGTCAACGTTGATCTTCGGTAAAGACATGACGACCACGTGGTCACTATTTGGTATGAATGGTGGCCAAACAGTTGGGGTACTTGCGGTTGTCTTCGTCGTTGTGGTTGCTTTCTTTGTCACCCGTGGTGTTAAGTCAATTTCACGTATTTCAGCCATTGGTGGTATGTTTGTAATGGCCTTGAACGTTATTCTGGTATTGGCCTCAATTGCCGTACTAATCGGTCACGGTGGCCACTTTGCTGAGCCATTACGTTGGCACTCATTCTTTGTTTCAGGTAATCCTGACTACAAGACAATTGGGCAAATGATTTCATTCGCTTTGTATGCTATTTTTGCCTACGCTGGCTTGGAGCAAATGGGTGGTATCATGGAGGACGTTGATAACGCCGAAAAGACATACCCAAAGGCCGCTCTAATTGCGACAACAATTATTGGTCTTGGTTACGCTATCTCGATTTTGCTTTGGGGTGCCTCATCTAATTGGGCACAAATCGCTGGTGATAAGAGTGTTAATTTGGGAAACATCACGTACGTCTTGATGAATAACCTTGGTACACAATTAGGCGATGCATTTGGCATGAGTCATGCTGGTGGCGTCTTGCTTGGATCGATTTTTGCCCGCTTTGCTGGTATTTCAATGTTCTTTGCTTACGTTGGTTCATTCTTTGTCTTGACGTACGCGCCTTTGAAGTCATTCATTTTGGGTTCACCCAAGGAAGTTTGGCCAAAGAAGTTCATTGCTTTGAACAAGCATGACGTGCCGGCAGTTGCAGTCTGGTCACAAGCAATCCTAGTTTCAATTCTAATCATTTTGATTTCATTCGGTGGAAAGAGTGCTACGCAGCTTTACTTGGTTTTGACAAATATGGGTAATGTGTCATCAACACTACCATATGTCTTCCTGGTTGCAGCTTTCCCATTGTTTAAGCGTCTCAATGATGTTGAACGACCATTTGTGTTCTATAAGAGTCAAACGGTTACTTGGATTATTACAATTCTAGTCGAAGCATTGACGATCATTTCAATCATTTTGACGATTATCTCACCATTCCAAACTGGTGATCTGTTCGGTGGAATCTGGACGGTCGCAGGACCAATTTTCTTTGGTGTCTTGGCTTGGGTACTATTTACACTTGGCGAAAATCGTCACGGTAAGTTGTAATATCTTGAAAAACGTGTTCATTCTGGACACGTTTTTCTTTTGCAAAATTTCGAAGACGTGCTATATTTTTAGACAACATTAATGACGGTGAAGGAGGTTACACATATGGCTGAAGAAAACTATACCCCAATCGATGAATTAACGAGTGAAGAGCACACCTGGTATGCAGTTCGCATGATTGGTGACGAAATCGACACGTTATTAACGGCTGCCCCAGATTACGACGAGGCTGTTGGGATTGCACATCGAACATCACAGCAATTTCCAGACTTTAAACTCACTGTTCAAAAGGTCATTGGTGTATTCATGGATAATACCCGGTATGATAAAATGACTGATTTAAACTGGTATGGGGTTATGCCAGCTCGTCGTAAGGATAATTACATTACCCAGATTTTCTCAAATTTCAAGGATCTGAATGATTTTTTACAAGATAATCGTGCTGAAAAATTTAGATTTGTTAGTTTGTTAGCAGAATAAAATTAATTAAAGGGTTGACGGTTTCAATACTAACGTGTAATATATTATATGTTGTT
Organism: Weissella cibaria KACC 11862; assembly: GCF_000193635.1. Taxonomy (GTDB): domain Bacteria; phylum Bacillota; class Bacilli; order Lactobacillales; family Lactobacillaceae; genus Weissella; species Weissella cibaria. The sequence goes on along the minus strand of NZ_AEKT01000035.1, from coordinate 178 downwards.
GAGGCAATAACATGTAATATGTGCGGATGTAGTACAATGGCTAGTGCTCCAGCCTTCCAAGCTGGGAATGCGGGTTCGATTCCCGTCGTCCGCTTTTCTGAAGTAGCAATCGTTGATTGCTACTTTTTTAATAGATAAAAATCTTTGTAAAGTTAGTTTACTAAAGAATTTTTTAGTT
>NZ_AEKT01000036.1 GCF_000193635.1 Weissella cibaria KACC 11862 | reverse complement strand
GAAAGTTGATAGGTTAAGTTATTAAGGGCGCATGGTGGATGCCTTGGCACTAGGAGCCGATGAAGGACGGGACTAACACCGATATGCTTCGGGGAGCTGTAAGTAAGCTTTGATCCGGAGATTTCCGAATGGGGGAACCCAACTTGTTATGCAAGTTATCACCTAATGAATATATAGTTAGGTTGAAGGTAGACGTTGTGAACTGAAACATCTCATTAGCAACAGGAATAGAAAGAAAAATCGATACCGTCAGTAGCGGCGAGCGAAATCGGTAGAGCCCAAACCAAAGTGCTTGCACTTTGGGGTTGTAGGACTG
>NZ_AEKT01000037.1 GCF_000193635.1 Weissella cibaria KACC 11862 | reverse complement strand
GAGTGTAAATCACTCAAAACTGAATATCGTTTCAATGAATGTGTAGGTTTCCGATTTTCCTTAGAAAGGAGGTGATCCAGCCGCAGGTTCTCCTACGGCTACCTTGTTACGACTTCACCCTAATCATCTGTCCCACCTTAGACGGCTGGCTCCCGAAGGTTACCCCACCGGCTTTGGGTGTTACAAACTCTCATGGTGTGACGGGCGGTGTGTACAAGACCCGGGAACGTATTCACCGCGGCGTGCTGATCCGCGATTACTAGCGATTCCGACTTCATGTAGGCGAGTTGCAGCCTACAATCCGAACTGAGACGTACTTTAAGAGATTAGCTCACCCTCGCGGGTTGGCAACTCGTTGTATACGCCATTGTAGCACGTGTGTAGCCCAGGTCATAAGGGGCATGATGATTTGACGTCATCCCCACCTTCCTCCGGTTTGTCACCGGCAGTCTCACTAGAGTGCCCAACTAAATGCTGGCAACTAGTAATAAGGGTTGCGCTCGTTGCGGGACTTAACCCAACATCTCACGACACGAGCTGACGACAACCATGCACCACCTGTCACCTTGTCCCCGAAGGGAACGCTCCATCTCTGGAGTTGTCAAGGGATGTCAAGACCTGGTAAGGTTCTTCGCGTTGCTTCGAATTAAACCACATGCTCCACCGCTTGTGCGGGTCCCCGTCAATTCCTTTGAGTTTCAACCTTGCGGTCGTACTCCCCAGGCGGAGTGCTTAATGCGTTAGCTGCGGCACTTAAGGGCGGAAACCCTCAAACACCTAGCACTCATCGTTTACGGTGTGGACTACCAGGGTATCTAATCCTGTTTGCTACCCACACTTTCGAGCCTCAACGTCAGTTACAGTCCAGAAAGCCGCCTTCGCCACTGGTGTTCTTCCATATATCTACGCATTTCACCGCTACACATGGAGTTCCACTTTCCTCTACTGCACTCAAGTCATCCAGTTTCCAAAGCAATTCCTCAGTTGAGCTGAGGGCTTTCACTTCAGACTTAAATAACCGTCTGCGCTCGCTTTACGCCCAATAAATCCGGATAACGCTTGGAACATACGTATTACCGCGGCTGCTGGCACGTATTTAGCCGTTCCTTTCTGGTAAGATACCGTCACACATTGAACAGTTACTCTCAATGTCATTCTTCTCTTACAACAGTGTTTTACGAGCCGAAACCCTTCATCACACACGCGGCGTTGCTCCATCAGGCTTTCGCCCATTGTGGAAGATTCCCTACTGCTGCCTCCCGTAGGAGTATGGGCCGTGTCTCAGTCCCATTGTGGCCGATCAGTCTCTCAACTCGGCTATGCATCATCGTCTTGGTGAGCCATTACCTCACCAACTAACTAATGCACCGCGGGACCATCTCTTAGTGATAGCAGAACCATCTTTTAAGTAGCAACCATGCGGTTGCTATTGTTATACGGTATTAGCATCTGTTTCCAAATGTTATCCCCTGCTAAGAGGTAGGTTTCCCACGTGTTACTCACCCGTTCGCCACTCTTTGCAATGTCCATCGTCATATCTGAGCAAGCTCTTCAAATCAGTTGAACCACAAAGCGTTCGACTTGCATGTATTAGGCACGCCGCCAGCGTTCATCCTGAGCCAGGATCAAACTCTCAATTTGAAGTTTGAGTATAACTCAATTTTTGTTGTTTAACAGAAGTTAAACGAATTTACTAGCGAATTGACTTCGCAAATGTTTTTGCATCAAGAACTAGCTTGAT
>NZ_AEKT01000038.1 GCF_000193635.1 Weissella cibaria KACC 11862 | reverse complement strand
AAACAAGACAAGAGAGTCGAATCTCATGGGACTGTAGCTCAGCTGGTTAGAGCGCACCCCTGATAAGGGTGAGGTCGGAGGTTCGAGTCCTCTCAGTCCCATTT